>SVGB01000003.1 GCA_015056565.1 Butyrivibrio sp.
ACAAGACATGGGGACGGTTCTTTTGTCTCATTGCGCGCAATGAGACAAAAGAACCGTCCCCATGTCTTGTCCCAGTGTCTACCGGAAGTATCATTCTTTAGCTTCAATAAAGCTCTTACTTTTTTCGATTATCTCTTTTGACCAGTCTGACCCCGTGGCCTCGATCGCCATCTCATCGAAATCTCCGGATCCGCTGTGGGTCACCAGCACCATGTCGTTGTCGATGTGGACTGTCTGGCCATACTTGTTGGCAAAGAGCGCTGCCATGTTCTTTTCAGCCTCTGATTCAGAAACTTTTTTCTTGGAAGTTCCAGTGATGATGCCATCTACGTGAACAGAGTATCTGCGGAAGTAGCGCTGTAAGTCATCAATGGAGTAATAGTTTGCTGAATAGATCCAGATGTCATAGCCATGGGTGTTAAAGAATCGAAGGAGAGCCGGAATGCCAAGTCTCATTCTCTGGTTGCTCTTACCTCCGCGAAGCCCTGGAACCTTCTCTATGTATGGATCATTTGCGTCTCGAAGTATAACTTCATCAAGATCCATGGTAACTCGCTTGTCGTGCTTGGAGTTTTCGATCATACGCCTTATGTCAGCAGGAGTTGTCATATTGATGATCTTGACAGGAACTGTCTTAAATCCGGATTTCATGGCTGCTGCCCATCTGTGATGACCATTGATAAGCATGTATCCGCTGGGATGAACCTTACCAACCATCAGGGGCTCCTGAATTGCAGGATATCCGTTTTGAACGTTCTCCCTGAACTCATTTACATAATTGGATATTATCCGAAAGCTCGGTCCAATCTCAGGAAAGCAGAATTCATCCTCGGGATTTGGATGGATCTTGTCACAGGAAAGTTTTGTGATCAGAAGCCTTTCAAAAATACTGGCTGTTACAGGAACATACAGTCCCTTCTGGCTCTCTATCTCGTTGTATAACCACTCTTCAAACTCAGTCCTTTTTGGCATACATGCATCCTTTCACAGATCAGCATTAACAAAATAACGACCATGAAATAATTATATCTCATAGTCGTTTATCTTGCCAAGCAATTACCTGGTGAGGTCTCTAACCCACTTATATTTCTTTACCCTTAGCATGACCCAGGGGATTTTTCCAACTTCATCAAGGCATGTGCAGGCATATACCGCAAGCGGCGACCAGTGGAAAACAAAGGCTCCGCACAAAGCCAGCGGTATCGCTATCATCCACATGCACACCACAAGGCTGTACAGATCAAAAATAGTATCTCCGCCGCCGTCTAAAACGCCGTTGATAGTTACAGTGTTTACGCATCTCCCGATCATGTAAAATGACATGATCACCATCATCCAAATCAGGTATTCTCTTGCCTGGTCAGTCAATATAACGCCGCCCACCACAATGGGGGTAACAGCAAGTACAATGGCAGTTGAGATAAAACCAATTACAAAGGAGATATTCTTTAGCTTTAGACCATATTTTTTTCCAAGCTCAAGCCTTCCCGCTCCAAGCTCGTTACCAACGATGATCCCTGCAGCGCTTCCGATACCATTGCACATGCAGCATACAAGGTCTCTCACAACAGCTGCGATTGAATTGGCTGCAGCAGCATCAACTCCCATATGTCCCATGATGGCAGTGTATGATGTAAATCCTACGCCCCAGCACAGGCACCCTCCCATGAGGGGCAGACACTGTTTCATGAAATCTAAGAACAGCTCTTTTGGTATCTTAAACAGCCTTAAGAGAGCTGGTCTGATATAATCGGGCTTTGCCGATATGAAAAGACATAACGCCAGCTCGCAGATCCTTGCAATAGTTGTTGAAATTGCAGCGCCTCTTGCCTCCATCCTTGGAATACCAAACATTCCAAAAATGAACACTGCATTAAAGATGATATTGATAACAACTGCAGCGGAGCTTATGGCAGCTCCCGCCTTGACTCTCTCAGTGACCTTCATGATGGTAAGATAACACTGAGACACTCCCGTTATAAGATAAGACCAGCCGGCAATCCGAAGGTAATCACTGCCGATCCTTATAAGATCTTTGTCAGCCGCAAATATCCCCATAAGAACCTGTGGACTAAACTCGCAGGCCAGAAAGAAAAGCACAGAGACAATGCCACAAAACAGCAGCATGATGTTAAAGATGTTCTCAAGCGCCTTCTTATCTCCCTTGCCCCAGTACTGGGCTCCCAAAATAGCTCCAGCAGCAGTGGCTGAAGAAAGAAACATATTCTGCACAAACTGGATCTGGGTTGCCAAAGATACTGCTGTCATCTGTATCTGGGCTACTCTTCCAAGCATCAGCGCATCGCAGGCTGCAACCAGCGCAAGCATAAGGCTCTGGAGCGCTATCGGAAGTGCTATCCTTATGAGATTTTTGTAAAATGCCTTGTTGTCTACCATATCTATTATCCATAACAGAACCCTTGGAAACAGCGCCATTAAAAGAGCTATTTCAAAGGGTTCATTTTCTTTTACTCATATAATACTGTCTGAATGGAGTGAGGCGCAAGTGTAAGTCTTACAGATTCATCACCTTCACGAAGCTCTATAGGAAGCTCCTCCCCTGTCTTGTTCAGCACAACTGCCACGCGCTCCCCATCAGGATACACCCTGAAATTATATATTCCTTAAATTTGTATTAAAAAGAAGCTAAACATCACCCATTTATATTCAATCGGTATTATGATATATATATGTGCGAAATGATGTTCCTATGGGAGATTGGAGACTGTTATAATGGCTGAAAATTTACAATCATTAGTATTTACCAACGACAACTGTGTTGGATGTAACAAATGTATCAGCGCTTGTAGCTGCATGGGTGCCTGCGTGTCTGGAGAACCTGATGCCAATGGTGTATCCCGGATCCACGTTGATCCCACCAAGTGTATTGCCTGTGGCGCATGCTTTGATGCCTGCGAACACGACGCACGAGAATACAACGACGATACAGAAAGATTCTTTGAAGACCTTAAGAAGGGCGAGAAAATATCCATTCTCATTGCTCCTGCGTTTCTTGCAGACTACCCAAGGGAATACGAATCAGCTCTTGGCGGCCTCAAGAAAATGGGCGTAAACAGGATGATCAGTGTATCATTCGGTGCTGATATCACAACCTGGGCATATATCAACTACATACAACAGCACAACTTCCTTGGAGGTATATCACAGCCATGTCCTGCAGTAGTAGGTTATATCGAAAGATACCTGCCTCAGCTTCTTCCTAAGCTGTTCCCTGTACAGAGTCCTCTTATGTGCTCTGCAATCTACGCAAGAAAAGAGATGGGCATAAAGGATAAGCTGGCATTCATCAGCCCATGTATCGCAAAGAAACTGGAAATAGACGATCCTAACAACAAGGGTCTTGTTAATTACAATGTTACCTTCTATCACATGATGAAATACATGAAGGAACATAATATCACCGGAAGTCCTGTAACAGATGAGATCGAGTATGGTCTTGGTTCCATCTATCCAATGCCAGGAGGACTTAAGGACAATGTTTACTGGCTGCTTGGAAGCGACGCCTTTATCAGACAGATTGAGGGCGAAAAGCACATGTATCACTTCCTTGAAAAGAATGCAGACAGGATCAAGGGTGGCAAGACTCCATTCCTGTTTATTGATGCATTAAACTGCAGATGCGGTTGTATCTCTGGAACCGGAACAGATCCTAAGATCACAAGCGGTGACGATCCTCTCTACAATCTCCATGAGATCCAGGAGAGAGTTAAGAAAGATACCAAGAAGAGCCCATGGTCAAGGCCTCTTACTCCTGCAAAGAGACTTGCAGCGCTTAACAAGCAGTTTGCTAACTTAAGACTTGAAGATTACCTCAGAAAATACACTGACAAGTCCAAGCAGTGTGCATATAAAAAGCCTTCAGAGTCAGAGCTTGACCAGATCTTTAACGAGATGCACAAGACCACTGCAGAGTCCCGCAAGATCAACTGCTCAAGCTGTGGATACGCAACCTGTAGGGATATGGCTACTGCCATCTACAACGGCTTTAACCACACCTCAAACTGCGTTCACTATCTTAAGGATCTTGTAGAGATTGAAAAGAGAGATGCTCAGGTGCTTGTAGAACAGGAAAGAGCTTCCCTCGACAGACAAAAACAGAGCATCCTGGATGCTATCAACACAATAAATGAACACTTTGCATCCCTTAACTCCACTATACAGGAGATCAGCAACGGAAGTAGCGACAACGCTGAAGAGAGCTCAGTTATTTCCGACGAGATGTCCAATGTAAATGAGTTCTGCAACAAGGTCAACGACTCCATGACCAAGATCACATCCTACCTGGATGAGCTTGAAGCAAACAACAAGAAGGTCGTTGAGATTGCTAACCAGACTAACCTTCTTGCTCTTAATGCAGCCATCGAGGCAGCAAGAGCCGGCGATGCAGGTAAAGGCTTCGCAGTTGTTGCAACTGAGATCAATGATCTGGCTGCTGATTCCAAGACCACCGCTCAGAACAGTGGAGCTGCAAACGACAACATCAAGAACGCTCTGGAGGGCATCACTGTTGAGACCTCAGACCTTCTTGAGATCGTTACTCAGGTTAACGACAAGATCAGAAATCTTGCTACTTCTGCAAAAGATATTTCAGGATCAACACAGACTCTTGCAGATACCATGGAGAAGGTAAAAGCTGAAGTAGAAAATCTTGCTTCACATGAATGATAAAGTAAAGCGGCGAAAGGATAATATCAGGATATAATGAAAGAGGTGCCAGAAATGACACCTCTTTTTTTCGATTATTCAAATGATCCTATGTCATCTGGCAGCTATCCAAGTTACCCCATACATCTGCTCCATGAGCTTGCGAAGTTCATCCTTCATTCTGCTGCAGGCTGATGCCTCGTCAACGAAATTGAGAACTCCAATTTTCTCTTTCTTATCCTGGAAATATACTGCCCATCCGCTTTCTGTCTTATCAAGACAGATCCTGTTTTTATGTGAGCCACCAATCTTATAGAGTTTTGAAGGAACCAGGTGATCCTTAAAATACTTCTTAAGTTCTTTTGTATTCATAGTCTCTCCTCCAGATATGTAAACGCAAGTAGTTTTTAAATTCATTGCATGTAGTTTTTATTACTACATATAATGTAACACGTTACTATCTGTAAATCAAGACTATTTCCAGCGGACGTTTTTGAGTGATCAAGCGGGGATGGATCAGCTAAACTCAGATCTGAATAAGCCCCAGTACGCTGGCTATTGAGCTTACCAGGATTATCAGTACAAACAGCGGACACAGATACTTTATCATGAAGCCAAACATTTTCTTTCTGCGGAAGGGATGTCCGCCAAGTTCAACTTCCTCTTCCACCATTTCGATCCTCGTATATCTGACGATCAGGATACAGGTGAAAAGAGCTGCTATAGGCATCATGATGGAGTTGGTCAAAAAGTCAAAGAAATCTAAAAACTGCATTCCAAAGATGGTGACACCGCCAAGAGGGCCATAACCCAGGGATGAAAGGGAGCCAAGAGCCACCATGATAAGTCCCATAATGCTGGTTCCTAAATTTCTTGACCACTTAAACTCATCATAAAAGGTTGATACAGCGCTCTCTAATAGCGCAATTGCACTGGTCACCGCTGCAAATAAAACCAGCAGAAAGAACAGTATTCCAATGACTCTTCCAAAGCCCATGCTGGCAAAGATGTTGGGCATTGTGATGAACATCAGTGATGGCCCAGCCTTTAATGTATCAGGGTTTCCGCCAGAAAAAGCAAACACTGCAGGAATGATCATAAGACTGGCAATAACAGCGATCGCTGTGTCAAAAATTTCCACCTGCTCTGTGGACTGCTCAATGCTCACATCTTTTTTCACATAGGATCCAAAAGTGATAAGAATACCCATGGCGATTGAAAGAGAATAAAACATCTGTCCCATGGCAGATACAAAGGTCATGATGGAAAACCTTGAAAAATCCGGGATAAGGCAGTACTTGACGCCCGCCAGCGCTCCAGGTCTTGTAACCGAGTAGATACAGATAACAACTGCAAGTACTGCAAGAATCGGCATCATGAACTTGGATACAGACTCTATTCCTCTCCTTACTCCCATAAATATGATAAGAAGCACAATAAGCGAAAAGATCAAAAACCAAAATTCAGACTCAGCACCGTTAGTAATAAAGCCAGTAAAAAAGCCATCTGCAGCGATCACATTCACATCAGCAGTGATGTACTCATAAAGGTATTTGCACACCCAGCCTCCGATAACGGAGTAATATGGGACGATGAGGATCGGAATAACTGCATTTATCCAGCCTCCAAAGACCATGTGCTTTTTATTTGTAAAAGAGCTAAAAGCCCCAACAGGGCTCTTTTTGGTGTGCCTTCCAATGGCTGTCTCTGCCATGATCATGGTGTAGCCAAAGGTCAGAGCAAGTATTATATAGATTGCAAGAAAAACTCCTCCGCCGTACTTAGCGCAAAGATAGGGAAATCTCCAAATATTTCCAAGTCCTACCGAAGCTCCTGCCGCAGATAAAACAAAACCAATCTTTCCCGAGAAGGAACCTCTCTTTTTACTATGTTCCAAAACTAAATGCCTCCAAATCTTATAGCTTCCGGTCTGAAACCACCAGACCAATCTGCTTGTTATCCTCTTTTTGAGAGTTTTTCTTTCACCCTTGAATAAACATATTTAAATTCTTCAGAACGTCCATACAAAAGAAGATATACTCCATTAAATATCACAGTAATGATCACTACCATTATCAAAAATGTGAGCATATTAAGGTCAGCAAGTACAAATCCGGCAATAAATCTGCAAATGATCAGCACAAATACCATGCTTAGGAAATACTTGATGGTTTCAACATAATATCCTGCTATATTCTTACTGTCAAAGCAGGTCCTGTATATGATCACAGGTCTTACTATGTTTCCAAGAAGACCTGAAACGATGGTTCCGATATACACACCTGTAAGTCCCAATGGAGTCTGTACCAGAATGATAGAAAGGACCAGGTTGACTGCGCCCTGGATAAGGGTCAGGTACTTGTCAGGCTCAAAAACTCCTGCTGCCGTCTTATAATTACTAAGAACGATCCTCTCTCCCCTGAAGTAGTAATCCATAAGGATGCAGTAGACTGTCACTGTAGGAAGAACCCATTTCTGTCCCCAGACAATGCTGATAAGGGGAGTTAATAAAACCATGAATCCCACAGCTGAGAAACCATAGAACCAGAAGGCAAAGAATCTGTAGACCTTGAACATTGAAAACTGTCTCTCTTTAGATTCTGTGGCGATCAGGTTTCCAAAGCTTGAAATAACTGAGTTGAAAATGATATTCACAAAGTTTGATACAGAGCTGATGACAAGATTGTAGTTATCAACAAATCCCGACACAGATACTTCGATAAAGCTGGAGATGATGATTGCATCAGTCTGAAGCCTTGCCACGTCTCCCACCTTGTGATACACAAGGGCCTCAGTCTTTTTCCAGATCTCTTTGCTCTCAGCCTTTGAAAGAGGCTCAGCATCCTTATCCTTAAGATATGGATACATCTTGTTCAGATAGCGGGATACAAAAATCTTCTGGATCAGCTGAACTGCTGCATCTGTAAGCAGGAACAGATAGAAGTTCTCAGTCACCACAATGACCACTATCTGTATCAGCGAAGTGACAACTTTCGTTATGGTGAGTATGTTTGTCTGGATATAGTTCTTTTGCTCGGCATTAACAAGTGAAAACTTGTAAGCCACAAAATAGCTGCTGACGGTGTTGAAAAGAAATATGAAATAGAACAGGGTAAGGTCCCTTAAAGATACATCTCCCGGATTCTTAACAAGATATTTAAGGAACGGAGAAATCAAAAGGCCTACACCAGCTACAACGCAGGCAATGACATAGTATGCCTTGCGGTAAAGTCTCATATAGGACTTTATCTTTTCTATCTCTCCTCTTGCCACAGGGCCGTAGAGACTGAAGTTTAGGGCTGTTCCGATACCAAGCTCTGCCATATTAAGAACAGCCAGGATGTTGGTGTAGGTTGAATTGATTCCAAGGAGTTTCTCATTTAAGTGCATCAGAAATACTGTTCTTAAGACAAAGGAAATAAGAGCAGTTGCCACCTGCCCTATATATCCAAATGCAATATTTCTTGTTGCCGACTTAACTCTTCCCATTGAAATCAGATAATGCTCCCTTTTTCATCCATCAGTATCCAGTCTTTCCAGTAATCATGCATGATATCAGGTTGAACCGGCTGATTATTTCTCATTTTGTAGGTGCGGATAACAGTCTTATCCGGCCTTTTATTAAGCCTTGCTCCCCAGAAACTGAAGGTGGAGTTGGCACAGATATTACCCTTGCAGTGACTCATGAGCATAAGATCCTGCACTGAGTTTTTGCCAGTATTCCAGTCAACTATGGTGTATTGCGACGCATCTGAGAAGTGCTCTCTTGCGTATTCATGGTCGCTGGTAAAAATGTAGAAGTGGGTAGACTTATCTTTTACCCTGAAATAATCCATGGCGCCCTTGTAATACTCTTCCGTGGCGATATTGCCAAGGATTGCTGCATTTGGCGGATCCAGATAATCTCCTCTTCTTATGTGTACGCTCACGGAAGTCTCATTTTCCATCTTTTCCACAAGAGCCATGTTCCTTGTGTGGAGGATTTCATCCGAGTGCTCCGGGAACTCATACTTCTCTATAAGCTCATCCATTATATCGTTATAGTACTTCTGACAGGCGAAATATCCAGTAATGTACTTATCTTCCAGGGAAAAGAGCTCCTCATGGTACATCTTTGATTCTGAGAATACTTTTGGATTTTCATGCTGCCATATACCAAGCTTTTTAAGGCACTTGCCTGTAGCCTTTTGAAAAACATTTCTCTTTAAAAAATAATTTCTCTCGCTGTCAGTGCACTCCTCAAAGTCCACGTTCTTAAAAAGTGAAAGTTCAAAGTCCCTTGGTGCAAGCATTATCTTCTGCGTGGACTTATCAAACCAGGACAGGTCAAGCTTAACATCCTTGCCCATACCCCGTAATTTGCAATACACGGCGTATTGCTGCATTTGGTTCCCCAAACCTCCTGCAATCTGAACAATTAACATTTTGTAATCCCCCAATAGATTATTTTCTGTTTTCCATGATCCACTTGTATGAATTTATGAGCGAGTCTGTATCCTCAATCTCCTGTACAGGAAGTACGTAGTGGTCTGTGGTTCCAAAAAGATCTGTTGCGATCCCCCTGCTCTTTACTGAATAGCCAATTACAAGAGTTGGAACGCCGGTGCTGTATGCCGCAATAGTGCTGTGGGTCCTTGCTCCTACAAAGAAACTGCAGCAGGAAATGTACCCCTTTAGAACTTCAGCAGAGTTGTCCTCCACCATTATAATCCTGCCTGTATCCTTAAACTCCTCGTAAAATTCTCCAAGGGGTATGCGGTCATCCGTGTGTGCCCATATAACGTGAGGCACCAAAAGAATGTCCTTATCAGTTGTATCAAGAATATGCTTTATGAATTTTCTGTAGCTCTCCTTGACCTTGTCAGGGTACTTGGCCCTGTCAAGAACCATTGGACTTAAGTTAATGCCAACAGGAGCTCCTTTTTGTATTCTGTCAGGAACCTGTTTAAGATCCTTTAAAAGCTCAAAGGCGGGGTCTTTTCTGATCTCCAGCCTGTCCTTGTCTATGCCAGCTTCAAGCAGTGCTCCATAGGTAATCGACTCTCTAGCAATAATATTTGTATAGCTCTTTAAGTCATCAAGGAGTCTTTGGTCTCCTGATAATGAATCCGGCTCAATTGAACATCCCCATAAAAGAGTATCAAACCCCTTTTTCCTGAACACGTTGTGGGCAAGGATAAGATCGTCAACCATCTCCGGATAGCAGTAGTTGTCCCCGCCGATAGAAACTGCCAGAGGGCGAAGACCTGTCTCTGAAGGCTCATATGCCGGCACTTCCAATTCGGCACACATATCCTCATATACCCTGAAAGCATCCCTGAATCTATATCTTAAAAACGACTCTCTGTCCCCAGAAAGCTTTCTGTATCCGTAGTAAATAACATGATCAATGAAATGTCTGTCTATGTGGTTTTCTTCCACGATGGTGCAAAGACCACTTTTTTCTATTTCACCCAGGCGGTACTTCCTGTCTTCCCTTGAACTATTGGTCACCAGAATAATTGGCAGCCTGGCATCAGCGCCATGATATGCTCTGATAGCTTCAATGATCCTGATAAGGCTGTCTGCGATTGCCTCGCATCCATGGTTACCGGATCCTGCATGCATATACAGAATAATGGGTCTTCCCAGATCAATACTCATGAAGTCTTTCATCCCTTCTTGTGTTTGTAATACAGATCAAGGTATGCTCTCGGATTTATCTTAATCAGCATGACTTTGATCTTATAGCCAAAAGAAAGCCCCGCAAAGGCTCCTCTGGTTTTCAGGGCATGGTTGATCTGATCCATAGCCTCTGAAACTGCAAGATCTGCAAGCACATCATCCCTCTCATCTTTCCCCTGAACAGCCACCTTGCCCACAACCAAAAGTGCAGTCATTATCTGGCTGCAGGAGAGGCTTACGAAAGCGTACTCTGAGACCTGCTTCTTGTAGGGCAGTATCCTCTTTTCAGCCATCTTCCAGCACACAAACTGATCCATGTAGCTCTCCTTGAAGGCGCTCTGCATGGCTCCATCCTGGTTGTCGTTGTATATGTAATCCTCCTCAGTGATACACCTTATTGTGTGGTTTTTCTCCTGAGAAAGAGCAAGGTCGATCAAAAAGATAAGATCCTCGCCTATGGTGAGCTTTTCATTAAACCTGATATTTCTATAGTTGATGGTATGTCTGTCAAAGAGCTTGCCCCATACGTGGGTATTCTCATTGAGAATAGAGTTTTCTATGTACTGAAAGCCACTGATCTTCTGGGATGAGACATACTTTTTGGTCTCATCTACAAGGACAGTTCCCTCGTCAGCATACTTGGTCATATTATCTATCAGAGTTTCTTTTACCTGATCATCAGAGTCCACAAACACAATAAACCTTCCGGATGCCCTCTCTATCCCAATGTTTCGTGCGTGGGACACCCCGTGGTTTGATCCGTGGATAACCTTGATGAGTTCATCTCCATACTCCCTTTGAAGCTCATCACAAATATCTGATGAACCGTCAGTTGAGCCGTCATCCACAAGAATTATTTCAAGTTCACAAGGCTCAACATATTTTTGGTTTAAACAAGATAAGACACACGTTTTTAGTGTGTCTTTTGCCTGATAAACAGGAATTATTATACTTGCTATTTTCTCTCTAGTATCAGTCATTATCTATCAGTATCCTGTCCAGCTTTCTCTGTCTACACCAGTTATGTACCAAAGGCCATAGTGCAGGGCATAGCTGATATTCAGCCAGTTGAACTTATCTTCACAGATGTCTGAAACATAAGCCATTGAATATCTGCTCTCCCACTCAGGTCTTAACATGGGAGCTTCTATCACCATCTCTTCTTTGGCTGCCATCTCTCTGCAATATGCCTCGCGCTCATCAAACTCCCTCTTGATCCTTGCAAGATTTGCCCCCTGCTCAATGTAAGTGAATACAAAGATGACAGATAATACCGTCACAAGGCTTGTAGCCAGAATCTGTACAAGATCCTCTTTAAAGCCTTCATTCACCATCCAGCCAAAGCCATTCATGATACCAGTCATAAGAAAGAGGCTCGCACAGTAATAGGTACGAAGCTGAGAGTCAGGAACTGCAATAAGGACATAGCTGGTAACTAAAAACGCAAGGCCAAATAAAAGCATGGAAAATGAAGCTTTAAGGAAAGCCTCTGTCTTTCCGGCCCTGTATCCAATTGCAATCGCAATAACTACAAAAACAAGCATCAGCAAAAGGTAATTATCTTTTAATGTAAGTGTAACCCTTAAGAATCTTGCTGCCAGGGCAAGCAGACCTGTATGTGCTTCATCGGCCATTTCTGCCCTTGAACGGTTTCCAGGAGAAAGGATCAATATTGAAAATCCGATCACATTGCCAACAAGTCCTGAAACCATCCAGGCTTTAAAACCAGTAAAGCTCTTTGTCTTTTTCCACTTAAGGAACATAAAAAGAAGCACGATAAAGATCACTCCACCTGAGGAGTTCTCATTGCACCATCCGGCCAAAAGTCCAAGGACAAACATTCCTGCAATGAACAATGGTGTGGAATTCCTGTCTCTTAAATATGCTCTTTTATACAGAGACAGGTATGAAAACATGATTGCTGCAGTAAACAGATAATTGCAGGCACCTGTCTCCCACAGCACATTGTTACTGATGGCAGGATCAAACATCCACAAAAGGATCAGTATTCCAATATACACTCTAAGGTCATAGCTCTTTTTATAGTCAACACAGGCGTAAATGCAAAGAGACAAAAGTGTAAAGACAAGTCCCGCCGCAATATTAAATACACCCTTATTGCCAATGTATAAAAAGATCCTGAGGATGATATGAGCTACGTTCCTGCCCGTGTGCCCCATATAGTGCTGATATTCCTGAACAAACAGATCAAAAAAACTGTTCGCCTCCGCCACAGCGTCGGCATAAATAACATCATCCGACATGGTTGGAGTCAGGAACTCATAGATCGTGATCATTATGAAATTCACTATAGCAATCCCATAGAACAATTTCTTTCTAAGTTTCTCAGTCATGATTTTTCCCTTTTATGAGCTCTCCAAGATAGACTCCTGCGATCAGCAGGAAAAAAGCCCTTCCAATATATCTTGATACAAAAGTTGCCTCGACTATAGTATATACAGAAACCGACAGGATGATAAGCATGGTCCACATATCACGTTTTTTGTAGCAAACATACATGACAAGGAGCATAGCTACTACTATCAGGGCTGTAGGGATAATACCATACCAGTAAAAAAGTCTTACCCAGCCCATGTCAAAATAGCCGTCAGCAGTGTGTCCTGCAAAGAGCCTCCATTTGTGCAGAACTCCGCCGCGATCCTCAACTCCATAGTAGAGACTGCTTATCCTGTAGTTGATGATCTCTTCCAGTCTCCAGAACCATCTGGGAATCTTCAAACCAATGCCCGTGTAAAAGTTTCCAGCGTAGCTGGCTGCAATTACTGCTGTAGAAATGCACACCCCTGGTATAAAAAGACCCTCAAGGACATAGAGTGCCTTAAAATCACTGATCTTTGGAACAAGTCTAATAAGTAGCCCCAGTACTAACGTCATAGCCAGAACGATCATGCCAGTTCTGGATTTTGTTAGAGATGCAAAGACAAAAGATATCAGGATAAGTGCCGCATGCATAAGAAGTGATGCCTTCTCTCCATATATCCACAGCCACATCAGCACCAGTACATATACACAGCCAAACAAAGTGTTAGGGTGCCCAAAGCCAAGAACAAGCCTTGCCTCATCCGGGATCCCTCTTCCATAATCTGCTACTCTTACTATATCGCCAAGTACCCCTAGTATCGATAAAAGAGCTATAAGTGAAAAACCTGAAAGGCTCACAAAAAAACTGTACTTCATTGCCTTTTTCAGGTCTATATCTCTGGCTGCCATGAGAAAAACTGCAACACGTAAAAGATCATTTTTCCCTGATAATTCGTAGCACACAAACGTAAACACCATGAGGGCGGAAGTAACGATCCACTCCCTCTTAGTTCTCTTCATAATGACCATTGCAATAAGAGTCAGCAGGAAGGTTACCCTGAACACATAACTTTCAAAGCCGATATGGATCTCACTCTTTTCAACGATCATAAGAACCAGCTCTATGGTAAGAGCCAGATAGAACAGGATATCAGATATTCTTTTTCGATTTTCATCTGTCAGTACTCTGCTAAGCATATGGTTATCTGAAGATAATCCTCTTTATCTTACGAATGGCCTTTCTGAAAAATCTTCCAACGGTGATATCGAACTTGTGATAGCACTTTGAAACAAGTGTTATCCTTGGCATCACAAGATGCTCATACTCTTTGATATGATCCCTGAGATATTTGGGGTAACTATCGTCTATCTCTACTCTTTCAAACCTGGCATCTCTTCCAAAAATGTCCTGCCCAAGCACAAGCCTGTCCATGGTCTCCAAGATTATTTCCCTCTCGTTGTACTCCTGGTGGGCAGCTGCCTCAACCTTGACACCAATCCTCTTTACAGGGTTAGTCTCATGGTCACCTCCCATGTAGCCAAAGTGCCAGCCACCATTTGCAACTCTCACAGCGTTATCGTCCGTTACAGTGCAGAGGTCACGAAGTCTTACTATCCCTTCCTTTGGGATGTTATCTATAGAGGTAACCTTCGTTCCGAGCCACTTTCTGTCTTTGTCAGCAATCTCAGGAAACTCCCTTGTTATGGACAGAAGCTTACCTGATTTTTCCTCCATGTTAAGGAACCCATAGAAGTTTCTCTGAGCCAGGTGATAAACTTTTGTCTTATCAAAATTTTTGATGATCTTTTCTATCTCAACAGGATTGGGCATCTCATCGCAGTCACCAAATATGATCACATCATCACTGCCAGCTCCCAGCTGCTCAAGGCCTTCTATAAGGCGGTTTTTCTGGAAGTAGTCCCTCTGATGAGTTGAAGCATTTCTTGGAGTATCATCCACCTTGATATAAACTATCTTGTCCAGGTATTTAGAAAATTTATCCCTGTTGCTGTCAAAGGAAAGCTCTTTTTCTTTTCCGGAAAAAGTCACAGTTGACTCTTCAATGACAAACTTATCAACATAAGGATCCATTATCCCAAGATGAAGCTTCAAAATATCTATTTCATTGAAAAATGGCAAAAGATCAATGACCATTTCTTATCCATCCTTTTACGATTCTCTTGACTCTGTTTTTAAGAGCATTCTTTAAAAGAGCTTTTTGCGGATCCTCGCTGTCCTGCAGGGCCTTTACAAATCTGGATTCCTCAGGAGCCCATGAAGGGAGCGCTACTTTCCCATACTTTTTATAAAACTCATCTTCAAAGAGCTTTGATAGCACTTCATTCTTTTCTTTTTGCTTAAGATCAGAATATATGAGCCTTGTCACAGCTATGGTGCAGGTTAAGGATTTTCTTTCGTCTATCAGGTCTGTGAACTCATCCTTGCACCATTTTTCCGCAACCTCATCAAGCTTTCTCCATGTGATCTTTTCATTTTCAAGATACATCTCGCTGTAGGTTGTGGACATGCTGCTGGCATCTGTCCTGTACAGATAAAGGATCTTATCAAGATACATTACAGCTGCTGCCCTGTTTAGGTACTCCGCTGTCTGATAGAGATCCTCTCCATAGTTAAGGAACATCTCTTCCCCTCCAAGACAGGCGATCGTTTTTTTGACACACTTGATCCACATGGAGTTTATGGAATCATCCCTGCAAAGCTGCTCAATAAATATCTTTTTCTCATCCCCAGTGTAAGCGTACTCAGGAGTAAATATCCTCTCTGAAAGTGGCCTGTCAGGACGCCTCATGTCTGCAGCGTTGTATATTAACAGCTCCACATTTTCATTTCGGCTTTCACAGTCTGTAATGGCCTGATATAGCTCTTTTAATGCATCAGACAAAAGAGCATCATCCGCATCAAGGGATATAAGATACTCACCCTTCGCCTCTCTAAATCCCACCTGTCTTGCAGCATATAACCCGATCTTGCCTTTATGGATACACCTGACCTGAGGGTACTTAAGAGCAAGCTCATCGCAGATCCTTGGGCTGTCGTCAGTTGATCCGTTTTCCACAAGGAGCACTTCGTATACATCTGCCTCATCCTTTGGAGCAGCAAAAGAAATATCCTGTAAAACTGCGCTTTTTACACACTCCACAAGGTATTCACCGGCGTTACATATTGGAATAATGATTGAAAATATCATTCTATTCCATGCTCCTTTTTCCACTTCTCTGATCGTCTCCAGAAAAGAAATGGTCTGACAAACATCTTAAATCTCTTTTTGGGGCTGTAAAATCTTGGATAATCTGAATTTTCTCCCCACCATTTGTGAAAGATAAAGGGTTCAATTCCTTTATTTTCGGGAAGCGGATGTTCTCTTCCAAACCTGATTGCTAGGTCAAAGGGCGCCCACTTTATACCTTCCTCCTCCATGAGATTCTTGGAATGGCAGCAAATAAAAATGTCCTCGTTGTAAAATCCATCATCTACCCTCTCCCACTTAAGGTTGTGGGCAGAAGGAAACTCAAGCAGCCTTTTTGATCTTAAGGACACGCTGTTTCCAACCCTGCATATCTGACCCTTGCTGTCCCTGTAGGCATAGTCGTTTTTTGGAAGAGGCCATGGGGATCCTACATAGTCGTAGTCAAGAAATTCGTCCCTCCAGTTTTCAGGGTGGATTACAAAACCATCCGCATGTACCACCAGACAAAAGTCTGTTTTTATGTGGTCCTTAAGCTCATAAACCATCTTGTAGTTGAACTTGTCGATATTATCAAGCTTGCTTGTGTGACTGTATCTTATGTTCTTTGGAAGAAACCAGGGCTTTTTATCAGTGACAAGGACAGCATCACCAAAGTTTATCCCACGCATGCTGTACTCCATAGCCCTTACTGTCTCATATACATTTACACTGGTCATTGCAACCAGGGTGACCCTTGGTAGCTGCAATTTCTGCTTGTTTTTCATAAAACTCCATTCAGGCTCTGTATGTCTTTATAATGCCTGCCCGCCTCTCAAGGGATCTTAAAATCTTTTTGGAATAAAAGATTCCATAGAGGCACTTTCTTCTGATGATCTGACAAACATACCTCACCTTGCCAGGACGCTTGTTGCGCCTTTTATACAGTGATGATCTCTTTTTGTACTCCTCAAGTTCTTTTTTACATTCCTCTGGGGAAAAGAGCTTTCCCTTCTTGTCCTGATAAATAAGAAAGCTGTATATGTTCTGCTCCGATGACCAGAAACCATCTGAAATATTGTGCCTTGCCCAGTACTTGGGAGCTATTGCCATCTTAAGCTCTGTGCTCGACATTACAGGCACCAGTGAAAAAGAGGAATTGCTAAGAATAAGGTATCTTGCATTCTTTATAGTCACATAGTCCTTACCCATGTCAAAGTGATGGCACTCGTATTCCGGAAGAACCTTTTTTGCAGATTCCTCATCCTCTGTAACCACCATAAACCGCATAGCAGGATTTATCTTTTTCATGTTCTTAATGGCATTTAAGAAATAGCGCCTGTCAAGATAAAGCTCCGGATGATCAGTGTACTCTCCGCCCCTTAAGTTTATGATGCAAAGATCATCAGCTGTGTACTCATAGGACTCTGCTTCCTCTTTTACATGAAGCCACTGCCTGATCCTGTCCCTGTACTTCTCAAAGTAATCTTGAGCCTGCATGTTGCCGTAAATAATGGTTCCGTCCGGAACCTTCATGAGCTCTTTGTCTGTGCCGCTTATGTAGCAGCCATTTTTCATATCATGCTTGGAATTGCCCATATAGAGCCTGTCGTCCTGCTCGTGGTAAATATTGTATTTACCAATATCTTCCTTGGGAATCTCAGTTCCAAGTTCTATGGGGTCCATAAAATACAGTCCCTTGTTTGAGTGGACAACATTACCTATCTGTCCGGGATTAACAAATCCGAAATCCGTTCCCTTCTCCAGGGCTATGCATCTTGTAGTTATGTAAAAGAACAACTGGTTTCCCAATCCATATCCCGGTATAAACTCTGTACCTATCATCTATTGTTACTCCAGAAATACTGGCGGTTTTGCCCCCAGCATCTTTCTAAATCTCTTAAGCCTCTTAGCTTCCCACTCACGATGCTTATTAACACTTATCTCGCACTTTTTAAGCATCTCTTTAAATGCAGCTTCGTCTTCCATCCATGGATTTACTTCATACCTTGAAGTAAATATCCATGGAAGCATCCTCTCTACAAGAAAGGCTTCTGCCGGGAAATTCACTTCTTTTCTGTATTCCATAAGAGTGTTGAGGTTCTTGTAAAAAGTCTTTGAATTTTTCAGGATCTGTGCCTTATTAACGATGTAGCATCCACCGGGACTAAACATACACTCCCTTGGAATAACAGGATCCTTATAGACAAATCTGTAAAAGTCATCCATATCATAGAAATATCTGTATGCATGGCTCTGGTTCATATACCATGAACTATTGTGCTCGATATATCCGCCTTCTGATAACAGCGATGCTATGCTGCCCTCATCGCCGCCTTTTTTGTATCGCTCCCACATCTTCTGATCCTGATACAAAAAGGTAAACCACTTGTTGTCGCAAACTCTTTCAAAGTATTCCCTTGAAACATGTCTTCCAATGATGTTCCCTTTTAAAAGAGCTATCCATTCAGGTAGTTCATCATAATGATCAATGAAATAATGAAAATAGCTTGTAAGATTATGTCCTGTGTTTTCAGTATCCACAAACTTGTAGCCGGAGGCCTTAAGCTCTTCTTTTGTCTTGCCATCATCAGAACAGTCAATAATGAGATAGTCGCTGCAAAGCTCTATCAGTTCCTTGGGAACAGTATTGTAATTGTGGATCAAAAAGAAAGTTTCCGTCTTTTTCATATCAGTGGATTATTGTCCTTCCTTCAAGAGATGCCTGACGAATTGTTCCATCTTTAACTTCATAGATCACGTCACAGTTTTCAATGGTGTTAAGTCTGTGGGCGATTATGACCATAGTCTTTCTGCCATGGAAGCTGTTTATAGCCTCCATTACTGCAGCTTCGGTTTCATTGTCAAGAGCACTTGTAGCTTCATCAAATACAAGAATCTCCGGATTGTGATAAAGAGCTCTTGCAATACCGATCCTCTGTCTCTGTCCGCCAGAAAGTCTTACACCTCTGTCACCGATCTTGGTATCAAGTCCCTCAGGAAGAGACCTTACAAAGTCTGCCAGCTGAGCTTCTTCCATAACCTCCCAGATCCTGTCATCATTGATCTGATCAAGGTCTATACCAAATGCAATATTCTCTCTTATGGTCTCATCCACAAGATAGATGGACTGCGGTATATATCCAATCTGGGCAAGCCAGGATTCATAGTTACTGAATATGTTTGCACCGTCACAAAGGATTTCTCCGGATTTAACACGAAGAAGTCCTAAAAGGATATCAACGATGGTTGACTTACCAGCTCCAGATGGTCCCATAAGGCCTACTGACTGACCCTTTTTGATGGTCATGTTTGCGCCGTCAAATATCTTCACATCTGAATCTGGATATGCAAATACAATGTCCTTCATCAGGATCTCTTTTTCCAGGTGAAGAGCTGGCCCTGCTATGGCAGCTCTCTCTGCTCTCATTGCCTTGTCTGTCTTCATGGACTCTGTGAGATTTTCATACACAAACTCCAGGCTGTACTGGTTGTAGGCAATCTCAGCCAGGTAGGTGTTGATACGATTGACGGAAGGCATGATCCTCATGGCAGCCAGACCAAATGCTGTTACCTGAGGAATCAGTTCTTTTATATCCCTGCCCTGAAGAATATAGACCATGATGTATAAAAGAACTACTGCCATAAATACTGTTTCTATCAAAAGCCTGGGAAGTGCGTTAAATACCGCATAGTTTCTGGCTACGATGGCCCCTGCTTTGCCAGACTCGTAGTAATTTCTGATAAAGAAATCCTGTCTGTTTAATACCTTTACATCTTTAAGACCATAAATTGCCTGAAGTCTCCACTTGGCAATCCTGGACTGGATCTTCTGATTCAGTTCTCCAATTTTGTTGAGCCTTGGTTTAAGGATCTTGGTAATGAACAGTGTAAGCATGAGCAGTACTACCATGATGAGAGTAGTCATCTGCCAGTTCACATACATAAGTACTGCACCAAGGAAAACTGATACAACAAGCTCAGTGGAAAGAGACAACAGCGCCATCATGAGAGTAAACGTCCTTGGTATATCTGAGTCTGTTATTCTAAAGACCGTTGGTATGTCTGCTCCAAGATAATCCTCGTAAGGCCTGTTCAAAAACTCCCTCATTACTCTGCTTATCATGTCATTTCTGGCTTTCAAAACAAAGGAGTTCTGCTTTCTGATCAGGAACAAAAGATACATGTTCTTAACAGCAAATATCACGATTATTGAGATGAGCATCACGCAGATAAGTTTCGTATCGTTGCTATCGAGCCCTGTTATACTAAGGAATTTTGATAAAAATTCGTACTTGGCTATATTTCTATGAAGGGCTTCAGGATTTAATATCACAGAAACAACAGGCAGGATCATGGATACTCCCAGTGTTTCAAATACGCCCCCAATCAGTATAAGGACAGCTAAAACTACAAGCTGTCCTTTTTGCTTTTTATCAAATATATAATTGATCCTTTTAAAAAGATTCATTTAAATTGCCACCTTTGTCATGCGCTCAGTATAGATGTCATCCATATTTTTGTTGTTGATCCATTTGGATGGAGCGATGACCATCTTTTCCGGAGTATCTCCGATCCATGCTGACCACCAGCTAAATGAACTGTTGGCCATGATGTGATGCTTGCATCTGCTCATAAGGAGCATATCTGCAACATCTGTGAATTCACCCTCCTGGAGTTCTACGTTAATGAAGTTATGACCCTTGAAGTGTTCCTTGCACCATTCCTTGTCGTCGGTAAAGATAAAGAATACTGCGTTAGGGTGCTTTTGCCTTACCATGCTGATCGCGTTCTTGTAGTATGTCTCAGAACACAGGTTATGGATCTTGATATGTTCTTCATCAAGATAATCTGTACGTCTTACATGAATACTAACAGACTCACAGCACTCGATCTGCTGAAGCGTGGTCCAGCTGACAGAGTCGTGCATTATCTCCTGGGGTCTTTTTGCAAAAGTCTCCTGCAGGTGATCAATGACTTCAGGTGATTTGAAGTACTTGTCTGACTGCCAGTAGCCTACAAGATATGCATCATCAACCTCTAGGATCTTAGGATCAAAGATACCTTCTGTCTCATCTATCCTGTGGGTCCTTCGCCCTGTAAGCTTACGTCTTATACGGTTAAAAATATCCATTTTGGAATCAGTGATGTCCACCACCTCTTCAGGAGTTGCCTTCTCATACTCTATCCCAAAGCGGTCCAAAACCGGGATCCTGAGCTTATCATGTTCAAATCCCGTAACATCGTCAATTTTGACTTGTTTACCTCTATGAAGTAATTCTCTGTAAAGAGCGTACTGGAACATCTGGTTTCCCAGCCCGCCCTTGAGCTGGATTATTATCATATCCCCTCCGAAAAAATAGCATATACATATGAAATTATACCATAAGTGCGCATCTCAGTCATCTTCGCCAGCCTGCTCATAGTATATGCCATTTGCGACGTTATCATCTATGGTCTTAAGGCCATCTTCATATTCTTTCAGCCACTTATCATAGGCCTTATCCCAAGAGCTGTACTTTGAGTCAGACCTGTGATCTGTGGTGAAGGCTATGCCCTTTTCCCTGTAATTCGTGATCAGATAATTTTCAAGGAAAGTGGTGACCTTTTCTGCCCCTGCTACATTGGTGTGAGTTCCGTAGTCTCTTATGTCTCTTGAAAAATCCAGCCCCATCTCATCTATATGCCTGTTCATATCAAGGAAGTCATAACCTCTTTTTGTGATGATATCAGCCATATAGTTAAAGCGTCTCTGTTCATGATCCTTCACCGCATATGGGGTTACAACAAAAAGTGCACTTATATTATTCTCATCAAGATAATCCAGAAGGTCCATCAGATATTCTTCCTGCTCCAATGGTATTGGCTCCTTATCATCCTCTGACAGGATAACTGATGCATCACAAGGTCCAACCTCGGTCTCCACAAGGCTTCCCTTAAGGTCTTCTGGATAGCAGTAGAACGCAGTCCTCAGCTGGCTCCACAAAAACAGGGTCTTCCAGTTTGAATGATATTTGAAAATATCGAAATAGTAATTTATCCTGTCAGCCTTATCATCAACCATTGCGTTAATGGTCTTGAACCTGTTTATCGAGTACTTCATGTTGTCTGTAACTTCCCTTGTATGGGCCATGTTACCAAGAAGGTCCTCATCTGCAGCCGCCCACATCCTCATCTCAAAGATGAAAAGATCAGGCTTCTGGCTCTTTAGAGCCTCCTGCACAAGATATTTAGTTGCCACTGGTCTTTGCATGTTGGAAGACATCGGATAAACTGTGATCCCGGTCTCTCCATATATCTTGGGAGTAGCAACGCAGGAAGGAAGCGGGCTTGATCCAATAAACACTGCGTCCAATGTGTTGTTCTTTTCCGCATAAAAACCTACAAACCTGTCCTTAACATCTCCGTTGGTACGCAAGATATAGGTAAGGTGAAGTCCCAAAAACAGCACCAGCACTATGAAGATGATTGAAGTAATTATCTGTTTTCTGTTCATCAAAAGTCCTTATAAATAAATTCAGCCGCACTATAGCCTGGACCATATTCAGCCAGCAATATGCAGTAGAACAAAAATGCTATTATCACTATCCATCTGATGGCAATTCCTTTGGATGCCAGATATTCCCTTATGTTTAAATAGCCCTTGAATCTTGACTCAGAAATAGTTCCATCAGCACATAATTCCATCCTGTACTGAATAGTGGAAACAACAGCAAGGATCATGAGAGAGACTACCAGAATCCCAATTTCCACAAAATCAAGTCCAAGATCAAGGATACTTCCGTCAACTAAGATCCAGGGATTAAATGTAGATATGCCCTCGCCCATCATCCTTAACGCATGGGGAACATTGTCTGCTCTAAAGAACAGATCTCCGATACAAACAAAGAAAAAGGTTCGGATTACACGAAATACATCTGCCCCCTTGCTCTTTAAATTCATATGCATCTTCTCTGCAAAGAGCCAGGTAAAAAACGGGAGTGTTATCTCCCCCAAAACGATGTATGCCCAGTGAAGAAGGCCTGATCCGATGACATACTTCATCTCACCGCCGTGCCACATACCTACTGAGAACCACAGAATAAACATTGCGACGTAAGTGGTGTACTGCTTACCTTTCTTTTTACCGAGCTTACTCTTAAGCGCCTTGCCAAGTCCAGTGATCATCTTAGTTCTAAGAAGCGGGTAAAAAACATTTTCTCTCATCCACACACCAAGTGTGATATGCCATCTGCGCCAGTATTCGCTGATGTTTTTTGCAAAAAAAGGAGTCCTGAAATTTTCAGGAAGCACTATTCCAAAGGTCTCAGAAATACCAATCACTATGTCCATACATCCGGAGAAGTTGGTGTAGAGCTGAAGTGCAAAGCACACTGTTCCAATCCAGATAAAGGTTCCAGGATATGCTGTGTCGTTGTTGTAGATTGTATTTACAATAACTGCAAGTCTCTCAGAAATAACCAATTCCTTGAAAAATCCCCAGAGCATCCTCAAAAGACCAAAGGTAAGATTTTTGTAATCCAGCCTGTGTCTTTCAAAGAACTGATCTCCCATTTCCCTCACCTGGAATATGGGTCCCGATATCATAACAGGAAAGTACATGCCATAAAGAGCTGTCTTTAAAAAGCTCTTATTGGCAGAACTTAGGCCGTTGTAAACTTCAATAAAGTATCCAAGAAGAATAAAGGTATAAAAAGACAGTCCCAACGGCGCCAATATAGCCCCATTGTGAATAAGCTTTGTGTACTTAAAAGCAATCAGTATTCCAAGAAGAGTTACAAGCTCAAGGATCAGCAGTATCCGCCTTGTTCTCACGTTTTCTTCTTTTGTTTTTGAAAGGATCTTAAGGAGTCCCCATGTGATAAATGAAGATATTATGGGGTAGATCATCAGCACCTTGTTTCCGGATAACAGATAATAGGCCATACTCGCCAAAAGGAGTACGACCCACTGACCGCGCCCCTTTGTCAAAACAGGGAGCGCGTAATATATGATCAAAACCAGTGCAAAAAAGCACAAAAAGCTAAAGGATGTAACACTCATTAAAACTCTTCCTCATACCACTGCTGGAACATCAGAATGTACCATATCTGCACTCTGTAGATTCCCCTTGTAGTAAAGTCTGTCCATATCTTATGAACAACATCGGCATCAAGAATACCCTGCTGCCTTATCTTGTCTCTATCTAAAAGCCCCTCAGCCCACTGCCTTAAGTCGCTGTCAAGGAGCCATTTACTTATTGGAATAGAAAACCCTTTCTTTGGGCGTTCCATCATTTCTCTAGGCACATAACGGTATAATACATCTCTGAGTATCTTTTTGCCAGTCTTGTCATCCCTTAGATAGTTGATGGGAAGACTAAAAGCAAAGTCCACAACATCTTTATCAAGCATTGGAACTCTGGTCTCAAGAGATACCGCCATGGCTGTTCTGTCCACTTTAACAAGAATATCTTCCGGATGATATAATAGCATATCCATGAGCATGGCCTCGTGGTTGACCTCTCCAAGAAAATCCTTTGGAATATCCATGCACTTATATCTGGCAGCGCCGTCTTTAATCGCGATCTTTTTGATCAACGGATCCGTCTCATGTTCAAACTTGTGAAGTTCATAGGGAGATCCTGCTCCCATATATTTTGCCTTAAGATACTTTACCTCTTTTCGAGGATCTCCAGTTATATCACTTCCAATAGATAATAGCTGGGCGCTACTTATGGCTTTCCTGATGGGATAAGGGATCTTACTTATCTTATTCCATACTCTGCTGACAGATCTGTAGGAATTATATCCGCAAAAGAGCTCATCTCCGCCGTCACCTGAAAGAGATACAGTGACATGATCTCTTGTCATTTTGCTTACCAGATATGTGGGGATCTGGGATGAATCCGCAAAGGGCTCACCAAACATAAACGGAAGTTTCGGGATCACCGCCTTAGCATCATCCTCTGTGATATACAGCTCCGTGTGGTCAGTCCCAAGGTGCCTGGCAATCTCTTTTGCATAAACAGCCTCATTGTACCTGTCATCATTCATACCGATAGTGAAGGTACGGACCTTGCCAGGAGCTATCTTCTGCATGAGGGATACGATAGTGGAGCTGTCAATTCCCGCAGAAAGGAATGCTCCAAGAGGAACATCTGCCACCATCTGACCTTTTATTGACTCAGTAAGGAGCCTTTCAAGCTC
Source organism: Butyrivibrio sp. (assembly GCA_015056565.1). Classification (GTDB taxonomy): domain Bacteria; phylum Bacillota; class Clostridia; order Lachnospirales; family Lachnospiraceae; genus Butyrivibrio. The sequence continues at coordinate 25,025 of SVGB01000003.1, forward strand.
AAGTGAAGCTTCCTCAAAGCTCCCCTTGAACCTGTCATGCTGCCCTCTGTAAGCAACATCCTTTAGAGAATAGTATGTGGTCTGCACTGTCTCCAGGCTGTCAACATTAACAGTAAGGTACTTGCCGGGTTCTAATTTGTAGATGTCATTGTAGATTGAATATGGGGATGGAATATAGCCATCCTCAAAGTATATATCCAGCACATCAGTATTTATGCCATTATCAAAGCCGTCAAGCACCCTGATGCAGCCTATGTCAGATGCAAATACGAAGGCCCCGTTTACTATTCCGTAGTATAAAGGTTTCTCGCCGATCCTGTCTCGAGCAAGGGTAACTGTTCTTTTCTCTTTATCATAAATAGCGAACCCAAACATTCCCTTGATCTTATCAAGAGCAACGTCTATTCCATACTTCTCAATTGCTTCAACTAGAACTTCAGTGTCGGAACTGCTGCGAAAAGAGATCTCTTTTTCAAGATCTTTTTTTAGCTCTGCAGCATTGTAAATCTCGCCGTTATACACCATTACATTTCTGCCTGATGCTGACACAAACGGCTGTGCACCGTTCTTAGAAAGATCCACAATAGAAAGGCGCCTGTGACCAAGCGCCACTTGACAATCTTCACTTATATAAATGCCACCGTCGTCAGGGCCTCTGTGGAGCATTCTCTCATTCATCTTCTGAATGTTACCCCGCAAGTCACCCTTAAACTTCAAAAGTCCTGCGATTCCGCACATAATATCCCTTTCATGCCTCAAAATGCGGGCCCAATTCATATGAATTATATCATTTTCTATGGTATAAACAAACAAGAATGAAAATATGATATGATGGAACAGACTTAAGAATTCTTTAAAAACACTACATTTCGGAGATAACAATGAAAGAACTGGAATACCCTTTTGATAGTAACTACATAATGAAAAAAGCCCGCAGCATTAAGAAGGCTCTTTTATCAGATGGAAGTGATCGCATCCACAAAAAGATCGCTGTTCTTGGAGGTTCCACCACCCACGATATAATAAAGGTGTTGGAGCTCTTTTTGTTAAACTATGGTATTGAGCCTGAGTTTTATGAATCAGAGTATGGTCAGTACTGGCAAGATGCCATGTTCGGGCAGGAGCTTTCCCAGTTTGCTCCAGATATCATCTTTATCCACACCAGTAACCGCAATATTACTGATTATCCCACCATGGACGACGATGCATCCTCTGTGGAAAGTAAGCTTGATAAGACCTATGAGCACTTTGAGACTATGTGGAAAAAGCTTATTGACACCTACCACTGCCCCATCATCCAGAACAATTTCGAAGCGCCTTTCTACAGGCTCATGGGAAACAGAGACTTCTTTGATATTCATGGAAGACTTTCATTTATAAACAGATTAAATGAGAGATTTGCTCAGTTTGCAAGGAAAGCAGCTGATGATTCAGTCAGCTTTTTTATCAACGATATAAACTACCTTTCAAGCTGCTACGGCCTTGATGAGTGGTCAGATCCACTTACCTGGCACATGTACAAGTATGCCCTTTGCATCCCTGCAATTCCCTCACTTAGCTTTAACGTTGCCAACATTATCAAGTCCATATATGGCAAAAACAAAAAGGGGCTAGTCCTTGATCTTGATAACACATTGTGGGGCGGAGTTGTTGGTGATGACGGAGTTGACGGGATCGAGATCGGTCAGGAAACAAACCTTGGACAAGTATACTCAGAATTCCAGAGCTATGTGAAAATGCAAAAGGACATCGGTGTACTTCTTACAATCGATTCCAAAAACGAGGAAGAGAATGCCATGGCAGGTCTTTCACATCCGGACGGAATCCTTAAGCCCGATGACTTTGTGGCAATAAGAGCCAACTGGGAACCAAAGAGCGAGAACCTTAAGTCCATAGCAAAAGAGCTTAACATCCTTCCTGACTCACTGGTATTTGTGGATGACAATCCCGCAGAAAGAGCCATCATCGAGGGTCAGATAAAGGGAGCTGCAGTTCCTGAAATAGACAGTCCTGAGCACTATATCAGGATCCTTGACCATTCAGGATTCTTTGAAGCAACTGCCGTTTCTGAAGATGACAGAAAAAGAAACGAGATGTATATCGCCAACAAAAAGCGCACACAGGCAGAGGAAAGTTTTGCTGATTATGGTGAGTACCTCACTTCCCTTGAAATGGAAGCTGAGATATCTCCTTTTGAAAAGCTCTATATTCCTAGGATCGCGCAGCTAACCAACAAGAGCAATCAGTTCAACTTAACTACTAAGCGCTACAGTCCTGACGACATTGAAAGGGTGGCAGAGGATCCTGACCATATCACTCTCTATGGGCGCTTAAAGGATAAGTTTGGCGATAACGGTATAGTTTCTCTAATTGCTGGTAGCATAAAAGGCGATGAGCTCCACATTGACCTGTGGCTCATGAGCTGCCGCGTTCTTAAAAGAGATATGGAGTTTGCAATGATGGATGTCCTTCATGCAAAAGCCCTTGAAAAAGGTATCAAGACCATCTACGGCTACTACTATCCAACAGCCAAGAACAAGATGGTAAAAGATTTCTACACCCTGCAGGGCTTTGAAAAAATTGCAGAAGATGCTGATGGCAATGCCACCTACAAGTTTGAGATAACTACTGATTACAAGAACAAAAACAGTCATATCAAAGTAACAGTAAAGTAATATACATAAAGAAAACCTCGGCAGACCGCCGAGGTTTTACTATTTTACTGTCCTACTATTTTATCAAAATATTCTTTCCACATGGCGTTAGCAATATCAGGTGCAAATCTTTCCTGAACCTTTGTAGCCGCTTTGCCAAGACGGTTAGCAAGCTCATCACTTTCCAGCACTTTCACCATGGCATCTGTCAAAGCCTTGACATCACCTACAGGAATCAGAAGGCCATTAACTCCATCTTCAATAAGATCTCTTGGACCTCCACAAGGACAGTCTGTCGAGATGCAGGCAAGTCCCAGTGACATTGCCTCTATAAGTGAATTGGGCATTCCCTCATGTCCTGATGCAAGGACAAATAACTTAGCCTTTTCTATATGTTCGGCCACATGTTTTACATTGCCCTTAAACTCAACCCTGTCCGCTATCTCCAGGGACGTAGCCTTGTGCTGAAGCTTTAGTCTGTCCGGGCCATCGCCGTAAAATACAAGCTTATAATCTTTAAATCTGTCTTTTGTTGCCTCTTTAAAAGCTTCCATAACAAGACTCTGGTTCTTGTTTTCATGAAGTCTTGCAACCATGACTATCGACTTTTCACGCTCACCCATATAGCGTTTTCTAACAAAAGAAGGATCCATGGAATTTGGAAGAATGGTACATTTCTTTTGAATGAAGCCTGGGAACTTATCTTTTGCTCCGTTTGACTGTACAACTACGCCTGCTGCCTTGCCAAAGTTTGAAAGCATTCCGGCCTTAAGAGTCGCTGTTGAATACTCCCAGTCTGGATCAGCACGCACTGAAACAACAACCTTTATTCCTTCTCTTGTGGCTGTAGAAAGAGCCATTATATTGTTCTTACCAATAAAGCTAAGGATCACATCAGGCTGTAACAAGCGCCATATGTCCCTTAACTTTTTATGTCTTAATCTGAAATTTGTGAGTCTGTCCTTCTGCTCAGATTTAAGAAGAGCTGAAAAAACTCTCTGAATACCATTTTTTTCACCGCCAGAAAGATCTACCCAAACAGGATTCTCATCAAGGTCAGCTACAAGGGTGGCATTTTCTGCTCCAGCAGGAACGCTCTTCCATGCTGCATGCTTAACCTCGTACTCATTGGCAGCAAGATAAGTTGTTACCAGGGTAACCTTATAACCCTGTTCAAAAAAGTAGTCGCAAAGATTGCTCATGACCCTCTCTGCGCCGCCCTTTTGCAGGGATCCAATGTACATGGCTATATGCGGTTTTTTCTGGTTATCAGTTTTCGACAAGTTCTATAATCCCCATACTGATGTTATTCATAAACACAACTCTTCTGTCATCAATGCAGGGCGCTATCTCAGGCTCCTGGATAACAGTGTAACCTTTTTCTGAAAGCTCTTTTGTTGCAAGATCAAGGTCTGCGACCTCATAGCAAAAATGATATGGGGTGTTCTTGAATCTCTTTAACAGCGGGTACATGGGCGATTCCTCACTCATAGGCTGGATAAGCTCAACCCTGTAATCTCCATTTACCAGAAATTCAATATTTATCTTGCGGATAGGATCGTATTTACATGGTCTCTCAACCTCATAGCCAAGCTCGATAAATCTCTTAACTGACTTCTCGAGATTTTTGGCAAGGTAGCCAACGTGATGTATTTTCATGACCGCTCCTTGAAAAAAACTTATAAAAGCTTGCTCTCTATAATGGTCACCATCTCACCGACGTTCTTCATTGAAACGATCTGACCCATGTTGAACTTAATACCAAACTCCTGCTCAATTGCGTTGATTAGATTGATGTGCTCAAGAGAATCCCAATCATCGATGTCATCTGCTGTTGTCTGATCATTAACAGTTATGTCATCATCCTCAAATACATCTCTGAACACTTCATTTAACTTGCCAAATATTTCTTCTCTTGTCATGTTAAGTCTCCTTTAAATCATGTAATAATTGTACCATTGCTGGAAAATAAAGAACGACCACGCGATCTTACTATAATTCGCTCCTGTAGCGGGACCTCCATCTCCGTTTACAACATAGTTGCTGATAAACTTTGAAACATACTCAGGGTCAAATACGCCCTGCTTTTTAAGGAAAGAGGAACTGCTGTAATCGAGAAGCGCCTCCTTTAAAGGTCCTCTTAGCCACGCGTCCATTGGAACGCCAAAGCCTGTTTTTGGACGTTCAAGCATTTCCTTTGGAATATAGTCATAAGCGATATCCTTAAGGATATGCTTCTTGTCCTTCTTGCAATATTTGAATCTCTGAGGAATTCTGAAGGAATACTCCATTACCTCAGTATCCATTATAGGACATCTGTTTTCCAGAGAATATTTCATGGATGCCCTGTCCATCTTCACCAGTATATCCTCTGGAAGATAGGTGTACATATCAAGCAACATCCTCTTAACCTGGAAATCGTTAGTTGGATAAAGACTCTCCACAGGGTAGAGGATCGGTGCTTCATTTATCGGAAGATTAAAATCTGTACTGATATAATCCAGCGCATTTACAGGCACATCCAATGTTTCTTTTCCTGTTATAAAAGCATGGGAAGCCCTGACATATCCTTCAGATACCAGCTGTGTCTTGGTTTCAGGGTTTCTGTTTCCAGCAATCACCTTGACCCTGAATGGCATCTTGTCTATGAGCTTACCTCCGCCTAATGGCATCTGACCAATTGCGTTAACAATAGCGCCTGGAATTTCCAGCCTCTGTGCCTGCCATACATTATCATATATATTATATCCGCAAAAGAACTCGTCTCCTCCATCTCCTGAAAGAGCAACAGTGACATCTTTCTTTGCCAGCTTACTTACCAGCATTGACGGAATCTCTGAGTTGTCTGCAAAGGGTTCGTCGTAGTACTGTGGAATGCTTGCCACAAGATCGAACATCTCTTTTTCAGTGATATAAAGCTCTGTGTGGTCACACCCAAGATATTTTGCTATCTCTTTTGCATACTCAGCCTCATTGTAGCTTGGAACGTCAAAACCTATGCAGAAAGTCTTCACAGGCTCATCAGACAGTTCCTGAGCAATAGCTGTAACGAGAGATGAATCGTATCCGCCAGATAAAAATGTCCCCAGGGGCACATCTGCGATCATACGGGCAGCCACACTGTTTTTTAGCCTTATCTTAAGACCTTCCTTGGCCTCTTCGTAACTGTTTACAGGGTCCTTAGACTTTTCTTTATAAACTTCCTTGATGTCCCAGTATTTCCATTTTTTTATCTCACCATCCTTAAACTTAAGGACTGAACCAGCCTCCAACTTGTAAACATCGGTAAATATCGTCTCCGGAGCACTTATATACTGATTAAAAAGATATCTTGGAAGGATCTGTCTCCTGATCTCGCCCCTAAATCCTGGACACTTAAGGATTGGCTTAAGTTCCGAAGCAAAAACAAGATTCCCTCCATCCAGCCAGTAAAACAAAGGCTTCTTGCCGATGCGGTCACGGATAAGGAATATCTCATCAGTTTCTCTGTCATACAGGGCGATAGCAAACATTCCGTGGATGTGGTCCACCATGTCTATACCCCATTTAAGATAAGCTGCTATAAGTACCTCGGTGTCACATGCAGTCTTAAACTGATAGTCTGATATCTCCTCCTTGAGCTCAAGGAAGTTGTAGATTTCACCATTAAACACCAATGAGATCCTGCCATTTTCAGAGTGCATGGGCTGATGTCCCAAGGGCGAAAGGTCAAGTATTGCCAGCCTTCTTTGGGCAAGCCCCACATAGTAATCATTAGCTCCAGCGTAGATCTCAACGCCTGCATCATCAGGTCCTCTGTGGTACATGGTGTCATTCATGATGCTAAGCTGTTCTTCTGTTATTCTTTTTTTAGATATGTATCCGCAGATTCCGCACATTAAAGTCTTTCTCCAAAATGTCTATCACAAATCAAAGATCTTTTTATCAAACTCATCCCTTAATGGGCCAAAGTCCTTGCATTCATTGTCTATAGAATCAATAAGCTCTTTGTACTTCTCATTTACAAGAGCCTTGTAGTTATCAAGGTTATCATAGCCCTTCTTGCACCAGGCAAATGGATGTGTAAGGATCTGGATCTTGTCATGAGACTTGATGGTCTCCTCATCAGGATACCCATATCTCCAGATGTGGTTTGCATCAGACATGTACTTGATCTCAAGCTTTGACTCAGGTGTAGCCTTGGGGTCAAAAGAGAAGAACTCATCCTGATAAGCATTTAAAATGCCATTGAGCTTGATATTCTCAGCAAGTACGCTTGGTGAAGGTCTGTGAATTGAAAAAGAGTTGATCTCAAATCCAAGCATGTTGCTCAGCATATCTATCTCCTGCTTGATCCTCTCTCTGATGAGCCTCATATCTGTCATGCCATTGAGAGCAAAGTGAAGACCGATATTCTGTCCTCTCTCATGCATATCAGTCAGGATATCCCTGTTCTTTCTTGAAAGGATGTTATAGGAATTATTGGTCCACTGGAAAAAGAACGTGGATCTGAAGTCCATACTCTCCTCAACTCTTGAAAGAGCATATGCTCTCTCAACAGAGTACTCAACATCATGACGCATGATAATGAATTCGTCCTTCTTAAGTGCCTCTTCGTAAGTGGCGTATCTTCCAGTATCCTTGATTATTCTTATGATCTCTCTGTAATCATCAAATGAAAACATTTCTTGTCTCCTGTAAACTTACTTGTGAAAATCTGCAATAACCTTGTCCAGATAATCTCTCCACTGAACAAAGATAGCATCGCCATTGGTGATCTCTTCTATCCTGGCAGCTTCTCTTCCGAGCCTGTCTGCAAGCTCCTTATCTTCAATAAGCCTGTTTATGCCATTTACAATTGCATCCTTGTCCTTTATCGGAACAAGAAGTCCGTTCTCTCCATCTCTCATGACAGTCCTTGGGCCTCCGCAGGGACAATCTGTGGCAACTATAGGCATTCCCATAGCCATGGCTTCAAGAAGTGAATTTGGAAGTCCCTCCCAGTCCGAGGTAAAGGCGTATACTTCACCCTTTATGATCTCTTTTTCCAGAGAATCAGATCCGCCCATAAGAAGGATATAATCTTCTGCATGGTTTTCAGCAATTATCTTATCAAGGATCTCCTTGGTTCCATCAAAGGAATCCGGTCCATATATCTTAAGCACATAATCAGGATGCTTTTTATGAACCTCAATAAAAGCCTCACACAAAAGTGGCTGGTTTTTGAAGTCTACAAGCCTTGCGTGATGCACAACAGACTTCTCCGGAGCATCAACTCTCTTAACTCCAAAGTACTTGGGGTTAACAGGGTTTAAGATGATGGCTGAGTTGTCCTGAAGATATGGCTTAAAGAACTCTCTCTGTCCTGTAGTCTGGAAGACGCAGCCAGCAGCTCTGTCAAAGAGCCATTTTATCTGGATCTTGTCTGAGAGAGCATCGTAATGCCCAACAGGATCTGTTCTTATGGATATTACTACTGGAATGTCGCTCTTTCCCGCTGCCATCAGAGCTCTGTAATTTGCTCTCTGGGCAAAGGCAACCAGGACATCCGGATGATACTCTTTTACGAATTCCTTGAGGTACTTGATCCTTAAAAAGAACTTTGTAACCCTGTTCTTCTTTTCATCCTTAGGTCGAAGTCCAACATGAACTCTGGTTACTCTCTTGTCCAGTTCAAACTCATCCTTGTCATACCACTCTGTGGCGACATATACCTTGATACCTTCCTTGGCGAACTGATTTGCAAGGTTTGATACAACCCTCTCAGCGCCTCCCTGCACAAGGCAGTTTAAGTGAAACGCAATACTCTTCATAACTTATTTCAAGATCACTTTCTTTTTTAGCTCGCTCTGACACTCATACTTGTCGATAAGAAGTGACCCATCAACGGTCCTTACCACAAGCTTGCCATCAAAAATGTCAACAATTTCTCCCGGCGCAAAGGCTGAAAGATCCATCATCTCATCAAAAGGATGAGCCTGCCAAACAGTAACCTTGTGGACATCATCCTCCACATCTGCATAACAGAAGGCTCCAGGGAATGGCGCTGCAACTCCCCTTATAAGGTTGTATATGTTCCTGGTCCTGTCTGTAAAATCTATCTTTCCGTCCTTCGCCGTACGTTTATTGTACCATGAATCAAAGTCTTTTGAATCTGTGCGAATATTGACAGTTCCCTTTTCAAGGTATGTGGTAAGAAGCTTTCTTATGAGATTCTTTGAACACATCATGTTCTTGTACTGGGCTGTCCTAATGTCGTCGTGCTCATTAATCTGGAACATCTCTGTTGCAAATACATTGGGGCTGTCGGCCTTCTCATCGTACTTGAACAGATTGAGGTTAAACCTGCTATCCCCAAGTATAATGGACCAGTTAAGGGGTGATCTGCCTCTTCCAAAAGGAAGATATCCGCAGTTGCCATGGAAACCAAATATTCCTGGGTCAAACTTATCAAGTACTTCCTTTGGAATAAGTCTCTGCCATCCCATAACAATTCCGATGCCAAAGGTGTTGTTATTCATAAATTCTGTAGTCTTTTCATCGTTAAGGAAATAGCTGTCAGCCTCAAAGACAGGGATTCCAAACTTGTCCGTAAGGAAGTTAAGACCCTTAAAACCTGAAACCTGGTTGTGCTCCAAAACCTTTGGGGCAATGGTGATAACAAGATCAACCTTGCAGATCTCGCTCTGGATAAACTCTATGATATTTTCAGATGTGTCCTTTACTCCAAAAACCACAACGTTATAATGCATTATTCGTACCTCGTAAAAATCTCATGGATGCTGTCCTTATAGCAATCCGGTGTGTAGAAAAGAGCTCTCTCATAAGCTTTTTTGCTGTAGTGATCTCTAAGCTTCTCTGAAGCTATCATCTTCTCCATTTCTGCAGCAAGAATCTTCTCTTCATCTGTGAAATAATCCGGGTCGAAGTTCTCCTGCTCATCCATATCCGGGACCAGTATTCCAAACTCTCCGGATATAGGCTCTTTTATGCTGCTGCCGTCAGGAATCCTCGCGATAAGATCATCATACTCTTTTTCCGACAATAGGATCTCTCTTGGTCCAGTCTTGCAGTCAGCAGAGATCAGTGGCTTTTTAAGTGCCATTGCCTCCAGCACTGCATTGGGAAAACCCTCATGGTTTGAGCTGCAAACATAAATATCTGAAGCCGCCACATATGGGAAAGGATTCCTTCTAAGACCTGGGAAACACACCTTGTCTTCAATGTGGAGTCCTTTAGCCAGCTCTTTATACTTGCCAAAATCACCTGCTCCGAGAACAATAAGACGAGCCTCAGGATGGTTTTTTGCTGCTATAGAAAAGCTCTTTACCAGATGCCAGATTCCCTTTATGTAGTCGTTCCTTGCCATACAGGAAATAACCACATTTTCTTTTGCGAAAGGAAAGTCCGTGATGGCTTCCTGTCCCTTTTCTTCAACGTCTGCCACATCAAGAGGATTGTAAATGAAAGTGCTCCTCTTGTAATTAAAGTCTTTCTCCAGCTGCCTGACAATTTCCTTCGAACAGGACAGAACCTGTGCTGATCTCTTGCAAAAGAGCTTTACAGGTATCACATCCTCCATATCAGTCTGACAGCGAAGTCCGGTGAGAACTCTTTCTCCTGTTTTTGAAAGAACATTTACGTAGTTGGCAGTGGTACCAAAGCTATAGCTTATATCTATTTTCAGCTCTCTCTTGATCTTACGGACTTTTGTTACTCTTTTAAAAACATTTATTACCTTGTTTATTTTTCCCTTTTTTGAAGGGACATCAATATCAATAACCTGAAGTCCTGTGACATCGTAGTTGATATCTTTGGAGCTGAATATAAGAATATAAACATTGTAGTACTGCTCCATGAGTCTTGCAGTCTTGACACAGACTCTCTCAAAACCTCCCTGATGAAGCATGGGCACCATCAGCATAAGGTTTTTCTTCTTTTCCAAACCCATTAAAAATGTCCTCTCTCATAAAAGTAAGCCATCATCCTTGCCTGGGCCTTAACATCAAAGCCCGCAGCCTTTAGCTTACCTAAAATATAATCCGAGCTCTGAGCCCTGTCTCCAATTGAATACTCAATGGCTCTGTGGTGGTGACTGGTATTTTCTTGTGGGATGTTCAGGGCTTCAAACCCTGTGCCATTATCCAGCATATCGATGTCAGGAGCATCCTCTGTTTCAAATACGCTCTCACGCCTCTCGCCTGCGATCTTGGTAAAGGTCTCGTTGACCTTGATCTCCTCCATAAGTGCGTCAGGCTGATAGTCTTCCCTGAGCATCAGATCATCTAAGATCTTCCTTGCCCAGTCTCTGGGCTGGGATGTTATGCTGCGAACTGAAACCAGCTCAGTTACGCACACTTCTTTTGTTATCGTGTCAGAAACAAGACACTGAAGACCTGCTGCCTGAGCCTCCACAACACTTCCCGGAAGCCCTTCATATCTTGATGGGAAACAGAAGTAATCCATTGCCTGGTAGTAGTCGCTGGCGTTGGATTTGTTTCCTGCAAAGATGCATCTATCCTTGATGTGAAGCTTGTCAGCAAGTTTTATCATGTCCTCCATCAAAGGACCTCTTCCAAGCATAAGAAGCTTTATCTTCATGCCATGCATCATGCTGTACTGATTGAGATCGTCGTTATCAAGAAGCCTTGTCAGCTGCGCAAAAACATTTAGCAAAAACTCATGGTTCTTGGCATATCTAAAGCTGCCTACATGTCCGATGACTATGGCATTTGATACTCCAAGCTCCTGTCTGATGGCATTTCTCTTTTCCTCGTTGTAGGCAAAGCGCTTAAGGTCAATGGCATTGGGGATGATCTTGACCCTTCCTGCATCCATAAGCTCTTTTCCAAAGACTGACAGTCCCGCCTCACTTGAGCATGCGAAATTGTAATCAGTTATGCCTTCCTTGTGAAGAGGAGTACGGAAAAACCTGGTAGCAAAGCCCTTGATCCCATTGTCTACGCCGGCACTTCTTGAGTGGGCGATGCAGATAGGTATCCCTGCCTTTTTGGCAATAGGAAGATAGATTGACGCAGTGCTTGTCATGTGGCCCTGGACAACCTTCCACTCATTTTGGTGAGTATCAAAAAATCTCTTTATGGCAGACTTGTACTCAACAATATTGGTACCGGTAAACTTCGGAAGACAGAATATCCTGCCCCCTAATTTATGTACGCTATTATCAAAATAGTCCGGCTCTCGAACTGCCATCAGTTCATCAGAAGTCGGACTCTTCTTTCCTGTTTTTTCAGGTGAATAGTGGACAAGGAAATCAAACTGTATCTTGTCCCTGTCCATATTTCTATATAGATCGATTATTCTGCATTCAGCTCCTCCAAGTCCTAGTCCCCCAAGGACGTGGAGCACTCTGATCTGACCGTAGCCTTCTTCCATACCATTACCCCAAAATTTTTCTAAGATGAAGATAAGTGTACTTAGCCTTCGCTGTCAGGTACTGACTTGCCTTGTCAAAAGTGGTCTTGTCCACTATCTCCATGCAGCTGTACTCAGTGTAGGAAACAGCTTTTCCGCTAAGAAGGAGCTTCTCAAGCTTGTCAAAATCCTTGTCATTCATGCTGTTTGCGTGATATACAAAGGTGACAATTCCATCTCTTTTATCTTCCAAAGCCTTGGACCTGTTTACTGATATTGGGTAGAACACCATTCCGTTCTGCCTAAATGGCGCTATTCCAAAACCATCAGTAACGATATAAAAGCCATTGTCCTTGAGGGCCCTGAGTGTGTTTTTATCAAAAGAGTGGGAGGGCGCCATGAAGATGTCTGTAACGATCCCCTTAGCAAGGAGTGAGCGCTTTCCCTCTTTGATCAGCTCATATTGCCTTTCGTAGGATAATCCGGCAAATTCAGACTTATCTCCAATAGGAAACATTCCTGGGTTTTTGTTGGTATATACGTGGTTGTAGCCATGCATAGCCACCTTCCAGCCGTGTTCCTGGAGTTCTTTTACATAATTCCAGAAACCTTCCCTGGGTTCTGTCTTGGAAAGGCTTCTGTCTCTGTTTTCCGGGATCACACCAATAAGCGGTTTGATGTCGTGCTCGTCCAAAAGATTCTTGAACCTCTTGAACTTGTTCCAGTCCATGTCTGGCGTGATGTCATCCATACGAATTGCTATTCTCATAGATTGTTCCTGTACCATTCAATAGCAAGCTCAATACCTGCCTTGAAGTCATATGATGGGTCGTATCCTAAGTTGTTTCTTGCCTTTGAAATGTCAGCGTTGGAATCTCTGATATCTCCAGCTCTTGGAGGTCCAAAGATTGGCTCAACATCTACGCCAAGAGCTTCTGTGAGATGATGATATACATCGATAAGATATTCTCTTCCGCCTGCGCCGATGTTGTAAGCTTCTCCAGCAGCATCAGATGATGCAAGACATGCGCGGAGGTTTCCTTCGATAACGTTGTCAACATATGTAAAGTCTCTTGACTGCTTGCCATCTCCGTTAATTGTAGGAGTCTCGCCGTGCATGAGCTGACGAAGGAACTTAGGGATAACAGCTGCATATGCGCCGTTAGGATCCTGGCGTCTTCCAAATACGTTAAAATATCTAAGGCCATAGGTATCAAGACCATAGAGTTTCTTGTAAAGTTTGCCGTACTCCTCGTCAGTCTTCTTGGTAAGGGCATAGGGTGAAAGGACGTTGCCCTCCTGTCCCTCCTTCTTGGGAAGTACAGTAGAATCTCCATAAACTGAAGAGCTTGAAGCATAGACGAACTTCTTGACGCCGTTCTGTCTTGAAGCTTCCATCATATTAAGTGTTCCTCTGATGTTGATCTCCTCGTATAAAAGAGGCATCTCAATACTTCTTGGAACTGAACCCCAGGCAGCCTCGTTAAGTACGAAGTCTACTCCCTTGGTCGCTTCCATGCAGGCATCCAGATCGCGGATATCCTTCTCCAGGAAGGTGAATCTTGGATTCTCCATAAAAGGCTGTATATTCTCTATATGTCCTGTTGAAAGGTTGTCCATACAACGAACTGTGTAGCCCATATCAAGAAGAGCCTCACAGATGTTTGAACCAATAAAGCCTGCGCCGCCTGTTACAAGGAAGACGCTGCCATCAGGAAACTTTAAATCTTTAAATCCCATAATTTACTCCTAAACAAGGAAGTTCTGCTCTCGCTACGCTCGCCAGAACGGCGTTCGCACTAAACTCGACAGAACCTCATTAAGTGCTCTCAGTCATAAGCGCCAGTAGTCGAATTCTGGAGCCTTGTAGTCGTTCATATCATAGATTCCCTTGATATCCATGAAGACCTTTGTCTTGTGTGAAGGATTGAAGAACTTAGCAATGTCAGCTGGCTTGTAATCCTTGAAGTCCTCATGTGCAACAGCCATGATCACAGCATCCATATCCTTGACAGAATCCATAGGATCAAACTCAATGCCATAGAGACGCTTAGCTTCATCTGAATCTGCCTGAGGGTCTACAACTACGGGTGTGATTCCATACTCCTTAAGCTCGTTGTAGATGTCGATAACCTTGGTGTTACGTGTATCCGGGCAGTTCTCCTTGAAGGTAAAGCCAAGAATAGCTACCTTTGCATTCTTTACAGGAATGTCGTTGGCAATAAGGCGCTTAACCAGTGATTCTGCAATATATTTGCCCATGTCGTCGTTGATGCGGCGGCCTGAAAGAATGATCTGTGAGTGATAACCAAGCTCCTCTGCCTTGTAGGTTAAGTAGTAAGGGTCAACGCCGATGCAGTGTCCACCAACAAGACCAGGGAAGAACTTAAGGAAGTTCCACTTGGTGCCTGCTGCCTCAAGAACGCTCTTGGTGTCGATCCCCATCCTGTGGAAGATCATGGAAAGCTCGTTCATGAAAGCGATGTTGATATCACGCTGTGAGTTCTCGATAACCTTAGCTGCCTCAGCGACCTTGATGGACTGAGCCTTGTATACACCTGCAAGAGCAACCAGGCTGTAAACCTTAGCTACTGTATCAAGTGTCTCTTCATCCATACCAGATACGATCTTGGTGATGGTATCAAGTCTGTGAACCTTGTCACCTGGGTTGATACGCTCTGGTGAGTAACCTACCTTGAAGTCTACACCGCACTTAAGGCCTGACTCCTGCTCCAGGATTGGCACGCAGATATCTTCTGTAACTCCAGGATATACTGTTGACTCATATACAACGATTGAACCCTTTGTAAGGTACTTACCAAGTGTGTGGCTTGCTCCCTCAACAGGTGAAAGATCTGGTGTGTGATCATCATTAACAGGTGTTGGAACAGCTACTACGTGGAACTTGCACTCACGGAGCTTTTCAGGGTCAGCTGTGAATTCTACAGTTGTCTCCTTGATAGCATCATTACCAACTTCTCTTGTTGGGTCGATACCTTTTTTGTAAAGCTCAACCTTCTGAGCATTGAAATCGTAGCCCACTACCTTGATCTTCTTGGCATAAGCTACTGCTATAGGCATTCCTACATAACCAAGTCCTACCAGTGAAAGTTTCTCTTCTCCAGCAAGGAGCTTCTCGTAAAGATCCATTTTATTTCCTCCAGAATTTATTTGATAATCTGTTTTATCTCATTAATATACGTCAATATTATACTACGCCTGTCAAACTTCTGCTCGACGTGCCTTCGTGCGGCTTTTCCCATCTCTCTTCTGTGCTCCGTGTCCATTTCCATGAACCGGGAAAGGGCTTTTGTCAGAGCATCGAGGTTTTTGGGTTCGAACAGGATTCCGGATACTCCGTCCTCAACAATCTCCTTGCATCCACTGATGTTTGATGCTATAACCGGCCTTGCTGTGGCCGAGGCTTCCATGAGGACATTGGACATACCCTCGTGGTAAGAGGGATGAACTATGGCATCCGCCTCCCTTATATAGGGATGAATATCCTGTGCAAAAGGTATCATCTTGAAGTAGTGGGCTTTCTCTGCCTCTTTTACACGCAACTCATAATCATCGTCAAAGTATCCTGCAGCGGCAAAAGACACTTTCCCGGGATATTTGCTGCTGATGATGCGCGCAGCTTCCAGGTATTCATCCATACCTTTTTCCTTCATGATCCTGCCGATGTAAAGAAACCTTGTTATATCATCCTTATGCCCCGGATAATCCTCCGGATAATGCTTTTGTAGATTGACGCCGCTTCCGTTTACGGTGATATGCTTCCTTGCCCTGATACCGCAGTTTTCAAATTTCTTTCGGTTCTCTTCATTCTGGAAAAAGAGACATCTGCAGTCCTTAAGTGCAACCTTGTACAGAGTAACTATGAGCTTTAAAAGGATCCCTCCGCGCTCAAATGTAGTGCCAAGTCCGGTAACTGTTGAAATATATGGCACCTTCAGTCTCCTGCAGGCGAATCCTCCGTAAATATTGGGCTTTATTGTATAGGTCAGCACAATGTCCGGCTGCTCTTTTTTGATAAGGGCTTTATAAGCACGGAAAAGAGCCATATCCTGAATCGGATTGACTCCTCTTCTGTTTATTTCAGTATAAACGATACGAAATCCCTCGTTCTTCAGCTCTTTTATCTTGAGCTCATCGGGAAGACTGATGACAACCTCGTACCCTTCATCCCTAAGGCCTGTCAGGATCTCATTCCTGAAGTCATAGAGTCCCGCGGAAGAATTGGCAAGAATCAGAGCCTTTTTCATAATTCCTCCTTAGAAGCCACAGCTTTTGTCTTGCGATCGCAGAGCATCTCGTAAACCTCTGAATGATCGCATGTATCAAAGAACATGGACTCTTCCTCGGTATAATAGAGTCCGTCAGGATTCTTAACACAAAGGCACTTCATGCCAAGCTGCATAGGTGCAGCAAAGTCCTTGGTCATATTGTCTCCGACATAAATGATCTCTTCAGCCGGAAGCCTGAATCTGGTCTGCATGATGCGGAAAGCGATATCGCAGGGCTTTCTGAACGGTATTCCTCCAAGCTCATCGGTGATGATGATGTCATCTGCCATCTCTCTAAGCCCCAGAGCATCAATCTTGTTGTTCTGTCCGGCAGGTCTTCCGTCGGTGATGATGCCAATCTTTATGCCCCTCATCCTTAAGGTTTCAAGGGCTTTCTTCATTTCGGGATAGAGGGAGATATCCGGCTTGTGACTTCTGTATACATCAAGAGCGCTCTCTTTATCAGTCATCCTTCCGATCTCAGACAGCAATGTGTCAATGGCAGGCTGTCCCTCTTCAAAGAGCTCATAAAGCCTGTCGGCATAAGCATCGTCGCCGAGGTGTTTTGCCACTGCCTTGTAGCCGCTCCTTACATAGTCTTTCTCGGGGTAAAGTGTATCATCAAGGTCAAAGATCACAGCCTTAACGCACCCGGTGCCTTCGCTCAGGCACACAGATTCATCAAAGCGGCTGTAAATTGCACTGTCTGAAATGGCAGTGCTTCGATGTGCCGCCTCGCCATCAAGGATCTCCAGCACATATTCTGCACTTCTTGCTCCCGCCTTCATGGACAGTGGAGCACCTCCGCCGTATCTGGGGTTGATCTCTATAAAATAATCTTTTCCGGTCTTTTCATCTCTTATAAGCTGGACCGTTATCGGCCCTCTTGGTCTGAACTTCTCACAGATTACCTCTGCTTCTTTTATCATGGTCTCATCCATGAATATCTGAGTCTTTAAAACTTCTCCTGCTCTTACCTGAATACGCTCTCTGGGCACAATGGAAATCGGTCTTCCGTCAAAGTCGCAGAAAACATCAATGGTGTACTCTCTTCCCGATACAAAGGGCTGAATGATGTAATCTTCAACCTGACGGGCATACATCTCAAGGTCCTGCGCGTTTTCCACTTTGAAGGCATTGATGGAACTGCTGCCATCCTTGGGCTTTATAAATGCAGGAAAGCCGCCTTTATACGCTGCCACGTCATTGACCGGCATCGGAGCCAAAAGGCCGCACTCTACAAAGAAGCTTGAAGTGTTATTCTTGTCACGACAGATCCTTATCTTGTCCGGATCGGATATGAGAACCTTAGTGCCGATTGCCTCAAATTTCTCACGATTCTCAGACAGGACCAGAAGATCCGTGTCAATTGTGGGTATAAGCAGCGTGATCTCATCCTTTTTACATATATCCAGAAGATTATCTATGTATCCGGGATCTTTCATGGCAACCACTCTTCTTGCAAAATTGCAATAAGCAAGAGCGGGAGCGGTCCCCGCCATATCTGCCCCGTAAATCTTAAGTTTTTTGTCAAGGACCAGTGCAGCATTCCTGAATGCCTGCAGAAGCTCTATCCTGCGGCCTACACCGGTAAAGAGAATTCTAATTTCGCTCATATTCATCCCTTGTATTATTTCTGTTATTACTGCTCCTTATCGGATGCATCAGAGGACTCACTTCCCATGAATTCCTCCATGGTTGCTGAGGTGCCCGAACTGATGCCCTTGTGGCCAAGGACCACTCCGACTGTGGCAAAGAGGATTTTCAGATCCTCTAAAAATGTGATGTTATCAACATACTTTACATCCCAGTCAAACTTCTCTTCCCAGGATATGGAATTGCGGCCGTTCACCTGAGCCAGTCCCGTAAAGCCCGGCCTTACCTCATGTCGCCTCTTCTGATGCTCGTTGTATCTCGGAAGGTATCTGACAAGAAGCGGCCTTGGACCTACAATTGCCATATCTCCCTTTATGATGTTGATAAGCTCGGGAAGTTCATCAATACTGGTGCTTCTGAGTTTCTTTCCAAATCCCGTGAGCCTGTCCTCATCAGGAAGAAGGTTTCCGTCCGCATCTTTTTCATCTGTCATGGTGCGGAACTTGTACAGGTTAAAGACCTTCTCATTCCTGCCGGGTCTTGGCTGTTTAAACAGCACCGGACTTCCGAGTTTTACTCTCACCAAAAGCGCTGTTATTAGCATAACGGGGCTTAGAACCAGCAGCCCGACAAGCGAAAGGACAAAGTCCAGGAATCTCTTTATGAACTTTTCGTAGGGTCCTTTATAAGCGTGTTTCACTGAAAGCATCTCTTTACTATCTCAATGATCACATCCTGCTGCTCAGGCGTCATCTTGTTATCACTTGGAAGGCAAAGGCCTCTTTCAAAGATATCCATGCCTACATCAAGGATAGTTCCTTCATCAATATAGGCATTGCTTCTTGCTCTTCCGTTGCCCTGCTCTGTGATGAAAGGATTTGAGCGATAAATGGGCTGCATATGCATTGGTTTCCAGATGGGTCTTCCCTCTGCATTAAGAGCTGTTATAGCCTCAAGGATCTCTGTGGGGCAGCTCTTACCTGGCTCGGACACATATAAAACGTCTTTCTCACCCCTTACCTGTTTACACATTGCGTCCTTATCTATGATCAGGCATGAAAGCCAGAAGTTAGGCTCTGATTTCTTTTCGTCAAATGGATTCATTGAAACAGGAAGGTCTTTAAATCCCTCCTTGTACCTGTTGTAGATAGCTTTTTTCTGAGCAATGTGCTCTTCAAGATGCGGAAGCTGTCCTCTTACAACACCTGCTATGACGTTACTCATTCTGTAGTTGTAGCCAAGTTCCTCGTGCTGGTACCAGGGCGCATCTTCCCTGCTCTGGGTTGACCACTTCCTGATCTTGTCAGCATCCTCAAGGGACTGTGTCAGCAGCATTCCTCCTGCTGATCCAGTGATGATCTTATTTCCGTTAAAAGAGATAACTCCTACATCTCCAAAAAGACCAGTCTGCTTTCCTTCGTAGGTGGCGCCAAAAGACTCAGCAGCATCCTCTACGATAAGGGCTCCGTGCTTGTCACAGATCTGCCTTATCTCGCCGATCTTGCCTGGAGTTCCGTAAAGGTGTGCAACCACAACCATCTTTACTTCAGGGTAGATCTCAAAGGCTTTCTCAAGGGCCTTGGGACTCATGTTCCAGGTATCAGCCTCAGTATCGATAAATACAGCTTCACCGCCCTCATAGGCAACAGGATTAACAGTTGCGTCAAAGGTCATGTCAGAGCAGAATACCTTTTTCCCTTCAAGGACGCCGTGGCTTGCCTTTGGCTGACCGTATAGCTTTTCACCTGCAAGCTTGATGGCAAGATGAAGAGCTGCTGTTCCTGAAGAAAGAGCTACTGCTGCCTTGCATCCGATCTTTTCTGCAACCATTTTCTCGGATTCATTTATATTTTTTCCAATCGTTGACATCCAGTTGGTGTCATAGGCCTCCTGGATGTATTTGATCTCCTCACCGTGCATAGTTGGTGATGAAAGGTAAAGCTTTGTCTCAAAAGGTTTAATTTCCATTGATATCCTCCGCGGTCTTCTGAAGGGCCTCTCTTCTCTCTCTTGTCATTGTGTATCTGTGAACATCAGGATGATAGGTTTCAACGATCTCTTTTACCATATCCCGGATCTTGGGAGATTCCTCTTTTGCAGCCTCATTTAGCTTTTCAAGCTGTGAAAAGAATCTCATCTCATCCATCTCTATTGGCTTACCTATGTGGATCATCTTGTTGGCTGTATCCTGAAGTCCCTCCTCGTCCATGAGCATCTCCTCATAGAGCTTCTCTCCAGGGCGAAGGCCTGTAAATTCAATCCTTATGTCCTCGCCAACCTTGTAGCCGGAAAGCTTTATAAGGTTCTCTGCCAGATCAAGGATCTTAACCGGTTCTCCCATATCAAGGACAAATATCTCTCCGCCCTTTGCAAAGGCTCCAGCCTGAAGCACCAGGGATACGGCTTCAGATATGGTCATAAAGTATCTGATGATGTTAGGGTCTGTTACCGTAACAGGTCCTCCGGCAGCTATCTGCTTTTTGAAAAGAGGTATAACTGAGCCGTTGGATCCTAGAACGTTACCAAATCTTACAGCCACAAACTCTGTGTCATAGTGCTTGTTAAAGGTCTGGATGATCATCTCACAGATCCTCTTGCTGGCTCCCATGATGTTTGTGGGATTAACAGCCTTGTCTGTGGATATCATTACAAACTTCTTGCAGCCATTGGTTGCAGCTGCCATAGCGGTCTTCCAGGTACCAAATACGTTGTTCTTGATAGCTTCGTTAGGGCTGTCCTCCATAAGAGGTACATGCTTGTGAGCTGCCGCATGATAGACAATATCTGGCTTGTATTTTTCAAAGATATTGTTGATGCGGACTGTATTTCTAACTGATGCGATCAGCACCACAAGGTCCATATCAGGGTACTTGTACTTAAGCTCCTGCTGGATCTCATAGGCGTTGTTTTCATAAATATCAACAATTATAAGGCGCTTTGGGTTGTGGCCTGCGACCTGTCTGCAAAGCTCAGAACCTATGGATCCGCCGCCACCTGTTACAAGTATGGTCTTGCCACTTACGTACCCTGCAATGGAATCCAGATCTACAGTTATTGGATCTCTTCCAAGAAGATCCTCAACCTCCACGTCGCGAAGACGGGATACGTTTACTTCGCCATTTACAAGCTGATACATCCCGGGAAGAGAACGAAGCTTGCAGTTTGTGTTCTTACAGATATCAAGGATCTTTTTCAGTTCCTGCCTTGACACAGATGGGATTGCAACTATGATCTCATCTATATCATAAAGATCTGCGCACTCTACTATCTTGTCTCTTCCGCCAACTACGCGGATACCCTGAATATATTTGCCCCACTTGTTGGTATCATCGTCGATGATGCACTTAACAGACATAGTGGAGTAATTACTGGTGATAATATCCTTGATGATGATGTTGGCAGCCTCTCCGGCACCGATCACCATCACTGCCTTGCTGTTATTCTTGTTTACAGCCTGATTCTTTTTACTCCTGAAAAACCTGTAGGAGAATCTGCTGACAAAAATAGCTGTTATCAGGATAAAGGTGTACAGGAAATAATAGCTCTGGGGTACAGCCTGCTCATAGAATTTAAAGAACTGAAGTCCTATGGCATTGATGACACCAGAGATAACACAGGCCATAACGAGATTTTGCATCTCCCGCTCTCCTGCGTAGGCCCAGAGGCTGTCATATAGCTTAAACAGGTAAAACACAATGAGAGTCACAATTATATTGATTGGGAGAAACGCTATTATGGAATCCAGATAGTAATCCGGAACGTTTCTGATCACAAACTCATATCTCATAAGGATTGCCACAAAGCTGGCCGCCACGATACTTACCACATCGTAGAAAATGAGTCCTGTTCTTCTATATAGTTTTGCAAAGTTAAATGGTTCTTTTTTCTTATTCATTTTCTTGTGCCTTAAACGTTAATGGAGCAATAGAGAGCATAAGTGCTACTGTCATAGGATTGCAATAATGGAATACCCACTCAGAAATACCTGCAACAGCAAAGCCTATTATCACCGCACAGGTCACCAAAGAGAGCATCTCTTTTTCTCTGTTGTTCTTAAAGTAAATAAGCGATGAAACAAATGCAGATATCATCGTCAGTGCAAAAAGCACACCTCCCACGATTCCGTGGTCATATGCAACCTGCAGGAATGTGTTGTGGGCATGGAGAGCTATCTCTCCAGTAGGAAGCATGGCTCCCATTTCATCGTGTCCCCACATGTTCAGCTCTGATATATAGGACTTAAAAATTGTGATACGTCCATTGGAGATCACATCCAGTGCATTGTCATAGTCAATGTAACTGGCCATCTCTTCAAGAAGCATGTGGTATTCTGCCCTTGTAAATCCTGCTGCCGCCAGAAGGTCTGATGCATCTTCTGTGGTGTTATATCCGTATATATCCTCATCGTAGTTTGGACTATTGGGGTTTTCCAGGCTGGTTTCATATGGATAACCATACATGTCATATAATGGCTCCCCAGTGCCTTTCATATCATAGTTGTTTACATCAATAGGATACTCATAGGTTCCCGCATCCATTCCCAGTATCTTGTCTTCAAAAAGATTCACAAATCTCTCAACGCACATAAAGTTAGTGCTATCCCAGTCAGCTCCGCCTCTTACAAACTCATCTGTATCATCAATGAGATAGAATACAGGATCTGCCACAATGGTTGGAATGATCCTCTGAAGAGTAAATGCTGCAGGGAAGCATAAAACAAGAGACAGTACAAACATTCCGACGATCCTTAAGAACTGCTTCCTGTAATATGAAATAGCCACGCAGAGAACCAAAAGTGTTGAAACAATTATTGCAAGGTAAGCTGTTCTTGAAACTGTGAAGATCGCATAGGACATGATAAATCCAAAAAGCACGATCTCTTTCCATGCAATGATCACCATATCCTTGAGACTGCACCCCTTAGGAAGAGAAATGATCTTAACTGTAAGCATCACTGTTGCAACGGCACCCATAAAGGTCAGGTACTCAGCTGTAACTGTAACTGTATGGAAAAGGAATCCAAATCTTCCAAGCATATATCCTGCAAAATATCTGTGCATCAGGCTAAATACCATGGATATGCCAAAGTTCAGCATAAGTCCGCCTGAAAGGATCTTATAATAATCCTTTTTCTTGTCCCAGACAGCAAGTCTTATATACAGACAGGTAAACAAAAGAACTAATGATATGCCCCACTGCCTGGTGTTGCGCAAAGCGATAAGAGCCACAAAAAATACAGCCAGTATTACTCCGAAAGCACTTGGGCGCACTGACACCTTTTTCTTTTTGATCGCTCCCAGAATGAGCCTTATAAAGTTGATGACCAGGACTCCGGCAAGGATAACTATGATGATCCTGCATCTAAGGACAAGATTATCAAGGTCAGCCTCTTTTTCCGTTTCAGCGATCTTGTTTACGCCGTAGTAGTATATTCCGTAAATTGAAGAAGCCAGTATCCACAGAAGATTAGGGATATTTAAAACTTCACTTATCTTAAAGGTCAATATGATGCCAAGTAATAACCAGATGGTCATATGGGTCTCTGAAATGTAGTGGAAAATATCGTAGAGACCATTCATATAATCTGACGCATACCAGATTCCCATGGCTATGCACAGCATGATGAGCACGTACTGTAGTCTGTCTTCATTCTTAAGGGTCTGCCAGAAAGAAACACCAATGTCGTGAGTCACAACCTTGTGGTTTATGGCATAGAAGACGATGGCTGCGGTTATGATAAGCCCCAGCTCATAAAAAGCAATGTCTAAAGGCCTTGAGTCAAAGATCTTAAGCGGGAATACCATCACCATAAGAGTGATGAAAACAATGCCGGCAACAGGGTTACCAACAACCTTAAGGACCTCTGCCACTGTATGAATGGTATTCTTCTCAGTATTCTTTTTATAAAAAAGATCTGTCAAAAGGCAGATGAGAGCTGCAAAAGCGGCAATCCCTGCAATCCACATTAAAGAAATTGCTTTTGATATGGGCACTCTGTAGTTATATCTTGCTGCCAGATGCTCTGTCTCAATGGCTGCATAATCCATGTAGAGCTTTCCAAGGTAGGAATCAGCGCTAACTACAGTTTCAGTCCCCACATAATATTTGGATCTTACAGGGATCATGTTGATAGTGTAGTTCTTGCCCACCTCAGTGTTAACTTCCATGGGAACATTGACATATCCTGGTATAGTTAAGCCTTCTGTGTCTACATAAGCCTTGAATACAGAAACCCCGTTTTCGTCAAGAAGAGCAAGACCTATATATCGGCCTCTTTCCACATTCGATATATAAATATCTACAGAACTTAAGCGCTCATACTGACTCACAAATTCCTGCATGACTGTCTGCTGCTCATAGTGCACCTCCAGTGTATCCGAAGTCACCTCTCCGCCGCCGGTCGCCTGCCATATGTTTGAATAGAGCCTTGCAGGAAAGACAGTAAGTATTCCAATTAATGCAAAAATAAGCACTACAGCCTTGATCGCTGTGCTTTTGCTGATAACTTTTCTCATTATGATTTCCTTCTATGTAACTGTGCACAGTTAGTGCATCATAGTATGATAACACACCTTAAGTTCTTAATCAAACAAGTGCAGAGCCCTTGACCGCCCCACCAGTCACAGAAAGGAGCGGAAGGCAGGTCCATAGATACAGCACATATCTTATCAGGTACGTTGGACCTAAAAGCACGGTACAGAAAGTCAGCACCATGGGAAGAAATGGCAGCACTCTTGAAAACTTCCGTTTTGAAAGCCTGTAGGCAAATACATACATGTAAATAAACAGATACAGCCCTGGATTAAAGAACAAACGTAAAAATGTGGCATCATTCTGAAAGCTTCCAATTGAGATATATCTGTAGAACTTATCAATTGCCGGAATAAGGCTCTTTCTCTCTCCCGGAGGCTCAACCTCATATCCAAAGTAGGAGCTCTCATCGTAGGTAAAGGAAAAAACTGTATTTCCCTTGTAGACATTGATGATAGCCGGCGGATAGTAGTAGCCATAGCTAGTGAGCATCCAGGCATTTACACAGGCAAGGGGATGCTCTTTAAACACCTTAAGCCACACCTTCCAGAAAGCGGCGCTATCTTTTTCATAGAGCTCATTGTTAAATCCCAGCTTTACAAGATCCGACACTCTTGGTGTGTACTTATCAAGGTTTTCTTTTGGGATATAGCTCTCTATAACTGCCTTGTCTTCATCAGAAAGAGACTCACCATCGTAGGAATACACCCTTGCAAGCTGCATTATTGGCACTGTGAGCATCTCCTGATGATGGGTGATCTCAGAGCTAAAAAGGCCTGATAAGATTCCTGATATAACAAGATATAAAACCACAGGCAGGATCAGTACTGTCGCAAGAAGGGGCTTAAGCTTTTTTCTGAAATAAATAAGTGCAAAGGGCACAAAAACCAGGTATGCATAAAAGCCGTTGTGCCTGAATAATGGCATCAGGACACATGAAAGCACGAAAAGGACAACCTTTTTCCTGTTTCCTAAAAAGCTATCAGGATCCTCCACAAGCTCTATTAGGAAAACTGTAATAAGTAAAAGAAATCCCGAAAAAAGTCCATCTTTACAGGAGCACAGGGTGTACATGACAATTGTTGGAAACAGTCCATAAAACAAGAGCCACAGTATCCTTGCTCTTTTTGATATTGCCTTTTTCTGAAGGTAAGTCACCACGTATGCATAGATAGCTGATATAAGCAGCATCTGGATCAGCACATACACTGCTATTCCCAAATTCCAGGAGCCGCTTATCTTATGGAATAAAGCTATGGTTCCCCCAAGAAGAAGGACATGGAGAAGTGGATGATGAGTTGAAAAGCTCCTTGTCAGAACTTCATTTAGCTCCTCCTGGGCGTCATATACAAAAAAGCCAGGAAATTCCGCAAGAAATACCGGAATGCAGAGCACTACCAAAGATGCAAAGTTTATGAAAAAATCTCTTTTTGAAAACTCTTTATCGCTGCCCTTCTTTGGAACCCTCACTATGCCAAAGAGCTTGGCTCCATCCCCTGTAAGGTCATAGTTTCTCCACACATATCTTGTGTCCACTGTCACGATGATCATCAGTGCCAGCATTACAAACATTGCATTTTTGTCTGAAATATTTATTGAGTCAAAGGTTTCCAGCTGATATCCGAAGGTCAAAAAAACACCAGCCAAAATGCCAAACAAGCCTGACATAAGCCAGGCCAGTGTGTTTTCTTTATTTATTTTCATCACGAGTTGTCTCCCGGATCACGTACTGAGGATTTTTGTTCTGTGATATGTAGAGTCTTCCAAGGTACTCACCTATCATTCCAAGCATCAGCATCAGCATTCCGCCGATGAACATGACCGCGCTCATAAGTGCAGCAAATCCCATGGGCGCTACAGGATAAACGAATTTCTTGATGACCGTATATATGCCATAAAGGAATCCAAAGAATGCAAAAACAAATCCTGAGAGTGTTGCTATACGGAGCGGCTTAATACTAAAAGCTGTAAAGCCATTGATCCACAGGCCAAAGAGCTTGGATAAGGTATATCCACTCTCGCCTACCTCTCTTCTTCTGTGTGTAACATCAACATTGACAATATTTTTTGTGGTCCTGAGCACAAGACCTATAACGTAGGGGTAAGAGCCTTCGTACTTCACCATCTCGTCTACTACAAACTTCTTAGCAGCAAAATAGCTTGAGACATAAAGATCCTTGGGCTTACCTATCATCACACTTGCCATCCACTCATTCATGGCTGTTCCGAAATTGCGAAAGAGATTGTGTTTCTTGTGACTGTATCTTGCATAGGCTACATCTGCTCCGTTTTCGATGGCATCAATAAGCTTACCTGCCTCATTTGCAGGAGTCTGACCATCATCATCAAGACAGATCACTATA
The DNA here is from genome assembly GCA_015056565.1 of Butyrivibrio sp. Classification (GTDB taxonomy): domain Bacteria; phylum Bacillota; class Clostridia; order Lachnospirales; family Lachnospiraceae; genus Butyrivibrio. The sequence continues at coordinate 51,812 of SVGB01000003.1, forward strand.
TTCCCTTTTGCAGTATTAAGTCCTGCCATAAGGGCTGAGTGCTGACCAAAGTTTTTTGCAAGATTTATACCGGTAACGATATCATTTCTTTTTTCTGCAACCTTTTTAATGGTTCCCCAGGTGTCATCGGGAGAACCGTCATTGACAAGGATTATCTCGTGGCTGTATCCACCTAAACCTGTCATGGTCTGTTCTATTTCATCAACAACCGCCTCAAGTGTATTCTCTGATCTGTAGCAGGGAATAACGAAGCTTATCATCTTCATACTCATCTGATCCCTCTCTATTGAAACGATCTTTTCATCATTATCATATCACCTTTATAACCGTCGCTGCACTCCACGGCTGGCAGGTATTCTGTCCTTACAAAGCCGGCATTTTCATAGCTCTTTATTGCATTTACATTATAGACAAATACCCTGAGTATCAGTTCCTTAAGTGACATGGTCTTTTCAGCAAACTCAGTCATCATAAGAGCTGCCTCGTTGCCATAGCCCTTGCCCTGGGCATCGTCTTCACCAATAAACACTCCGTATTCTGCAGAGGCTTTTTCCCTGTTTATATCTCTTAAGTAGACACTTCCAACAGGTCTGTCACCATTGTCTTTTTCGCAGATGATGAACTGGATGACCCTTCCAGTATCTATCATTGTCTCTTTCCACTTTTTCTGGCCCTCTAAGTTGAACTTTTCCCTGTAGATAAAGTTCTTCTTTACGTTCTCGTTATTGCGCCACTTAACAATAAGTGGAAAATCATCCTCAGTTATTGGCCTTAACCTTATAAGGTCGCCTTCCATAAACAGATCTTTTTCGTTCATCTCTTCTCCAATTTAACTTACTTCTTTAACCTTATAAATAACAAATACATCGCTGACAGTATCTATCTTGCTGATCTCTACGTTAATTCCTTTATCAAGATAGTAGTCCAAAAGCCAGTCTACATCATTAACTGTCTTGGACACCACATAGACATTGTCCTTAAGTATAGCATCCTGCATGGACGAAAATCCCATGCTTTTTATCTTTTTGTAGTAAAGAGGGCTCTTACTTGCCCAGCCTCCCATGATGTCGTGAGCTGCAAAAGAATTGTCCACGTCCCTGAACATCTTCTCGGAAAAGGTCTTTTCATCTCCATCCGTCGCGGAAACGGAGGTATAAACATCTACAAAATAAAAGTCATCCGGATGCTCATCAAAATATTCATAGAGAGCATCGTAGTGTATGCGCATCTTGTCTCTCTGGGCCATTTCATCACCGATAACACTTACCTGGTTTGGGATGAAGGCCAAAAATGCAATTAAAGCAGCTGCAAAGGTTGCAATTAAAACCGGCTTTTTCTCTTTTTGCCAATCCAGCATCATCCCAAGCAAAACTGCCATCTCCATTATATACAAAGGATGGGTGATCCTTATAGGGTCTCTGCCTCTTACTATGATGTAAAGCCAGAGAGTTGTCCTGCAGGCAAAGAGCAGGAATATTAGAAACAGTGATAACTTCGCTTTCTTTTTGTCTTTGGAAAGGAGCGACAAAATTATCATTCCCAAATACAGTATTCCTGCGACAATGTTAAGAGGTGCATCTGTCATAGGGTATTCATAGCTCTTTTGATATGCAACATGTCTTAACCTGTACAGATAAAGCACAGCAGACTGAGTGAGCCTTGTAAAAAGAGGGACCTCATCAGTCTTTAGTTTGTCTGCATACTCAGCTACAGATCTAAGGACCTCGGTGTTTATATCATCGTCGATACCGAAGTTGTAATTGACCAAAAGCTCCTGCTCTGGCTCTGAAAGCTCTATGGAGTCATAGAACTCTTTGTTATCAGCGTATTCCGGAATATATTGAAAATCATAAAGCTCTGTCCTTGCATCAAACAGAGCATTAAACTCTTTCCAGCCTTGTGAGCTGTATGCCGCCCTGTGCCATAGCGTCGATACGATAAGCCCAAGGATGATCGCAAGACATAACAGCACATACTTTTTAAAGAGACATTTCTTTTCCCCATAGGTGGAAACTAAAATCCCTTCGTGGTAGCGGTCACAGATAAGTACCCTTGAGAGGCAAAACCTTATAAGTATACCCACTCCAACTATCGGAAGGGTCAAAAGAAGCATCTCAGACCTCAGCAGATAGGCGATCACAATAAGTAAAACAGCCGGTATGAGATCCCATTTTTTGTCCTCATCGTGGGTCATTATTAGAAACGCAGCAGTAGCTGAAAGAAGTCCGCAGGTAAAGGTGTACTGCACAAACAAAAGATGGGACAGTATCCCGCCGGTAAAAAACGCAGCAATGAGGGCTGCAGCTAAGATCTTTACTACTTTATCCCCACACGCCTTTAATACTCTGCAAAACAGAATAAACATACAGCCAAACTGACTTATGCACAGAAAAATGCCGTACCAGTCAAGGCCCCTGTAAACTCTGTAGAGCAGAGCAATAAAGGCGCTTATTGGGTACAGCATCTGTATGTTGTGTCCTTCGGGAACTCCTGTATATGCTCCCGATAATATATCCTTCATCAGGACATCGTCATTAAGGTCAAAGTAAAAGTCGCCAAGAAAAGCTACCAGAACAAGAACAAGCAGCACTAAAACAGCTGAAGCTATGTAGTTCATGTTAAAGGGCTTTTTTTCCATGCAAAGGCTCCTATCAGTTAAACTTGTAGAACTCCTTGACCCTCATAACCACCTCGTCAATATCTTCATTGGTAAGCTTGTAGTACATAGGAAGTCTTAAGAGTCTCTCGCTCTCTTTGGTTGTGTATCTGTCTTCTCCTCTGAATTCGCTGTATTTAAGTCCAGCCTTTGAAGAGTGAAGAGGTACATAATGAGAAGCAGGAAGGATGTCGTTACTTGTAAGATACTTGATAAGTCCCTGTCTCTCCTCAAAGTCCTTACACTTGATGTAGAACATGTGCGCATTGTGCTGACATTCTTCTGGCACAAAAGGAAGTTCAATGAGGCCTTTCTCCTTAAGTGGTGTAAGAGCCTCCATGTATCTGTTGTAATGATCTAATCTGTCGTTATTGATCTCATCTGCCTTCTGAAGCTGAGCATAGAGATATGCGGCGTTCATATCACTTGGAAGGAATGAAGAACCTGGCATGATCCAGCTGTACTTATCAACCTTGCCAAGCTTGTAAAGTGTCCTGTTAGTACCCTTCTCACGAATGATGATGGCGTTATCTACATAGGTCTCATCCCTCAGAAGCAGCGCTCCGCCTTCACCCATACTGTAGTTCTTGGTCTCGTGGAAGCTGTAGTTACCAAAATCACCAATAGAGCCAAGGGCTTTTCCTTTGTAGCTTGCCATAACGCCCTGAGCTGCATCCTCAATTACAATGAGGTTGTGTCTCTTGGCAATATCCATGATGGTATCCATCTCGCAGCCAACTCCTGCGTAGTGAACCGGAACAATTGCTCTTGTCTTAGGAGTGATTGCCTGTTCGATCAGCTTTTCATCGATATTCATGGTGTCAGGTCTGATATCAACGAATACCACCTTGGCACCTCTAAGCACGAATGCATTGGCTGTTGAAACGAAGGTGTATGAAGGCATGATAACTTCATCTCCCTCCTTGATCTCAGCAAGTATAGCAGCCATCTCTGTTGCATGGGTGCATGATGTTGTCAAAAGAGCTTTTGATACCCCTGTTTTTTTCTCGATCCACTCATTATCAAGGGCCGTGTATTTACCATCGCCACAGATCTTCTGCGCCTCTACACACTCTTTTATGTAATCAAACTCGCATCCTGTATAAGGTGGTACATTAAAATTTATACGCATTTATCTTCCTCCTATAAATACCTTTGGTGTTTCAGTCTTTTTTCCTAAAAACAATAAGCTTACTTATAACATAGTTCAGAACTATTACTACAAACGTTGCTCCAAGCTTAACTGGCATCTTGGGCCATGCAAGCAAAGTAATGAAGATAAAGATCAGTACATCCTCAACTACAAGGGTAAACAGCCTTCCTGCTGTAAAAGAACCTGCCTGCTTAAGGAAGTCCTTAGTGTTATCAACCTTACCGTCAAACACCCAGGTTCTGTTGGTAAAGAACTGGAATGCAACGCATATTACCCAGTCAATTGAGTTGTTGATAACCTCGTTGATGTGCATCACGCTGTCCATGAACCAGAACAGGAACAGACTCAGGAAAAATGTCAGGCCTCCGAAAAAGAGGTACATAAGCCCTTCCTTGTGCTTGGTATAAAATGGTTCGAATATATTCAGAACAGGCAAAGACATTATCTTGTCAAAAATATCTTTCTTCTTTGTATCTTCCATAAATCCTTAATTACTCCTTACTGTTAGTTCAAAGGGACATAAACCATAAATCTGTCACTCTCAAAAACCTTATTATAATCATTGGAAGCAATATAGTCCATCAAAACATCTTTTTTGGCGTCGATGTTGGCATATTCAGGCAGGTTACACCCCATGATGATCACAGGAGCGTCTCCCCCTAAACCTGAAACCCTTAAAAGCTCATCACTGAACTTTGAAGTGCTGTAGCTGTCAAGATCCGGCCAAACAGTATTTATTGCAGGCTCAATGTCAAAGATGTAGGCAAGTCCCGGCACTTCACCAAAGAAAATAGCTTTTTTATCCAGAAGATTCTTTTCCTCAAGCGCCCTGTACAGCTCATTTACAGAGTCTGCGTTGTAGGCAGTGGTAGCCATGGAGGAAACCTTTGGCACATTGACGCATCCATCTCTCTTTTCTCCGCCATCTCCGTCAAGGAATGCAAAGTTAATGTGGAAAAGAGTTCCCTGGATCGCCAAAACTATTATCACCATTGTGACCATTGCCTGCCAGGGGAAATGGTGATCACTTTCTCCAAGCCTGAACATCAGCCTTCTAAGGAGCCATAAGGTCACAGGAGCCACAAAGAAAAGGTTGTTGATAACAGGAAATGTATAGTTGTTGCTGCCTATGGGCGTTATAAGGATGACCATAAGCGCGGCAAAAGCAAGGGTCTGTTCCTGTTTGTTGCCATTAAGGACTCCGGTAGATCCGATCACAGAAAGGACAACAGCGATTATCACAAACATCATAGCCGCCTGGAACATGGAGTCATAATAGCGGTAATTTCTGGTAAATACCCCGCCTGCAAAATAGTATCTGACAAGTACCAAAAGCCCTGCTATGTACAAAAGTTTTTTTCCCAAAACATATCTGCCCGGCAGGAGATTGAACATGATAATGCCTGCTGCCACGCAGGGTAACATGATGACCATATCTTTTAACGTGGTGCCGTAGGCTGACAGGATGGATGCGATCATTCCTGACGCTGTGTAGTCAGAAGCTCCCTCTGTCATTCCAAATAGTGATCCGATCATATTAAAATAGGCAGTTGGTCCGTACATTCCACTGATGATAAGAAGTGGTAATGCAATACCTATAAGAAATCCGCCAATGCAGGAAAGCGTCTTTTTAACAGTCTCTAAAAACTTTCCGCCAGTAACTATCTGATAAAACCACAAAACAAGAATAAGAGCAGTCTCCACAATGTTTGGAAATCTGACCATAACATTAAGACCAAGGCAGATTCCTGCAAGAACAAGGAACAGATTTTGCCTCTCCCACTCAAACATTCCAAGAAAGAGACACAAAAGCCCCAATGTAAAAAACAGGTAAGTTAAGTAGTTATACAAAATAACCCTGGGACACCAACAAAGGCTTAAGCTGATAAACTCTCCAATAAAGATCATCCAGCCTGGCATCCATTTCTGAAGCACATAGTAGGATATCAACGCGATAAGGCTGATGATAAAGCTGCAATATATGCTCATTCCCAGCATTGTTCCTGCAAAGGGCAGCTTCATGATGGCCCTTCCTGTGACATTGGCAAGGAAGGTAGAAAGTCCCCACATGGGATCTATTACCGGAAGGAACTCATAGTTCGAGAGCCCATAGGTAGTATCTGTGATATCAAGTCCCTGAGATACTCCGACAAGCGGATAAAGCAGTAGTATCAGCGGAAAGAGATACTTTTCCAAGGGAGCCTGATATTTTTTGAAGTTGTAAAAATAACTCCTGAAAGTTTTTAGCATAGATCCTTGTCCCACTGTCTTAGCTTTTTAAACAGCCATGTATCATGAAGGACTCTTCCAAGGAAATCAAAAATGATCTTCCTTATCCAGTCCACAAAAACTCCTGCAAAGAATACGATCACTATCGACCTTACATAATGCCATGCAAACATTATCACACTGCCAGTTGGAACCTCTCCAAAAAGATGCTCCATCCACACAACCCACCTGTCCCTTATCTCAAGATGCATGTGAACAAGGTACACACCAAAGGTAAGTGGACCAAGGAACCTGACTACATCTGCAAGCTTTCCCTCTTTCATCCTGTAGAACCTGAAAAATGAAAACAGGCCCAAAGATCCTGTTAAGGTAAAGAAAAAGTTAAGATGCGTTGGAACTGTGGCATAGTAGTTGAATCGTCCAGTCTTAAGATTGATGTAATGAAGCATCACCGTCATAGCAAAGATCATAAGGCAGGAAAAGACAAATACAAGCCCGCTCCTTTTTGCGTTATAAAAAAGTACCACGTCATATTTTCTGATATAAGCAGCAATGAGGTACAGGCAGATAAACCAGCCAAAGTCGTAGCCATATTTATCAGTTACGAACATGACTGGAACAATGCTCTTAATAAAGCAGAACCATACAAGGAGCCCCAGGATCGTCCATTTGAGCTGCTTCCTTGAAAGGGTGTTTACAGCTGCGTTCATGATCGGTGACAAAACGTACATGATGATGTAGGCAGTCACAAACCAGTAGTGCTCAGACGATATGGGAAACAGGTACTGCCCCATCTTAAATACTGAGTTGCCGGAATGAACGATATATGAGCCCACAAGGATCATTGCCAGAGATATGGCTATGGTATAGAAATATACCTGTGCAATAAGACTGACTAGTCGACTGGGCTTCACGTTAGACTTAGACATGAAATAGCCACTTAAAAGGACATAAACATTAAGTCCTGTGATAGCAAAGCTCTCAAGAAGTGTTGCAAACAGCTGAACCTTAGTGGCTGGTGTCCCAAGCCCCATCAAAGCATTGGCATGCAGATTGTAATGCAGTGTTACGATCATAAACATTGCTATGACCCTTAAGAGCTCGAAATTTGCATCCCTCTTTTTAATTGATCCCACAGCTCCACTCATAACGCCTCCAACATGATCATCTTTCGCGAACTGCTTTTCCATCCCTTATTCCATATATCATATCGCACTTTTCAATGGTCTGGAGCCTGTGCGCTATGATCACCAGAGTCTTCTTGCCATGGAGTCTGTTGATGGAATCCATGATAGCTGCCTCTGTGTCGTTATCAAGAGCTGATGTTGCCTCATCTAAAACCAGTACTTCAGGGTCTTCGAAAAGAGCTCTCGCAATACCGATCCTCTGTCTCTGTCCACCGGATAATCTGATACCTCTTTCACCTATTTCAGTATCAAGTCCCTCTGGAAGTTCTTTTACAAATGTATCAAGCGCTGCCTCTGAAAGAGCCTGCCAAACCCTGGCATCATCTATCTCTTCCTCCGGAATACCAAAGGCAACGTTTTTCCTGATAGTGGAATCAGTCATAAATATGGTCTGGGGAATGTAGCCCACGTTCTTGAGCCATCCCTTGTAATTGGTATTAACATCTACGCCGTCAGCTGAGATCTTTCCTTTTTCCGGCTCTAAAAGTCCAAGAAGTACATCTACAATTGTGGTCTTGCCTGCTCCCGATGTACCTACGATTCCTACGCTCTTACCTACCGGGATCTCCATATCAGCCCCGTTTAAAACATATTTGTCAGAGTTGGGGTATTTGTATGTTATACCTTCCAGTTTGATGGAATTATGGACCGGAAGCTTTTCAATCTGGCTCTTGGTGCGGTAATCCTCGCTGTTGTAAGAAATGGACTCATCATGGATCTCATCCTGAAGGTTCTCACTTACATTGTCCAGAAATGGCTCAAAATACGCGATGCTTGTCAGGAAGTTGTTGATCCTGTTGGCACTTGGAAGAAGTCTTGCTGCTGCAGCTGCAAGAACTGTAAGCTGTGGAAGCAGCGAAGTTAAGCTGGTTCCCTGAGCCATAACAAAGAGCATATATCCTATCATGCCCGCAATAGCTATGGTCTCAATGAGAAGCCTTGGGGTTGAGTTGTAGAGATTGTACTTCTGAACTGCATTTACATACCCTGCACCGCAGTCAGCATATCCGTTTATGAAGTAATTCTCCTTTGCTGCAACTTTGATCTCTTTTATTCCTGTTACTGATTCGTAGATCCATTTATAAAGTCCGCTGTAGTAATCCTGATTGTCCTTACCAGCCTTGACCATCACAGGCTTTATCACAAACTTGATGACAAGAAGGACTATTACAAGAAGTGTTGCTATAGTAAGAGTCATCCTTGCATCCTGGCTAAGAAGGATAGCAACAAGGCACACAAACACTATGATCTCACTGGTAAGCTGAAGGCAGCTAAGGATCAGGGCATACAGGTTGTTGACGTCAGAAGTGATATTTCTCTGGATAACTGTAGTGTCAGCATTTAAGTAGTATTCATAAGGCCTTTGCATGAAATTGATCATCATGCGGCGGGATGTTGCAAACTGATTGGTGTAAACAAAACGAAGCTGTACCACATTCATAAAGTACAGAAATACATTTTTTACTATGAATACCAGAATGATGGACACCATTATTATGGCTGCCAGCTGGGTGGTACTTGTAAGGTTAAAAAGGTTGTAGATTCCTGATAAGATGCTGCTCTCCTCTACCTTCTCAGGGTCAATGACAACTTGCATAACGGGTGCTATCATTGCAATTCCAAGGGACTCAAGGACGCCTCCTATTAACATCAGCACCACAATTCCCACCATCTGCGATTTCTGCTTCCTGTCCAGAAGCACTTTTAACTTGCTGTAGATCTTACGCATTAATTAGCTTTTCCTTCCGCTTTTCAGGTCTCTGTAAAACCACAGAAGCCTGTAGTAAATATAAAAAAACAGATGCGATTTCATCTGAAAACCTATGAGCTTTTTCTCTTCCGGATGTATCTTCTCCTGGTAATAGGGATTACTCTGGAAATTTGGAAAAGTTTTTTTCATCTCTTTTCCAAGGGCTTTTGTAAAGTTATAGCAATCTTTAACTTTGTATTTTTTTGGCATGGCAGAGAACAATGTATTGATATAAAATAACACAGTGTATTGAAATTCTATCTCTGAAAGATAGTCTTCGTAGTAGCCATTTGCCTTTGCTTCACTTACTATCATCCTGCCAGCAACCATTCTGTCCTCAAGGTTCTTTTTTGAAATGCTGTGAACAGTAGAAGCGTTGTGCTGGTAGTAGTAGTAAAGAGGCTCCTGAATATATTCAAAGTGCCTCACCCTTGTCATCCAGGTGTTGCTGACTGCATTGTCTTCATAAAAAATATTCTCAGGGAATACATCAAGCATATCCTTAGTGCCAGGCTTGTAGTCCCCAAGGATCAGCTCTCTTTTATAAACCTTTACCACCAGGCTTCCGGTCTCAATAAGGAGCTTTTTATACTTGTCCCTGTCCATGACGCCTGTCTGCTCAAAATTGTTGTTGTGCACCACTTCCCCAACCTTGAAGCTGTGTTCATAGGTAAGGTTATAGTCACAGCCAACCATGTCAGCCCCTGTTTCCTCAGCCTTACTTAAGAGTTTCTCATAGTAGTCAGGAGTGATCCAGTCATCTGCATCGATAAATCCCAGCCACTCACCTTTTGCAATGGCAAGTCCGATATTCTTGGCTCCTCCCTGGTGGAGGTTTTTCTCTGAATGGATAGCAATAAACTTATCAGGGTATTTCTCCTGATAATGATTTAAAACTTCCATTGAGCCATCTGTAGAGCAGTCGTCAACTGCAATAATCTCATATGAGCCATCTTCAAGGGTCTGCGAAACAAGACTGTCAAGACAATACTCCAGCCTTCCATCATCTGCCATATTATAAACAGGCACTACTACACTAAGTTTCACAGGTTATCCCCCAAATCCCAATTTCTCAGGCGTCAAAGTAACTAAAAAATTATATAATAAGACTCTTTAAAGGTCAAAAATACTGGCTCTTCCTAACCTATCTCAAATGTGGTCCACATGTCTTCAGAACTGATCCAGGTAATCTCTGAAAGGTCTTTGCAGCTATCCACAAGGCCTTCAATTGCTTCCTTCTGATGATCCTCATCAGCTACATAAAGTATGACCTTACTTGCATTTACGATCTCCGGATCAGTAATGGTCTGAAGGTTAGACTCATCCATGTAGTAAACCTTGTCATACTCAAGTATCTCATCTGTAAGCCTCCAGACATTGTGTGGTGTTTGTGGGTTAAACATCACCACCGCAACTTCCCCGGAGTTTTCCCTGGCGTACTCTGTCTTTTCTGCATCCTCAGGGTACAGGAACAGCACATTTTTGTCAGCTACATGCCCCTTTAGGATAAGAGCCAGGAGGATTGCTGCAAACACGTAGACAAGAGCTCTGTTTTTGAAATTCTCAAGGACATAGAACGCGTCCATAAATATCAGCAGTATCAGAAGACTGTACACAGGCATCTCATAGCGGTTTGATGCACTTCCTACTAAAAGAGCTGTCTTTGATGCCATGAAAAAGTATCCAAAACTTGCGACAGCCAGGGCTGTGATCTCTGGTCCGTGACCGGTATTAATCTTCTTTTCTTTCTTAAGCGGAATCTCCACAAAGGGATTTTTCTTTTTCCCTGCAAGCTTTAGCATGGTTCCAATAAGGATAATGAGAAGTATTATAACCAGGCCCCCTGCAAATACGAAAGTGTTCAACAGACCTGTAAAAAATGAAAGCCTGAGTCCTGTGTTCTGAATGTCAAAAAAGCTGCCGCTGGCGCCGCTTCCTCTGTACCCTCCAAAGAGATGGCTAAGACAGGCCGGGTAAGTGGCAATGCAAAGCATCAGAGATACTGCGCAGCTTGCCACATAGATGATCGCATTTTTGATGTCTTTTTTCACAAAAGCTATTATCCAGGCTGTGGCAATTCCTATAAACACAAAGAAGAAAATGTAAAAATACTGGATCAAAAATCCTATGTACGAAGCTATCATTATGGGAAGCAGCAGTCTTACAAAGTACTTTCTAATGTCAGATGAGCATTTATCATATTCCTGGATCAGCCTTATGTGAAGATAGGCGCAGACAAGCACCAGAGCCCCAAGCCATGCATACATCCTGACAAAGATGTTGGCAGAAACCGTCTGGGGATTGAGGCCGTAAAACAAAAGTGTCAGTATCTCAACCAATGGCGAGACTTGAAGCCGTTCCATTACCAGTGTCAGGAATACAAAGCTTATTGCAAAGGCAAGCAGGTTAGTTATGATCCCGGTCCACTTGGTAAACACTCCAGGGACGAAGGAACACAGTGTGTGGAAGATAAAATAGTAAAACGGAGGGTGTACGTCCCAGGACTGAACCAGCTTAACCAGCCCATAGTTAAAACCCTCACCCTTTTTCACAGCGAATTCATCAAGGATCGTCTGCTTATCCTGCCACTGTCTGTCAGGCTGGTAGAGGCCAAGGCTTCTGTTGCTTGAAAAGTAGGTGTAGTACTCATCCTCATGGAACCCCTGCTTCTGAAAGCCGTAGAAGATGCTAAGAGCCAAAGACGCCAAAAAAATAAGGCAGAATATGTATTTTTTAATATGCTTATAATCCTTTGATCCTGGCATGACTCTTCCTGACAAATCCCGGGGCAACTGACAATATCATAAGATAAGCCTTTTGTTTTCCTGAAAGATAATGGTTCCTCAGGATCTTACCCCTATTTTTTCTGATATTTTTAACAACCTCTCTGTAAAAGAGATTGTCGCTTTTCATTTTAGAAGTAGGGATGTGCAAAAGATAATCCAGCCTTTGCACAAAACCAAATCTCTCCGCAGCTTCTGTAAGGTCCGGAGCATTTCTTTTTACAAGCTCCAGAGCCACATCTGAATTTCTCACTATGTCTGTAAATACAGATGGGAAATAGTCCTTATCCTCTTTTTTCTTCCTGGAGTTGCTTCCTGTCCTGTAAAACACGTGGTAGCACTGCTCTGGAAGGATCACCAGTTTGTTCACCTTCATGAGCATATGTATCATCAGGTAGAAATCCTCGTTGAGCTCTCCCTCCGGGAACTTCAGGCTCTCAGAGAAAAGACTCCTTTTTGTAAGTTTGGTGCAAAAAGAAGCATCTCCAGTGTGCATCAAAAGAGTTCTAAGATGCTCATTTGGCGTTATCACAGTTTCTTTTGCCGGCGGGATCACCACATCAGGGAGCCGCTCTCCATCCTCAGAGATCTCATCCCTTGATATCTGTACCATATCTGCATCATTGCGGATAGCTGCATCCATTAAAAGGCTGTACATCTTGGATGAAATATAGTCGTCGCTGTCCACAAACCCGACGTACTCACCGGTAGCTACGGAAAGTCCTGCATTTCTTGCGCTGCTGGAACCCCCATTTGCCTTGTGGATCACCTGTACATTCTCATATTCAGATGATAGTCCATCTGCCACAGCGGCCGTACCATCTGTTGAGCCGTCATCTACTACTATTATCTGCAAAAGAGATCCGGGATAATCCTGAGATGCAACTGAACGCACACATTTTTCCAGAAGATCTTCTATGTTGTAAGCAGGGATGATAACCGATATTGTCTTATTTTGATCAGTCATTTTTCTCCTCCGCTCTCTTAATCTGCATATAAAGGTCATAGCCAATGATCAGGATTATGACCAGATTGATAAAAGAAAGAGGCCACAGGGCTGTCACTGTTGAGCCATACAAAAACCTTGAATATGTAATAACCGAAACAGCCTGGACCACAGCACATATCCCCATCCTTTTATAAGAGGTTATGCCATAGGCCACCAAAAGCAGCTCTGCAATGTATCCGTATCTCTCATGCATCACAGGAAGTGCATAGAGGCACAAAAGCACTGTAAATACCGCCAGAGTGACCATATATATATAACTGCCATCAAAGGCCTTATCTCGAAGATAGTAAGCCAGCGTTCCCAAAATAAGTATGCAGCACACAGTCCCACAGGATATCAGCATAAGTCTCGCCTCCCTGGAAAGGCCTTCAGAAACGAAACTGTATATATTGGGATAGTTCATACTGAGCCTTGAATAGGTTGTAATCTGTTTAAAATATATGGACACAAGTTCAGCAAACTGTCTTCCTGCCACCAGCGCAGGTATAAGCGTGATCAGGAATACTACGGGGAAAAGAAAAATATATCGTATTTTAACTTTTCCCTTTAACCACATGATTATGGCAAATGGAATGATAAATATCGCCTGTTGTTTAAAACTGTAGGCTATAGCAAGATAAATAAAAAATCTTGCGTTATTTCCTTTCATCAGGTGGTATACAGCAAGGAGAACGAAAGCTGTGTACACCGAATCGCACTGCGCCCAGGCTCCGCTGTTTAATACGCAGGTGGGAAGGAACATTACAGCTCCAAAGGCCATTAGGGATTTCTTTACGCTTCCATCCGTAACAAGGTAGGCTATTCGCAGTATCGATACTGCACATATCATGTCAAAGATCACAGAGACTGTCTTTAACAGGTGCAGGTCATTTCCGCCAATATAGTGAAGAAGCACAATTATGTACTGGTACATGCAGCCATAATTGATGGTGCTCTTATCAGAAATTCCCGGGGTTATGGACAGATAAGGAAATCCTCCTGCTGCATGGCACTCATTCATCCAGGTAGAAAGAAAAAATGAGTAGTCTCCGGATTCAAAGTCAAAAAGTGAAAGCCTGACTGCTATGCCAAGGCCAAACATCACGGCACCAAAAAACAGGTCAAGCATCCGAAGCTTCACACCAAGTACCGATATTTCAGTGTCAAAATAATCATCAATAGTCCGCATCTTACTCCAGATGATTCTTCTCCTTGAGGGTCCTTAAAAAGCCCGGCGCTTTTAGCACCTCAGCCCTGCTCATTGGACCATCCAGTGAAGGAGATGGATTTCCATTATCATAGTATTCTTTGCAGAATCTGATCAGCTCAGTTGCTGCATTTTTAGCATTCCATTTGTTATTTATAGTCTCCCTGGCGCTCCTGCCAAGGCTTTCTATCATATCTTTATCCTGCAAGAGCCCGGTAGTCTTTTCCAGGAACTCTTTCAGGCTTCCATCACGGTAGGTAAGACCGTTTACATGATCCCTGATAAGGAACGGTACTGCTCCAGCCTCTTTGGAAGCTACCACAGCGCATCCACACTGCATTGCTTCATTGACCACAGCTCCCCATCCTTCAAGGTAGTTGCTGGTAAATAGAAACACGTGACTCTCTGCCATTGCCTCATGGACTTCTTCAGGTTTCATCATGCCCTTAAGAGTGACTTCACCTGAGAGTTCAAGAGAATCTACTCTTTTTTCAAGCTCCTGTTTCATTGGTCCGTCGCCAATAATATCAAGGCTATAGTTCACTCCTTTATCCTTGAGAGCTTTTGCTGCCTCTATGGCATATTCCGGATGCTTAAGATCTATGAGCCTTCCGGCCCAGAGGATCTTTATCCTATCTGTCTGTGAAAGCTCATCCTTTTTAACTTTGCAAGCCACAAAAGGGAAATACCCCCACTTAAGGCGCTTGTCAGGATAGCTCTTTATAAGCTCAAAATCTGAAGCCACATAGGCTCCGGTACATAGCAGGTACACAGGCTTATCCCTGTAAACAAAGTGCTGATGATATTTCTTTATAAGCCCCTTGGGACTTATGAACTTCCACTGACCTTCTCTGTACAGCCTCTCACTTACTCTGAAGGACAGCTTTCCAGAGGACAGTCTCTTTTTCTCAAGCTCCTCCGTCTCACCTTCTGTCCAGCCAAAGAGTACCACATCGCTATCAAGTATCAGCTGCTGCGCCCTTTCTTTTTCTTCGTAGTATAAAACCACAAAATCCAGGGACTTCTCATCAACTGCCCATCCCATGCTTACTCTTTTTTCTTCCATTGGCATGGTCTGGATAAAATGAAAGTCTATATCTGCCCCAACTTCAAGCATAGCCTTGCAAAAGGGAAGCTGATGGTGATTTATGTAGTTGGACACAAAGGTTATCTGCATGCCCATGCTCCATTACTCTTTTATGATCTCGTTGTATATTTCCAAAAGTCTTTTATAGTTGGTGTCCGGGTTGTGGGTTATCCTGGCGTGGCTGCTGGAGTTGTCCCCATAAACAGCTGCTATCACAGGCTCATCCCAGATCTGGAGGATCTTATCTGCAAGGTCCTTAGGATCCCCCTTTTCAAACAGCAGTCCGTCTTTATTTTCATTTAGCATGCTGGGGATTCCACCAGTTCTTGATGCAACTACTGGAACTCCAAGAAGCATGGCTTCTCCAAGGGAATTGGGGGAGTTCTCTACTACTGAAGGGCAGACAAATACGCTGCTCTTTAAGAACTGCTCCTTCATGGCCTGTTCATCCAGAATTCCCAGCATTGTCACTTTCTTCTTTAATTTGTTCTTGCCTATAAGGCTCTTTATATACTTGCCATAGGCGCTTGCCCTTAGGAAATATGGGTATTTGCTCTTACCCTTTCCAATGATATTGTTGCCTGCCACATACAGATGCGCGTCAGGATATTTTTCCAAAAGGCTTGGCATAGCCTGCAGCATAAAATGAAATCCCTTAAGAGGATAATCTCCCTGGGATAAAAAGATGCTGTGGGGCTCTGCTTTTTTCTCGCTCCACTTGCCCATGTAAAAGCAGGGGCGCATGGTCTCATTCATTTCAAAATATCTGGCTTCGGGGTTTATTGCAGAAGTTTCCTTCTTATCGAAAGCTGTACGACCAGTGATATTGCCGGTCAGCATGATGGACTCTCTCTCATACTCAGCCCTTATCTTGAACTTCTCCTGCTGCTGCTTTAAGGAATCCTCCTTAAGCCTGTCCCTGAAGGTACTTGAAGCCTGAACTTCTTCAGGAATGCCTGCCATATACTCACTGGCAATGGCTCCACATACTCCCTGTATGCCAAGGAGCACCCTTTCAGGCCTTCCAAAGGCTCTTATTACTGCCAGTGTGTGAGGAAACTCTGTTCCAAAAATATGGACAATATCAGGCTTGAAATCATCGAGGATCACATGGAATCTGTTTTCCACAGTTCCGTCATACACCTCAGGATGATCAAGGTTTTCCCTGAAACCATAGTATGTGATCCCATCTATGACCTGGCTGGAGGTGGAAATGGGACCATCTGCAGGGAAGCAGATTCCAAGTTCTATAGACTCATCACCCTTTTTCCCTTCAGCTATTCTGTTAAGACATCCTGACAGCCATCCTTCCCTACTGGAGTAAGACATATTGTGGGCAATGGCATAAGCCGGAAGCATGATATTACATACCCAAAGAACTCTCAATTTAAGCTACCCCTCGCTTAGCGTTTTCTCTTTAAAAGATATATCAGCTCTTTTACTGAATTATAAAGTCCTGCTGTAAGTCTGTTAGAAGAAAGAGCTGTCCTTAGTTTTGAAAGTGTCAGCACCCGCAAAATATCATATTTGCGGATCTGGGCGCTGGTGAGATACATCTGGATTATCTCCCTGCGCTCCGTTTCTGAAAGCTTAAGGTTCTTAGCCGAGTAACCGCCTCCCTCATAGTCAGCGATAATGACTGGCATGTAGACTGTTTCAGCCTTCTCCCTGTAGTAACACCGAAGGAACTGCTCATAGTCAGCTCTGACCTTGTACTTAAGGTCAAAGGGATTTCTGTATACAAGCCTCTCATCGTAGAAGCACGCCTGATGAGATGGCACATTTCTGTAGCAGGCATGATCATCGATCCTGGGATTTGAAGCAACCCTTGCCCCTGCAGACCTGTCATAAATATCGCCGTAAAAAATAGCAGGAAGGGTGGTTCCTTCCTTAAGGTTCCGGTCAAGGATAAGCTTGTGTACATCCCTTAACACGTTCTCGTTCTTGAAATAGTCGCCGCAGTTTAAAAAGAACACATATGAAGGGTTCTCTCCGGCCTTCACCTTGCCCTCAAGATGCGCGGCTGCGATGTTCATGGCGTGGTAGATACCATTGTCGCAGCTCTCAAGAAGAGTTATCCTGCTGTCTTCATCCGAGTCGATACTCCCAACCTGATATGCCTTTTTAAGCTTCTCGATCGAGCCGTCAGTGGACATTCCGTCCTTAACAAGTATCTTGTAGTCGGTGTAGGTCTGCCTTACAACACTCTCCACTGTCTTAAGGAGCTTATCTCCAGCATTATATGAAACTATAATGATCGTAAAAAAAGTCTTTTTCATGAAATAGTACTCCCGTGCTTAACCCCTTCTATAAGGAGTCCCCAGCACTTAAGTAGTCCTTTTTCGCTACACATCTCTTTTCGATTTTTGAAAAGAAACCTAAAGCCAAATATCACTGCCATTTTGCCATACAGGAAGTGATAAAGAACTCCCCTGTCAAAAAAGAACTTGTCAGTGTACCCCTTAAACCAGGTGGACTGACCCTTTTTCTCTTTTCCAATGGCTACTGTGGTCCTGTAGATATTAAGCCCCGCCTTAAGGCAGTCATGTAAAAACAGCGAATCCTCGCCGTTCATGTATGGTGCTCCGCCTCCAAAAAGGAGAGAATACTTTACGCCGCTTCTGATCAGCTTGTCCCTTCTTGCGCAGATGGCATAAGCAGGATATCTGCCGTAGTTCTTCCAGGTTACCCTGGCGAAATCCTCATTCCAGTAGGTCTCCCTGCCCTCCTGTGCCTTGACATTAAAAAGGAGCATGTCAGCCTCTGGATGTGCATCAAACTCGGCGACAACCCTTGATACATACCCATCGTCATAGACAATATCATCATCGCCAAACTGAATAAGCTCGTGGTCAGAAGCTAAAAGCGCAGTGTTTCTGGATAATCCAACGCCCTTTTCTCTTCTATTAATGACCCTGGCTTCGTAATCCTTAAAAAGCTTGATACAGTCGTTGTCTGCGCCCTTTACAGCCTTTTCATCGTAGTCGCCTATGAGCTGGTTGACTATGACCGCATCGCAGCCGAGGTTCATGCTGCCTATAAGCTCTTCCGGGTCCTTATTTACTGCTGATATCAGTATCTGTAGTCTCTTTTGATCCATCGATCTTCCCATCTGTCTTTTTCTGTGCCGTGATCTGGTTTTCTTCTACACCCTCAGTGCTGTCAGGGGTGAAAAGAATCTTGACTGTAAGCAGCATCAGCTTGATATCAAGCCAGAAAGAATAGTTCTCAATATATGTAAGATCAAGTTTAAGCTTGTCGTAGGGAGTTGTGTTGTACTTGCCATAAACCTGGGCATATCCGGCAAGTCCCGCCTTAACCCTCATCCTGAAGGCAAACTCAGGCATCTCTTCAAGGTACTGCTCGATGATCTCAGGTCTCTCAGGCCTTGGACCAATAAATGACATATCTCCTGCCAGAATGTTAAAGAGCTGAGGAAGCTCATCTATCCTGCAGGACCTTATGAACTTGCCAATTGGTGTTATCCTGTCGTCGTTTTTGGCTGCCAGCCTTGCAACGCCATCCTTCTCAGCATCCTCTCTCATGCTTCTGAACTTCATGATCTTGAACTGCTTTAAGTCTCTTGTGCATCTTACCTGCTTGTATAGGACAGATCCTCCGTCATAAGCCTTGATGGCAATGGCAGTTACCAGCATGATCGGAGATGTGAGTATTATCAGTAAAAGAGACAGCACTATATCAAGAAGTCTCTTCACCGCCCTCTGTTCAATCTTGATGGAATATCCTCTAAGAAGAAGGACCGGTGTATCGAAGAGATGAAGCTGCGAGGAGCCCTTAAGCAAAACATCTGTTATTTTGGGCATAACATAAACTCTTATGTTGTGTCCATAGCAGAACTTCACAAGTCCGTTCCTGAACTGGCTTGGCACGTCCCATACTACTACGCCGTCATATTTGCCAAGGCATTCCTTGTAGATCTCATCAATGCCCTCGGAGATGTTCATCTTTTTTGCAATGTGATACTTATCTTTTCTGGTGTTGAACTTGCGCTCAATATCATCTACAGGATACCTTCCGCTGATAAGAAGAAGCTCTCTTGGTGGGAAGGTTTTCATATAGATACCATTTGTTATGTATGCCCATACAAAGGCTATTGCCAGCTGGAGCAGGAAAATGATCCCCATTGGGCTTACCTTTACCAGCCAGTTGTTTAAAAGAGCTATCTGGAAATAGCTTATGAAATTGGCCATGAAAAGAGCAAATATCTGGGAAAAGAACACATCCATAGGACGCAGATATCCAATCTTCAGACCACCATAGGTATTTGAAAAGAACAAAAGAAGGATAAAGTAGATAGCCAGGATAAGCAGATGTCCACGGAAATAGAGCTTAAGTCCATTACCAAGAGCATATCCGTCACGGCTCACACGGGGGCTCGACACCACCGGATAATACACATTAAACCAAAACCAGGCATATACAGCAGTCTGCATGCAAAGACCAATAAAGCCCAGAAGCAGTACCATTACCCTCTTTTTTGATTCTCTTTTTTTCATACACTCCCTTGGGGATCAGAGTCTTCTAAGAGTCGCTCTGACAGCCCATCCTCCAAAATAAAATAATGATTCCAGAACAGATAACCCAGCTATGTTCCTGTAAAGGAACCATATCCTGTATATAGCCTCGATCTTGTTGGAAGAAAGAGACTTAGACGGACGCCTGTATATGGTCAGGTTTTCGTCAAGACCACAGGCCTCATACCCGCTCTTTAATATTCGCCACCAGGTAGCTGTATCCTCGCTTGGAACCTGAGGCATATGGATTATCTCCATATCTATCTTTTCTGTGTCGAACATCACAGTGGATGTAAATATTACAGTCCTTGAAAGTGCCTGTCTATACCTGAGCACTTTAGGTGCATGGACAATCTTGCCAGTAGGCTCAGCATTTTCGTCTCCAAACTCATAGGAATGAAAAGCAAAGGCAGCCCCAGTTTTTTCCATGAATGCCACCTGCTTCTCAAGCTTGTCCTCTTTCCACACATCGTCTGCATCAAGAAAGGCAATATACCTTCCTGATGAGGCATCAATACCAGTGTTTCTGGCCGCAGCTGCTCCGGCATTTACTTCTTTTCTTATGAGCCTTATTCTCTTTTTCTGGCTGTTTATAACGTCCTCTATCACCTGAACGCTGTTGTCTAAGGAGGCGTCATCCACAAGGATAAGTTCCCAGTCCTTGTAAGTCTGCCCACATACCATTCTGATGGTATTCTCTATGTAGTTTGCGGCATTGTACACCGGAACAACAATACTTACCATTACAGCTCCTCTTTAACAATATATAAGGGGCGCTTCTTGACTTCCAGATAAGCCTTGGCGAGATACTGTCCCACAACTCCCACGCAAAATAGCTGAACGCCGCTTACAAACAAAATGATGCAGACCATGGATGCCCATCCAACCAGATCGTGAGGATCTCCCACTGTCTGCTGTCTGATTATGATAAGGATGATGAAAATAAAAGCCACAATGCAGAAGAATATTCCAAGAAACGAAGCAATGGCAAGAGGTGCAGTGGAAAATGCCATAATACCATCAATTGCGTATGCAAAGAGCTTCCAGAAAGACCACTTGGTCTCCCCTTTCTTTCTCTCAATGTTCTCAAACTCAAGCCACTTGTTCTTAAATCCAACCCAGCCAAAGATTCCTTTGGAAAAACGGTTGTACTCCTCCATGGACAAAATGGCATTTACAAACTTCCTGGACATGAGCCTGTAGTCCCTGGCGCCATCCACGATCTCAGTCTTAGTCATCTTGTTGATGAGCTTGTAAAACTGTCTGGCAAAGAAGGATCTGATAGGAGGCTCGCCCTTTCTGTTTACTCTCCTGGTGGCTACAGAATCGTAGCCCTCTTTGGTTATGGCCTGATACATCTGCGGTAAAAGAGCTGGCGGATCCTGAAGGTCGCAGTCCATTATGGCCACGTAGTCTCCCTTGGCGCTACTAAGCCCCGCGTACATAGCAGCCTCTTTTCCAAAGTTCCTGGAAAAGCTCACAAGATGAACCCTTTTATCTCTGGCAATGAGCTCTTTTACACCAGCTACTGTTCCGTCGGTGGATCCATCATCCACAAATATCAGCTCAATATCAACCCCTTCACCTCTGAAGTACTCTTCATTCTTCAAAAGCTCATGGTAAAAATCTGAAACATTTTCCTGCTCATTGAGGCAGGGTACTATTACACTTAAAAGTCCCATGAAGGAACCCCCTAAACAAATATTATGCGCCCTAAGAGTCCTAAAAATGCGCATTCCTATTCAATATTTTACACTTAAAGTGCCAGTCTTTCAACGAACAAAAAAATTGCATTAATATATGAATATATAGTAAAGTATGATAGAATGAAGTCTTGCCAAACAGACAACAATTTAGTTTACATATAAGGAGATACACATGGCTAAAAAAGCGCTTATTACTGGTATTACAGGACAGGATGGATCTTATCTTGCTGAGTTCCTTTTAGAGAAGGGCTATGATGTTCACGGTATCATCAGAAGATCTTCAGTTGATTACAGAGAGAGGATCGCTCATCTCGAGGGAAGAGAGCATTTCCATCTTCACTATGGTGATCTTGGGGACTCAATGAGTATCCTTGGCGTTGTTTCCAAGGTTCGCCCAGATGAGATCTACAACCTGGCAGCTCAGTCACACGTTCAGGTTTCATTTGACTCACCTGAATTCACTGCTGACGTTGATGCTACAGGTGTTCTGAGAGTCCTTGAAGCTGTTCGTCAGTGCGGACTTGCAGATACCTGCCGTATTTATCAGGCATCAACTTCAGAGCTCTATGGTAAGGTTGAGGAAGTTCCTCAGAATGAAAAGACACCTTTCCATCCTTACAGCCCATATGCTGTAGCCAAGCTCTATGGCTACTGGATCGTAAAAGAGTACAGGGAAGCTTACAACATGTTCTGCTGCTCAGGTATTCTTTTCAACCACGAATCAGAGAGACGTGGTGAGACCTTTGTAACCCGTAAGATCACTCTTGCTGCTTCAAGAATTGCACAGGGCAAGCAGGATAAGCTCTATCTTGGAAACCTCTCAAGTCTTCGTGACTGGGGCTATGCCAAGGACTATGTAGAGTGCATGTGGCTCATCCTTCAGAATGACAAGCCTGAGGACTTCGTAATCGCTACAGGCGTCCAGCACTCTGTAAGAGAGTTCGCTCAGCTGGCATTCCACTATGCAGGTATCGAGCTTGAGTTCAAGGGCGAAGGCGCTGACGAGAAGGGCTATGACAAGGCAACTGGCAAGGTTCTTGTTGAGGTTTCACCTGACTTCTACAGACCTACAGACGTTGTAAATCTCTGGGGAGATCCTACCAAGGCAAAAGAAAAGCTCCACTGGAATCCACAGTCAACATCCTTCGAAGATCTTGTTAAGATCATGGTTGAGCATGACATGGCTAAGGTTGCTGTTGAAAGAGCCAGCGAGCATGTAGAATTTAACCTGGCTGAGTTCCTTGAAAAGGGAATAGATAAATAAGAAAACGAAGGTACAGATATCATGATGGAAAAGAACGCTAAGATTTATGTGGCTGGCCACAGAGGAATGGTTGGTTCAGCCATCGTAAGAGAATTAAACAAGCAGGGCTACAACAACATTATCACCAGAACTCACAAGGAACTGGATCTCACAAGACAGGATCAGGTTGAGAACTTCTTTGCTGAGCAGCGTCCTGAGTATGTTTTCCTGGCTGCTGCCAAGGTTGGTGGTATCATGGGTAACTCCGAGGCCCTTGCAGATTTCATGTATGAGAACATGATCCTTGAGATGAATGTTATCAACTCAGCATGGAAGAATGGCTGCAAGAAGCTTGAGTTTCTTGGTTCATCCTGCATTTATCCCAGAATGGCTCCTCAGCCCATGAAGGAGAACTGCCTTCTTACATCAGAGCTTGAGAAGACTAATGAAGCATATGCTCTTGCCAAGATTTCAGGCCTTAAGTACTGCGAATACTTAAACAAGCAGTACGGCACAGATTATATCTCCGTAATGCCTACAAACCTTTACGGGCCAAATGACAACTATCATCCTACTCACTCACATGTACTTCCTGCTCTTATCCGCCGCTTCCACGAAGCCAAGGAGCAGAATCTTCCATACGTAACATGCTGGGGAGACGGAAGCCCACTTAGAGAGTTCCTCTATGTTGACGATCTTGCAAACCTGTGTGTATTCCTTATGAACAACTACAGCGGCAACGAGACTGTTAATGCCGGTACAGGAAAAGAGCTTACTATCAAGGAACTTACCGAGAAGGTGGCGGGGATCATCGGCTACACAGGCGAGATCCGCTGGGATCCAAGCAAACCCAACGGAACCCCAAGAAAACTTCTTGACGTTTCTAAAGCCAAAAGCCTTGGCTGGACCTACACCACAGAGCTTGATGACGGCATTAAGCTTGCATACGAGGATTTCCTCAACAATCCTATGCGTGCAGAGAGATAAAAACATAAATAATTTCGAGCTTTTTCAACTGAAAAAGCCCGCCTTTTTGACAAGACACGGGGACGGTTCTACTGTCTCATTGCACGCAATGAGACAGTAGAACCGTCCCCGTGTCTTGTCTTATGATCCCTCTTGTGTTGAAATAAAACCTTCCCTTATGGTGTTTCCAATAAGCTTAACATTCTCGCTTACATCATTAGTTGCTCCAGGAAATGGCTCATATCCGATCCTGTCTCCCTCTGCCGGGTAATAAAATGTCACATCCCCAAGTTCAAAAGTTTTGGTCTCATAGGTTCCGTAGTCCTGTTGATCCACAAGGTACCTGGCATTAAATCTGGAGCAGTCCTCAATGACCAGATTGACACATTTAAAGAACATCCAGAATGCAAAGAGCCCAACAATGATCTTAAGGATCATCTCCCGAAGATCTTTACTGATCCTGTTGTTAATGACAATAAAGAGTCTTCCTATTATTACAGCAGGTGTGAGCCAGACGTATACTACGCCATACCTGATAAGAGGGGCACTTAAGAACCAGAAGATAAGACATCCTATAAGCGTTCCTCCAATAGTCAAGAAGTCTGCAGTAGCCATCATGCTCCTGCTGCTTAGCTCAAATACTTTTCCTTTGCCAAAATTCCTGATCTTCTCGTTCTTTCTGCCAAGTGAAGCTATCAGGAAGTAAATAACGTAGCCAAGGTACAAAACCACCGAGATCATTGCCAGTATCAGCATTATCTTGTTAAGGCCTGTGATACTGGAAAACCAGTGTGGTACCCACTCATTAAAAGGTACATTGGCATTGGCTGCCACATCGTTGTAGCCTCTTCCAAATGTCCTTATCTCCAAAGAGTCAAAGTCCGCAACTCCCTTGGGAATCTCCCACTTAAATCCAAAGAAATCAAACATTGTTACCGGATACAATATCCACCCTGAAATAATGATATTTCTTATGAGAAATGGAAGAACTATGACAAAAGCCATGGTAATGGATATCCAAAGGGCCGTCATCTTCTCTTTTGACCTGTCACGAAGAAGTTTGGACAGTGGAATGATGCAAAGGAGCACCATTGGAGCTGCTGAGAGCTTGATGGTTATGGCAAATACCCCCACCAAAGCCAGGAGTATGTATGGTACATAGGATTTTTCATGCTTAACATACATATCAAGGAGATGGATCATTATGTAGAAAACCAGTGCTGAAAGGAAATAGTCCGATGCAGGCGCTACCATCTCATCATATATGGTGAACAGATAATAGATGGCTGCCACTCTGGCAAAATCAGAGATTACAAGATGTCCTCTCCTTAATACATTTTTGATATCAATACACTGCCATGCGAGAAGCAGGGCAAAAAAGCCCGACATCACGTGATAGGACTGCCCGCCTAAAAAGCTCATGCTATATAGGGCAGATATGGCAAAGGCAGAGCTGTTATAGGCAAGTCTCACATGGAGGTTGCCAAGGCCCTTTATTATTCCATATTCTTCTATCCATCTGATCGCCTGTGCGTGATAAAGATCAGAATCATAGTGCATGATCCCGTGAGATGCCCCGTAAGCCATCAAAAGAAAAACAAAGAGATATACAAGAATATCCCATCTTGCTCTTAGAATATGCAGCATACTGTAGGCATCATTTAAAAGCTCCTGCCTGTAATAAACTGCTATGAGAAGGCAGGCTGAAATGACCCCAATATTGGCACCTAGTCCTACCTTAGCAAACAAACTGACTGTCTGTGCGTAAACCGTTAGAATTACAACGCCTGTAACTATAAAGGATTCCTTATACTTAAAGTCATACCTTCTGGAGTCACTGCCTGTTCTTGTGCGCTTAAAACTCTTCATCCCAGGGAGATTTACCAGTGACATCAAAAAACCGTATCCCACAAGATACGTCGTTATTAATACATATGACCAGATAAGTACAACTGTAAGCATAGTCTATTATAGCCTTCTAATTTCTTTTACATGTTGCAGGCGATCATTCCAACTATTATTCCCAGAACTGCGCCAAAGAATACCTGTGTAGGTGAATGACCTACGAATTCCTTGAGTTTCTCTTCCGGAGGAATATCGCTGGAAAACTCTGAAAGCCAGTCCATCATATTGTTGATGACCTTGGCCTGTTTACCGGTTTCTCTCCTGACACCCATGGCATCATGCATGACAATGAGAGCCAGAATAGCTGTAACCGCGAACTGGAAAGTATCTGCTCCAAAATTGTAGGCTGTGGCTGTAACCAGAGCCATTACTGTAGCAGAGTGGGAACTTGGCATACCGCCATCTCCCAGAAGCCTTTCCGGATTGAAGTTCTTGTTGACCACAACATAGATGATAGTCTTTAAGATCTGCGCTATAAGCCATGCAAAAGCTGAAGCCAAAAGAATCTCGTTATGTAATACTCCTGATAAAAAACCCATCAAAGAAGCTCCTTTAAATAATCACTTATGGCATCATGCCAGTCAGCAAACATAAAATCTGATGTAAGCTTGAACATGTAGTTCTCAAGAATGCTGTAAGCCGGTCTTGGTGCAGCCTGAGGATTCATTGCCTGATACTGCGCTGTGGTAACATGATTTACCTTGGTGCTCTTGCCGGCAATCCTCATGATCTCCTCAGTGAAGTCAGCCCAGTTGGTGCTTCCTTCACAGGTTCCATGGAAGATTCCATAATTGTCTGTTCCAAGAAGGAAGTGTATTGCCTTTGCCAGCTCTTTTGTACTGGTTGGCGTTCCCACCTGATCACAGACAACGCTAAGCTCATCATGGGTCTCTGAAAGTCCCAGCATAGTCTTAACAAAGTTCTTGCCATCACCATATAACCAGGCAGTTCTTATGATAAAGAAATTTCTGGCAAACTGTTTTACCATTTCCTCTCCTGCAAGCTTGGTCTTACCATATACACTTACAGGTCCTGTCTTATCAAATTCGATATAAGGTCTTGTTCCATTACCATCAAATACATAGTCAGTTGAGACATGTACAAGCTTTGCTCCAACCTCAGTAGCTGCGATCGCCAGATTTCTTGGACCAATGGCATTGATCTTGTAGGAAAGGTCCACATCGCTTTCCTGCTTATCAACAGCAGTGTATGCTGCGCAGTTGATAATGGCAGAAGCCTTAGTCCTCCTTGCAAGGTCAACTACTGCGTCAACGCTTGTGATATCAAGAGGTGTAATTCCTTCACCTTCAAAAACATCTGTGTTTATGAGCTCATAATCAGTTCCTGCGAGCTCTTTACCTATTGCTCTTCCAAGCTGTCCGTTACATCCGGTAACAATTATTTTTTCCATGTCTGCTCCTATGTGTGATAACTTCTAACGAAACACGTAGCGGACGACAATTACTGCCGTCCGCTTAAGAATCTGATACATTATCAAAAGCTAAGGTCAGTCTGTATACTCTGTACCATTAACCTTGAATGTTGAGAATGACTTACCCTTGAGCTGTACAACAAAGATCATTGTTCTTCCTGTGTTGAAAACAACCTCGTTGCCGTTCTCATCATAGTATGTTGTAGGGCCGTAGTCATCTGTCTTTTCCCATGTGATAGGGATCATCTTGCCCTTTGTGATGAAGTAACCATCATTGGTTGTATCATGCATCTGATAAGCAAGGTATCCATTGTCATCTCTTGTCTCATGGTATGTTCTCTGGATAACAATATTTGCAAAAGAAAGCTGCTCGCCTGTAAGAGCATCCTTCTGAGGCTGACCGTAGAGAGTCTTAAGGTACTCGCCCTTCTCCTCGTCATACTTAAGTGCTGACTTGGTAACAGGATAGCATCCTGCCATATCGATCTCTGTAGCCTCTACAGCGTCTGAATAGTCCTCAAGAGTATTAGGATTGCTGTAGCCAGTAAATGTGAAGTGTGAATCTCCCTCGAACTTATCTCTGTGCTCAAGTGAGAACTTAGCCTTTTCAATAGCAGATGAAACATGAGCACCATCTGTGAAAGCTGTATGCTCAGATGTGCTTCCCTCAGGTACTCTGAAGAATGCATCATAAGATGGTCCCATTGCTGATCCGCCAACACCATTTAAGTTGTCAACGTCGTCACGTGTAAGGATCTTGCTGACATAGAGCTCTGGTCCACCGAAGTGAACAATGATGGGATCATACTCAAGTGCAGCATATACAAAGTAGTCACGGATACTACGGATATTACCAATTCTCTCAAGTCCTGCCCAGTCCTCTAAAATACCCATCTGACGGCTCATGCTGCCTTCTTCCATGATCTCATAGAACACTGCAACATTGCTAAGTCCGTACTGTGGCTGAGCTTCCTTGTTGATAGGATACATAACTGCAAGAGGTCTTGTCTTGTTTACCTCTTCATCAACCCATTTATTTGTGAAATAGCTTCTTACCATGCCCTCTGCTGGAGGAGCGTCCTCGTCAACCACCTCTTCAGATACTTCCTCAGTTGCTGCAGGAGTAACTTCTGGAACATCTTCAAGTTTCTCAACGCTTATCCCAACAACAGCTTCATCGCTTGCTTTTCCACAGCCAAAAAGCATAGTCGCAACTAAAGTTGCAACTAATGCAGCTTTAAACTTTCTCATTTCTTAACATCCTCTCTTATTTTTTAACTCATGTGATTTTAACATAAGTTTTTCTACTCGCCAAGTCCGGATTCGATGGCTGAAACAATGGCAGAAAGAGCTTCTTCCTCATCTGGTCCATCGCACTTAAACTCAAGTTCATCACCACATTTTATACACGCACCAAGGACGCTAAGCACACTCTTGGCATTGGCAGTGTTATCCCCATAACAAAATGTAATGTGGGACTTGTAATTCATGGCCACCTTACAAAGGTTCCCCGCCGGACGTAGGTGAAGTCCCGTAGGATTTGTAATTACCACTTTCTTTGTTACCATGTTCTATGTATGACCTCCGTATAAAACCCACTAATTGTCTTTTTCCACTGTCACATCTACACTTACAGTTCCCTTGACCTTGACCAGATCCGGAAGATCAAAGGTTACATCAGCACTGTATGTACCTGCAGACAGCTCCTGCAGATTGTTACTATCTAAAATATTCTGGACACTTACTGTTCCAGTTATGTCGTTATCTGATATCTGATTTATTGCGCTTTCAAGTCCCTGAAGTGTTACAGAAACCGTCTTGCTTTCTTTGTCATCCACAAAGACTTTGTAGCCCTCCAAAGCGCCATCAACCTTGATCCTGGATAAGTCAACATCAAAGGTCTGTGTGCTTGCCCTGTCAACATGGATCACTACAGAAACTGTTCCATTGAAGTCCTTGTCTCCAAAGGTGATACCTGATGGAAGGAACTGCTCAAGGTCGTAAGTGTAATTGAGATTGCCTGTCATTCCTGTCAGATCAATATTCTCATCATCTACCTTGATCTCAGAGATTGATGTAATAGCACTACTCCTGCCGGCAATAAGCACTGTGTCAGGTGTTGACTCAATCTGACGGGTGTACATATATCCGCTTGCAGGATCGCCTTTTACCACATATGTGATAGGAACGTACTTGGTCTCAAATATAACTACATTAACTCTGACAGTCTTGATGTTCATTTCTATCTGAGAGGAATCTACCGTATTGCCCTCAGAATCAAGAAGGATGATATCTGCATCTGTTCCGATGTTGGAAGTAAATCCTGTGACATCAACATCTACTGTAGCGGAAGTGATCTGAGATACAACGGACTCAGGACCACTTATCCTTACCATGTTCTGCTCTGTAGTAACATCGCCGATCACATATCCATCAGCCAAAGATCCTGATGTAGTAGCGTTAAGAGCAAGGGACTTGGACGCCTTTCTCTCCACGTTGAGCTTCACCACATCTGAGCTTGTGACGATCTTCTCGATCTTGTCATAGTACTTGTTGGTAACCACATCAATGCTGACTGTGTTAAGGCTTGAAAGAGCCTGTATATCTGCTGTAGCCACAAGATTGTTCTGACTAAGAGAATCAATGATCGATCTTGGAGCGTAAAGTGTAACAGAATTGATGGTATCCGTGTTATCAAGGATAGTGTAGACCTGTCCCTGATCAGTGATCAGATTGGTGTTCTTAAGTGTTACCGGAACATTGGTGTATCTTACTGAAGTAATAGGGTCATTGACATTGGTAATAAGGAACCACACAATGATCGCAAATATAAGGGAAGCAAGCTTAAGTCCCCAGTTGGCCGTCAGTCTCTTCATTTCTTCACCTTGGCCTTTCTGGCGAAGTACCTTATAGGCGCTTCCTCCTCATGCTTGTCCTGAAGTACGCGAAGTCTCTCTCTTAATCTGTCGCTGTCGAGAGCTCTTTCAAGCTCCCCTTCCTGAGCTACGCTTATCTTACCTGTCTCCTCGGAAACGATGATGACAAAAGCATCTGTCGCTTCTGATGCCCCGATACCAGCACGATGCCTGGTACCAAGCTCTTTTCCAATACCCATATTATCTGAAAGAGGAAGATAACATGTGGCTGAAACAACTCTGTCTCCCCTTACGATGACTGCTCCGTCATGAAGAGGTGTGTTATGCTCAAAAATATTGATAAGGAGCTGACTTGTCACGATAGCATCCACGTCAATTCCTGTTCTCTCATACTCAGTGAGAGGATGATTCTGCTCAATTACGATAAGAGCTCCGGTCCTGACCTTGGACATCTCAACACATGCCCTTACGATCTCGTTAAGAGTCTTATCTGAGAACCTTCCCTCAGACTTGTTGTCACCAAGTGCCAGCACATTGGAAAAGAAATTTTTCCGTCCCAGCTCTTCCAAAGCCTTTCGAAGCTCTGGCTGCAATATGACAACCATACCAATAATGGCAATGCTGAATACCCTCTCAACGATCCAGAGGATAGTAGACATATTGAAAAGAGCGCACACCAAAATAAATACAAGGATAACGATCACGCCCTTAAGCAGTGACCATAACCTTGTATTCCTGGCCCATACCAGAATGTGGTAGACCAGAAATGCAATGATAAAGATCTCAAGTATATCTGAGAGCCTTATCGTTGGCATATGCATGCTTGTTCTGTTGAAGTCAAAAATAAAATCTATCTGATCCATGACCTTCCTTTAGTTTCAGTGCTGCTCCCTTGCGCGGTTGATCTTTTTAACCTTCCTTTCAGGAGTTGACACTGTAACCTTTGGCACTGCCTTAACATAATAGTAGTACTCATCATCTTCAAACTGGACCTTCTCAGTTCTTGAGTAATCCAGATTAAATGCAAAGAATTCTATAACCAGCATAAGAAGTGCTGAAATGATAGTTCCAACAATAACACCTCCAATGGATATCTGGGTGTCATTGACCATATCTCCTACAAGTATGCAGATGATAAGGCTCACTGCACCTGCGGCGATCGCGATCTTCCAGGAGTGATCAAGAGAAGTTCTTCTGATCACATAAACAAGAACCAGTGATACTGCAAAAGCAACGATCATTACCACCATTGCCTTGTTGCCAAGCATTCCTCCGATGATATTGGAAAACTCATTGGCTGCCTCTGTGGCGTCCTCGATGCCAAAGCTCGCAGCATTGGTTGAGAAATAAGAGAGCATATAGGAGATAACAAGGCCAAAGGATACTGAAACAATTGATGTAGGTGTTCCTAAAAGTCCCATAGCCAGAGGCATAACATAAGGGATATGAAGGAAGAAGAACACTGGTGTCAAAAGAACTGCCAGCGTATCCTTTGGTGAAAACCTGAAGTACAAAAGGAACATCAAAAGAAAGACAATTGCTGCTATCAAAGCGCATTCAACTGCCAGAGAATAGAGATGTCCCACGATAAATATCGCTGAGATGAATACTATAAAGTTTGGTGGAAGAATTGCGCAAAGAAGAGATGCCATCATAACAATAGCAATATTAGTAAGGGCATCCATGTATCCCAGCTTGTTGTTGATAAGTGAGATAGAGATAAGCGCAAGTAAGAATTTCCACACATAGGTAATGTATGTTTCGTATTTGATGTAAAATCTCTTTACATACTGCTTAAATTCCAATAATGAAGTCATATCATTGTTCCTTTTCGTAAATTCTAGCCAGCTTTTTTAAATTCCCATAATATGCCTTCATACTCTTACGCATCTTGCTGTACCTTAAGGAATAAACGACATATGATACAAGAGAATACACGCCAACAAGCAGGAGGTAAAATACCAGATACCTCCTGCCAATAGCCAGTAAATTATTTGTGTTGTATAGATCAGATAATACCTTTTCGAAATTGCAAAGCACATAGGTCGCAATAAGGATTGCAAAAACTATTGTGGCGCTTATCACTGACTTGATAACGTTAAATCCAACGTAATCACTTTTGAAATATGAATTGATAGCGTCGTTCTTTTTTCCTTCTCGATCTATGAAAGCAGCCATTTTGGTCATCAAAATGACTTTTTCTTCGTTAACCATCACTGCTCCTTATGTATCCAGGAAGCGCATACCTGACTTTGGCTCTTGTTTCTGCTTAATTGCCTGCTGCAGTGCCTGTCTCTTCTGTGCGACAGTGTCATTTAATGTGTTAGCCATAGAAGTCTTACATTTTGCACAGAATCTTCCTGTTGTAATCGGCTCACCACACTTCTCGCAAAGAAGCTGTATCGGTGAATCTTTGGAGAACATCAGTCTCTCTTCACGGATCCACTGCTGAATCTGCTTGGTTGTTACCTCATTGTCCTCAGAGATTTGCTTCAGACTTGCTCTTGGGTTGTCCTGAATGTATTGTTTTACTTTCTGAAAATCCTCTTCTGCTAACTTTTTGCAAGGTTCGCAGATTGCTGGTCCTGCCACGTAGTTAAACATCTTTCCGCATCTTGCACAGTTCCGTAAGTTCATAAGCTGACCTCCATATATTTAAGTAGTTTGCCCGATAGCCAGAGTCAGGAAATATATCCTGTCCACTCCCGCCATCTGAAACTCATGGGCGATCTCATCAATAGTACTTCCAGTTGTATAGATGTCATCGATTATTAGTACGCACTTAAATTTTACATCATTTTTGGGTATAATAAAAGCCTTTTTCAAATTATTGCGGCGCCCCAAAGCGTCCAGTTCCTTCATGGGGAGCGTGTTTCTGACCCTCTTTACCAGATCTTTGTACAAAGGGATCCCAAGTTCCGCAGAAACTGCTCTGGCATAGACCTCCGCCTGGTTATAGCCTCTTTTAAGCTGTTTTTTCTCATACATGGGAACCGGCACCACAGCTTCTATACCAAGTCTTTTTAAGGTGTCTCCGAGAACCTTCCTGGTTGCCAGCCCATAAAATCCTGCATATTCCTGCCTTCCCATGTACTTGAAGCGGTAAATTGACCCTGAGATGCTCCTGTAGACAAACAGTGAATAGCCCCTTGTAAAGAAATGCCTTCTTTCTTTACAGTCCTGGCAGTATTCCTCATCAGAGTCCTTTCCTAGTGGCTTTCCGCACTTAAAGCAGGTACTTCCTTTTACAAATTCAATTTTCTTAAGACAATCCCTATGGATCATCCTGCCTCTTTTTATCCTGCCCCTGTCAAAGGTAAATGTCGGCAGCACACCGTCGCACACAGGGCAGTGCCTTGGATATATGATATCCAGGGCAGTTTCAAAATATCTATTACTCAAAAATATCCTTGATCCTATCTTTTAATCCGGTATAACGCCGCAGCTGCTGCTCGTTGGAAACCATATTCATGACCGTCTGGCTGCTTCCAAGGATACATACTGTATTCTTGGCTCTGGTAACTGCAGTGTACAAAAGGTTCCTGTTAAGCAGCATCCTGGGCCCTCCCAAAAGAGGCATAATGACTGCAGGGTACTCACTTCCCTGGGACTTGTGAATGGTGATCGCATAGGACAGCTCAAGTTCGTCCAGGTCAGCAAATGGGTATCTGACTCTTTTGTTTTCATCAAACTCCACCACCATGTCCTGAGAATATTCATTTATCTCTTTTACCACACCCATGTCGCCGTTAAAAACGCCCATTCCGGAATCAACAGCGATGTTGTACTTACCAACTATCTCCCAGGTAGCCTGATAATTGTTCCTTATCTGCATGACCTTGTCGCCCTCTCTGAATACATGGTCGCCGTAGGCATGCTCTTTTTTCCCTTCCTCCGGAGGATTCAAGTACTCCTGAAGGATCAGGTTCAGCTGCTGGGCCCCAAGAGCTCCCTTTTTCATGGGAGTCAGAACCTGGATGTCAAAAGGCTCTGCCCCAACGTAGGATGGCAGCTTGTCCCTTATGAGCTGGACCATGTGCTTATAGATAACGGGCACATCATTTCTTTCAAGGAAAAAGAAATCCTTGCTCTTGTTATCTAAAACTGGAGCCTGACCATCATGGATCCTGTGGGCATTCATGACAATATCACTCTCTTCCGCCTGACGGAATATCTTTTTAAGATAGATGGTAGAAAATCTGCCGCTGTCTATAAGGTCTTTAAGAACCTGCCCAGGGCCTACGCTTGGAAGCTGTGAACTGTCCCCTACAAGGATCAGGTGAACTCCAGGTACAAGGGCTTTTAGCAGCGCGTAAAAGAGATGTATGTCTACCATGGACATCTCATCAATGATGATGGCATCTGTCTCCAGGGGATTGTCCCTGTTTTTCTCAAAGTGAACCCCGGCTGACCTTCCTTTTTCATCGTCGTCAACCTGTCCTGACACCTCAAGAAGTCTGTGGATGGTCTTTGCTTCGTAGCCGGTTGCTTCAGTCATTCTCTTGGCTGCCCTTCCAGTTGGGGCAGCAAGCATGATATCAAGGCCCATCCTTGCATAGTAACCTATTATGGTGTTTATGGTGGTGGTCTTACCTGTTCCAGGACCACCAGTTATGATCACGATACCATTGGTTATGCTCTGGATAACAGCATCAAGCTGAAGGTCATCAAGTTCGATATTTCTTGCGGCCTCCATCTCAATTATCTGCTTTTTGTAGTTTTCTTTTTCTGCCTCAGACACCTTCTCTGAAATGCAGAGATTATACAGCATGGCAGCGCAGCCCTGCTCCTCATAGTAGTAAGTTGAGGCGTAGACTTCGTTGTCATTCTTGATGATCAGTTTTTTATCAACTGTGAGATTGTATATCTGGGTCCTGACAGTCTCCTCATTGATCTCATAGTCAGGCCTTGTAGACAGAACATCTATGGTACGTCTTATAAGCTCATCCACAGGAAGATAAGTGTTACCATCTAATGAAGACTGCAAAAGGGCATAATAAATACCACTCTTGATGCGATAGTCAGAGTCGATCTGTATCCCCACCTTGCCAGCTATCTCATCTGCCGTTTTAAAGCCAACTCCAGCTATATCATCAGAGAGCTGATATGGGTTCTCTTTTATTACCTTGTAGATCCTCTCTCCATAGGTGTTGTAGATCTTAACTGCCAGGTTGTCTGAAATGCCAAACTGCTGAAGGAAGATCATGGCATTTCGCATTTCTCTCTTTTCAGCCATCTGGAGCGCTATGTCCATGGCTTTTTTCTCACTGATGCCCTTGATCTCAGAGAGCCTTTCCGGCTCTTCCTCAATGATCCTGAAAGTATCATCTCCAAACTTACTTACGATCCTCTTGGCAAGAGCTTCTCCAATGCCTCTTATGGCGCCAGAGCCAAGGTACCTCTGCATGGATGCTGCATCGTCAGGAACTGATATCTCATAGGATGAGACCTTGAACTGATCGCCATAAACAGGGTGGCTCACATACTCGCCCTCAGCCTCAATGGTATCTCCCACATCCACATCCCTGAAAACACCGGTACAAACTACCTCATCATCAGAGACCACCAGGTTTAATACCCCGTAGCCATTCTCAGTATTTTTATATATAAAGTGTTCAATATAACCTTTGATTTTTTCCATAGGCAACAGTATAACATAATAAAAGCCGTCTAATCTTTAAGATATTCTTAAGATTTAGACGGCTTTTTATTTTCTATAAATCCAGCTCAAACATTTGCTGGTCCATCTGAAGCTGTATCCTCTAATGGAGCTTCCGGGATGTCATAGTTTCTTCTGAGGTTCTCATAAAGCATCTGGGCAAAGCCATTGCTCTGCTTGTCTACAGAAGTTGCACAGATGTCCTGAAGAGTCTGATCCTTGAAAAAATCCACCAGAGTCTCTGTGGACTGATCTCCCGTTTCGGGCTTAAGAGCGTCTACAGATTTCTGCATCTCTTTAAATACCTGCTCAAGGAAATAGGACTCAAAGCTCTTGCAGGCCTGCCACAGCTCATCATCAGAAGCATGCTGGGATTTTGCAGTGTTCTCAAGCTTTTTCTGAAGAGCTATCGCACTGGCATTTTTGCTCTCCTGCATGGCATATTCAGTTAACGCCGAAGCATCAATTCCTTTGATATCAAGACCTGCCATTATATACCTCTAAATTATCTCTTAAGTGAGTTAGCTGTCTGCATCATCTGGTCAGTTGTCTGGATCGCTGTTGAGTTCATCTCATATGCACGCTGTGCAACGATCAGGTTTACCATCTCTGTTGCTACGTTTACGTTTGATCCCTCAAGGTAACCCTGAACAAGCTCACTTCTCTTCATGTTTCCGTTTGCCTGGTTCTCGTTGATAGCTTCTCCACTGGCTGCAGTCTCTTTCCAGGCTGCACTTCCAACTCTCTCAAGGCCTTCTCTGTTAGGGAACTGCCAAAGGCCAATCTGTAAATTGCCAATCTGCTGTGGAACGCCCTTGTCGTCAGGATAGTAGATCTTACCATCGCCGCCTATAGTGATACGGCTGGCAACTCTGTTACCATCAACTCTTATCTCCTGATCGTTTACATCAAGAACCTTGTTACCTTCAGCTGTAGTAAGAACAAGATCAGTTCCTCCGTTCTCAGCAAGAGCCCAGGTAAAGTTACCATTTCTTGTGTAGAGCTTGGTTGCACCGTCAGTATCAAAATAACTAAAGAAACCATCGCCACCAATTGCAAGTGCCGCTGGGTTATCGCTTGTTAAAAATGAGCCCTGGGAAAAGAACTGATTGATAGTTGATGTGCGCACACCAAGACCAACCTGTGAATTAGTTGGCTTAGGATCACCATTAGCTGTGGTAGTTACTGTCTGTAACTCCTGATATAAAAGAGATTTGAACTGCGCGCCCTGCGCTTTGTAACCTGTTGTATTTACATTGGCCAGGTTGTTGGAAATGGTATCCACGTTAACCTGCTGCGCGTTCATTCCTGTAGCTGCTGACCATAAACTTCTTACCATATTACGTCACCCTCCGACCCATTACGAGCTTGACCCATCCATGGCTCCTAATGAATAATTCGTCATCCGTGACTTCAATATAGTTCTTCTGTTTATTTATCGTCAAAAAGTTGTGATTAGTTTATACCTGGATCAAAAAAATTTATGACAGACGTCCAACCTGGTTAACTGCCTTATCCAGAGTGTCATCAATTGTGGTGATCATCTTCTGGTTGGTGTCATAGTTCCTCTGGACCGCGATCATCTGGACCATCTCATCAACAACAGAGACATTGGACTGCTCCAAAAATCCTGAATAAACAGTTCCTGTAGCATCCGCTGCCACTGCATCTCCCGTAGCAATATAACCGTTTTCACCGTAATGCTCCAGGGTGTCATAGCTGATCCTGCCATCAAGTGCTGTCTGCTTTTCAAAATCAAAAAGTCCAATATTGGCAACAACTTCACCATCCTGAACGATCTCGCCGTTCATGCTTATCTGTACAGGAAGATTAGGATCAAGCTCAATGTGACCTCCATCAGCTGAAAGAACAAAGTCTCCATCCTGTGTTACCAGAACACCATCTGCATTCAAAGTGAAATTACCATCTCTGGTGTAGAGGATCTGCTGCTGAAAGCCATCTTCAAGCATCTCATCAAGTGAAAGCTTGCCAGCCTTATACGCCGCCAATTCTCTGTTTTGCCTCTGGAGTCTTAAGTACCTCTCCATGTAGGTCTCAGTTACTGTGCCACCTTCACCCTCAGTCGCTTCCGGTTCAGTCTGTTTGATGGCATACTCTATACCAAAAAAGCCGTATCCACCGATGGCAAGATCAAAGGTGTTTCCAGTTTCTTTCATGGGACCTTCTGTCCAGTCAACATAACCTTCACCAATCTTGACACCGGGATTAATAATGCCCAGTCCACGAGCTGTGAACGGGGCATCAGTATAGTCCTTGATCTTGAGCGCAAGCTGATCAGAAAAAGACTGTGATGTTGCGCCTTCTTTTTTGTAACCGTTGGTATTGGCATTGGCAAGATTGTTGGTGAGCACGTCCATTCTGTGCTGTTCATTGATCATTCCTGTGTAAGCAGTATATAGACCCTTAACCATACAAAAACCCTCTGCCCTCCTGGCTTTACATCCGCTTTAGTCCGTAAGCGGAGCAATTTAGTCTTCGCGGTAACCTGCGATAAATTCAACATAACGGCCTGTTCCAATAGCTACTGCTGTCATTGGATCCTCAGCTGTCATGGTATTGATACCTGTCTTGGAATAGATGAGATCCTCAAGTCCTCTAAGGAGAGCGCCGCCACCTGTAAGGACGATTCCTCTGTCAGCGATATCTGCTGCAAGCTCTGGTGGTGTATTCTCTAAAACGCTGTGGATAGCATCTATAATCTGTGAGGTAGTCTCTCTTAACGCCTCTTCTGTCTCCTCAGATGATACCTTTACTGTCTTGGGAAGACCTGTTACAAGGTTTCTGCCCCTAACATCCATAAAGTCGTTCTCAGCCCTTGGATAAGCTGATCCGATCTTGATCTTGATATCCTCGGCTGTTCTGTCACCGATAAGGAGATTATGCTTTTTACGCATATAGCGGACAATGGCCTCGTCAAAGTCATCACCAGCAACCTTAACTGATGTGCTGACAACAGTTCCTCCAAGGGAGATAACTGCGATATCTGATGTACCACCGCCTATATCAACGATCATATTGCCGCATGGCTTGGTAATATCAATACCAGCACCGATAGCTGCTGCAATAGGCTCCTCAATAGTCTTAACATCTCTTGCGCCACAGAGTCTTGTTGCATCCTCAACAGCCTTCTTCTCAACCTCTGTTGCTCCTGATGGAACACAAACAGCGATGAAAGGCTTTCTGTGGATCCTGCGTCCAATTGCCTTCTTGATGAAGTATCTCATCATCTGCTCTGTGATCTTGTAGTTGGAGATAACACCCTGACGAAGAGGTCTTACTGCAACGATGTTGCCTGGTGTACGGCCAAGCATAAGTCTTGCATCCTCTCCAATAGCCTTGATCTCCTCTGTATCTCTGTCATAAGCCACAACTGATGGCTCTTTTAAAACAACGCCCTTTCCCTTTATATATACAAGGACAGATGCTGTTCCTAAATCAATTCCAATGTCTGCGTACTGCATGGTTCGTGATTACCCCTTTCAAAGCATATGCAAAACCGCATAATAGCGGATATTAACAATTAAGTCTACGATTTCATTCCACATTATACCTCAAAGAGTGGAGATTTAAAAGAGGCTATTCACTACTATAGTATATCGGACAGGATGGCTTTAGTATTAACCCTTATCCTGCAAAAGTTTGTACTTCATCTCTGCCAGCTTCCAGTCAACTTCGTTATCAATGTCCTGAACCTCAAGTTCTGACAGTTCCATTGGAAGGATCTGACCGACCATTATCCCCTTGTTCTTTAAAAAGCTCTCAGTTCTTACCACATAGAACTGACCAGCATCGTGGTAGTGCGGCTCTAAATCCTGAGATCTCTTTGCCAGGTTCTCAGGCTGTCTGAACACTAATTTTCCTTCGTGGATCTCCATTGCCCTCTGGGGAGGATAAGAAAAGCGAACCACAGGGATGAGAGAATCTGCATCTGAAGCTGACAATTTTTCCACTGCCTCCTTGAGCTTATCTGAAGTTATAAAAGGCGCTGTCGGATAAATGCAGGCAAACAGATCAAAATCCTTACCAAGTCCGTGATATTCTCTTATAACTTCATCAATGACATCCACAGTGGTGGCAAAGTCATTGGCAGTCTTTTCGCTTCTCATAAAAGGAACGCTGGCGCCATACTTACGGGCGATCTCAGCAATCTCCTCATCATCAGTAGATACCATGACTTCATCAAAAGCGCCAGACTGTATTGCCGCCTCAATGGAGTACGCCATGATCGGCTTTCCATTAAACTCCTTAATATTCTTCCTCGGTATTCTCTTACTGCCTCCTCTGGCAGTTATCATGGCAAGTGTTTTCATTGGTTTCCCTCCAGGTTATATGGTTTCCCGAAACATATCGGTTTTTGGTCCAGGGGATATATTCCACATCTTTGTTCAGTTAAGCCAAGCGTTCCGGCGAGCCCAGAGCATCAATCTCTGCGTGCATAGGCACTTGAGATTGATTGGTCTCGCCTCCACGGCTTAAATTCACAAATATGCGGAATATATCCCCCGGACCATATACTGTTTATGATTACACAACACTCATGTAACCTGTTGAGTCACATGAAGTCAACAAACTAAAAAACCGTGCTTTTTCCTAACTTAACTAATTCTTTAGCTATCAGGATTGCTCCAGTACCGTTCGTAAGTCCTGAAAGAGCTGTTCGCATAGAATCCAGTTTGTTGGTATCAGATACAAGAGCCATAACATTATCGCAGATAGCGCTTACTACTTCTGCTTTGATGTGAGAAATCCCATCTATTGTACCTGTGTCTCCAGTCACATCACCGGCGAAGATCATTCCACCGGTTTTTTGCCAGAATTCTACGTTGAATTTCTGGTTGTCAGCTACCTGGTAGAAGATGGCTGGTAGGCGGACTGCGGCGCACTCAGTGAGCATGGTACCTGCTGCCGCAACAGCGAGATCACAGCTGCGCATTAGAAGAGCCATATTGCTGACTGAATGGTGGATATTAATATTGGAAAAGTGTTCTGAGAGAGCGTCGATTGAAGCCGCATCAGATACCAGGTTACCAACAACTACTTCCCAGATGACGGTCTTCTTGGCAGGAGCATAATCAGGTGCATCTTTAGACGCCAAAAATCCTTTATCTCTGGCGGCCTCAAGAGTTGATAAAAGCATTCCATGGATGTCAGCGCCGCCTGCTGTCAAAAGGATCCTGAGTGCATTGCTGTCAGTGTCTGGTGTTGCATTTGCAAAGTCACCAGTATTTATATCCTGCACAACCTTCCCTCCAGAAAGTTCGTCTTCATAGAACTGTCTGCGAAGAGGTGCATACTTAAGGCCCAAAAGAAGCTTTGTGGGAAGGCCATTATGGCCTGACATATTCTCGTACAGAGACTCATAGCCAATAGTCTCATAGTAGCCGCTGTAATTGATAAGAATATCTACCGGATAAGGCTCTTTTCCAAGGTCGTCCATGTATGCCACGAGGCAGATCCTTGAAAGTTCCTCAAAATATCTCTTAGTCACAAAGTAAGAGTCCACTAAAAGAGCTCTGACTCCTCTTGCCGTCAGCTCTTTTTCCAAAACAGGAAGCTCCTCCTCCATGTGGTCATAGGAGCTTTTAAGAACTACCACCTCAAAGCGGTCAAGCTCCCTGCCAAAGCTGTCAATAAGGCTCTTTCCCTCATTGTCAGCCACAAAGAAGGTTACACTCTCCCCAAGTGCGATGAGCTCTTTTGCTATAGTGATGCAACGCATCACATGACCTGATGCAATTATCTTGTTTGCGTCTGCGCGGATTCCGATCATCAGCCAAAGGCTCCTTGGTTATCAGTCAATAAGGTCCCAGCTAAGGGGAGTTCCTTTTTCGATGTCCTTTGAAGCCTTGCGGCCCAGGACTTCGTCGTAGTGTTTGGTGTGCATTCCATTTCCAGGGCGGATGGATCTTACGTTTTCGGAGGTAAGTTCCTCCCCTGCCTTAATATCTTTTACAACGAAAAGAGATCTGGAAAGGCCTCTCTCTTTCACTTGCTTGTCTGTGAGTTTGTACTCAGATGATCCAAGGGCCTCTTCGATTATCCTTACGTTCTTGACCATCTCTGCAAATTCCGCAGGCTCCATAGAGAACGCGTCATCTACACCACCTGCTGAGCGGTCCAGTGTCAGATGCTTTTCAATCATCTTGACGCCAAAAGGCACACTGCCAGTAGGGATCACGCTGCCTGGTGTGTGGTCTGAAAGTCCGACAATGCAATCAAACTCTTCTGCCAGAGTGGGGATCATGCGAAGATTAACAAGATTGTAGGGTGTTGGATAAGCGCTTACGCACTTAAGAAGCACCACCTGATCGTTGCCCTCTTCCCTACAGGTATCCAGAGCCAGCTTTATATCTTCCTCGTAGGCAATTCCTGTAGCGAAGATAATAGGCTTATGAAGAGCTGCAATCTTGCGGATAAGCGGAATATCATTGATCTCAAAGCTTGCGATCTTGTATGCTGGAACATCAAGGTTTTCAAGGTAATCTACCGCTGTGGGATCAAATGGAGAAGAAAAAGCCTCCATTCCAAGCTTTTTTGCCTCGTTCATAAGCCCTTCGTGCCATTCCCATGGGGTGTAGGCCTCTTCGTAGAGGTTGTGCAGTGTCCTTCCTGCCCACAGCCCATCGCCAGGTGTCATGAACCAGGGCTTGTCGCAGTCGATGGTTATGGTATCTGCAGTATAGGTCTGAAGCTTGATGGCATCTGCCCCAGCCTCGTGAGCTGCGTGAATGATCTCCACCGCCCTGTTGTAGTCACCGTTGTGATTACCTGAAATCTCTGCAACTATCATGCAGGGATGGTCCTCTCCAACAAATCTGTTTCCGATCTTTATAGTTTTCTTAAACATAACTGCTCCTAGTTGTTGTTATTCGTGTATCCTCTTTGAATAGCACAGTGCATCTTCCGCATCTGACGCTGTATAGCCACTTGCCAAAAAGCATCTGCCTGAAGCATCGTTGGTCTTTAAGGTAAGTCCCATGAGAGTCTTTACCTCATCCGGCATCTCTTTTTCAACGAGAGCGATGATCTTCTTGCCATAGCCCCTTCCCCTCTTTTCAGGAGCTATAAGATAGCTGATCTCTCCGGCGTCGTCTGTGACGTCAACTCTGATATTACCAACCTTGTCCTGGCCATCCATCATTATGAACATATGGCAGTCCTTCTGGGACAGCTTCTTGGAGAGCCACTTCTTGTGTGAATCAAGGTCTATCACATCTTTGGTAAAAGAGTTAGCTCTGCTGGTCTCATCGTTTCTCCACCTTAGAATATCCAGCGCATCCTCCATGGTGGCTCTTCTTAAGAATATTTTATTTTCTGATCTGTCTTCCAAGTCCGCCTCCATGAGCACTAAAAAATATCACTTATCCAGATTTTCTGTCTTCCTGTGGATCGCAGGATCCTCGTATTTATCAAGGAAATCCAAGCCCAGATACACGATCTCATTTGCAAAATAAACATTGTCCATCTGGGTTATGACAGATATCACCTTGTCAACTGCAAAGCCCTCGATGTCCCCAAGGACCTCCATAGGGAATCTGTCCCTGACAACCACCGTCTCAGGAAATGCCCCTTCATAGTCCAGAGTATCCCTTGGATGAGGCTTTATTATAACTCTGTTTTCCTGCTTGTACTCATCGATGATGTCGGAAAAGAGCTTTTTCCTGACGTCCATTTCGCACAGAGGCTCAGTAAGGATCATGACCTGAGGTTTCTTTTCCCCGGTTTCATACTCACCGGTTCCAAGAAGCTGCGCCACAACCCTCTCCTTATTTTCAAGGAAGATATCCACCAGTACCTTGTGATCTTCAGAACTTAATTTATCATTTAGCTCTTTTCTTGGGATCTCAATGGTATTCCTGGGAGGCTTGTGATTGGCGCTGATATCATTGACCTCATAGTCAATACAGTACTTGCTGTAGCCGCTTTCGATAAAGATAAGTCCCAGGGAAGCCATGAACTTCTTAAGTGGCCACGCACCTCTGTTGGCATTTCTTGCCTGATCATCCAGCTTGCCTGAATTAAGACCATCTTCCACCGCATGGTAATATATCTTTTTATAATTGAGGTAATACCCGATAGGATCTGAATCGCAGAACACATAAACGTCGTCGTAAGCCTTCAGATCAGTGGGAATGTACTTCTCCTGGAGCTTGCCCAAAAGCTTTGTATAGGTCACCCTCTGTATAAGGTTGGCTATTACATTGCCCTTATCCTTGTGATAGCTCATGACTTCGTCAGAGGTCACATCCTCTTTCTCTTCGTACATAAACACATTGTCAAAGATCCCTGACCTTTCAAGCCTCTCAGGGAGCTTATCAAAATTATTAGACATGGTACTAAGGATAATATCTGCATTACCCTTGCCCTCATGCCTTACCACAAGCTCCTTCACCACTGCGATATACGCGTGATAATAAGTGTGGCATATATAAACTCTGTCTTTTTTCATATCTCTTTTCATGCCTCTAATTATAAAGTGCCCCTGCAAAAAGGGCAAACCCATATGATACCTTATACCCAGGGGAACTATATTAAAGTATTGCCCTGATTTTGTATGCGGTAGTATACTAAGTTGAAAACTGTTTATTTGAGATTTTTGGGAGGATTTTTACCTATGAAGATG
Source organism: Butyrivibrio sp. (assembly GCA_015056565.1). Classification (GTDB taxonomy): domain Bacteria; phylum Bacillota; class Clostridia; order Lachnospirales; family Lachnospiraceae; genus Butyrivibrio. The sequence continues at coordinate 95,818 of SVGB01000003.1, forward strand.
AGGTACTGCAAGAGATGCCTGCAGCCAGATACAAGACCGGGCATTATCTTTGATGATGAGCAGGTATGCTTTGCCTGCAGATATCAGGAGTCCAAGGCTACTATCGACTGGGCTCAAAGAGAGGCTGAGCTTAGGGGCTTTGCAGAGGAAGCCAAGGAAGAAGCAAAAAAAAGAGGAAACACTTACGATTGTATCATCGGTGTTTCAGGCGGTAAGGACTCTACATTCCAGGCTGTTTATGCAAAAGAAAAGTTGGGACTTAATCCACTTCTTATAAATTGCATGCCTGATGAGATCACTGAGATCGGACGCAAGAACATCGAGAATTTAAATAACCTTGGATTTGATATCATTTCCATCCGTCCAAATCCTATAGTTGCCAAGAAGCTTGCAAGGAAGTCATTCTTTGAAAGGGGCAATATCATTGCTGCTTCAGAGTACTGCTTGTGGGCATCATCATACATCATGGCTGTTAAGTTCAACATCCCACTTATCATTCAGGGCGAGAACGCTGCTCTTACACTTGGCGCAGCCAAGAACCAGGAGGCAACAGGCAACGCATTTTCAGTTATGCAGCTTGAAACAATCCGTGGAGCCAGCGTAGACAGCTTTGTTGATCTGTCAAACAACATCACGGAAAAAGATCTTTTCCTGTACAAGATACCTACTGTTGAGGAGATGGAAGCCAAGGGCATCAAGGCAATCTTCCTTCAGTACTACACCAAGGAGTGGTCACAGGTTCACAACGCAGACTTTGCTGTTGCAAGGGGCCTTACAGGAAGAAGCGACAACCTCTACGACCTTGGAAGATACAGAAGATACACAGCTCTTGACTGTGACCTTCAGATCCCTAACCAGATGATCAAGTACCTTAAGTTTGGTTTTGGATACGCTACAGACGAGATCTGCTACGACATCAGAGAGGGCAGATTTGACCGTGAAAATGGTAAGTGGTACGTCAACGAGTACGACGGAAAGTGCGGACAGCAGTACATCGACAAGGCCTGCAAATATCTTGGAATTACTAATGAGGAGTTCTGGGAAGTTGTTGACCGCTACGTAAACACTGACCTGTTTGAAAAGAAAGACGGAAAGTGGGTACCAAAATTCACTGTTGGTGAGGACTATGAATCATAATATCAAAAAGAACTGGTATATGTACCTTACAGGAACACTGCTTCTGATACAAGCGGCAGTGTTCCTTGTATTTCGTGGAGAAAGCTATTTCCAGATCCACGACAATTTAGACCTGTTTATGGGCCACTACGAAATGCTTAAAAAAGCAGGGCTGTGGTTTTCCCATGGACAGAACGCCCCAATCCTCCACGGGGTTTCAAGAGATCTGTTTGGTTCGGAGTTTAATCTATACAATCTCTTCTATATCCTGCTTCCGGGTTACTGGGCATATCTTGCGGGCTACGCAGCCAAGATCACAATCGGAATGATCTCTTTTATTCTCCTTGCAAAAGAGCTGTTAAATGACCGCTACGATACTTATAAGCCGCTGATCGTGGTGATAGCTGCAGCCTACGGAATGATACCTGTATTTCCAACTTATGGTATCGCATTTACATCCGTTCCATTTATTGTCCTGTTCCTTGTAAAGCTCTACCGCGCAGGGAGCCTCAAGGAAAGACTTCCCTGGTATGTGGCTGTTTTCTGCTATCCCTTTATCTCATATTTTTCATACCATGGATTCTTTATACTAAGCTACATGGTCCTGGCTGTGATCATCCTCTGGATCAGGGATAAGCGCTTTCCTCTCAGCACATTTGTGTCGATAGTTATTTTGTCAGCCGGATACATTCTCTTTGAGTACAGGCTCTTTGGCGCAATGCTGGGAAGTGATGTGGTCACTATCAGAACCACCATGGACCACGGAGATATCACATTTCTGCAAGCAATGAAAACAGCCTTTGATGAGTTTGTAAATGCCTCCTTCCATTCTGAGGATTCACACACATACATCGTACTTGGAGTTGTGCTTGTAGCTCTGATCCTTATCAATGCTTCTTACATAAGAGCAGGCAAGGCAAAAGAGCTCTTGAAGGATCCAGTAAATCTCGTGATGGTATGGATCATCTTCAACGTCCTCATTTTTGGTCTTTACCAGTTTGCACCATTCAGACACCTTTTCGAGATGCTTGTTCCACCTCTTACTGGATTCGAATTTGCAAGAACAGCTTACTTCAACACCTTTTTGTGGTACGCAGAGCTCCTTCTTGTATGTATGAGGATGTATGACTATAGCAAAAAGAACTTAAAACTCCTTGCTAATGTAATAGTTACCCTGGCTGTTTTAGTAGTAATGTTTGTTCCTCAGGTCTACAACGACTTCTACTACACCTGCTATAACCAGGCATACAAAGTCTTAAAGCACAAGGAAACCAGTACAGTTAACTACAACGAGTTCTACTCTGAGAAGTTATTCGAAAAGATAAAAGACGAAATAGACTATAACGGTGAATGGTCTGCCACATTTGGAATGCATCCTGCGATCCTTAACTACAATGGCATCGCCTCCGTCGATGGTTACCTGGGAATGTATGCTCAGGAATACAAGGACAAGTGGCAGAAGGTTATAGAGCCCGCCTTTGAAGGTTCTCCATCACTTGCAGATTACTACATGGGTTGGGGCGCAAGGGTAAATCTTATCTCCGCAGACGATGAAAACACCTATGCTCCACTGAGAGTCATGGATCCAGAAGATAAGCGCCTTGTTTGTAATATGGATGAACTAAAGAGTCTTGACTGCAAATATATATTTGCAAGATTTGAGATATCAAACGCAAAAGAAATAGGACTTCAGCTAGTGGGCAGTTACACTGATGCATCAAGTCCATATACCATTTACGTATACAGCCTGTAATACCATATAAAAAGATAACCCCTCGTTGCCTGTTCAAAACCTGGCTTCGAGGGGTATTTTTTTAGAATGTATCTGTCTGATTGAGCCATCTGTGCTGGTAAAACAGCCAGCTCTTATAGGGAAGAACTCTAAATCCAGGATTGTCTGCCTGCCTTAAGAAATACATAAAGTAAAGGACACAGAATGCAACTACCGCAATTGATACCGCCTTCTTTTTCCTGTCGTTCCTGATAGAGCATATGATATTTGGAATAAAGAGTATCTGAACCGTAGTAAGGTAGTATGCAAATCTTGTTACCAGCGGAAGCCAGAAGCATGACAGATAAAGAACCACCGCCATTATATTCATGTTGAAATACATGCGGTTATCTATCCTGTCTTTTACCGCATCCTTGTAGCATATGATCCCGATCACTATCATGAACAGACATCCCATGATAGGTGCCGCGTTCTCTATGATAGTGTGCGTCTCTTCGATATAAACTGTGTTATTGTATGAGGGATAAAGCTTAAGCGCAATTTCCATTATCTGGTTGTGCAAAAGAGCTGCTGCCGCTCCGAAAAGAACCAGAGGTATGAGAGCCCACTTCTTCCAGGGTATCCTTGCAATAAAATACATGGGGATAACAATAAGAACGCTCTTATGGAACAGTGACGCAAAGAGTATCACCAGAAGGAACCTGAAGATTTTTTCCCTGTTTATATCCAACAGATATCTTATGGCAAATGTGGCAAGAGCAAGGGCGAAATAGTATCTTACAGTGTTAAAGCTCCTGTAATAAAGTCCCATTGTCATGAACATAAAAAATGCCCAGGAAAAACTCTCTGTCTGTTCCTTTAACACCTTGAGGAAAACAGCTACTATAGCTGCAGCAAATACACCAAACATAAGAAGGTAGTCTTCTTTTCCTGAGAGGGTGTAAAGAACTCTTACCACAAAGTTAAAGCCTGGCTCAGTTACCACATATCCCCTCTGGAAGATCTCATGGCAGGTGACCACGTAGGTTCCGTAGTCATTGCCAACTTCAAGGCGAAGAGCTGCAAGAAGAGTCAGCACCACAAATATTGATACCATCATCAGTGCATTGACAGCTCTTCTTCTCGTAGTATATCCCTGGTATGCTCTTCTTCCTGAGGCGGAAGGTATGCTCTCAAATTCTTTTGTTGTCCTGTATCTGCATGCCATCAGAATAGTCATGGCAGCGATCAGAAAATAAAGTATCATTTACTCCATCACTCCCACAACATTTACATCCTGCTTTTTAAGTGTGTAGACAACCTTATCCATCTTGTCTACTGTGTCCTTGCCTCCGCGGAGCAGGATGATGACACCATCAACAGCTCTCATCCTGTCGAACTCGTCAAGGTCATATCGCAGCTGATCAGATGAAAGCTCAATATAATTGCCATCGTATTTTAAAAGATGGGACCTGTTAGCCCTGTACTCGTCCGTATCTCTTTTCCCAAGATATGGAATGTCAGGGTAATTCATAGTCCAGTCTCTCTCAGAGTAAATACCATCGTCAAAGATTCCATAGAAAAGAACTGCAAAAAGGCTCACCAAAAGTCCAATGAGGCCGCCAAGAAATGCTGCGTTTGGTTCTCTTGTGTACTTATCGTACACTTCCATATCTGCGTCAGTCCAAAGATCAATGGACGCGATCTGCGGAAGCACATCTGCAAAGGCAGGAAGCGCCACCTTGTACGCGTCTGAAATGTTCTGGATCAGCTCTTTATCAGTTCCTGTCACTACAACTGTAAGGATCCTGTAGTCTCCTAGGATCTCACCTGTCACAGAATCAAGTATCTGCTGCTTGGTCACGCCGGGAGCCATCTCCATAGCCTTGTTGACTACCGGATCATCCCTAAGTATCCCATCCCAGGTAAATGCGTTAAAGAAATCCGGACCATTTGGGAACGCCTCATAATCAAAGTAGATGTAGTAGTCGTTCCTGATGCGGTATACGGTGTTGCCATTCATGATATTGCTGTAAGCTATGTAAGCCACAAGACCAACTATTGCGCCAAGAACAGTGGCTGCAACGACTATCCAGATGCGCTTTTTAAACTGGCGAAAAAGGCGCTTAAGGTCGATGGATCTGTTGTAAAAGTTTCTATCAGACATATGCTTGTTCGTTCTCCCCCAAAAAATATGAATGGTTCAGTGAATTATGCTATACGAATTGCTCCGTTGCTACGCAACTTTGACAACCTATATCATAACATCTTTTTGATATATGCTCCTGTGTAAGACTTCTTGCACTTTGCAACCTCTTCAGGAGTACCTGCAACAACCACAGTTCCTCCCTTGGAGCCGCCCTCTGGTCCCATGTCGATAATATAGTCACCGGTCTTGATGACATCAAGGTTGTGCTCAATGACAACTACTGTGTTGCCCTGGTCAACCAGTTGCTGCATGATCTTTACAAGCTTCTGAACATCTGCAAAATGAAGTCCTGTGGTAGGCTCATCCAGGATATAAACTGTCTTACCTGTTCCCACCTTGGAAAGCTCAGTTGCAAGCTTGATCCTCTGGGCTTCACCACCGGAGAGCTCAGTACTTGGCTGTCCAAGCTTCACATATCCAAGTCCTACATCGTAGAGAGTCTGGATCTTGCGCTTGATGGTCTTGACGTTCTCAAAGAACTTAAGAGCCTCCTCAACTGTCATATCAAGGACGTCATAGATATTCTTACCCTTGTATTTTACCTCCAGAGTTTCATGGTTGTAGCGTTTTCCGCCACAGACTTCACATGGAACATATACATCAGGAAGGAAGTGCATCTCGATCTTGATGATTCCATCACCGCCACAGGCTTCACATCTTCCGCCCTTGACGTTGAAGGAGAAACGTCCCTTCTTGTAGCCTCTTGCCTTGGCATCAGGAGTTCCGGCAAAGAGATCTCTTATCATGTCAAAGACACCTGTGTAGGTGGCAGGGTTTGATCTTGGAGTACGTCCAATAGGCGACTGATCGATGGCAATTACCTTATCCACCTGCTCAAGACCTTCTATAGCCTTGTGCTTTCCAGGGATACATCTCGCCCTGTTAAGGTCTCTTGCCAGGTGCTTGTACAATATCTCATTGACAAAAGAGCTCTTACCTGAGCCTGAAACACCAGTAACTATGGTCATTACACCTACAGGTACATCTATATCGATATTCTTAAGGTTATTCTCCTGAGCGCCCTTTATCTTAAGCCATCCCTTAGGCTGACGTCTTGTCTCTGGTACATCGATCTTGAGCTTGCCAGCCAGGTACTGTCCTGTAACTGACTCCTTGACCTTCATGATCTCTTCTGCAGTTCCACAGGCAACAATCTTGCCTCCATGGGATCCGGCTCCAGGGCCCACATCCACGATATAGTCAGCAGCCCTCATGGTGTCTTCATCATGCTCAACTACAATAAGGGTGTTGCCAAGATCTCGCAGATTCTTAAGAGTATTAAGTAATTTGTCGTTATCTCTCTGATGAAGACCAATACTTGGCTCATCAAGAATGTAACACACGCCGCAAAGGCCAGATCCAATCTGGGTTGCAAGTCTGATACGCTGTGCCTCGCCGCCAGAGAGTGTTCCTGTTGCTCTTGAAAGAGACAGGTAGTCAAGGCCGACATCCACAAGGAAACCTACGCGGTTTCTTATCTCTTTTAACACCTGAGCTCCAATCATCTCCTGCTGTGGTGTGAGCTTCATGTTATCAAGGTAGGTCTTAAGCTCATCAATGGACATGGATGTGATCTCATAGATATTCTTGTTATCTATGGTCACAGCAAGGGACTCCTTCTTAAGTCTCTGACCGCCGCAGAGGGCACATGGAGTGATGCGCATGAATTCCTCATACTCAGCCTTGGCAGTCTCTGAGAAGGTCTCTCTATATCTCTGCTCTACATTTTTAATAAGACCATCAAATAGGATAGGATAATCTCCCTCACCTCTCTGGCCCTTGTAATGAACATTAACTGTCTTGTCAGCTCCGTGGATCAGTACCTCTTTTGCCTTGTCAGAAAGATCCTGGAATGGTGTATCAAGGCTGAATTTGTAAGCCTTGGCAAGCGCCCTGAGGGTTGCGTTACTAAAGCTACTGTCCTTGTTTGCAGACTGCCAGCCCATGACAACGATGCAGCCGTCGTTAATGGAAAGGCTCTTATCAGGAATCATGAGATCCTCATCAAACTCCATCTTGTAGCCAAGTCCAAGACAGTCTGGGCATGCGCCAAATGGGTTGTTGAAAGAAAAGCTCCTGGGCTCGATCTCAGGGATGCTGATTCCGCAGTCGGGGCATGCAAAGTTCTGGGAGAAGCTCAGCTCTTTTCCATCTATAACATCTACTAAGAGAAGTCCATCAGCCAGCTGCAGAGCGCTCTCTACAGAGTCTGTAAGACGCCTTCTAAGGTTCTCGTTATCATCCCTTACTACAATTCTGTCTACGATGATCTCAATGCTGTGCTTGATATTCTTGTCCAGCTTGATCTCTTCTTCTGTAAGCTCATACTGGCTGCCATCGATCCTTGCGCGGACGTATCCGGCACGCTTAGCGCGGTCAAGGGTCTTTTGATGCTCACCCTTCTTGCCGCGGACAACCGGAGCCAGGATCTGGAGTTTGGTTCCATCTCCAAGTGCCATGATCTGGTCACACATCTCATCAACAGTCTGTCTTCGGATCTCTCTACCGCAATTAGGACAGTGGGGAACACCTATCCTCGCGTAGAGAAGCCTGAAGTGGTCATAGATCTCTGTAACTGTTCCGACAGTTGATCTTGGGTTCTTGTTGGTGGACTTCTGGTCTATGGAGATTGTAGGAGAAAGTCCCTCTATTGCCTCTACGTTAGGCTTGTCCATCTGTCCCAGGAACATCCTTGCGTAGGATGAAAGGGACTCCATGTATCTGCGCTGGCCCTCAGCAAAAATTGTCTCAAAGGCCAGGGAAGACTTACCAGAGCCGGAAACGCCGGTAAATACTGTAAGAGTTTCTCTTGGTATTTTTACGTTAACGTGTTTTAAGTTATGTTCATTGGCACCACGAACCCTGATGTAATCATGGATATCAGTGGGAAGTATCCTCTTGGTGGTGGTGTTCTTTTTGGTCATGTTTCTGTTATCTGACATATGTTTATTACTCCATTTTTTCACAAGGAAGTTAAATCGTTCAATATCTTCTTAAGCTCTATGAGTTGGTCTCTAAGAATTGCAGCGTTCTCGAAGTCAAGCTCTGTAGCTGCTCTCTTCATCTTCTTCTGTACCTGTCCGATAAGCTTCTCAAGCTCGTCTCTGTTCATGGACTCAGGAGCCTTTTCAAACTTAACCTCTTCCTTGGCAACTGCCTTGGTCACGGCTATAAGGTCTCTTACTGCCTTCTTGATGGTCTGAGGTGTGATGCCATGCTCCTCGTTATATTTCTGCTGGATTGCACGCCTTCTCTGTGTCTCCTCAATTGACTTCTTCATTGAATCAGTCATGTTGTCGGCGTACATGATAACGCGGCCTTCTGAGTTACGGGCAGCACGTCCGATGGTCTGGATCAGCGACGTCTCTGAACGCAGGAACCCTTCCTTGTCAGCATCGATGATGGCAACCAGGGCTATCTCAGGAATATCAAGACCCTCTCTCAAAAGATTGATACCTACAAGGACGTCAAATACGTCAAGTCTCATATCCCTGATGATCTCTGATCTCTCAAGGGTATCTATATCTGAATGGAGGTACTTGACCCTTATGCCTGACTCTGCCAGGTACTGGGTGAGGTCCTCTGCCATTCTCTTGGTAAGGGTTGTGACAAGAACCTTGTTGCCCTCGTCCACAGTCTTTCTGATCTCAGAAATAAGGTCGTCTATCTGTCCCTCTACAGGTCTTACATCTACCTCAGGATCAAGCAGTCCTGTAGGCCTTATGACCTGCTCAGCCCGAAGCAGTTCGTGCTCTTCCTCGTACTTGCCAGGAGTTGCAGAACAGAACAGCATCTGGTCAATATGGCCCTCAAACTCCTCGAAGTTAAGAGGTCTGTTATCAAGGGCTGATGGAAGTCTGAATCCATAGTCCACAAGAGTAAGCTTCCTGCTCCTGTCGCCGTGGTACATGGCTCCAATCTGGGGTATCGTCATATGTGACTCATCGACTATGATGAGAAAATCCCTGTCAAAAAAGTCAAGGAGTGTAAGAGGTGGTTCTCCAGGAGCTGCAAAGTTAAGGTGCCTTGAGTAGTTCTCAATTCCTGAGCAAAAGCCTGTCTCTCTCATCATCTCAACGTCGAAGTTGGTCCTCTCAGATATCCTCTGGGCCTCTATGAGACGGTCCTCTCCCTTAAAGAACCTGACCTGTTCCTCCAGCTCTTTTTCTATATTATCACAGGCCTTGTTGATCTTCTCCTGAGGGACAACATAGTGTGATGCAGGGTATATCATAACGTGGGTAAGCTCAGAGTGGACCTTGGCTGTGACAGGCTCGATCTGGGTGATCCTGTCTATCTCATCTCCAAAGAACTCAACCCTTATAAGGTAGTCATCCCAGTTGGCTGGGAAGATCTCAACAGTATCGCCGCGGACTCTGAAGTTGCACCTGCCAAGCTCCATGTCGTTCCTGTCGTACTGGATAGCGATAAGGTCCTTGATAAGCTCGTCTCTGTCCTTCTGCATGCCTGGGCGCAGGGAAATGGACATTCCCTTAAATTCCTCAGGGCTGCCAAGTCCGTAGATGCAGGATACACTGGCAACGACGATAACATCATTGCGCTCTGCAAGGGACGCTGTAGCTGAGAGTCTTAGCTTGTCGATCTCATCGTTAATGGATGAATCCTTGGCAATATAAGTATCAGTCTGTGGCACATAGGCCTCAGGCTGGTAGTAGTCGTAGTAGGATACAAAGTACTCCACAGCGTTTTCAGGAAAGAACTCTTTCATCTCGCCGTAGAGCTGACCTGCCAGAGTCTTGTTATGGCTGATGATCAGCGTAGGTTTATTAAGTGCTGCAATGACATTGGCCATGGTAAAGGTCTTACCAGAACCGGTAACACCAAGTAGGGTCTCAAACTGATTACCTTCCTTAAAGCCCTTGACCAGAGCATCTATTGCCTGCGGCTGATCGCCTGTCGGTTTATATTCTGAGTGAAGTATAAATTTATCCATATCTCTTTTCCAAAACAAAAAGCTATACTTATCACTAGTTAACGTGATAAGTATAGCAGATTCATTTTATAATGTATATCTTTTCCGAACAATTGTTCTATTTGATGTCAAGCTCAGGCGGCTCGTCCAGGTTCTGGGACACATATTTGCCGTCCTTCTTGCGCTGTTTGACACATTCAGTTAAAAGATATTCTATCTGTCCGTTAATTGATCGGAAGTCATCCTCAGCCCAGGCAGCAATCGCGTCGTACAACTTCGCATTTAGTCGCAGCGGAACCTGCTTTTTCTCTGCCATATCAGTAGAGGCTTCCTGAGTTAACTATTGGCTGTGCATCGTGATTGCCACACAGAACCACGAGGAGGTTTGAAACCATCGCTGCCTTGCGCTCCTCATCCAGGTTCACGATATCTTTTTCATTAAGTCTCTCAAGAGCCATCTCAACCATTCCAACAGCTCCGTCAACAATGAGCTTTCTTGCGTCTACTACTGCTGAAGCCTGCTGCCTCTGAAGCATGGCTGCTGCGATTTCAGGAGCATAAGCAAGATATGTGATCCTTGCATCCACGATCTCGATACCAGCGCCCTCAACCTTGGACTGGATCTCTTCCTTGATCCTGTTAGCAACGACCTCTGTTGAACCACGAAGGCTGCCATCATCTGCCTGTCCATCCCCGGTTGTATCTACGTTTTCTGTGATGTCGTAAGGATAAAGCTTAACTACGTTACGTACTGCAGAATCGCACTGAAGTGAAAGGTACTCTTTGTAGTTATCTACTGCAAATACGGCCTTGGCTGTATCTGTGACCTTCCACATAACAGCAACTGCAATCTCTACTGGATTACCAAGGATATCGTTTACCTTCTGCTTGGAATTACTTAAGGTCATGACCTTTAAGGAAATCTTCTTGTTTGCGCCATTCTTGAGTTCGCCTGTAGTTCCTATCTGGCCACCACTTACAACGATACCAGAAAGCCCGCTCTTCTTGTTATCAGAGATATCTCCGCTCTGACCGAGCTTGGTGTCTGCTGCAGGATTGAAGGCTGTGCAGAATGGATTTACAAAAAAGAATCCATCGCCCTTAAGGGTTCCTACATACTTGCCAAAAAGTGTAAGAACAAGAGCTTCACCTGGCTTAAGAACCTTAAGACCAAGGAATAAGATCCAGCCAAAGGCAAGATACAGGATAGATGCAATAAATATTATTCCGCTTACATCCTTGCCCTGATCGATGCCAGCACCTCCAGATAATACTCCGATGAATGCCAGTAAATAAAGTGCTATTGTCAGGATCATCATTACAATCCCGTTCTTGTGACCACTAATAACCTTTTCTTTGATGTTTTCGTTCATGACTGTTCCTCCATTTTCTGTCTGACCAGCCGCACCATTGCGGCATTTGCATGATGTCATAAAGTGTTGTGAATTGATTTGATATCATTATGATATCATTAATAATCATTTTGTCAACACACATTATTCAGGAACATTCATAAACTTATTCATTAACTGAAGAATAGAACTCTTCTCCCGTGTCTACCTAGGGAAAGCAGAGTCACTTCTCAAGCTGGCGCCTGCGCTTTGCAGTAAACTCCTCCACCTGTTTCCACAGGCTGTGAAGCTGGTTCTTGTGGGCACACAGCTTCTCAGTGCAGTTGGCGCACTTTAGGTAATCATTGGTATTCTCGGAAAAGCGCTCCGGGTGGCGATAGAAAGTGATCTCCCAGCGGATAACGAGAATAACTGATAGGGCCAGAAGCGTCCATGTATAGGTCTTAGCCACAAAGAATAGGGGCGTAAACATCATGGCATAGTCCCAGTTGTAGATCCTGCAGGTACTGCAGCACTTGTTCTTCATAAACCAGCTCTGGAATGGGCAGAAAAACAGGATGCATATCATGTCACAGACAGAATAGGCACTGCACAACAGGATCATTATTCCGTCATCCAAAATCCCTGCCATGTGAAGTCCGCCGAATACCAGATTAAAAGAGATCCATATCAGCAGTACCAGCATTGAAGCGTTATTATCCTGTATCTGTATGTCTGTCTTACCCGACTTGATGTAGTTGCGGGCAAACTGCTTCTGACATCCAGGGCTCTCAGTGATTGAAGGGAAAAATCTTGCTATCATCTCCAAAACGAATATTGCCCATATGATCCACAAAATTCCAGGAACGCTCTCCATTCTCTCAAGAACAGTAACCTTGCCGTGTATGCGGTCAATAATATAGCACACAAGGAGCACCACAAATATCACACTGCGGTAAAAGAGCCTTATGTAGTGCACAAAGCTCACAGTGGTGATCTTGTTCCCTTTTAAAAGTTTTCCCTTTAATCTCTCAAGCCACATTAGAAAATCCAGATATCCTTTACAAATTATATTGTTACAACAAGTTCTGCGTCATCTACAAGTGACGCTAAAGCGCTGCCTCCTTCGCCAGAAAGCTCGTAGTCGCCCTTAAAAGCCTCTACGCTTGCCCAGCCATTCTCATCAGTCGTAACTTCAGTATCCGTCCACCACTCTTCTTTTACAAGCTTTTTAAGCATTTCAAAGGAAGGTTTCTTGGAGCCATCAAGCCTTACAAATCCACTTGGAGCCTTAAGCCATGCGCCATCGGTAAAGTCCCAGGTTGTGATAGCCTGTACAAGCGGGTGCTCGAAAAGAATCCTATACATCTCTTCGATCTCTTTTGCCTGACGCTCTTCTCCCTCAGGAGTTGATGGCCACTCATCAACCTGCCAGTCGTTGAGATCGACAATATGTGCAGGCATTATATCACCTGAAATCAGTGTGTTCTCAGTGAAATGGATAGGAAGACCAAAATGGGAAAACCGATCAAGTACCTCTTCCAGTTTCTCTTTTCCCCAGTAACCCTGATGCTGATGGGACTGGATTCCTATGGCACTGATTGGAACTCCTGCATTCAGGCACCCATCGATCAGTATCTCATAGTTGATAGATGTATTAAAGTCATTAAGGAGCAGCACTGCATCAGTATTGTCAGCGTGGGCTCTTTCGAAGACTTCCTTAATGAGGCCAACTCTGCCCTTCTCTTTGCATATCCTAGTGATGGCATTGTCGTACTTGTCAAAGATCGGCATGATAACAACTTCGTTGATCACATCCCACATATCGATGACGCCCTTGAAGCCCTTTACTTCACGGTCAATACGTTCAAGCTGCTTCTGAAGGATTGTGGCATTGTCGTATTTCATGAGCCAGTCTGCACAGACTGTGTGCCAGCAAAGAGGATGCCCCTTTACTATGACGCCCTTGCTGTTTAAATACTGAGCTGTCTTCATCAGCATGTCAGTATTAGGCTTCCCTTCTTCAGGTTCGAAATTCCCCCAATAAAATGGCAGTGTTGCGTAGTTGAATATCTCCAGCCACTTATCTGTCAGCTGCTTATATTTATCTTCTCCCTTCATGACATAAGAAATGAAATCAAAAGCCCCACAGCCAAATAAAAATGCGTGGTTTGTCTGTTTTATCCTGACCTTCTGATCAGCTAAGGGATTGCCCTGTCCATCTACGAAACGAATTCTTTTGTTAACCTGTCTGTGTGCTACTGCCATATGCTATACCCCTTTTCTTTTCTGCAAATCTAAAGTTAATAAAGTATTGCATATATCATTACATGTTTACTGATAGGAATTCTCCTAAATAATTGCTCAAAACCTATCTATTTTACGCACTTAAATACTCTGCAACATCGATGAGGTTAGATAATACTGTTTCTGCCAAGCCCTCCATCTCTTCATTGGATGATAAAAGGTCAGGAACCATGATCGGTCGCAATTTTCCTGCGCTAGCAGCTCTTATGCCATTGTAGGAATCCTCAATGGCGTAGGCCCTTTCAGGTTTCACTTCTATCTTTTCGCATGCCAAAAGAAATATATCTGGCTCTGGCTTACTCCTTGATACCATGTCGCCAGTTACTATCTCATCAAAGTAATCAAGAATTCCTGCATCCCTGAGCTGATTTACTACAGTCTGTCTTCTGGTGGATGATGCCAGTGCTATCTTTTTGCCGTTATTTTTCAGAAACTCAAGTATCTCTTTTACCCCGGGTTTCATGGGAAGTCTGCCGCCATCGTACCTCTCGTGGTACATTACAGAAACTTCCTTTGCATATTCATCATAGGGAAAATCTTCTCCGTACGCGTCTAGCATTATCTCCCTTGTCTTGGCATCGTTAGTTCCAGTGCATGCCAAATATGGTTCTTCTATGTCCTGTATGTCATATTTCCCAGCCAGCTCTATCCAGCAGTTCATTACTGCCCTCTCAGAATCAAAGATAACTCCGTCCATGTCAAAGACCACTGCGTCAAAATCTCTCATAATATGCTCCTTAAATTAAGTCAAATCCCAAGATCAAGGGAATCTGAAATGTAGTACTTGTACCCATGCTGCTTGCAATAGTTTTTTACTCTGATAGAAATAAATGGATTACTGGTGTACTCCAGGAGATATATGTCTGCTCCCATTTTTGAATACTTTTCAAGATGCTCCAAAAAGTACTCTCTATCCTCTTTAAAGCTCCCATAGAAACGGTCGTTTTCCCAGTCAATCCTTGTAAATACTGACTCTTGGTTTATGCCTGTCAAAACATCCCTAAAATTGCCGCCTCGTTCAGTATAAGCTTCTATGAAAGCATCTCCGCCGTTCATTATAACTTCTTTTCCAGTAGCCACCAGGCCTTTCATGATCGTAGCGACGCCATCAAGCATCTCATCACTTTGGTACATATAGTAAACATCACAATTATCTACAAAAAAACCATCAATGTCTTTTGCAAGAAGTGACGGCGCAAGCTCATCCAAAATAAAGGACTGCCATCTTTTTGAAGTTGCATCAACCCATTTTTCATCTTCCCAGTTCTCATATACATCCAGGGTCAGGTCCTTATATTCTGCATAATAGTCACGGAAATTCTCCAGGGAACCTATGTTTATATAGCTATAGATCTTATGACCATCGTTTCTAAACTCTTCAATTTCAGTAGCCTCAAAGTACTGCGCATCAATCACTACAGTTTTATATTTTGACAGCCTCTCAAGGTCTCCCTCATAGCTTAAAAACACACCATAATCCTGATGGTTATATGAGCATGCGCACAGAGTCACCACCAACAAGCATATCAATATCGCTATTTGTCCTCTCATTGTTGTCTTTCCAAACTTCACGTCCAACAGGCTCTCCCCAATCAAATTCTCCATCTAAGAATAACTTTCCTCCATACTCTGCTGCACGCTCTTCAAGTGTTCTATGCTCAAATTGAGCCTCTCTATTGATTTCCTGTCTCTTCATCCTAATCTTGTCACCATTCTGCATCATACTTATGTCTCCTATTTGCTAAAAAGCATCAATCATTTAGTAATTGCATTCGTTACAAAAGGAAATTTAACTACCAGTTCTTTATCCAACTCAATCATTCTCAACAATCTGCTTGCTGCACCTGAAGGATGGTTTGTACCTGCCTCCCACGCTTCTACTGCTTTCTCTGACACCCCTAGATAGCCTGCAAACACCTTTTGAGACATGCCTGTTGTATTCCTAATCCTTTTAACATCTGCTGCACCATATACTTTTACAGGCTCTATGACAACTTTATGCCTTTTCAGTATAGGAGTTATACTTTTCGAATCTTTGATTGCTTCATCAAGACCAGTCACTATGCTCTCAAAAACGCTATTCTTACTCATTCGTTTTTCCTCCTAAGTTCTTTTCAAGCGTATCTATCATTTTTTTGATTTCTACTCTTTCCTGAAATGAAAGGTTGTCTTTCTCTTTTTTCTCATAAACAGTAATCAAAAATATCGTCTCAGCGAAAACAAAATCTACATAGCATACTCTTGCTCCGCCACTTTTACCACGGTTTTCAATCGCAACTCTTGCCTTCCGCAGTGCGCCTGTTCCTTTGATAACAGGGTACTTTTTAGGATTTGACATAATATCATTTTCAAGCATTCTTAAATCTTCATCATCAAATCCAATCTCATCCCACCTACGAGAAAACTCATTGGTTTGTATAAACGTTCTAGTCATTTCTACCTCTAATTATATACCCTATTCAATAGGGTGTCAAAGATTAAACGAATCATAAGTGTACACCATATCCTGCTCGATCACGAAGTCCTCATCGCAGACGCTATAACAGCTGCTGCCTCTATCAAGAAGCTGAGTGGTGCACATGGCAGCTGTTGCCTCGCCCTCGATCAAGGCTTCATCTGTCTCTTTGTCCCCAGCCAGGAAGCTTCCAAATCCGAAGATCACGATAAGGGCTGCAAATATTATCACGAATGTATATACAAAGATCATCATCTGTCCATTTCTCCTTCTGGCGCCATGATCTCGTCCAGGTCGACGCCGTAGTTTTCTTTTAATATCTCTTTTATCCGTAGTCCTGCGTTTCCCATTCTCTCCTTCACTGCAGGAACTCGCAGCTGTGCATCTGAGGCAGCATAGCTCATGGCTGCGTCCATATGAGCTGCGGCAAAAGAAATAACAGCTGAGCCAGCAAGGGCTGCTACAAATAACTGGGCCACCTTAAACACTCTCTTCTGAATGCGCCTTTTCGGGTACTTTTTAAGCTCCTTGGCAATCTCCTGGCAGTTTCCATATCTGTCCTCTCTATCTGGCCTTATGCACTTATCGATCACTTCCATAAGTTCAGGGCTGCACTTGCCACCTAGGAGCAGTAAAAGAGTCTTACCAAAGCAGTAAATATCAGTCCTTGGATCAGTCTGCCCAAGATTTCCGTACTGCTCAGGAGCCGCAAAGCCTTCCGTGCCCAGGTTCAAAGTGTCTGTTGCTCCGCCAGGCTCCATGAATCTTGCTGCTCCAAAATCGATCAGCGAAAGATGCCCGTCAGGTCTTAGCATGATATTTGCTGGCTTAAGATCCCTGTAGACAACAGGCCATTTAAGGCTGTGGAGATATCCAAGCATATCAAGAAGTTCAACCCCAAAGGCCACCACTTCTTTTTCCTCAAAGCGCCCTTTCTTTTTAAGGACCTTGGAAAGGCTGTTTCCCGGAACATAATCAAGCACAAAGGCATTATCATACTCAGCCACGACCCTCGGGATCGATGGGTGTTTTACAAAGCGCAGGACTTTTGTTTCTTCCGTGACGATCTGCGCAGTATCTTTCCCGTCAAAGACATGTTCCTTAATGATCTTGATGGTAACAGGCTTGTCAGTCCTTTGATCAACAGCCATGTAAACCACGCTGCTGCCACCCTCACCAAGTTTTCTCAGTATCCTGAATCTGTTTCTGTAAAGACTCTCATTATCTAAATAATCCAAATCTATATCCTCCACCTATTCACATCAGATGCCCTTTTTCCATAAAACAAACATCAATACTCAAGGCACATCGCGGCCACAGAGATGTTGTCCTCTTCTTTTCTATCCATGGCAAGACCAGCAAGCTTCCTGCATCCAGATAGCATATCGTCAGCTGTAACGCACATCTGCGGGCAGAGCTTTGAGTGCATCTCATCTCCACTTACAGTCCGCCAGAATCCATCGCTTACAGCGAGCACTGTAGTACTTGAGTCAATCTCACCCCGCCTTATCACCGGCTTTATCTCAAGAGTCGTTCCAACGCTTTGAAGCAAAACGCTTCTCTCAGGGTCTTTCAAGGCTTCATCTTCACTTATCAGCCCCTTATCCAACTTAACCTGAACGACGCTCTGATCCCTTGTCACTGCCCAGGCTCTTTTCCTATCCACAAGATAGATTCTGGAATCCCCTATATTTAAAGTCATGTACCTTCTGCCTATCTGAAAAAAAGCGGTCAGCGTGGTCCCAAGCTTTATTCCACGGTGCTTTCCGTACCTTCTTATATCGCTGCTGCTCTTTACAATAAGCCTTGAAAGAGAAGTCTCTATAGTATCCCACAGCTTATCCTCAGGCAGGTTCTGCATAAGGGACAGCTCTTCATGAAACCATGCTTCCAATGCTCTTATCATCTTACAGCTGGCAACCTCTCCCTTTGACAGGCCGCCCATTCCGTCGCAGACTGCGGCAAATGAAATCCTTCCATACCTTTTGGTATTTGCCACTTTAACAAGACAGGAGTCCTGATTGACCTTGCGGACTTTTCCCGCATCGGTAAAAATACATGCTTTTACTTCCATTTTGAATAAACCTCTTTTTAAAAAACAATTGTGAAATAGTGTCCGAAGTGGACGGTCGGCACCAGCTAAAACCTTGCTAAGTGCTCTGTACAAAAAAATGACTGTGTCACAGATGCGTGACACAGTCATGAATAATACAATGTAATTATTTATTTGTCAAGAAGGTCGTTCATAACCTCTACAGCCTTATCAAGCTGATTGTCTGTCTTGTCCTTAGCATAGGCATCTGCATCGTATTCAACCTCTATATCAGGCTCAATTCCAATGCCATGAATGTTATTGCCGTTTGGTGTATAGTAGTTACTTACTGTAAGCTTAACTGCAGTTCCATCATTAAGATCAAAGACTCTCTGAACAATTCCCTTTCCAAAGGTTGTCATTCCAACAAGCTTGCCCAGCTTGTAATCTTTGATGGCTCCTGACAGGATCTCGGAAGCGCTGGCAGAGTACTGATTTACCAAAACCACTACAGGAATGTCTATCTCATGGGCTCCATCGCAGGTGTAATCTTCTCTCTCCCCGTTCTTGTCAACGGTGTAAACGATAATTCCCTTTGGAAGGATCTGCCTTGCAATATCGCATACTGCCTGAAGGCTTCCTCCGGGATTACTTCTAAGATCGATTATAAGACCCTCTATATTGCTGGCTCTGAGTTCTGCCATTCCCTCAGTAAATTGGTCAGGAGTTATATCATCAAATTCTGTAATCTGGAGATATCCGATGTTCTCGTTCTCCCCAAGGAGCTTGGTATTTACTGTAGGAACCTCAACTGCAGATCTCTCTACATCAACCTCTATTTCTTCCATTTTTGACCCGCGAAGGAGGGTTAAATGAACTGTGGTTCCCTCTGGTCCCTTTATGAGAGAAACAACCTCGTCAAGCTTAAGCCCTTGTGTTGACTCTTTATCCACCTCGTAGATAATATCGTCAGTCATGAGCTCTGCTCTCTCAGCAGGAGTTCCAGGCATTACTCCGGAAATCCTTGGAAGATTCATGTCCTCGTCAAGGCTTACATAAGCACCAATACCGTAGTAAACACCTGCAGTATCAGTCATGAGATCGTTTAATTCTTCCTCTGTGTAATAAACTGAATAAGGGTCTTCAAGAGAATCCATAAGGCCCTTGTACATTCCTATGGCCTCTTTTTCCTTGTCCACATCAGTCTTGTAGTAATAAGTATCTATTACATCTTCCAGAGCCTCTATTTTTCCCAGAGTCTCGTCATTGATCAATTCGCCGCTGTCAGCAGTTGTTGTGGCGCCAAAGGGTGCTCCAAATCCGTGAGTAAATCCCCAGAACACATAGATACCAGCCAGGATGAAAAGAGATACCATACATCCTACAAGTATTCCGCTTGCAAAACGCTTTCTGAGCCTGCTCTTTTGTTCCTTTGCTGCCTTCACGTCAGGGATAAACTGCTGCGGCTCCTGTGAAGGAACCATATCCATATTGTTACCAAAATTACTGTCCATAACTCACTCCTGCCCACCTCTTACTTGAGGTAATTCCATGGGCTAACATAATTACCGTTTAATCTGACACCAAAGTGAAGATGTGGTCCTGTGGAACGTCCTGTGGAACCAACAGCTCCAATCTTGGTACCTGATGTAACGTCCTGTCCCTTTGACACATAGAGGGCAGAACAGTGCATGTAGATCGTATATAACCCGCCGCCATGGTTGATCATAATGTAATTACCCATGGTGGAGTTATAGTCCGCCGCTACCACAGTGCCATTATATGCGCAAAGGATTGAAGAACCTGAAGGTGCTGCCAGGTCAATACCGTTGTGCATCTTCTCTACGCCGAGAGTTGGATGCACTCTCATTCCGTAGTTGTCAGATATCCTGGTGTAATTAGGACACGGCCATGTGAACATGCCGCCGTCATAGGTATATCTGCTGTAGAGCGCAGCCTTATCAGCCGCAACCTCTTTTTCAAGCGCTGCAATTGCTGCATTCTCAGCCTTGATCTCATCCTCATAAGCCTTGATAGCCGCTTCCTTGCTGGAAATGTCTGACTTAACAGCAGAGAGCTCTCCGTTCTTGGTATCTATGAGAGCCTGAAGATTGCCTTCCTCTTCCTCTTTAGCGGCTTTAGCTTCATCAAGAGTTGCTTTTTCTTCTTCCAAAGCCTCTTTTGTAAGCCTTATAAGCTCTGTAGTCTCCATGTACTCATTGAGCTTGAGCCTGTCATAGGAAGAGAGCATCTCGATATATTCTGCCTTGTTGAGCATGTCAGCAAAGCTTCCGGATTCAAGGAGCATCTCAAAATAAAGCGTATCGCCTCGTTCATACATAAACTTGATACGCTTTTTCATTGCCTCATATTGAGCCTGCTGAATGGCCTCAGCCTCTTCAAGTTCAGCTGTAGTTGTTTCTATCTGCTGTTCTTTTTCTGAAATCTCATCTGCAAGAGCATCGATCCTGGACTGAATGTCAGAAAGCTGCCCATCAAGCTGGGTTATGTAGTTGTTCAGATCAGTTTTACTGGCCTCAAGCTGTTTCTTTACTTTCTCAAGGTCAGTTTTGGCGTTTTTAAGGGAATCTCTCTCTTTTTTTGCCTCACTGATCTGATTCTCCTTGGCCTTGATGGACTCCTCGGTGACTGCAGCACTGCTGGTAATCTTAAGGCTGCATGTAGAGACTAATGTCACAAGAATGCACATAAAGACGCATATTAATCTTTTTTTATAACTTTTATACATGCAGGTGCTTCCTTACTGTGATGAAACTTCCAAGGAAACCAATACCAATACCGATCAAAAGAGAAATTGGAATAAGCTTGTTATAAATTGTCTCAACTGGCAGAAAATTCAGCAGTGAGCTAAGCATTGTAAATCTTGAAGCTACATAAGTGATCACATGAGTGTAAACAAAATAGATGATCACCAGAGGAATTATTGATCCGATAAGTCCGATCAGAATACCCTCTACCACGAATGGTGCTCTTACAAAAAAGTCTGTGGCACCAATATACTTCATGATATTGATCTCATCCTTACGAACTGAGATACCCATTGTAACTGTATTGCTGATAAGGAAAACAGAAACCAAAAGGAGCAGAACAATGATACCACCTGAAACATAAGCGATAAGGAGATTCAATCCGCTAAGTGTTGTAGCTGTTACCTCGGACCTGTTTACCTCTCTTACTACACTTATTGATTCAATGTAGGTTACAAGCGCCTGCTGCATTGATACATCATTCAAATAAATCTGAAGGTTGGCTGACTCTGCAAGAGGGTTCTCTGTGAAACCATCTGCATACTCTCCAAGGTATTCCTCCTTGAAGCCTTCCCACGCTTCATCAGCTGAAACATAGGTGATCTCCCTGACTTCAGGTCTCTTTTCAAGGTCACTCTTTACCACAAGGATCTCATCCTCGCTGGTGCCCTCGTTAAAGAATACTGTTACAGACACGCCTTCCTCAGCGGTCTTAACTACATTCTGGAAATTGGCTATTATTGCATAAAACAGTCCAAAGAGAAACAGACATGCAGTAATGGTGGCTATTGAAGCCAGTGTATACCACTTATTTCTGCCAAGATTCTTAAAGCCCTGTCCTATGGTGTAAAAGAAACTACTACTCCTCATCGATGTACATACCCTCTTCCTCGTCCTCTATGATGACGCCCTTCTTCATGGTAATAACTCTCTTCTTCATAGCATTAACGATCTCTCTGTTATGAGTAACCACTATGACTGTTGTACCATTTTCATTGATCTGTTCCATGAGTTTCATAATTTCCCATGAGTTGTTTGGATCCAGGTTTCCAGTTGGCTCATCTGCCAAAAGAATGGTTGGCTTGTTTACAAGCGCTCTTGCCAGGGCAACTCTCTGCTGCTCACCACCTGAGAGCTGATTGATCTTGTTTTTATACTTGCCTGCCAGGTTAACGGTAGCAAGGATAGATGGTACATTTCTCTTGATCTCCCTTGTAGGAGTCTGTACTATACGCTGAGCAAATGCCACGTTCTCGTAGACGTTTCTGTCCTTTAAAAGTCTGAAGTCCTGGAACACGATTCCAAGGTTTCTCCTGAACTTAGGGATCTTGCTGTGCTTGATCCTGCGGAGATTGTAACCAAGTACTGTTATCTCTCCGTCTGTGGGTACCAGCTCTCTTAAAAGAAGCTTGATCAGAGTGGACTTACCTGAGCCACTGTCTCCCACTATAAAAACAAATTCACCCCTCTTGATATGAAGGGTGACTCCGTTTAAGGCTGGTGCACCCGTAGAATAAGATTTAGTCACATTTTCAAGTGTGATAACCTCATCCTCCGGGATCTGCCTGTTTGTTCTTCTTTTTCTGTATCCTCTTTCCATAAACCTCCCTCGTAGTCTGTAAAGCGATCAGACTATCAAGTAAACTTCTCCATATACTTCATATATCTTACAACCATAAGTGCAATTTTAAAAGTAATTGCATCATCAAATACTCTAAGATCTAATCCGGTGCTCTTCTGAAGCTTGTCCAGTCTGTAAACAAGAGTATTTCTATGGATGAAAAGCTGACGTGATGTCTCTGATACATTGAGGCTGTTCTCGAAGAACTTATCTATGGTAGTTAAGGTCTCCTGATCGAAGTCGTCAGGGTTTCTGCCTCCGAAGATCTCCTTGATGAACATCTTGCAAAGAGGGATTGGCAGCTGATAAATAAGTCGCCCTATACCCAGTTCGCTGTAGCAGATGACCTTGCGCTCGTCAAAAAAGATCTTCCCTACATCAAGAGCCATCTTGGCCTCTTTATATGAGCGGCTCACTTCCTTGATCTCGCCAACCACAGTACCATAAGCGATCCTTACTCCTGAAAGGCCTTCCTTCTCAAGACCTGCAAGGATCTCCTCTGCTGACTTGGTTATCTCAGTGGGCTTACTCATATCACTGACATCCTTGACGATGATGACATTGTCCTCATCAACCTCGGTGACAAAGTCTGTACCGCTGCCCACACAGGTTCTTGTAAGCTCCAGCACATTGCTGTCCCTTCCGCCTGCACACTCAACGATCATGGCTACTCTCTTGGCATCACTCTGGATGTGAAGCTTTTTAGCCCTGGAATATATATCCACCAAAAGAAGGTTATCCAACAGAAGGTTCTTGATAAAGTTGTCCTTATCAAACCTCTCCTTGTAAGCCACAAGAAGGCTCTGGATCTGATATGCTATCATCTTGCCCAGCATATACACATTGTCGCCACTGCCTGTGCAGATGAGAATATACTCTAGCTGCTGCTCATCATAAATCTTGAAATACTGGTATCCCTGGATCTCCTGGGAATCAGCCGGTGACTCAACGAAATCTCTGGCTACGGAAGACACACCACCTATATCAGTGGTTGTGGATGCAACCTCTTTTCCATCAATATCAAGGACGCAAAGATCCACGTGTGCTATGTTCTTAAGCCCGTCAATTGTGTTCTGTAAAATCTGGTTGGAAATCATGTGCCACTCTTTCTTACACGTCGTGCAGTGTATAATATTACTTATTATCGTGAATTGAGACTATCACTTTTACATTTTAATATAAATGTACAAAAAAATCCATAGAAACCACTACATTTTTTGTGTATTTTTTAAGTTTTGTAGTCAAAAGTCACAAAAACAAACTCCCATTTTTAGCTATGGTTTTCGCAACTTATGCTAATTATTTTAATATAATACTCCGATACAAAAGATAAGATAAAGTAGATTCTTTCACAAGGAGGTGCCTATGGATATCCCTGCTTTATCGATGGCATTGTCTCAGAGACAGGTTCTGAACGATGTTGGCGTTGCAATGCTCTCTAAGAGCCTTGACAACATGCAGGAGGCTGGCGCTGCAATGGTTGATACCATAGCTGCTGCCCCAGAAATGTCTCTTGATCCTAATCTTGGAAACAGCATCGACATCAGAGTATGACAGCCATCAAATGTGCTTTTTTGCACAAAAAGACCCGCTCCTAGGAACGGGTCTTTTTAGATTTATACTCCTGTTATCTTGAATATGACCTCCATTCCGATCATATACGTAAGGGATATTACAATGGCCACAATAAGCGGAACGGTAACCAACTTATATCCCTGTTTTTTACACTTGGGAATACCAAGGAAAAACTCCTGTCTCTTTTCCAGATTCGCTATCTTAACAAGCAGACAAAGGGCAAGGGCTGTTCCTATCACCGCAAGGACAAAATATACTCCCACTGAGATCAGAATGATATTCTTAAACTCCATTTCTTCCATGTAGTTCTGCGCCTGACCCAGCACATCTTTTTCCATATACATGAGCACAACTTCTGCGGAATTGAAAAGCGCATGGGCTATGAAGGATGACAGCACACTTCCTGTGGCCTCTACCAACAGCGCAAACATGATACCCATTGCTGCGCCATATGCAAACTGGTTGATGTTAAGGTGCATCATTCCAAACAGTATCGACGTAAGGACTATGGAACCTATTATCCTGCCACTTCTCTGGTAGCTCTGAAGGAGCACTCCCCTGAACACAAACTCCTCAACAAATGGTCCAAATATTCCAATGGAGAGCAGCATCTGCCAAAAAGGAAGCGCCAGGATCTGATCAGCCATCTCCACAACTGTGTTGTCCACAAACAGCATGGAAAGAGAATTGATAAATACCACCAGCGGAAACAAAAGAATTACATACAACGGTATCAAAAGTGCTGATGGAATCCTGATCTTCTTAAATGGCACCAGGACAGATATCTTGTCTCCATGAAAAAAGACTATCGCCAGCGCCGGTATAAAGATCATCATCTCCGATATAAAATTATTGAGAATTATCGGCATTGCGGTCATGGTACCGATCATCCATACCGTATACAGCATAGTAAAGCATATAGTTGCGAGGATCATGTATAAAAAAGCTCTGCCCGCTTTCTTGTAATCCATATCCGCCTCCTTACTTAAGTTCGATAGAAGTTTCTCCTATGACGATCTTGCCCTCTTTAAGGAGCCTTCCCACAGCACGCTTAAACTCGTTCTTGCTCATGCCTGTTTTTTCTTTTATAAGATCTGGCGAAGCCTTGTCATTAAATCCAAGCTTTCCGCCATTGTCCCTGATCATTCCAAGTATCTTGTCTGCATCAGTATCCATCTGGAGGTATGCCTTTTCTCTTACACTTAAGTTGAGCCTTCCATCCTCTTTTACTGATACTACTCTGGCAGAAATCCTGTCTCCTATCTTAAGATTTCCATAGAGTTCTTTTTTGGCTATGAGACCTGAGTAGATGTCATCAACCGCCACAAAAGCACCGAAGTTATCGCTCATCTCATAGACAGTTCCCATGACCTTGTCGTCTTTCTTATAAGGGCTGTCACTCTTTAAGTACTTGTAAACATTCATAGTAACGCAAAGGCGGCTGCTCTTATCAATGTACATAGCACACAGAACGTCGTCACCAGCCTTCACCTTGGCTGTCTGCTCCTTGAAAGGAAGCAGCACGTCCTTTTCAAGACCCCAGTCCATAAAAGCTCCGATCCTGGTTGTCTCTTTTACCTTAAGAACCCTCACGTCCCCAAGCATGATCTTGGGTTCGCTGGTGGTCGCAATAAGCCTGTCATCAGAATCCTTGTAGATAAACACCTCTACACTGCTTCCAAGGTCTGCACCCTGTGGAACCTGTTTTGCAGGCAAAAGAACTTTTTCCTCGCTTCCAGCCTGTTCTCCCAGGTAAACTCCAAAGTCGACCTTCTTGATCACTACAAGTGTCTGCTTTTCACCTAATTTTATCATTATGTCCTCCGTTCTCAAAAAACTGCAGTAACATCACTGCGTTGTCAGTTCAACAATACATACAGGACTGTTTTTATCGTCCTTCAAATTAATAGTATAAGTCATTGCGCCATTTTTTGAAACTTTCCTGATCTCGGGGTAAAGAATATCTCCCAAAAGCGCCTGTCTTTTGTATTCAGCTCTGAGGGCTGTGACCTTTATTGCCTTGTCAGGAAGGGACTCAATTGCCATCCTGATGTACTGGCCATTGTTTACGTGGTTGTTAGTATCAAGGTGGTGGCTTCTTACAATGATCTCTTCTCCCGACATCGCTTCTGCCTCTGAAGGGATCACTATCTTCCTGTCGCCATAATCCATAGGAAGTCTCTCATCAAGAGGATAAGCCTCCACAATCTCCGGAGTTATGCGGGCAGGAATCCCTTTTTCAAAATCAAACAGTGTCCAGACAGAATTAGCTACTGCCAGCCTCTCTCCAGCCTTTGTGTCCATAAAGAAATTTCTGTGGCCAAAAAAGCCTTTTAGTTCATAGGGTATAGTTCCTATGGTAACTTCCTCGCAGAGCTTTGGGTATCTGTTTATGATTATCTGCCATGAGTTTAGTACCCAAGCAATATTTCTTTCCTTGAGATACTCCATAGATGCAGGGCCATCCTGAGTCTGAAAGGTTGAACAGTCCTGAAAATAATCAATCAGAGACTCTATCGTAAGATGGGCATCCTTATCCACTTCACTGTATCTGATCCTCGAATCAAACGTATACATAGCGTTCCCCTTGATCATAAGTTTAAAAAAAGCGAGATTGTTACCAATCTCGCTTTAGTAGCTGGGCTAGTAGGATTCGAACCTACGTAATGACGGAGTCAGAGTCCGTTGCCTTACCGCTTGGCGATAGCCCATCGACAAGTAGTAATTATACGTGAGACTCTATAAAAAAGCAAGTACTTTTTTAAAACTTTTTTATTTTGTTCAAACTCCAGTATTTATGCGGATTTACAGCTTATCCCTCAAATAAAAGATCTGCATAAGTTGGGAATGGCCAGTCTTTTTTATCTACCAGCATCTCAAGCTTGTCTGCAGGATCACGAAGAGCATCCATAGCAGGTCTTACCTTATCCTTGTAGAAGTAAGCCAGCTTTCTTGCATCCTGGGTCTTTCGAGCCTTGTTCTCAACAGCCTTAAGGTCCTCAAGGGCTTTCTTCATCTTGGTAAGCTCTGTTGTTATCTCTTTAAGCTCAGAAAGAAGTGCGCTTTCATCTGCACCTGCTGCCTTGACTGCATTCACATCTCCTGCAAGTCTTCCTGCATACTTCATTACTGCAGGAATGATCTGCTTGGAAGCCATATCGATCATGGTGAGAGCTTCGATATTGATTGTCTTAGCATAGTTCTCAAAGATGATCTCTTTTCTTGACTCAAGCTCTGTCTTGGTATATACGCCAAAGTCACTGAAGAGCTTGATAGCCTTCTTGGTTGTAAGAGTATCTGCTGCCTCAATGGTTGACTTGATGTTTGGAAGTCCGCGACGCTCAGCCTCTTTTACCCACTCATCAGAGTATCCGTCGCCATTGAAGATGATCCTCTGGTGGTCAGTTAAGTACTCCTTCATAAGGTCATGAACTGCCATATCAAAGTCATCAGCTTTTTCGAGGATATCTGCAGCCTCGCAGAAAGCCTCTGCAACGATAGTGTTAAGTGTTGTATTTGAACTAGCCATAGAGTCAGATGAACCAACCATTCTGAACTCAAACTTGTTACCTGTAAATGCAAATGGTGATGTACGGTTTCTGTCTGTAGCATCCTTCTCAAACTGAGGAAGTGTTGAAACACCAGTCTTGAGCTTGCCACCACGCTTACTTGACTTAGCTACACCTGTCTCAATAAGCTGTCTTACCACATCCTCAAGCTGCTCTCCAAGGAAAACAGAGATGATAGCAGGAGGAGCCTCATTGGCGCCAAGTCTGTGGTCATTACCAACATCTGCAGCGCTCTGTCTTAAAAGATCTGCGTGTGTATCTACTGCCTTCAAAATGCAGGCAAGAACAAACAAAAACTGTACGTTCTTGTTAGGTGTATCACCAGGATCAAGAAGGTTCTTGCCATCGTCTGTGCAAAGAGACCAGTTGTCGTGCTTACCTGAACCATTTACACCTGCAAATGGCTTCTCGTGAAGCAGGCATCTCATGTGATGATGCTCTGCAACCCTCTTCATGGTCTCCATAATGATCTGATTGTGGTCAACTGCGATATTGGCAGTCTCATAGATAGGAGCAAGCTCATGCTGACCAGGCGCAACCTCATTGTGCTGTGTCTTGTCAGGAACACCAAGCTTCCAAAGCTCAGTGTTAAGATCCTTCATGAACTCACCAACTCTCTCACGGATAACACCAAAGTAGTGGTCTTCCATTTCCTGACCCTTAGGAGGCATTGCTCCAAAGAGAGTTCTTCCTGTAAAGATAAGGTCTTCACGCTTCATTGATTTGTCCCAGTCAACCAGGAAGTACTCCTGCTCTGGTCCAACAGAAACGTTAACCCTTGTTGCATTGTCATTGCCAAATAATCTGACGATCCTGAGAGCCTGCTTGTTTACAGCCTCCATGGATCTAAGAAGAGGAGTCTTTTTATCAAGAGCTTCTCCTGTATATGAACAGAAAGCAGTAGGAATACAGAGAGTAACACCTGCTCCGGATTCCTTGAGGAATGCAGGAGAAGTGATGTCCCATGTTGTATATCCTCTTGCCTCGAAAGTAGCACGAAGTCCTCCGGAAGGGAATGAGGAAGCATCAGGCTCACCCTTTATAAGCTCTTTCCCAGAGAAAGAAGTAAGCATGCGGCCGTCCTGGTCTGCGCTTCCCACAAAGGAATCATGCTTCTCAGCTGTGATGCCTGTAAGGGGCTGGAACCAGTGTGTGTAATGTGTTGCGCCGTTTTCTACAGCCCAATCCTTCATGGCATTGGCTACAACGTCAGCGGATTCCTTGGACAGTGTTCCGCCATGCTCAATCACACTCACAACCTCTTTGTATACATTCTTTGGCAGACGCTCTCTCATCTTGGCAAGAGTAAAGACATTCTGGCCGAAAATTTCTTCCACATTAACCTTGCTGCTCATAGTGCTACGACCTTTCTTTCATTTTTTACTGTCATACAGTTTACAATAATAATCCAAAAACTTGAAGTATTTTTTGTATTACTTTTAAGGCTGCGCACTAACTCTCAAAATATCGTAGCGGCTTGGGCGCTCAGACAGATCAAGATAGATGATCTCCTTGGAGTGGGGACATGACTCTACAGCTGTTCCATCCTCAGTGTACATGCCATTTACACGAACCTTTACATCTGTTCCGTCAGGCTTCATTATCTCAATCTCATCTCCGACACTGAACTTGTTTCTCTGCTCGATCTTGGCAAATCCCCTCTCATCGATGTCATAAACAATTCCAAGGTAGATATATTCGCTCACATATGTGTTGTTGTCATAGATCTGCATCTCATCGCTGGGTTTTCCAAAGTAGAAACCTGTTGTGAACTGGCGATAGGTGCACTTTGAAATCTGATCAAGATACCATGGCATGTTCTGCCTGTATTTCTCCTCAGACTCAAAGAAGTCGTCAATGGCCTTTCTGTAGGTCCTTGCAACAGTTGCCACATAAAGAGCCGTCTTCATCCTGCCCTCTATTTTGCAGCTGTCAACTCCTGCATCCACAAGCTCAGGAATGTGCTCGATCATGCACAGATCCTTGGAGTTAAAGATATATGTGCCACGCTCGTTTTCATACACTGGAAGGTATTCGCCAGGTCTCTTTTCCTCAACAACTGCATACTTCCATCTGCATGGATGGGTGCAGGCTCCGTGATTGGCGTCCCTTCCAGTGAAGTAATTTGACAAAAGACATCTTCCTGAATAGGAAATGCACATAGCCCCGTGAATAAAGCACTCCATCTCAAGATCTTCAGGGATCCTCTGCTTGATCTCCTTGATCTCTGCCATTGAAAGTTCTCTGGCTGCCACAACTCTCTTGGCTCCAAGATCATGCCAGAAGTTATAGGTCTCGTAGTTTGTGTTGTTGGCCTGGGTTGATACATGGATATCTATTTCGGGACAGATCCTCCTGGCCTTCATAAAAATACCAGGATCAGCGATTATAAGAGCGTCTGGCTTTAGCTCTTTTAATTCATGAAGATAGGTCTCAACTCCGTCAAGATCATAGTTGTGAGCAAGGATATTTACTGTGACATGGACATGAACGCCATGCTCGTGGGCGAAGGCAATTCCTTCCTTCATCTCCTCCTTGCTGAAGTTCTTTGCCTTGGCCCTTAGTCCGAAGGCATCTCCTCCAATATATACTGCATCTGCACCAAACATTACCGCTGTCTTTAAAACTTCAAGACTGCTGGCAGGTATAAGTAGCTCTGGTTTTTTCATAGCTCGTTCCTCATTATTAAAGCTTAACAGAGAGGCTCATGCCATCTCCAACTGTAAGTATCACTGTATTTAGCTGATCGTTGTGGGTCAGCTCATAGAGGTAATCCCTCATTCTTGCATGTATGGTCCTGTTTCTCCTTGTTACCGCAAACCTTGATTCAAACACATCTCCGTCCTGCAGTACGTTGTCTGATACAAGGAGTCCTCCCTTATTAAGGACCCTAAGGCACTCAGGCAGGAAATTTATATACTGCCCCTTTGCCGCATCCATAAATATAAAATCATAGCCAGGAGAAAGAGTTTTTAAGATGTCCATTGCATCCCCTTCAAGAAGGGTTATCTTTTTCCCATGATCATATTTTTCAAAATTGGCTCTTGCTACAGGAATTCTCTTTTCATATTTTTCAATAGTGGTGATCCTGGTATCACTTTCTGAATACTCAGCCATTAAAAGAGCTGAAAAGCCAACAGCGCAGCCGACCTCCAAGATGTTAACAGGTCTGTTCTGCGCCATTAAAAATTTAAGAAGTGTCTGAGTATCCTTGCGGATAATAGGCACTTCATCTGCTATTGCCTCTCTCTCCACATCATCGAGATATGGGGCATTCCCTCTATCAAGAGAATTGATAAAAGTTGTAATCCTGTCCTGATCAGCCATCCTGTGACTCCCCAGCTGTCTCAGCCTCTGTTTCTGCACCTGGATCTGGCTCAGCTTCTATTTCTGCAGCAGTCTCTGTTGCTGATCCAGCCTCTGCGTCCGACTCGGAATCGGTATCAGAAGATTTCTGTCCGCCCGACATTATAGAAATCATTTCCTCAGGAGTCATGGAAGTGCTAAGCTCGTAGGTTCCTGCCTGTTCCATTCCGTGGTATTCAGAAAACCTCTCCTGAAGCTTGAAAAGATTTTTGTCTGTGATAAGTCCAACTCCAGCCAGATTCTCTGCTATGACATCAGCTGAATCGCCGCTTCCTACAGTGAAGGTCACTGTCCTTCCTGTTCCGGATGATACAGGTGTCTGGTTAAAGATGTGATAGCCATAGTTATAGGCAACCTTAGCATATTTTGAGATCAGCATTGCTACTACAATGACAAATGCCACCTTTACTGCGGTATCAAGCAACCCCAGTATTATTTTTTTTGCGCTCATAAATAAGTCTCCTCAAAAGACATCAGAAATTGGTGTCCATGATAATAGGCATTATCATAGGTCTTCTCTTTGTCTTTTTCCAGATGTAATCACTAAGGGCGTCCTTAACAATATTCTTAAGCTTCGCCCAGTCAGTGATCCCTTTCTCAAGGGCCTCTGTAACGTCATCATAAACAAGGTCTGTAGCGTCATCAATGAGTTTATCAGATTCCCTCACATATACAAATCCTCTGGACACGATACTTGGTCCTGAGATGATCTGACAGCTTGCCTTGTCGATACCAAATACTACTATAACTATACCGTCTTCTGCAAGATGTTGTCTGTCTCTAAGAACAACATTTCCAACATCTCCAACGCCAAGACCATCCACAAGAATCGCTCCAACCGGGACTTTTCCTGCTACTTTGGCGCCGTTTTCATCAAGCTCTAAGATTTCTCCGGAGTGAAGGATAAAGATATTGTCCTTGTCCATTCCAAGCTCTCTTGCAATCCTGCTCTGAGCGATAAGGTGCCTGTACTCTCCATGGACAGGAACAGCGTATTTAGGCTTGACCAGTGTGTAGATAAGCTTGATATCCTCCTGGCATGCATGTCCTGAAACATGGACATCCTGGAAAATAACCTCTGCGCCCTTCATCTGAAGTTCGTTTATTATGTTTGTGACAGACTTCTCATTACCTGGAATTGGATGAGATGAGAAAATAACAGTATCGCCAACGCCAATACTGATCTTCCTGTGCTGTCCGCTAGCCATCCTGCTAAGGGCAGCCATGCTCTCTCCCTGGCTTCCTGTTGTGATAATAACAGTCTTGTTCTCAGGGTAGTTCTTGATCTGATCTATATCAACCAGGGTGTTCTCCGGTATCTTGATACATTCAAGCTTCTGGGCAATGTCGATGATGCTGACCATACTTCTGCCCTCAACCACAACCTTTCTGCCGCACTTGTGCGCAGTGTTGATGATCTGCTGAACACGATCTACGTTTGAAGCAAAGGTTGCAACAATGATCCTGGAGTTCTCATGCTCCTCAAAGAGGGAATCAAGAACTCTACCTACAGTCTTTTCAGAAGCTGTAAATCCAGGTCTCTCCGCATTGGTTGAGTCGCACATAAGGGCAAGAACGCCTTTTTTACCAATTTCAGCAAATCTCTGAAGATCGATAGGATCTCCAAATACAGGTGTGTAGTCAACCTTAAAGTCTCCAGTGTGGACCACAGTTCCTGCAGGTGAATAGATCGCAAGAGCTGCTGCATCTACAATTGAGTGGTTTGTTCTAATAAACTCAACCCTGAAGTTTCCAAGATTGATGGACTGGCCAAACTTAACAACCTTTCTCCTGGTCTTCTTAAGAAGGTTGTGCTCTTCGAGCTTGTGCTCGATGATGCCCATTGTAAGACGTGTTGCGTAAACAGGGACATTGAGCTCGTGAAGCACATAAGGAAGCGCACCAATGTGGTCCTCATGTCCGTGAGTTATGACAAAGCCCTTGACCTTGTCAATGTTCTCCTGCAGATAAGTGATGTCAGGGATTACCAGGTCGATTCCCAGCATGTCATCGTCGGGGAAAGACAGACCGCAATCCACTACAATAATACTGTCCTCATATCTGAAGGCAGTGATGTTCATTCCAATCTGCTCAAGACCACCCATAGGGATGATCTGCAGCTTGGACGCATTTTCAGTTTTCTTTTTACTCAATATAATTCCTCCATTATTTTTGGCGGATGCGCAGAAAGAGACATAAACCTATAGCCCGTTAAATGTCCAGATCTACTCCATCCTCAGAGAGCAGTTTACGAAATACACCAGCAACCGCTTCAAGCTCCTGGTCATCGTCCACAATGACATAAACTGCCTCTTCATCATTCATATCGGAGTCATCCCGAAGTATAAGTGCCTCGGAATCTCCGTCTTCCTCATCAGTTACTAAAAGATAGGTCTTGGCTCCTATTACAGTCTGCTCAAGACAATAAAATTCAACTGCTTCTTCCCCATCGGGACTAAACATTATCTTTTCCAAATTCATTCACCTTTTCAACCTGTTGTCCAGATAATCCTGAAGGATGATCTGGGCTGCAATCATATCAACGTACTCTTTTCTCTTCTTGCCTTTTATTCTGGCTTCGTCCATTATCTCGTCCGCCTCTACGGTTGTAAGGCGTTCGTCCAGCATATCTACAGGGATTCCTGTTCTTCTCTCTATCTTGTCCTTAAATTCAAGGCACAACTGTGAGCGCTCAGAGACCGACTCATCCATATTAAGTGGAAGCCCAAGTACTATCTTCTCCACCCCATACTCCTGAATGAGCTGTTCAATGCGCGCTAGTGTCTTTCGAAGCTTATTCTCTTCGTTTCTACGGATAATTTCTTTACCCTGAGCTGTCAACAAAAGCTCGTCGCTAATGGCAACGCCCACGGTCTTGGACCCGTAATCAAGTCCCATGATCCTCATTATTTTTTAGCCCAATTGTTGCTCTTGATGTACTCTGTGAGCATCTCCTCAACAAGTTCATCTCTCTCAACCTTCATGATAAGGCTTCTTGCGCCCTTGTGGCTTGTGATGTAGGTTGGATCTCCAGACATGATGTATCCTACTATCTGATTTACTGGATTGTAGCCCTTTTCCAAAAGAGCGTCGTAAACAACAGAAAGTACCTTCTTAACACCTGTCTCAGGCTCAACTTCTACTTTAAAAAATTGGGTATTACCTAAATCCTGCTCTGGCATAGTTAATTCAACCTTTCATAACTATAGTTATTTTCATTGTACAACACTAATTTTAAATAAGCAATGTATCGGCATTTAGTAAAGTCCTTGGAGTAACCCTTGAAAACTCCCCTGATACGGCTTTTTTGTACTCGTCTGTCCCTTCACAGGCAGCAACTCTGACATATCTGTCAGTATGTCCAATCATGTAATTTTTGCCGTCGTGAACTTCCTCATCCTCCCAGAGAACAGAAAGCTCCTGCCCAACAAAACCCTTCCTGTATTCTTCAGAATCATGGGCTGTTATATCAAGGAGCACATCGCTTCTTTCTGACTTCTGTCTGTCGGTGAGCTGATCAGCCATTCCTGCTGCCACTGTTCCCTTTCTTGGGGAATATTTAAAGACGTGCATCTCATAGAATTCAATATCAGACACGAAGTCCCTGCACTCTTCAAACTCCTCTTTTGTTTCACCCGGGAAGCCAACGATCACATCTGTGGTTATCGCAGGCCTGTCGAAGGCCTTTCGCAAAAGAGCTACCGACTCCTTAAACTCCTCTGCCGTGTAGTGGCGGTTCATCCTCTTAAGGACTGAATTACAGCCGCTCTGTAGTGATAAGTGGAAGTGCGGGCAAAGCTTTTTTATCTTTGCCATTCTCTCAACGTTTTCCTTTGTGATGAACCTTGGCTCTATTGAACCAAGCCTTATCCTCTCGATGCCATCAATCTGAGCAACCTTTTCCACAAGATCAACCAGCATGGGCTGTCCTTTATCTATTCCATAGCTGCCGACATGGATACCTGTTATGACAACTTCCTTGCAGCCTTTAAGGGAAAGGTCCTTAACTTCTTCAATGACATCTCCCATGTCTCTGCTGCGCACCCTTCCTCTTGCATAAGGAATGACGCAGTAGGTGCAGAACTGATTGCATCCGTCCTGGACCTTGATGTAAGCTCTTGTGTGCTCAGGAAGATCAGTAAGTTTCATCTCTTCGTAGACATCTGTGTGGTTTATGTCTATTACAGACCTTCCTCCCATAGTTTTATCAAAACCGTTTCTGGCAGCAACAAATTCAGAAAGAATATCAGCAATCTCTGATTTTTTGTTGTTGCCAACAGCCAGGTCAATGGCTTCATCTTTTTTTACGCCATCCATTCCAGTCTCAACATAGCAGCCAACTGCCACAACTATTGCATCAGGATTCTCCTTTTTTGACTTGTGAAGCATCTGCCTGGACTTTCTGTCAGCTATGTTTGTGACAGTACAGGTGTTGATGATATACACATCTGCCTTTTCGTTAAATGGCACGATAATGCAGCCAGCATCAGTTAATTTCTGGCTCATAACGTCCATTTCGTAGCTATTTACTTTGCATCCAAGGTTATGAAGGGCTACCTTTAAGCCTTTAATGTTATTTTCCATACTATATCTCATTGACTTTTTACAATCTTCCGTTTACTATTAAGAAGAAAAGGAGGTATTTGCGCAATGAAGACCGTAAAAATTTCACTTAATTCTATCGATAAGGTAAAATCTTTTGTTAACGATATTACGAAGTTTGATTATGACTTCGATCTCGTTTCTGGAAGATACGTTATCGATGCTAAGTCTATCATGGGTATCTTTTCATTAGATCTTTCTAAGCCTATCGATCTGAACATCCATGCAGAAGACGGCGCAGATGAGGTTCTCGAGATCTTGAAGCCTTACATGGTCTGATCACTGTTTGATCAGATCTTCCAAAAAAGATTATTATAGACCATCTTAAGACTCTTCTTAGGATGGTCTTTTATTTTACCTGTTTATCTCAATCACCTCATCGGTCTCAAGAGCTATGCGGACCAGCTCATCTATCTTTTCTGTCAGGTTTTCCTCATGTCTTTCGATGACATCAAGTCTTGGCTTGGTAACAGGGTGCTTGGCAACAAAGATGGTGCAGCAGTCCTCGTAAGGAAGGATTGATGTCTCATAAGCACCTATCTTTTCAGAAATATCCACAATGTCCTGTTTATCAAAAGCAATAAGTGGTCTGTAAACAGGCATATCCTTTACAACCTCTCCAGTGCACATAAGACTCTGCATAGTCTGTGATGCAACCTGCCCGATGCTTTCGCCTGTGATAAGGCCCATGCATCCGCTCTTTGCAGCAATGATATCTGCAATCTTCATCATGTATCTGCGCATGATGATAGTGAGCTCATCGTGAGGGCATTTCTCATAAATGTACATCTGAATATCTGTAAAGTTGATAACGTGAAGTTTGATATTACCTGTATACTTTGCAATGACCTTTGCGAGGTCTACAACCTTCTGCTTGGCCATCTCACTTGTATATGGTGGAGCATTGAAATATACTGCCTCAAGATCAACACCTCTTTTTGCGATCATGTATCCAGCTACAGGGGAATCAATTCCTCCAGACAAAAGAAGCATTGCCTTGCCCGCAGTTCCTATTGGCATTCCACCAGGTCCAGGGATGATCTCTGAAAAGATATTGAGCTTTTCTCTGATCTCAACATTGATAAGAACCTGAGGCTCATGAACATCAACCTTCATGGTGTCATAGGCGTCAAGAACTTTTGCGCCGATCTCAGCTGCCATCTCCATAGAATCCATAGGATAGCTCTTATCAACTCTTCTTACCTTGATCTTGAAGGTCTTGTTTTTATCCGGGTATACACCATCAACAAAATCAACTACTGCCTGGCATACGCCAGCAACATCAGGAAGATGATTTTCGCCATCTCTCTCAATTGAAACAGCAGGGCAGATCCCTGTTATTCCAAATACTGTCTGAAGCGCAGAAACAGTCTCGTCAAAGTCAAAATCTTTTGCTTCTACGTAAACTCTTCCGGCAGTTTTAGAAATCTCAAAGCTTCCGTCGCACTTAGACAGAACTCTTTTTATCTGCTTAACAAGGGCGTCTTCAAAGATATATCTGTTCTTACCCTTAACTCCTATCTCTGCATATTTGATTACAAAAGCATGGTACTGCATACGTATCTCCCTTAATGTCTGTAGAACTTTCTCATGGTCTCCACCTGATCCTCAAGTGTATCCAAGAGATAATCAATTTCCTCTTTTGTGGTCTCTAGTGACATGCTGATCCTGATGGTTGATTCCAAAAGATCCCTCTCAAGGCCTATTGCCTGAAGTGTATCTGAAATATGAGGGTTGTTGGAAGTGCAGGCAGAACCCGCTGAAACATAGATCTGCTTGCTGCTTAGCATATTAAGGATGGTCTCTGCCCTAAGACCTCTTATTGATACGCTGACAATATGCGGCGCACCCTCAGAAGGCTCAGGTCCATTGATCCTGATATCTGTAATCCTTTTATTTAATGACTCTATCAGATATTTTTTAAGCTCGTAAAGCCTTTCTATCTTGTTATCAAAGTCCTCGTAGCACATCTTGGCTGCCAGCGCCATTCCCGCAATACCAGGAACGTTCTCTGTGCCAGATCTCATACCCTTTTGCTGTCCACCGCCGTAGCATATAGGATTTATTTTTGTACCTTTTTTGATATACAAAAATCCCACGCCTTTTGGTCCGTGGATCTTGTGACTGCTCACCGACAACAGGTCGATGTTCATGGACCTTGGTCTTATCAGTAGCTTACCATAGGCCTGAACTGCGTCCACATGGAAAAGAATCTTCTCATCAATGGACTTAATCAGCTTTCCCGCTTCCTGTACCGGCTGGATAGCTCCGATCTCATTGTTGACCATCATCATGGATACCAGGATAGTATCCTCTCTTATGGCATTTTTCAGCTCTTCAAGGCTTACGACGCCGTTTTCATCCACTTTAAGATGTGTGATCTCAAAGCCCTCTTTTTTTAAAGCCTCACATGTCTCTAAAACAGCAGGGTGTTCAATGCTGGTAGTGATGATGTGCTTGCCTCTCCAGGCATTGGCCCTTGCTCCTCCAATGATTGCCATATTATCAGACTCTGTTCCGCCTGAGGTAAAGATAATCTCTGCAGGGTCCACTTTTAAAGTACCTGCAATTGTCTCCCTTGCTCCAAAAAGTCTGTTTGCAGAAAGTGTTCCCATGTGATGAACACTTGATGCATTTCCATATTCTTCTGTCATTATCTTAGCTACAAGCTCAGCGACTTCCTTAAAAGCCCTGGTTGTAGCTGAATTATCCAAATACGCTTCCATAATCTTCCTCACCTTTCAAGGTGATACATAAGCCATGAAATGGCTGTAAATCCCGCTGTTTCCGTCCGGAGTATCCTCTTTCCAAGAGTGATCGGCTGTATGTCGTTAGAAAGACAAAGCTCTATCTCCTCTTCAGAAAAGCCGCCCTCCGGGCCTATGAAAACTGCTACACTCTTACCCGGCTTAATGCCTTCAATGATATTTTTTGTAAAAGAAATATCTTTGGCATTTTCATAGGGTATGAGTTTAACATCAATGGCTTCTTTTTTGCAATACTCTATCGCCTGTTTCATTGTGAGCGGCATCTCAACCTCCGGAATGATACCGCGCTTACTCTGCTTGGCCGCAGCTTCTGAAATGGCCTGCCATCTCTTCTGCTTGCTTACTGCCTTCTTGTCATCGAGCTTCACGATACATCTCTTGGTAGACATGGGGATTATCCTATAAGCCCCAAGCTCAACCGCCTTCTGGATAATGAGCTCCATCTTGTCCACCTTGGGAAGCCCCTGGAAAAGATATATCTTTGAGGGCAGCTCATGCCCATTTTCCTCAATAAAGCAGAGCTTGCCGATCACGCTATCCTCTGTAAAGGATGATATCTCATAAAAGAGCTCTTTTCCTGAATCGTCAGAAAGAATGCTGACAGAAAACTGCTCTCCCACCTTCATCCTAAGGACATTGGCTATGTGGTTGTGGTCGCTACCTGTTATCTGAACTTCACCAAAGTCTGAAGTCAGCTGCGAACTCTCAACAAAAAAGTGATACATTAGTTTTTCCTCGAAGTGATTGAAACCCAGTCTCCCTGGTGGTGGATCTCAAGTATCTCAAGACCTGCATCCAGGTGCGCCTTTTTGACCTCTTCTTCCTTGGTATCAATGATTCCTGAAGTGATGTAAATACCGCCTGACTTTAAGTTATTAAGTATTACTGGTGTAAGTGGAACAAGGACATTGGCCAGGATATTGGCTACTACAATGTCGTACTTGTCATATCCGACTTTGTCCTGAACCTGCTTATCATCAATGATATTTCCGATCATCATCTCAAATTTATCCTCTGAGATGCCATTGTTTTCCATATTTTCTTTTACTGCAGGAACTGCGCACTTATCAAGGTCTGTTCCCACCGCATGCTTTGCTCCAAACATAAGTGCCAGGATTGATAACACTCCGCTACCTGTTCCAACATCCAAAAGCTCTGTATCTTTGGTAACATATTTTTTCAGCATCCTGATGCAGAGCTGTGTGGTCTCGTGCATTCCTGTACCGAATGCAGTTCCAGGATCTATGTGAAGGACCATGCTGGCTTTTTCCTGATCCTCAAAAGACTCCTTCTCCCAGGAAGGGATCACCAGGATATCATCTATAAAGAACTTGTGGAAGTACTGCTTCCAGTTGTTGATCCAGTCTATGTCCTCTGTAACATCAACAGTAATAGTCCCATCACCTATATCAGAAAAGCTCTTAAGCTCCGAAAGCTTCTCCCTGATGGCTTCCTGCATCTGCTCGGGAGTTCTCTTCTCTGTAACGTACTCACCATTCTCATCAGGAAGAGATACTGTCAGCAAGTTGTTATCGTCTATCTCTAAAAAGAAGCTAAGATATGCCACACCTGTTTCAATGACAGGGCCGTTGTCATCAGGCTCAAGTTCCGGCGCATCAATAAACATCTGCTCCTTGTCTGCAGCAGACAGTGGAACATTGTCCTCGATCTGCGCTCCCTCAAGGCCGATATCCTCAAGATAGCTTACTATAATATCCTCTGACTCTTCATTTGTTCTTATCCTAAATCTCATCCACTTCATAGTGTGCTCCTTTATAAGCGCAAAAAGAAAACTTCCGTAGTTATTATAACCTAACTACGGAAGTATATCATATATCGTTAAGATTCCCAAAACTTTTTCTTTTTCTTACCGCTTCCGCCGCCTGATGGATCCTTGTCATCAGAACCCATAAGCCTCTCAGCTGCTGTAAGGGAATCTCCTGTCTTCTCATCAAATTTCTTGAGAAGTTCTTTTGCCTCTTTTGAAAGCTTTTCAGGAACCTGAACTACGAGGGTAACGTAGTGATCACCTCTCTGCTCCTTGTCCCTGAGTGATGGAACACCCTTGCCGCGAAGTCTTACTCTGGTATCTGTCTGGGTACCAGCCTTAACATCGTAAGCAACCTTGCCATCAACTGTATCTATAAGCACAGTTCCTCCAAGAGCTGCTACTGCAAAGGATACCGGAACCATTGAGTAGATGTTAAAGCCTTCTCTCTGGAAGATAGGATGATCTGAAACAATAACCTCTACAAGAAGATCTCCTCTTGGTCCGCCGTTAATACCAGGCTCACCCTTTTCTCTTATCCTTACGCTCTGGCCATTATCTATACCTGCAGGAATTGAAACTTTGATCTTCTTCCTGCTGGCGATATAACCTGTTCCGTGACAGTCACTGCACTTATCCTTGATAACCTTACCAGTACCTCCGCAATCCGGACAGGTCTGAACATTTCTTACTGTTCCAAAGAAAGACTGCTGTGTATATACAATCTGTCCCTTACCACCACACTTACTACAGGTCTGTGGTGATGTCCCTGGCTTAGCACCTGTTCCATGACATGTTGGGCATGGATCCTTGATGGTGAGATCAAGCTCTTTTTCACAGCCAAATACAGCCTCAAGGAAGGTTATACGAACACTGGCACGAAGATTGGCACCCTTAGATGGGCCATTTCTTGTGGCACCACGTGACCTGCCACCTCCAAAGAAGTCTCCGAAAATATCACCAAAGATATCTCCAAAGTCTGCTCCATTGAAGTCAAAGCCTCCAAATCCGCCAGCTCCACCTTCAAAGGCTGCGTGTCCAAACTGGTCGTACTGACGCTTCTTCTCAGGGTCACTTAAAACCGCATAGGCCTCAGATGCTTCCTTGAACTTCTCAGCTGCTGAATCGTCGCCAGGGTTCATATCAGGATGATACTTCTTAGCAAGGACTCTGTATGCTTTTTTAATCTCTTCGTCCGAAGCATTCTTGCCAACACCCAGGACTTCATAATAATCGCGTTTCTGCTCTGCCATAGTACTCCTTATAAAACCTCTTAATAGCCAGACGAACTAGTCGCCTGGCTATGAGTATATCACATTTTTAATTGAGACGGCTTAGACCTCTCTATAGTCTCCATCAACAACGTTGTCGTCGTTTGCAGAAGATGAAGAAGCGTTCATGTCAGGACCTGCCTGTCCCATGTCTGGGCCTGCACCCTGTGCACCAGCTGCGCCCTGTGCATTCTCGTACATCTTAGCAAACAGAGCCTGTGCATCGTTCATGAGTTTCTCTTTCTGGCTCTTAAGAGAATCGATCTCGGAATCTGAAAGCTCTTTATCCTTGGTCTGCTCAAGTGTATCCTTGAGAGCCTTGATGTCGTCCTCAACAACCTGCTTCTGTGAAGGATCGATCTTGTCGCCTACATCCTGGAGAGCCTTCTCTGTCTGGAATACGAATGAGTCAGCATCGTTTCTGGCATCAATGCCTTCCTTACGCTTCTTGTCCTGAGCCTCATACTCCTGAGCCTCTTTAACAGCCTTATCGATATCCTCGTCAGACATGTTAGAACCAGCTGTGATAGTGATGTGCTGCTCCTTGCCTGTTCCAAGGTCCTTAGCTGATACGTTAACGATACCATTTGCATCGATATCGAATGTAACCTCGATCTGAGGAACACCTCTCATTGCTGGAGGGATTCCATCAAGTCTGAACTGTCCAAGTGACTTGTTATCCTTAGCGAACTGTCTCTCACCCTGAAGAACGTTGATATCAACGGCTGTCTGGTTATCAGCTGCAGTTGAGAATACCTGGCTCTTCTTGGTAGGAATTGTTGTGTTACGCTCAATAAGTCTTGTAGCAACACCCCCCATTGTCTCGATTGAAAGTGAAAGAGGTGTTACATCAAGAAGAAGGATGTCACCAGCGCCTTCATCACCAGCAAGCTTACCGCCCTGGATACCAGCACCGATTGCTACGCACTCATCAGGGTTAAGGTTCTTAGAAGGCTCCTGACCTGTGAGCTGTTTAACCTTCTCTACTACGCAAGGAACACGAGTTGATCCACCAACAAGAAGTACCTTGCCGATATCTGAATTTGTAAGACCAGCATCCTTCATAGCGTTCTGTACAGGGATTGCTGTTCTCTCTACAAGATCGTGAATGAGCTCTTCGAACTTAGCTCTTGTAAGATCTACGTCGAAGTGCTTAGGGCCATCTGCACCAGCTGAGATGAAAGGAAGGTTGATGTTTGTTGTAGTTGAAGAAGAAAGTTCCTTCTTAGCCTTCTCTGCAGCTTCCTTAAGTCTCTGCATAGCCATCTTGTCGCCTGAAAGGTCAACGCCCTCTTTGTTCTTGAAGTCCTGAACCATCCAGTCGATGATTGCCTGGTCAAAGTCATCACCACCAAGGTGTGTATCACCGTTTGTTGAAAGAACTTCGATAACGCCATCACCGATATCGATGATAGATACATCGAATGTACCACCACCAAGGTCGTAAACCATGATCTTCTGCTCTTTCTCATTGTCAAGGCCATATGCAAGAGCAGCTGCTGTAGGCTCGTTGATGATTCTCTTTACTTCAAGACCTGCAATCTTACCAGCATCCTTAGTTGCCTGACGCTGAGCATCGTTGAAGTATGCAGGAACTGTAATAACTGCTTCTGTAACTTTTTCGCCGAGATACTGTTCTGCATCAGCCTTAAGCTTCTGCAGGATCATTGCTGAAATCTGCTGAGGTGAGTACTTCTTGCCATTGATTGTACGGCCGTTGTCTGTACCCATATCTCTCTTAATTGATGAGATAGTGTTTTCAGCGTTGGTTACTGCCTGACGTTTAGCTGGCTCACCAACGATCCTCTCACCATTCTTTGTAAATGCAACGATTGAAGGAGTTGTTCTTGCGCCTTCAGCGTTTGCG
Organism: Butyrivibrio sp.; assembly: GCA_015056565.1. GTDB lineage: Bacteria > Bacillota > Clostridia > Lachnospirales > Lachnospiraceae > Butyrivibrio. The sequence goes on from SVGB01000003.1 coordinate 139,087, forward strand.
ATAACGGTGGGCTTACCACCTTCCATAACTGCTACGCAGCTGTTTGTTGTACCAAGATCGATACCTATAATCTTACTCATTTTATTATCCTCCATAATAATTAGCTTTTCTCTATATCTATATGCGGTATGGCGATTTATCCTCGCCCTTACGGCGTAACACCTACCATGCTGTGTCTGAGCACGGTATCGTGGAACATATATCCCTTTTGAAGTTCCTGTGCAACAATTCCAGATTCGTACTCATCGCTTTCAACCTGCATTACTGCGTTGTGGAAGTTAGGATCGAATTCTTTTCCCACAGCTTCAATTGGGGTTACACCAAGATTCTCAAGCTCTGTAATAAGCTGCTTGTAGATCTTGTTCATGCCATCTGCAAAAGCTCCTTCTTTTTCAGCTTCCGGAACTGCTGCAAGGCCTCTCTCGAAGTTATCTACTATAGGAAGTAGTTTTTCAAGGACATTGCTCTGTCCAAGTTCAAACTGCTGTGCCTTCTCTTTGTCTGTTCTCTTTCTGAAGTTCTCGAATTCTGCCATCTGGCGAAGAACCTTGTCATTCAGCTCATCTACCTTTTCCTGAAGAGGATTCTTTTTCTCTTTCTTGTTGAAAAGACCTTTCTTCTTGTCATCCTCTTTAGCATCCTCAGATTCTTTTTCCTTAGATGCCTCTTCAGGTTCTGAGCCAGCTTCCTGCTCTTTCTCACCTTCAGGAACTTCTTTTTCCTTATCCTTAGCTTCCTGCTCAAGTTCCTCCATGATGTTCTCAAGGACTTCTTCTTTGTCCTTGTCCATGGTCTTCTCGCCCTTGGCAGAAGCGTTCTTTTTTGCTTCGCTCAAATCAAATGCCTCCTTAAATTGCTATTCCTTCTTGTATAGATCATCAAGCGCATGTCGCATATTCTTCAAAGTTGAGATAACTTTGTCATAATCCATTCGCTTAGGTCCTATGATTCCAACGGTACCCTTCATACCATCGCCCAGTTCGTAAGTTGCAGTTACAACGCTGCAATCCTTCATGGCCTGTACAGGAGTCTCGTTTCCGATGTAAACCTGAATGCCTGTCTCTCCGCTCTCAGCAGAAAGTGTATTCTCTACAATGCTGGACAGGTCGCTTGTATCCTCAAAGGTACTCAGCAGCTCACTTGCCTTGGCATTATCTGTGAGCTCAGGGTACTTAAAGATGTTTGTGGCTCCGCTTGTATATATCTGAAGATCTTCATCAGCTGTAATTGATTCTGCAGCTGCGTCGATCACGTTTCCTATGATCTCACTGTGGATGCCGGCCTCCTGCTTGACTGCTGCAATAAGACCAAGATTGATATCCTCAACTGCCAGTCCGTCAAGCCTTGTGTTAAGCAGAATATTGAGCTTGAGCATCGTGGCATCATCTAAAATCTCTCCTACAGTTATGATCTTGTTCTTGATAACATTGCCTTCAATGACGATGGTTGCAAGAAGATGTTCATCGTCCACCTTGGATATCTGGATGAACTTAAGCTTGTTCTTGCGGATCTGTGGAGCGGAGATCATTGTGGCGTAATTGGTATCAACTGCCAAAGTCTTGGCCACCTGCTTAAGGAGATTCTCAAGCTTCTCTTCCTTATCAAGAAGCATCTCCTTCATGTTCTCAACTTCCTTCTCCTTGTCCCTTAGCATCTCATCTACATATACTCTGTAGCCCTGATCAGAAGGGATACGTCCTGCTGAAGTATGGGGCTGCAATATAAGTCCCATCTCCTCAAGATCTGCCATCTCATTTCTGATGGTGGCTGAGCTAAGGTTAAGATCCGTATACTTGGAAATAGTTCTGCTGCCTACTGGCTCTCCTGTCTCCAAATAATTCTTAACAATTGCATGAAGTATGATCCTTTTTCTCTCGTCAAGTTCCAAACTGCACCTCTTCCTCTGCTAACCGGTTTTCATTGGAATGGTTCTTTTGGGATGTTAGCACTCACCTCTTTCGAGTGCTAACATCTTCTGTATCATAAAATATCACTAGCAGACCCCAATGTCAACATCTGCTTTCTAAAATAAGCATAAAAAAAGCAGGCGACCAAGCGCCTGCTTAATATTCCGGTATCAAAGACCAATTCTGCCCTGTACCTTGTCGTTAACAACATAGTATGCAGCATACTCTTCTGGCTTTACATAGATGCTGAGTTTCTTGATCTCGTCGATTTTTCCACCCATCTCATGCTCGTAATTGTTCTTAGCGTTAGTAACGATTGTATCGTATGTTACATTAAGCTCGCCATACTGAAGAACAACGTTGCTCTTAACTGCTGTTGTAGCCTTTGTAGCTGTAACCTTCTTAGCTGCTGGTTTCTTAGCTGCTGTAGCTTTCTTAGCAGTTGTTGCCTTCTTAGCTGTTGTTGCTTTCTTAGCTGGAGCTGCCTTCTTAACCTCTGCCTTTTTAGCTGGAGCTGCTTTCTTAGCAGGTGCTGGCTTCTTAGCTGCTGGCTTCTTAGCTGCTGTAGCCTTTTTAGCTGGAGCTGCCTTCTTAGCCTCTGCCTTAACCTCTTCCTTAGCTGGTGCCTTAACTTCAGGTGTCTTAACTTCTGCCGCTACGGGTGTCTTGATGGTTGCAACAGGCTTTACAGCTGCCTCTGTCTTCTTGATTTCTGCCATAATTGTTTTTTCCTCCTCAAAATCATAAACGATTAATGTAGCTCGTTAAAACAGTAAAGTGATTACGAAATAGAGTTTACACTCTATAATTCCCCTTGTCAACGCATCTTTGATAAAATCATTGCTATTAATCGCCAATACATGCGGTATATAAAGACACCAGTGTTACAGAAAACAGTAAACCAGCCACAATATCAGTGAGCCAATGTACTCCGGAAAAGAGCCTTGCGCACACTCCGATAGCCATGATGGCAACAAAGGCTATTTTCAGCACTCTCACAGCCATCTCGTTCTTAAAAAGCCTCTTTACTGCAACAATACCGCTTCCAAGGACGCTGCAGATCACCAGTGTATGTGTTGATGGAAAAGAGGTCTCGAGCTCAGTATCTCCTGGTGGAATAAGTGGTCTGTAATTTATTGGGATCTTGTCAAAGGCAACATATAATACTGCCACAACAACATACAATACTCCAAGGCCAATGATGGTCTTGTCGACCTTTGAAAGAGACTTTCCTTTGATAAGCTGCATAAGGCCGATAAAGGCAAAAGCAGCCACAACCAAAAATGCCAGATACATTGCGATATCTGAAAGAGTATCCATCACAGGGTTATATCCAAAGCTTCCTGCGAAAAGCCCGTTTATGGATGAAAAGCCAACGCTTGTTTCATCCGGTCCTATGGGCTTTCTGTCCACCACATAGGTGAGTATGGAAAAAAGGATTGTGACAACAAGCATTACTACTGGTTTTTTTAAATCTCTTTTTTCACTGTTCATTTGCCATATACCTCTTTTACGAATTTCTTAAGCTGCACCATGGCTCTTTCAACCTTTTCAGTATCTATGCAGTAAGCAACTCTGAAGAACCCTGGAGCGCCAAAGCCATCTGCTGGAACAAAGATAAGATCATAGTCCTTAGCTTTTTTGCAGAATTCTATGGAACTCTCCTCAAGTGCCTTAGGCATGATGTAGAAGGTTCCACCTGGCTTAACAACAGTAAAGCCAAGCTCTGTAAGAGTGTTGTAGATAATGTTCATGTTGGTTTCGTAAACAGAAAGATCAGCTGTAAGATCGCATACTCTGGCAACTGCCTGCTGAATAATGGATGGAGGACAGTTATGGCCTGTGCCTCTTGATATCTGTCCGCACATAGGAACGATCACATCGCTTCCCTCGCAGGCTGGATTAACTGCCACATAGCCAATTCTCTCTCCAGGAAGTGAAAGTGATTTTGAGAAAGAGTAGCAGCTAAGAGTGTTGTCGTAGAACTTTGAAACGTAAGGAGCATCAGCCCCTGCAAAAACTATCTCCCTGTAAGGCTCATCTGAGAGAAGGAAGATAGTATGTCCAAACTCAGCAGACTTCTCTTTTAATATAGAAGACAGCCTCTTTAATGTCTCTGTGGAGTAAGCTGCTCCGGAAGGATTGTTAGGTGTATTAACAAGTACTGCTGCGGTGTTTTCATTGATCAGTTCAAGGAATGCATCAAAGTTAATCTGGAAAGACTCTGTGTCCGCAGGAACTACTGTAAGTTTGCATCCAGCCCCGGTGATATATGGGTTGTACTCAGGGAAGTAAGGTGCAAAAGTGATCACTTCATCCCCTGGCTTTGTCACAGCTCTCACTGCATGTGAAATAGCGCCTGCAGCTCCGGTTGTGGGGAAAATGTGCTCAGGTCCATAGTTCATTCCAAAGCGCTTGTTGAGACTCTTTGCAATCTCTTCTTTATATAGAGGATTTCCAAGGCTTGGTGTGTAGCCATGAAGTGTCATGGTGTCCTCTTCCTTAAGGAGTCTTATCATCTCATCAGTAAACTCCTTTGGCACCTCAACACTTGGGTTTCCAAGGCTGAAATCAAACACGTTCTCGTATCCGATCTCTTTTCCCCTTGCAGTTGCATACTCTGAAAGCTCACGGATAACCGATTTTGCTCCCAGCATGTTCTTGTACGTTTCGTTGATCATACGCTCCTCCTTAATACTATTTAAGTAATACCTTCATACTCTCCACCAGATCCTCTGCGTCCTTAAGCAGCTGTTTCTCTGCCTTCTTAGGGTTTGGATCCTTTTTGTATTTATAGACAAACACAGGTGTCTGCCCCTGATGAAAAGACATATTGCCTTTATATCCTGAAATGAAGCCCGGTATCTTGCCCGGATCAAATCTGGCATTGGGGTTTACCTTGATTTCAATTTCTGATGAGCCGCCATTGATCTCTACTATATAAAGAGCCTTTGCTCTTGTTCGCAAAAGAGATATCCTAAGAAGGTTCTGTACCATCTCCGGAATCTGACCAAATCTGTCAAGGAGCTCATCCTTCATGTCCTCGCATTCCTGGTCATTCTCAATGCTGGCTATTCTCTTATATATCTCAAGCTTCTGCTCTTCGTTGAGGATGTATTCATTGGGGATATATGCATCCACATCAAGGTCTATGCTGCAGCTGAGCATATCAAGCACTTCATCTGTGCTCTCGCCCTTTTTGATCTTGACCGCTTCTCCAAGCATCTTACAGTAAAGGTCGTATCCAACAGCCTGCATGTGGCCGCTCTGTTTTTTACCAAGAAGACTTCCTGCGCCCCTGATCTCAAGGTCCCTCATGGCAATCTTAAAGCCACTTCCAAGATCTGTAAACTCCTTGATGGCAGCCAGTCTCTTTTCAGCAACCTCTTTTAACATCTTATCACGTTTATACATTAGGAAGGCATAGGCTGTTTTATTGGATCTGCCAACACGTCCCCTTAGCTGATAGAGCTGTGACAGTCCCATCTTGTCGGAGTCGTGGATGATCATGGTGTTGACGTTTGGAATATCAAGTCCGGTCTCAATGATGGTGGTAGAAACCAAAACGTCGATGGTTCCGTCGATAAAGTCATACATGATCCTCTCAAGCTCAGACTCCTTCATCTGGCCGTGGGCAAAAGCAACATTTGCTTCTGGAACCAGCTTTTGTATGCCTGCTGCCACATCTGCAATATTGCTTACCCTATTATAAACATAGTAAACCTGACCATTTCTTGAAAGCTCCCTGACAATGGCCTCTCTGACCATCTCATCGTTGTACTCGCAGACGTAGGTCTGGATCGGAAGACGGTCGTTTGGCGCCTCCTCCAAAACACTCATATCCCTTATGCCCACCAGTGACATGTGAAGTGTCCTTGGGATAGGAGTTGCGGAAAGAGTGAGTACGTCCACGTTTTCCTTCATTGTCTTGATCTTTTCCTTGTGGGTTACGCCAAAGCGCTGCTCCTCATCAACTATGAGAAGTCCAAGATCTTTGTACTGAATATCTTTTGAAAGAAGTCTGTGGGTTCCGATAACAATATCCACAAGGCCCTTTTTTAGGTCTGTCACAGTTCTCTTTTGCTCAGAAGCTGTCCTGAACCTGGACATAAGGTCTACCCTTACCGGGAATGCCCTCATTCTCTCTGAAAAAGTGTTGTAATGCTGCTGAGCCAGGATAGTTGTAGGTACCAAAAGAGCTACCTGCTTGCCGTCCTGAACCGCCTTAAAGGCAGCACGGATCGCAACCTCAGTCTTACCAAAGCCTACGTCTCCACATATGAGCCTGTCCATGATACCTGTGGACTCCATGTCCTTCTTGGTATCCTCTATGGCAATGAGCTGATCTTCAGTCTCCTGATAAGGGAATGCATCCTCAAACTCCTGCTGCCACACAGTGTCCTTCGTGAACTGGTATCCAACCGCCTGCTGACGCTTTGCATAGAGCTCCACAAGGTCCTGCGCCACCTCTTCAACTGCGGCTTTGACCTTGCTCTTGGTATGGCTCCAGTCGCCGCTTCCAAGTTTGTTGAGCTTGGGCTTATGGGCATTTTCATCATCTGAACCCGACGCATATTTCTGAATAACAGAAAGACCTGTAGCAAGAACATACAGGTTACCGCCTCCGCCATATTCAATCTTTATATAGTCCTTGACCACGTGATCTGTCTCGATCTTTTCGATACCTCTGTAGATACCAAGTCCATGGTCCTCATGAACAACGTAGTCGCCAATCTTAAGGTCCGCAAAGTCAGATATCTTTTCGCCCTTGTATTGGCTCTTTTTCTTCTTTTTCTTTTTGGCGTGCTCAGTAAAGATATCGCTCTCAGCAATGACCGCAAACTTGATGTCAGGATACTCAAAGCCCTTTAATATCCTTCCATAGTAGGTCATGATTTCGCCTGTATCTAAAACCCTTCCGGGATCCTCGCTGTAAAATGCAGATACATTGTTATCCCGAAGGTCTTCAACAATTCTTTTGGCTCTTGTTCTTGAGCCAGACAGGATCAGGACTCTGTAGCCTTTTTTAACGTAGGCCTTAAGGTCACTGACCAGAGATTCAAAGCTGTTGTTGTAAGCCGCAATACTTCTTGCCCTTACTTCCCAGTTCTTTTCCGGAGAAAAGAGATTTTGTGACTCTGGCATTGCAAGAGCAGAGATCAGAACTCTCCTGCCATTGGTCATTCTTGCAATTACATTGTCTATGGAATAAAGAAGCTCCATCTGCCCTGGAAGGACATAGCCCTTCTCAGCTCTGTGGCTCATGCTCTCCCTAAACTCCATCTCAACAGCCCTTGCGTGTTCCTGGACTCTTTGTGGTTCGTCTATGAAGATGCAGCTCTTTCCCTTGGGGAACATCTCCTGAATGGTCACTGTGTCATCATAAAAATATCTGATGTAGCTCTCAAGGTTAACTGATGACTTAAGCTCAAAGAGCTGTTCCTTGAGTTCTTCTGTCCTTACCTTAAGTTCATGAGCTTCCTTGGTCTTGAACTGGTCACGAAGGGATTTAACGATCCTTTCAGTGTCGTCCTCAATCTTTTGCATTCCTTTTTCAAGCTCGTCCTCTTCAAGGATGATCTCAGAAGCAGGATAGATGCTGACAGATTCAAGCTTTTCAAGGGACCTCTGGGAGAGGATGTCAAAGCTTCTTATGGCCTCAATCTCATCGCCCCATAATTCTATTCTGTAAGGATTCTCCTCTGTAAGGTCAAAGACATCGATGATATCTCCGCGCACAGAAAACTCTCCAGGAGCCTCAACCTGATAATTCCTGGTGTAACCCATGGTTATGAGCTTCTTGCTTATTTCTACTTCATCGATCTTTGTTCTTTTATCTATGGAAAGAATGTGTGACTTAATGACTTCAGGCTTTATCTGAGGTGCCATTAAAGCCGCAAAGGTAGTAACCACAGTTACAGGTCTTCCCTCAATGAGGCGCCGCAGGCATCTGATACGCTGTCTTTCGATCTCATTGCTGTGGACATCCGCCTGGTAAAAGATAAGGTCCTTGGCAGGATAAACAGTAATGTTCCTGTCGTAAAACTTGTAGTCCTCATAGATCTCTTTTGCCCGAAGGTCAGAATAGGTCACAATGATCCTGTACTTAAAGCCTTCTCCCAGCCCATCTATAAAATGCAGCTTCTGGGAATCAACGCAGCCAGTGACCTGACAGCAGGCAAAAGGTTTCTCCAGATATTCACTTATTTCATTAAATTCCTTAAGTTCCCTTAAGGGATTTGTCATAGCTCTCATTTATTTTTTACCATTAAATTTGTTCATGGCGCTGTCAGTGCCATTTTCCATGATCTCAACTACAGCATCACAGGCATTATCAATGCCCTCTTTTACAGAAACTGCGTCCTCTCCCTCAAAGTGTCCAAGGACCCAGTCCACCATGTCCCACTCTTTTGGCTTCTTGCCGACACCGATCCTTATTCTTGTAAACTCCTCATGTCCAAGCTGGGCGATTATGTTCTTAAGACCGTTGTGTCCGCCGCTGCTGCCCTTTGGCCTTATCCTGAGTTTCCCCGTATCAAGTTCAACGTCATCGGATATAACGATGAGGTCATTTTTGGTATCTACTTTAAAATAGTTGCAAATAGGAGCAACTGCCTCTCCGGAAAGGTTCATATAGGTCAGGGGTTTAACAAGGATAACTCTCTCATTGCCTATTCTACCTTTTCCATATACAGCTTTAAACTTGATCTCAGTAAGGCCGATGCCATATTTATCTGAAAGGGCGTCGATAGTGTCAAAGCCCACATTGTGTCTTGTGTGAAAGTATTTCTTTTCAGGGTTTCCAAGCCCTACTATAACAAACATCCTAGTATCTTCCTCTTTATCTCTATTTCCAAATAACTTTTTGACCCACTCAAACATACCCATACCCCAACACAAAATCAGGGGGCTTAAAAACTCTTAAGTCCCCTGTTTTTTACTCATTATTCACTTTGTTTAAACTCTTGTCAAGCCTCTGAAGGAGCCTCTTCCTCAGGAACTGCTGCCTTATCATAGGCATCTAAGATTGCATCCTGAAGAACGCCTCTCATCTCTGAGTTGATAGGATGTGCAATATCCCTGTACTCTCCGTCAGAAGACTTCTTGCTGGGCATTGCAATAAACAGTCCCTTCTCGCCTTCAATGACCTTGATGTCATGAACTACAAATTCATCATCAAAGGTAACAGATACTACTGCTCTCATCTTGCCTTGCTTAGTTACTTTCCTTACGCGAATATCTGTAATCTTCATAGTGTACCCCCTCTGTACATGTTGTCAAATTACATATCTCTCATTGTTTTCAACTACAACTTTGATGCCATTCTCTTCCTTATAGTAAGAGTTCGCCTGAATGGTTCCGTGGCTTTCTACAATACAGTTTTCAATATGAGAATTGTCACCTATATAAACATCGTTAAGGATGATTGAGTTTTTAATGTAGCAGTTATTTCCTATAAACGCTCCTTTGAAAATCACGGAGTCCTCAATGGTTCCGTTTATGATACAGCCACTTGATATAAGGCCGTTTCTGACGCTGACACCTACGTTGTACTTGGCTGGTGGAAGGTCTGTAACCTTGGTGTAAATACCTGGATACTCTCTGAAGAAGTAGTGCCTTATCTCAGGCTTAAGGAAGTCCATGTTGGTCCTGTAGTAATCCTCTACAGAAGCGATATTGCTCCAGTACTCCTTGATCTTGTATCCATATATCCTCTTCATATCCTTGTATCTGACAAGAATATCTCTTACAAAGTCGTATCTCTCCTCTTCCTCAGCTCTTTCGATGAGCTCAATGAGCTGGCGGCGTCTTATGACGTAGATACCGCAGGAGATAGTGTTGGACTTGGAAACTACAGGTTTCTCCTCGAACTCTTCTATCCTGCACTCCTCATTCATGCGGACAGTACCAAATCTCTCTGTGTCCATGGTTGCTGGCATGTCCTTGCAGACAACTGTGATATCTGCCTGCTTCTGAATGTGGTACTCAAGGAGTTTACCGTAGTCCATCTTGTATACACAGTCACCGGAAGTGATGATAACGTATGGCTCGTGGCAGCTGCGCAAAAACTCGAGGTTCTGTGCAATGGCATCAGCTGTTCCCCTGTACCAGAGGTTACCTGAGGCCTTTACCGCCGGAGTGAAAACATACAATCCGCCCTGCTTACGACCGAAGTCCCACCACTTGGAAGAACTAAGGTGTGTATTAAGGCTTCCTGCATTGTACTGTGTGAATACAGCTACAGTCTGGATGTGTGAGTTGGTCATGTTACTAAGAGCAAAGTCGATACTCCTGTAAAAACCAGCTACTGGCATGGCGCAAACCGCTCTGCGCTTGGAAAGATCCTGCATCCTGCTGCTACTGCCGCCTGCTAAAATAATACCAATCGCCCTCATACTTTAATCACCTGCCTTATCTAATGTTCTGCCGCTGTCAAGGATTCCATCTGCGTAGTCTTCAGCAGTAGTAATTCCAGCGATCATGGTGTTTTTGCCAACCTTGACATTGTCAGGAATGACTGAACGCTCTCCGATAGTGACAAGGCCCTCGCAATATATTGAAGGCTTGGTTTCGTTTTCTTTTTGCTCAAAGGCTCCAAGAGTGACTCCGGATCCAATCTGGGTCTTCTCCGCAATGATGGCCTTTTCTATGTTACAGTTTTCACCGATCTGTGTGTCATTCATAATGATGGAGTGACTGACAACTGTGTCCTTGCCAATCTTTACGCCAGGTCCTATTACTGAGTTGTAGACCTTACCGTCAATCTCGCAGCCCTCTCCAACGATACTGCGCTCTATTGCGCTGTCGGGTCCCAGATACTGAGGCGGCTGAACATCGCTAGATGTGTAGATCTTCCAGTACTCTTCGTAGAGGTTGAACTCAGGAACTATGTCAATAAGCTCCATGTTGGCTTCCCAGTAGGAAGTCAGTGTTCCAACATCCTTCCAGTATCCATCAAATTCATATGCAAAAAGGGACTGTCCCTTCTCCTTGCAGTAAGGAATGATATGCTTACCAAAGTCGAGTCCTGCCTGGTCCTTGTTCCTGATGAGGGCTTCCTTTAAGACCTTCCATGAGAAGATGTAGATACCCATTGATGCAAGATTTGAACGTGGATGCTCAGGTTTTTCCTCGAAGTCCACGATCCTCTTGTTCTCATCAGTGATCATGATGCCGAATCTGCTGGCCTCTTCCATTGGAACAGGCATAACGGCTATGGTGACGTCAGCTCCGCTGGACTTATGGAAATCAAGCATTGTCTCATAGTCCATTTTGTAGATATGATCACCTGAAAGGATCAGAACATAGTCAGGGTTGTAATTCTCCATGTACTCCATGTTCTGATAGATCGCATTGGCAGTACCTGTGTACCACTCGCTGTTCGCGCTCTTCTCATAAGGAGGAAGAACTGTAACTCCACCGAAGTTACGGTCCAGATCCCAAGGTATTCCAATTCCAATGTGGGAATTAAGTCTGAGAGGACGATACTGCGTCAGAACTCCAACAGTGTCCACTCCAGAATTGATGCAGTTGCTGAGTGGGAAGTCTATGATCCTGTACTTCCCTCCGAAAGAAACTGCGGGTTTAGCCATCTTTGCAGTCAATACACCTAATCTGCTGCCCTGGCCACCAGCCAGAAGCATGGCGATCATTTCCTTTTTTATCATGTTCCACCTCGTTGCTAAGAATTTCACCAAATATGCTTTCTTAAGCATATAACAGAAACCGCTTTGTTCTTAATATTAAGTATATCACATGTTGTGATGAAAAAAATACGAAATGGTGTAAATAAGATATATAATTTAGTTAAACGTTTTCGAATTATCTGTTTTTTTGACTTTGACTAAATACGTGCTAGAATAAAGAGGTTTGGAGGCATATATAAATATGTATAAAATAGATTTTAAAAATCCTGTTCACGTATACTTCATTGGCATTGGCGGTATTTCCATGAGCGGTCTTGCCCAGATCCTGATCCAGGAGGGCTTTAAGATCTCCGGATCTGATTCCAGGGAATCTGCCATGACAAGAGCCCTTGAGAGTCAGCAGGTTAAGATAAACTATGGTCAGAGAGCTGAGAACATCACATCCGCAGACAAGATCGATGTGGTTGTTTTCACTGCAGCTGTTCATCCTGACAATCCGGAATTTGCAGCAGCAAAAGAGGCTGGCATTCCAATGCTCACAAGAGCTGAGCTTCTTGGACAGATCATGAAACAGTACGATCTTCCAGTTGCCATCAGTGGAACCCACGGCAAGACAACTACAACCTCAATGGTTTCCAAGATCCTCTTAGAGGCAGACACAGACCCAACACTTTCAATTGGCGGCGTCTTCAAGGACATCGGCGGTAACATAAGAGTTGGTAAGTCACAGTATTTTGTAACTGAGGCATGTGAGTACACCAACAGCTTCCTTAGCTTTTTCCCTAAGATCAGCGTAATTTCCAACATCGACGCTGACCATCTGGATTTCTTCAAGGATCTTGATGACATCAGACATTCCTTCAGGAAGTTTGCAGAGCTCCTTCCAGCTGACGGAACTCTCGTTATAAGCGGCGACATTAACAATGTAGATGAGATCACACATGATCTGCCATGTACCATCGTAACCTACGGATCATCTGACAGGTTTGACTACTATCCAACAGACATTGTCTACGACGATCACGGCAATCCTTCATTCACAGCTCATCTTCCTATGGGAAAAGAGCTAAAGATAAAGCTTGCAGTACCTGGCATCCACAACGTTTACAATGCACTGGCAGCTATTGCTGTATCAACTGTACTTAATATAGAAGATGAACATATCACAACCGGTCTTTCACTGTTTGGTGGAACCAGCAGAAGATTCGAGTACAAGGGCGAGATAAGCGGCGTTACCATTATTGATGACTACGCACATCACCCCACAGAGATAAGGGCCACACTTACAGCTGCCCAGAATTATCCTCATGAGAAGATATGGTGCGTATTCCAGCCTCACACCTACACGAGGACTAAGGCTCTTTTAGATGAATTTGCACAGGCTCTCTCTATTGCAGACCACGTAGTTTTAGCAGATATCTACGCAGCCAGGGAGAAGGATGATCTTGGCATCAGCTCAAGAACTCTTGCTGACAAGATTGTCAGTCTGGGACATGAGTGTAATTATTTTCCGACTACAACAAACTTTAATGAAATAGAAAAATTTCTTTTGCAAAATTGCACTAAGGGAGATTTGTTGATAACCATGGGAGCCGGAGATGTTGTAAAAATCGGCGATGAGCTCCTTGGCAGGTGATACTTATCCACATTTCCACTTTTATTTATAGTTTATGTAAATCTTTTTTGGTGGATAAAGGTCTGACTGGTAATCCTCACAGTCAGACCTATTTTTATAGATTTTTTATAAAATAATCCACGTTATCCACATTGTCCACAAATGATGTTCAATTTCAGAAACCGAGATGGTTACTGGATTTCTTCGGCATTTTTGCCCATATCATTTTAAAAATCCCCATGCTATAATCTGAATTGTTCCGATGAAGCAAACAATTCTTTTTCGGATATGTTAGTAAAGCAGGTGATGAAAGTATATGATGGGGCGAGTAACTATTAGTTCTAATTGTGGGGAGGATTCTACTTATGTATCAAACATTTTCATTGATGAATACATGCAGGACGCAAACGACGCGCAGATTAAGATCTACCTCTATTTGCTGCGTATGATGAGTGCGAATTTACCTACCAGTGTTCCAGCTCTGGCAGATAAATTCAACCATACAGAATCTGACGTACTACGTTCTTTAAAATATTGGGAAAAGAAAGGACTCATTTCACTTGAGTACGACGCTTCCCAGAACCTTACCGGAATACATATGGAAGATATTGTAGCCAGCACCCAGAGGCGCTATGGCCGCAGAAGAAATGACGCTGCAGTAAGGCCTGTTCTTTCTCCAGTTGTAGCATCCGAGCCAGAGATACAGCCAGAGAGCGTTATTCCAGCCAAGCCAAGCTATTCTGCAGCGCAGCTTAAGTCCTTCAAGCAGTCTGAAGGTTCAAACCTTCTGTTTATCGCAGAGCAGTATTTCGGAAGAACATTATCTCCAACTGAGATGTCCACAGTTTATTACATACACGATGAACTTGGATTCTCAGACGATCTACTGGACTATCTGATGCAGTATTGCGTCGATAATCATAAAAAGGATTTCAGGTACATGGAAAAGGTGGCCATTAACTGGAATCAGCAGGGCATCAAAACGCCAAAACAGGCACGTGCGGAGATTTACAAACATGACAGTGACATCATCACTATCATGAAGGCACTCGGTATGGAAAACAGTCCCACTGAGAAGGAGGGTACCTTTATTCGAAAGTGGATTGGGGAGCTGAGATTTTCGATGGAGATCATCTTGGAAGCCTGCGACCGCACTGTTATGGCGACACAGAAGAATCGTCTGAAGTATTGCGACAGCATTCTTCGCTCCTGGCATGAAAAAGGAGTAAGTTCACGGGAGGATATTGCCAGGTTAGATGCCGACTTTACCGCAGATCTCAAGAAGAGATCCAAGGCTTCCGTTGCATCCATCGATAGCAAACTTCGCGTAGGCGAATCATCTATTCGCTTGGGCGGAACCCAGAATCGCTTCAACCAGTTCCAGCAGAACACTTATGATTTTGTAGAACTGGAGAAAAAGCTTCTGGACAACTAGAGCCTTCTGTCAGATTGGGGAATCTGCAGGAGCGACTACATAAGCTCGGCCCTGTACTCTTGGTTCGGCGGCGGCTCCGGCCTTCCCTGAAACACGTACAGGGCCATACTTATGAAATGCTGGGGTTACGTTTCTGGGGTTCCGCCCATTTCCTACCTTTCTCCCTTTTGCTCGGTTAAACCAAGCGTTCCACTTAGCCATGGGCATCAATCTCGGCGCGGAGAGCCGCTTGAGATTGATATGTCTAAGTTCCACGGTTTAAACTCACAAAGGGGAGAAAGGTAGGAAATGAGCGGAACAGGAAGTGTATCGACAGAATTTTTATAAGGATGAGGCCCTGTTTCTATTTATGAGGAGATTTAGTGTATGGCGTTAACTAATGCACAGTATGATGCGATAATGCATGAATATGAAGATCGGAGAAGTCTTCATAGGCAGGAATTGGAAGAAAGATTACAGAGTGTTTATGATAATGTTCCTGGGTATAAGGAGCTGGATGAAGAGACTGCTACTGCCAGTGCGGATTTTGGAAGAAGGCTGATTTCTGGAGAGAAGCTGGACCGCAGGGTGTTAAAGAATCAGCTGGCGGAGCTGGCAAGGCGAAAATTAACGCTGCTGACAGATGCAGGGTATTCTAAAGATTATCTGGATATGGGGTATACATGTCCGGATTGCAAGGATACTGGATATATTGGCAATGAGAAATGCCATTGTTTTAAGCAGAAAATTATTGAGACTCTTTATGATAAGTCTAATTTAAGGGCTATGACTAAAGAGGCTAACTTCAAGCACATTTCTGAATCCTATTATCAGGGTGAGGATCTTAAGAGATTTCAGGGGGCCAGACGAGCTGCTGAAGAATTTGTGAACAATTTTGATAGCGACTACCAAAATTTATTCATTTATGGTACAGTGGGTACTGGTAAATCCTTCCTATCAGTTTGTATCGCTGATGCGCTGATAAAAAAAGGACATTCCGTTATATATTTCAGTTCACAGGGGTTGTTTGAGCTTATTGCCGAAAACACTTTCGACTATAAAACAAAACAGAACCTCCGGGCGATTTATGATGATCTTTACGAATGTGAGCTCCTGGTGATCGATGATCTTGGTACTGAGATGAGCAGTACTTTTACTGCTTCTGAGCTCTTTGCTCTTTTAAATGAGCGTGAGTCCAGGAAGAAATCCACGATCATTACCACCAATTATTCATTGGAGCAGCTTCAGAACACATACTCAGACCGTATCTTTTCAAGAGTAGCCAGCAACTTCAAGTTGTTAAAGCTCTCCGGTCCTGATATTCGTAAGATCAAGAAGATTGCCAAAAAAGAAAGCGAGGACGTTAAGTAATGCCAAGAAGAGAAGAGAAACGTAATCTGGAGACCATCCCAGTTGGGTCTTTGGGAATGATCCCTTTAAAGGGTATCAAGCCCCTTGCAGAGAAGGTTGACTACTATCTCGTTAAATGGAGAGCTGAGAGGGAGAATGAGCACAAGGGAAGCCTGGCGTTTACCGGCTATGAGCGCCCTACCTACATTCTTGATGCTGAGATTCCAAGGTTTGGAACCGGTGAAGCCAAGGGTGTGATCAAGACCTCCGTTCGTGGAGATGACCTCTATCTTTTAGTTGATGTATGTAATTATTCAGAAACCTATTCTCTTTTCGGACAGGAAAATCACATGTCCCCTGATGATCACTATCAGGATCTAAAAAGAATCATTGCTGCAGTAGGTGGTAAGGCAAGAAGAATCACAGTTATCATGCCATTCCTCTACGAGTCAAGACAGCACAAGAGAAGTTCAAGAGAGTCCCTTGACTGTGCTATCGCACTTCAGGAGCTTGTAAATATGGGCGTAGACAACATCATAACCTTTGATGCACATGACGCCAGAGTTCAAAACGCTATTCCACTTAACGGTTTTGAGACCGTTCGTACAACATATCAGTTTATCAAGGCTCTCCTTCGAAACGTTGATGACCTTCAGATCGATTCAGAGCACATGATGGTAATCTCCCCTGATGAAGGAGGAATGAGCCGTGCTATCTATCTTGCCAGCGTTCTTGGTCTTGATGTTGGAATGTTCTATAAGAGACGTGACTACACTCAGGTTGTAGATGGAAGAAATCCTATCATCTCCCATGAGTTCCTCGGTTCAAGCGTAGAGGGCAAGTCAGTTATCATCGTAGATGACATGATCTCCTCTGGTGAGAGCATGATCGATGTTGCCAGAGCTCTTAAAGAGAGAAAGGCAGCAAGGATCTACGCATTCTCAACCTTCGGATTATTCACCAGCGGTCTTGAGGTATTTGACAAGGCTTATAATGAAGGCATCATCGACAGAGTACTTACAACCAACCTGGTTTACCAGACTCCTGAGCTTCTTTCCAGAGAGTGGTACATCAGCTGTGATATGAGTAAGTACATCGCTTACCTCATCGATACACTTAACCACGACGCTTCAATAAGCGATCTTCTCAATCCTGTTGAGCGTATCAACAATATAATTGAGAGATATAACAGCGGCGAACTTAAAGCTTCCATGGAAGCTGAAAAGAAAGCCTGACTGTTGATTGATACAGGGGCTGTGTAAAAAGTATTTGTCTTCTTGGTACGCTTTCGCTCCTTTCGCCTAGCAACGGTACTAAGTTCGAAAGAACCTCACTAAGTACCGGCTGGCTCAAAGGCCCGGCGAGAGACAAATATCTTTTTCACAGCCCCTTTATTATTTCAACAATATCTATTAATTTATCTACCTTACAATACAGTTTCCTGACCAGTTCTTCATCTGGCTGAGTCAGGTCTGGGACCATTATCACGTTACAGCCTGCCTCATAAGCACTTGTTACGCCATTTGGAGAGTCTTCAACCGCAAAGGTTTCTTTAGGATCAAGGTCCAGCACCTTGCAGGCGTATGCATAGCTATCCGGCGCTGGTTTTCCTAGTTCAACCATATCTGCACAAATGAGCTTGTCAAAGTAGTCGAACAGACCTATCTTTTTGAGATATCTTTCTGCTCTTGAATAGGTGTTAGCGGTTACAAGAGCAGTAAGTATGCCCTGTTCCCGCAACCATATGAGTATCTCTTTTGCCCCAGGTTTAAGGGGGATCCCAGTTTCTTTTACCATTTCTTCCACAAGGCCTTTACGGTACTCCCTGACCTTGTAGTAATCAAAATCCTCACCGAACCACTCTTTAAACTGCCTTGGAGCAAACGGTCTTCCAAGGGACCTTAGCTTAAGAGGCATCCAGTCTTCCATCTCGTATCCAAAATGTTTAAGTGCCTTGGGCCACGCAGTCTGATAATACTTTTCTGTATCAGTCAAGGTTCCATCAAGATCAAACAACACTGCCTTGATCTTACTCTTTATCTCATTCACATTTTCTTTTTCCATTATCAGAATCCCAACTCATCATTAACAAGGATTACATGGATCCTGTCCTTGTGTCTTGAATATCTTGTGATAAGGAACTGACAGCAGATGGTGTCAGGACTTTTGCAGTTCATGCATGCTCCAGTCTTGGCACATGGTGTTGAAAGGCCAAAGCGCTGGGCATTGATAGGTGCTGCAACATTTCTTGCCCTCTTCATTGCTCCATCCACATCATCGCAGACCTTATTCATTCCAACGATGAACAGCACCTTCTTTGGTCCCTGCGCAATTGCTGAAACTCTGTTTGCGTTACCATCTATGTTTACAAGAACACCGTCCTGAGTCATAGCATTTACACTTGCTAAAAATACATCTGCATCGTATGCAGCCAGCATTGCTGCTCTCTTATCCTCCATAGCATCTCGATCTATGAAGTTGTAGTTGCCTTTTTTTACAGCCTCAACAAGACCTATCTCGTGGGCACTCATAGCTCCGCCCATAGTCACAGAGCTTCCTTCAGGAATAAGTTCCAGAGCTTTTTTAAGCGCCTCCTCTTTGGTTGCGGCATAATAGCCTGTCATATTCCTGGACTCAAGGCCCTTTATTATTGTCTGTGCCCACAGTTCGTTTCTCTTTTTTGCCATCTCGTGCATAAAAACCTCCTACCCTGCCAGATCAATCCTCTGGCTCTGCCTTGCCATATTTCTTCATGGTCTGTCTCATAAAGATTGGCTGAACGATGAAAATAATAACAAAACCAGCAATGAAGCATATGATCAGTGAGCCAAGAAACATCTTGCCAAAATTAAGACCTGCCATTCCCCCGCTCTGCTTCATAGCCATCTGATATGCCAAAAATACCATCACAAATGTCATAAGGGGAGTATAGATAAGATCTGATACAAAACTCTCAAGACATCTTGCAGGAAGAGTTCCTCTTATAAGGCCAAACTTATTAAGAATGGCACTTCCTACTTTTCCCATGGGAATCACAAATCCTATGACCAGACTTACGATGGTGCTGACAACAAAACTTATCAAAAACCCCGGGATAGTAAAGTGACCTGATGTAAGCGTTCCTATAAGAGATAGGCAAAAACTCATAGTGATACCCATCTTGATCGACATGTCTCTTCCAACAAGTTTCATCTTATTATCCATAGCGCCTCCTTTTAAAATACAACCTGGTCTCTTCCATTCTGTTTGCCAAGATAGAGCTTCTTATCAGCTTCCTCTATAGTCTTTTCAACACCGGTGATCTTGCTGAATTCCTCTATTCCAAAGGTCATTGTCAGCTTGATGGTATGCTCCTTGTAAACATACTCTTTGTTCTTAATAACAAGTCTTAGTTCATCAAGAACTGCCATAGCTTCGTCTCCATTCATTCTTGGCAGAACAAACAAGAACTCTTCTCCGCCCCATCTTGCCACAAAGCCTCTGGCTTTCATGAAGTTTTTGAACTCCTCTGCAAGGGTCTGTAGTATAAAATCGCCAGCCTCATGCCCATATGTATCATTGACATTTTTAAAGAAATCAATATCACCAATAGCGATACAGAACATGTACTTAAGCTGTGTACTCTCTTTTACAACAACTCTGATCTCCTGCTCTGCAGATCTCCTGTTCATAAGTCCTGTTAAAGGATCTGTCTCTGCAATCTGCTTGAGCTTTGAGTTGTACTCCCTTAGCTTGTGCTCTGACTCGATATACTGATTGCAGAAATAATATGCAACTATAGACAGGCAAATTGAAAACAAAATGATGTTGGAATATACCACAATGAAATGTGGTGCTGTTCCAGGTGTAAGAACGGTCTGTCCAAATGGTGTAAAGTATGAGATCACGCACATGGACACAGCCATGAAAATACTTGAAATAGCTTTTCTCTTGGAACCTGTGGTGGGATCATACCACACAATAAGAAAACAGATATAAACAAAATTCTGAAAAGATGCACGCCAGCCAAAAACAATTGTCAAAAATCCTGTAATGACTGTGGCACTGACTAATAGATAATAAAGACATCGCTGGGATCTTCTGGTGTAAGTCTCAGCGAAAATTCCGCCATATACCACAAGCCCTGCAAAAAAGATCAAAAAAGGCTTAATGCCAAGTCCACTTATCAGGGAATAGATTCCCATAACAAAGTAGAATGGCATCCAGATAACAAGCACCGTTCTCATCAAAAAAAGAAGGCCATTTGCTTCATCTTCAAATGGAGATTCTTTTATTATGAACGCATGTAGTTTTTGAAATAATCCCATAGGATTATCCTCCGTCTCACCCCTGAAGTCCTGATGACTGTCTGATCATATCTTCAACTACAATGTCGTAGATCTCGCCGACACTATTGCAATACTCAAGCACTTTCCATGGTTCATTGGTGTGAAAATGGATCTTAACAAGATCCTCATCACCAGCGGCAATAAGTGAATTACCTTCAAAATTTTCTGTGATATAATCCGCTATCTCATCCTCGTCAAGGTCCTTGTCACGCCTGTCTATAAGGAGCTGTGTGTCGTAGCGATATGCAAACTGATCGTCCTCAGCATCAATACTATTTATTCCCATACTGTTCCTCCAAACTTGTATCAATCTATTAAATTTTACCACCAACCCCCTATGACAAACAAGAGGGGTGAGGGGGTTCTGAGCATAATAAAACCACGATTTTCCTTGAAAAATCGTGGCTAATATTATCTATATCAAGCTAAGATCAATGTCCGCCGCCTTCACCTTGTCCAGACTGCTGACCATTTCCGCCCTTTGATCCTGGCATTGCTGGCTGCTGGGATCCATCGTACTGTCCCTGAGCACCTTCTTCACCGGCATTAGAGTCTGCACTCTGTGTGGTAGCTGCATGTCCAAGAGTAACTGTAAACTCCTGTTCAACATATTCCTGTCCGCTAGGTCTCATAACCTTAACAGAAACTGTAGTGCCTGCAGCATAGTACTGAAGCCTTGTCTGAAGGTCATCCATGGAGGTGATCTCCTGACCGTCAAATTCAACAATTACGTCTCCCTTTGCAATTCCTGCATTCTGAGCTCCGCCGCCTTCTGTTACTTCTGCAACGTATACTCCAAGAGGAATTCCATATCCTTCAGATACGCTTGATGTTACGCTTACACCAGAGATTCCGATATAACCTCTCTCCTCGCTTGAAACCTTAACTCTTGTAACCTCGTTCATAAGCTTATCAATGATAGGCTGAGCTACTGATATAGGAATTGCATATCCCATACCTTCAATGGTGTCACCACCGATCTTGTTGGAGTTAATACCAATAACCTCTCCCTGAAGATTAAGAAGCGCTCCACCTGAGTTACCTGGGTTGATGGCTGCATCTGTCTGGATGAATGTCTGTGTGGTACCCTCTGAAATCTCAACATCTCTGTTTACAGCTGAGATAACACCAGTAGTAACTGACTGGCCATAACCAAGAGCATTACCAATAGCAATTGCAGGCTCTCCAAGTTTAAGAGCTGTGCTATCACCAAGAGTTGCTATCTTGATCACTTCTCTTGTTGAATCATCTATATCATCAAGCATTACTGCTATAACAGCAAGATCCATGTCTGAATCAGTGCCCTTAACTACAGCTTCTACTGTAGTATCATCATTAAAGATAACCTCGAGGCTGTCTGCACCTTCAATAACATGATAGTTAGTAGCGATAAGAAGCTCTGAATCATTCTCTCCAACAATGATTCCACTTCCTGAAGCAGTTGCCTCTTCTTGCTGAACGTATCCGAAGTAGCTTGCTGAAGCTGTGTAGTTGTTGTGGATCATTACCATGGCTGGCATAACTTCTTCAACAACTGCTGTTACATCAGTAACAACTGCCATTGATGCTCCAGTTACTGTTGTAGTCTGGATCTCTTTTTCTGGCTCTGCCTGTGCCTTATCCTCTGTTACAGGATCAGCGCCTGTATCTTCTGGAGTGATCTCCTCATCCTGCTGCTCAACTTCTGCAACAGTGTCGTTTCCTCCGATACCCAGGAAGTTTCCAGATTTATTAACTACTGTGTTATAAGTGATCCCTACTCCACCAACAATAAGTGCCAGGATGCAGATTGCTGCTACAATCTTGGCAAAAGTATGCTTTTTCTTTTTAGGTCTCTCTGGTGGTACTGACCCACCAGCCTGGGAATTATACTGATATGTCCCATAAGTTGGCTGCGCATTTTGATTGTAGTTGTAGCTATTCTGTCCGTAAGAATAGCTCTGATTGTTATAAGAATATGGGTTTGAACCGTTATTAGCGCTATAGCTGTTCCCACCTGAGTAGTTATAGCTCCTGCCAGAGTAATTATATGGATTAGATGTAGGATTTGCATTTGATCCATTATCTACCGATGGTCTGTTGTTATTGTCCTCATACATGATGACGTACCTTCCTTTCCGTTTATGGCTTTAGTATAGGAGTGATCCGTGTCGAAATTGTGATTATTTTCTTATATAAAAATTAATAATCCTCTTCTATGACCTGTATCTCCATATAGTCAAAAGACACGTCTTCAACAAAAGAATCCCTGGTAAAACGGCACTTTGCGTGAAGTTGAAAATCTTTGACAACACTGTCAAGCCAGATAGGTTTTGAAAGGTCCATTTCATAACATGCCTTCTCTATAGCATTCATTACCTTATGGGTTCTTGTGTCGCTTGTTTCATCACAGACAACCATGTCCTTTAAAAGATGATTGTCGCTTATAAGTTTGACCCAGAGCCTGAACATTATTTACCTCACTTTACATATTTTGAATGGTTTACATATTATGATATACGGATTGCTCCGCTTCGCTCTCGCAAAAATGAGGTTTACCATTTCTAATGGTAAACCTCATAAATAATGTATCACATATCAGCTTTCATAACCATTTGGATTATTACTTTGCCATCTCCAGGAATCAGCACACATTTCCTTGATGCCATTTTCTGCACCCCAGCCAAGTTCCTCTTTTGCCTTGTCAGCCTTGGCGTAGCAGGTTGCGATATCACCAGGACGTCTGTCCTTGATCTCGTATGGGATCTTAACTCCTGTAGCCTCTTCAAAGTTCTTAACTATATCAAGAACGCTGTATCCAACGCCTGTTCCCAGGTTGTAAATGTTAAGTCCGCTTCCGGGAGCCAGCTTCTTAAGAGCCTTGACATGTCCCTTTGCAAGGTCAACTACATGGATATAATCTCTTACGCCTGTACCGTCGTGGGTGTCATAGTCGTTGCCAAAGACATTGAGCTTAGGGAGCTTACCTACAGCAACCTGTGTGATGTAAGGCATAAGGTTGTTAGGAATTCCGTTTGGATTCTCTCCGATCATTCCGCTCTTGTGAGCTCCGATAGGATTAAAGTATCTAAGGAGAACCACATTCCACTCAGGATCAGCCTTCTGTATGTCAGATAAGATCTGCTCAAGCATTGACTTGGTCCAGCCGTATGGGTTTGTGCACTGTCCCTTTGGACACTCCTCTGTAATAGGGATCATTGCTGGATCACCATATACTGTTGCGGATGATGAAAAGATAATGTTCTTGCAGTTATGCTTTCTCATCACATCAACAAGAGTAAGTGTTCCTGTAACATTGTTGTCATAGTATTCCCAAGGCTTCTGAACAGATTCTCCAACTGCCTTAAGACCTGCAAAATGGATGACACTGTCGATCTTCTCATTTGAAAAGATCTTCTCAAGAGCGTCTCTGTCTCTTATGTCTGCCTCATAAAAAGGAACCTTCTTGCCTGTAAGGGCCTCAACTCTGTCAAGACACTTCCTGCTTGAATTGGCAAGGTTGTCCATTACTACTACATCTTCTCCAGCATCCTGAAGCTCAACTACTGTGTGTGAACCAATATATCCGGCACCACCTGTTACAAGAATAGCCATGATTACCTCTTTTCTATGTCGTACATGATAAGTTTTTTTGTCTACCTACAGCAGTATTGTATAGAGAATCCGTATCTATTACAACTTCCTTTTGTTATGACTACCTGTCGAAATGTTAACTTATAGTTCGATGCCATTCTTTTTGCAAAGTTCTCTGGCTGTTTCTACAGAGTCAACACCCTCTTTGTTCTTGATAGGCGCAAACTCATGCTCCCTTATGACCTCGTAAGGAAGGCAGCTTGGAAGCTCATGAATCATATCAAGAACCAACTGCTCAAACTTGCATCCATTTGGAGACTCTGGCTTAACCAGCTGCGCATTTTCATCAATATAAGGAATCTTCTTCTCAACAACGTGAAGAGGAAGGGATTTTCTTGAGATGTCAAAAAGGTCTTTTTCATTGAAAAGATAATTTAGGATAACGCCGTAGTTATAGGCTGGATCGCCGTTCTCATCCTTGGCATCCATCATCTCCTGAGACAGCTCATAGTACTCAACAATAGAAGGCTTGCCATCCTCAAGACACATAACGCCAACCTTCTCATCTGGAGCAGACTTTCTTACAACCTTGGCTCCGCAGCTGACGCCGGCTTGGAGAGTTGCTCCAACAAAACAAGGGTCTGCGATTCTCTGAAGAACATTGTCTACGGAAAAGATATCTATCCACTCGATACCCTCTTTTAACATAAGATCACGAAGTCCAGCCCTGAGCATTGATGCGTACCATCCTGCGTTTCCGTTAGGAGAAGTGGAAATCCTGGACTTGCTCTCCATGTAAACCTTGCCCTCGTAGTCAGAGGCAGGTGCCATGTCCTGTTTAAAGAAAGTGATCTTATCCTCAGGATATCCAAAGTAGTTGTGCTCCTTGAGGAAAGAAACTGTTGCGTTATTATTCTTTTCACTGGTCATTATAAACAGACGAAGGTAGGTACCATCAGCCTGATCAACAGTATCCATGAGGTTTTCGATTATCCTCTGGAAAATATACACGTCCTTGGTAAGACCAATGTTGTACATTCCCTTGGGATTATCTGAGCCAAGCCTTGTGCCCATTCCGCCTGCAAGGAGGCAGGCAGCGATCTTGCCCTCTTTAAGAGCTTTTTTTCCGATGGAAAAGAGCTCATCCTTCTTTGACTCGATCTCTGAAACCTGCATGGCAGCAAGGGGAGCGAACTGACCCCTTCCCTCGCTCTTTCCAAGGTTCTTGCAGTTTTCTACCACCGAGAAGTCAGTGTCTGCTACCTGTGCTAAAAGCTCCGCCTTCTCTGACTCTGAAAGCTCATCATAGTATTTAAGTACATGGAGCTGACCAAACTGCTCCAGTTTCTTTTTTGCTTCTTCGAATGTCATTTCAAATACCTTCATTTCAAATTATTATCAGCCTGCTGGTGTAGCTGCAGGTGCTGCTGCAGGATCTGCAGGTGCTTCCTCAGCTGGTGCTGGAAGTGGCGTTCCAGGAATCCATCCTGCAGGATCTGCCAAAAGTCCGTTCTTATCAAAGGTGCAGTTGACTCCGTCAAGAGGTACTGTCACTGCAACAAGCATGCGGCCTGTGTTGCCATCAAAGAATCTCCATCCATCTGGCTGCTCCAACCAGCCCAGTACCCTGTGCCCGTCTGCAGGATACAGGTAGTAAATGCCATCCTTGAGTGATGCAAATCCAAGTGCCATCTTGCCATCTTCAGCAAAGTAATAGGTCTGTCCGTCTATAACATTCCAGCCCTTGAGCATCTTGCCGTCTGGACCGAAGTAGAATCTGGAAGAAACATCTCCTGACCATCCGGTAAACATCACGCCGTCATCACCAAAGAGGTATACATCCTTGTCTATGGTCTGGATGCCTACAACTGCTGCGTTGCCCTGGCCAAAGTAAAATCTCTGTCCCTGCTCGTTTGAGTACCATCCGCTAAGGGCGATACCGTCAGCGCCAAACATGTACTTACCAGTCTCAAGTGCATGCATGCCTGTCAGCATAAGTCCGTTAGCATCAAAGAGATAAAGCTTATCACCAATAGGAGTGAGTCCTGTATGCATCACATACTGCTCATCAAAGTAGCGGATACCATCCTCAAGCTGAACAAATCCTCTCTGGCACTGGCCATCTGCATTTGCGTAATATACTGTTCCGCCAAGATTAAGAAGACCTGTGCAGCGCTGACCATTCTCATTGAAGTAGTAGTGAGCTCCATCAATATCAGCAAATCCAACAGCAGCTAGTCCTCCGTTATTAGGATCAAGGTAGTAGATGCCGCTCTCATCCTGGAACCATCCGGTCTGGATGAATCCGTTTGCATCAGCATGATATCTCTGACCGCTTAAGTTGATCCAGCCATACTGCTTGCGATAGTTGTGGTAGTAAAAAACGTGTCCGCCCCAACTGTTGAAGCCCTCAGGAATCATCCTTGAGAAGTAGTCAACATAGAGGTGGTTAACGTCAACTCTTGTAGGGATTCCAGCATATGAACCGTGGCTGCTTGACTGCCACATAGCGTAGTCACCAGGGTAATCACAGGCTGTATTGTACTGCGCAACCCACTTTGGAGCTGAAACTGATGGCATTCTTCCCAAAAACCAGTTTCTGCTTGCGTAAACCATTGGCTCATATCCGTTTGCACTAATGATCCCGCAGAATGTATCTGCAATTGCCTGAAGCTGTCCTGCATTAAGCCCCTTCTGGCAGGAATCCTCAATATCGATAGCGATTGGGAATGTAACAGTGTAAGGAGCTATCCACGCAAGTACCTGATTGGCTTCAGCAGCTGCTGCCTCAGGAGTTGTTGCATATGAATAGATATAGATACCTGTACGGATACCAGCGGCATTTGCGCCGTTGATGTTATTGATGAACTGTTCATCCAGACCCTTCTTGGTTGTGCCAACCCTGATCATTGCAAAGCGCACGCCCTGATTTTTAACCTGCTGCCAGTTGATGCCTCCCTGATACTTGGAAACGTCGATTCCCACTGCAACTTCCGGTCCAACAGCCTCGGCCTTCATACCTGCAGCAGGACTTAAGAAAAGGAGTGCTGAAAAGAAAACCAGCATTCCCGCTGAAACAAAGAGCTTCTTTATACCTTTTAACATACGTTCTCTCCCCTAATTCTTTACAAAATACTTAACATTTATTATACGAAAAATCACTGCCATGGTCAACGAATTGGCGCCCTTTTGAAGGCTCTTTTTATGCGCGTTTTTATGGTATTATATTATTATAATATCGTTCGTTTCCATGTCAGATCGGAGGTGTCTCTATGCTGAAAGAATTCGTAAAAGCTGATGTCCCAGAGGAAGAAGTTTTAAAAAACAAGCTGAAGGAAGAACGCCTTCGCCTCTCTGCCTTTCAGATGAAGATCAAAGAAGCCGGACTTCCTGTAATGGTCTTGTTTGAAGGCTGGAACGCCGCAGGAAAAGGCGCCGTTATAGGGAAAGTTATCCGCAACATCGATCCCAGGTTCTTTAAGGTTGCCACCATGGACAGGCAGCCAAGCAGCGAGGAAAAGAGATATCCCTTCCTCTACAGATACATAAAAGAAATCCCTGAAGCCGGTAAATTCAGATTCTTTGACACCTGCTGGATGGAGGAGGTCGTGTCCGGAGTTCTTGATGGCGACCTTACAGATGAAGTCTACAGAAAGAGAGTCCACTCAATAAACGTTATAGAACGCCAGCTTTGCGACAACGGTTATCTGGTCATCAAGTTCTTTTTCCATATATCCAAAAAGGAACAGAAAAAGAGACTTGACGCCCTAAAGTCTGGCAAAGACACCAGCTGGCGCGTTGATAAAAACGACCTGCTTCAGAACAAGCACTACGACAAATGCCTTGATGTTTTTGAGAGGTACCTTGAGGATACCAACGAGTCCAGATCTCCCTGGTACATCATTGATGCCAAGGATAAAAAGTATGCTGAGCTTCAGGTACTTCAGTTCCTTAATCAGGGGATAGACATAGCCCTTAAAAACCAGAAGATGAATGTTCCGATCCTGCAGAACACCTTCCCTATGGAGAAGATAGGTAAGCTCTCTGACATTCAACTGGAGGGCAAGGTCATGAGCGATGCTGAGTACGACGCTGAGCTTGACCGCCTGCAGAAAGAGCTTAAGGGCCTTGGAAATAAGGTTTACCGCAAGAAGATCCCTGTAATAATCGCCTACGAGGGATGGGATGCAGCAGGAAAAGGCGGAAACATCAAGAGGATCACTGAAGCCCTTGACCCAAGAGACTATGTGGTTGAGCCAATTGCCAGCCCTGAGCCCCACGAGAAGGCCCGTCACTATCTGTGGCGCTTCTGGACAAGGCTTCCCAAGACAGGACATATCACCGTCTTTGACAGAACCTGGTACGGCCGCGTAATGGTTGAGCGCCTTGAGGGATTCTGCTCCGAGAACGACTGGCAGAGAGCCTACAACGAGATCAATGAATTTGAAAAAGAGCTAAAGGACTGGGGTGCTGTGATCATCAAGTTTTGGGTTCAGATAGACAAAGACACTCAGCTTAAGCGCTTCACTGACAGGCAGAACACTCCAGAAAAACAGTGGAAGATCACCGATGAGGACTGGCGCAATCGTGAAAAATGGGATCAGTACGAAACAGCCATCGACGAGATGATAGAAAAGACCAGTACCTCTTTTGCCCCATGGCATGTACTTGAGTCTGTTGACAAAAAATACGCCAGGATCAAAGCTCTAAAGATTGTAATAGATGAGATCAAGAATGCTCTTGAATAAAGAAAAAGGTCTGGACCAAAGTCCAGACCTTTCAGATTGTAGATACTTGTACTTATATAAATCAAATATGCCATAGGCCATATGGATTTTTAAGCCAAAAGCTCGTGATACAATATTGTCAACTTCTTCGTGTTATAATAAATATATGCGACATAATAAAACCTTTATTTCATCAAAATACTACTCGATGCTAGCTGGCGGAACATTGTCTGCGCTGCTTGTTACAGCTGTTGTCATGGCTGATACCTTTGTCGCAGGTCTTGTTCTTGGAGAACGCGGAGTTGCTGGCGTCAACCTTGTTATGCCCATGTATTCCTTGTCCAGCTTTTTTTCCTTGGTATTTTCTATTGGTGTCCCTATTTTGTACTCTCATCATGTAGGTGCTTTTCAGAAGGAAGAAGCTAACAGAGCCTTTGGTACAGGGATTTTGATGACTATATTTATAGGAGCTGTTCTGTTCCTGTCGTTGCTTCTATTTGGTGATGCGTATCTTCGTTTCTACAAAGCAGATCCGGAGGTGCTTGGCCTTGCCAGGAGTTACCTTAAGTGGATGAAATTCGTTATTATGCTAAGCCCGGTAAATGCCCTTATCTCAGGAATGGTATTTGCAGATGGAGATGAAGTAATAAGCACTTCTGCTGAACTATTATCCAGTGTTGGTAATATTCTTTTATCCATTTTTTTGTGCCGTTTAATAGGCATTGAAGGTCTGGGGCTGGCATCTTTTCTAAGTGTTATAGTGGCCTTAGGAACTCTTTTTATCCATTTCACAAAAAAGAGTAATTCCCTTCGGCTGAATCTTTATTTTTCTCCGAAAATTGTTAAAGACATTGTTAAATACAGCATTGTAGATTCCAGCACTTACCTGTTTATAGCTATCTTTACTGTCTGCTGCAACCTCCTTGTGGTGCATTTCTTTGGTTCTAACATGATATTTGTAGCATCTGTCATCATCTTGGTAAAAGAGTTACAGATTCTATTTGACGGTATTGGTGAAGCCATCTCGCCCCTTATTAGCATTTATCTTGGAGAAGGAAACTATGACGGAGTTCACGAAATCTGGCATCATGCAAAACGGACAGAGCGTATCGAAAGTGCGATCGTAACATGCCTTATGCTAATATTTGCGCCATATATTGTTAAGGTTATTGGTATTACAGATCCTCAATCAGCCCATATTGCAGTTACGGAACTACGTATTCTTTCCCTTAGTATGATATTCACCTGCCGTCTGTATCTGGACTCCTCCTATTACATAATCGTGGGCAAAATTCCTTTGGGAGTACTTCTTTGCGCCCTCAGGGACGTTGTTGTGGCTCTACCACTAGCCATTATTGGTAACTGGATAGGTGGTCTATATGGTATAGCAATTGGCCTTATGCTGGCTCAGCCTCTCAGCTATCTGATTTCTGTAGGGTATGTGCAGATGCGATATGGTAAGGACAATTACCCCCTGTTTATAGCAGGCGAAGAAGCTATTAAAAAGTCACTCTTTTACGAGCTTGAGATAAATCCCAAAAATGTGATCATTGTCAGAGATAACATAGGAAAAGCCCT
This sequence comes from Butyrivibrio sp., assembly GCA_015056565.1. Lineage (GTDB taxonomy): Bacteria > Bacillota > Clostridia > Lachnospirales > Lachnospiraceae > Butyrivibrio. Next base: position 169,226 of record SVGB01000003.1, read on the forward strand.
GGAAGAAAACGGATATCCAAAAGAAACTATCAACAAAGTAATGTTGCTGATTGAAGAAACACTGATGATGATCCTGGAAAATAACCCAAAGAGGCTCGTCCTTGCAGAGTGCTTCATACTCATGGGTGATAATCTTAAACTAATAATCAAGGACGACGGAATTATCTTTGATCTGACAAATAGTGATATGAAGCTAAGCTCCCTTAGAAGCTATATAATCTCAAATCTGACTGAAAACATTTCTCCAAGAAAAATGCATTTCCTGGCCCTTAGTTACAACCGAAATGTGTTTGAAATAAAGCAGAAAGGATCAGTATGACTACAGCCAACCAAGAAACGCCCATCAAAAAAACATTCTATAAGGCTCTCAGATTTATGTTGATAGCAGACATTGTTCAGTCCATGCAGGAAATGATGCTTGATTTCTTCATTTCAAGACATCTAGGCAGCAATGGACTTGCCGCTTTTGGAATCGCCTATCCTCTAATTATGTTCATCATGGCCCTAATGGCATGGGTTGTGACAGGAGTACAGGCTATCTGCGCAAGGGACATTGGCGACAATGATAACGTCAACGCCCACATGCATTTATGCACAGGTCTGACATGGGGGGTTATCATTATGTTAGTCTTCACGCTGCTATGCTGGGCATTTCACTATCCCTTGATCACAGCCCTTGGCGCAACTGATGAATACGCATATCTTAGGAATGCAAGTACCGACGCTCTCCTTGTAGGTTCCCTTACTGGACCTTTCTTATGCACACTTGTAATCCTTCTAACAAATCTGTTTTTTAATGAAAAAAGAAAATTTATGGTTGTTCTTGGGCTTTCTACCATATTTGTCCAGTTCATAATAACAGCTATTATCTCTGGAATTTACCCTACTATGGCAGGCGTTTGGGGTGGTTATGTTATCAGTTTAGCTGTATCAGACGCCATTATCCTTGTCACTCTTCGCATCTGCTACAAGAACAAAACTTCCATGTTTTACCATATTCGTCCCATGTTCAGATTTGACGGAGTGAGTGCTTCCCTCAAAATCGGACTTCCGGAGCTTCTTTGCTGGGGTTATTACATACTGTCTGCAACCCTTAGAAATGGCATTATTCTCCGTATTAGCAATGAAGATGCTCTAGCTGCAGTAACTCTTAGCGATGGAGCAGAATTTGGAGAATTACTACAAACAGCAGCTTTTTACGCTGTTCTCGTCACTATCGGAATGGCCGTTGGATCGAAAGACCGGGAAAAATATCGTATCTATGTAAGCTCCGTTGCAAAAAGCATCCTTAAGATTGCTCTTATTGGCGGAATTACCATGATGCTTATAGCCTGGCCTATCTTAAATCTCTTTATAGAAGAAGGTGAAAGCCAGGCCGTCTTTGATATTGCTCTAAAAATCCTGATAATTTACGGCTTTAACTTTATCTTTTACTTGCTAAACAACATGTTCAGCAGTTTATACGAAACCATAGGGCTTATAAAATATGCCCACCTGAATTACATATTGGAAGTAGTGCTTTACTCAATGCTGATGCTTGTTCTTGGCTACAATATTGGAATTGACGCCTTCTGGTTTGCCCAGCCTCTAGCTGAAATACTGGTATTATTCTTTAATCTGGGCCTAGCCTGGAAAAGTTGTGGGCACTTCCCAAGGAGTTTTACAGATTTGAGTTTTGATAAGGCACTATCTGAGAGCTGAGGTTTTCTCAACTCTCAGATAGTGACAAAGTCCACGTCATAGTAATATATCACTATATTCAGTTAACTATATTTCTTGGAGTGCCATTCATCCAAGCCACGATGTTTTTCTTAACTTCATCAAGACATCTCTTTCTGGCTTCAGTGCTTGCCCAGGCAAGATGTGGTGTTACGATAAGGCGCCCACTGTCCTGAATTTTTAAAAGCTGTGAGGTTTTTGCCATTGGCTCAGGGCTTAGTACGTCTAGTCCTGCGGCTCTGATGATTCCGCTTGCGAGAGCTTCGTAGAGGTCATCTTCTACAACCACAGCCCCTCTTGCTACATTTATGAGGATGGCTGTTTTCTTCATTTTAGAAAAAGCCTCTCTGTTAAAGAGATCTCTTGTCCTGTCGCTAAGCGGGCAATGGAGAGATATAATATCTGACCTTGTAAGCAGCTCATCAAAGCTTACCTGCTCATAGTCTGTGCAGTCGCTGTGGCCTGAGGATGCATAGAAGATCACATGTGCCCCAAAGGCTGTAGCAATCTGGGCAACCTTCCTTCCGATATTTCCCATGCCAACAATTCCATAGGTCTTGCCTGCAAGCTCTTCATAAGGGATATCCAGACAACAGAAGTGTTCCTGGTTTGCATAAGTTCCACTTTTTACAAACTCGTCATAGTGGCGGAGATTCTCCATCAGGTAAAACAGCATTGCAAAGGTATGCTGCGCAACTGAATCAGTTGAGTAGTTCACCACGTTGGCAACCTTTACTCCGTGCCTGTCGCAGGCAGGAATATTGGCGTTGTCATAACCTGTTGCAAACTCACATATAAGCTCAAGATCCGGCGCATCATCAAGGAGCTTGTCTGTGATCTGGCTCTTATTTATTACCAGCACATTTGCTCCAGAGAGCCTTTCTTTTGCATTCTCTTCTGTCACCTTGTCGTCGTAATAAGTTACTTCTCCAAGCTCATCATATATGGTGTAGTCCATGTCTGTTCCGACACTGTCTTTATCTGCAATAACTATCTTCATGTTTTTCTCCTTATCGTGAATTGTCCTGTCATGGTATTATATCATTATATTTACAGCAAATATGTGGATTTGTTGTGACATCGGATTCGTTTTTCATTAAATCTTATTATGTGAGGTATCAGTAAACCATAATGATCATCCAGACTGGCTCCCGCACTGACATCCCTGCTTTCTATGCCGATTGGTTTGCAGAAAGGCTAAAGGAAGGCTATGTCTATGTGCGAAATCCCTACAACATGACATATGTGACCAAGTACATACTGCACCCTTCTGTGGTGGACCTTATCAGCTTCTGTTCCAAGAACCCGGGGCCTATACTTAAGTACCTTGACCTTCTTCGCCCCTACGGAATGTACTGGTACGTCACCATAACAGGCTACGGAAGAGACATCGAGCCTAATGTCCCTGATATTCCGGATGTTATAGAGACATTCAAGAAATTATCTGACTTTGCAGGTGTCGATTCCATGGGATGGCGCTATGACCCCATCTTCCTTGATGAGAAATATACCAGGGATTATCACCTTGAGAAGTTTGAAGAGATCGCAACTGCCCTGGATGGCTATACCCAGACAGCAGTGATCAGTTTTATAGATATCTATCAGAAGGTAAAAAAGAATTTTCCAAAGGCTACTGCCCTTGAAAAAGAAGATCGCTTGTACCTCGGGGAGCACATGGCAAAGATAGCAAAAGACCACGGCATGATCCTTCGCCCCTGCAGCGAAGGAACAGAGCTTGCCCAGTTCGGAGCAGACTGCAGCGGATGTATGACCCAGCCCATTTACGAAAAAGCTCTCCATACCAAACTGGATTTCCCCAAGATCAAGAATGCCAGAACTTCCTGCGCCTGCTTTCTTGGAAATGACATCGGCATGTACAACACCTGCCTTCACCTATGCAAGTACTGCTACGCTAACTATGACGCGGAAACTGTCCTGAAGAACAATGCCAACCACGATCCCGCATCTCCACTTCTGATCGGAAACATAAGACCCGAAGATGAGATCCATCAGGCAGAACAAAAGAGCTGGATCGACGGCCAGTTGTCCTTTGACTTTTTATGAGTCAAACTGTAACGTCCCCACTGACTCACCCATAATAAAAGAGCCCCTTCTTGCGAAGGGGCTCTTGTTATCTTCAACTATATCCTGCCATATCTGGCAATCCGTCATGCAATCAGCAGCAGAAAGGATTCTCTGTTGGATAAGGAAGAGATGCAGGCTGGTTGTAGCCGATTGTCTCTGCTCCGAGATACTTGAATACCTCGAACAGTGCCTTTCCGTAGTGACCGAATGCAACTGCTCCGTGGTGAGGGAAGTTCTGCTGAATAAGTACGTGTCTGTAGAATCTGCCCATCTCAGGAATAGCGAATACACCGATACCACCGAATGATCTTGTAGGAACGTTAAGAACTTCGCCCTGTGCAACATAAGCACGAAGGTGGTTGTCAGATGTGCTCTGAAGTCTGTAGAATGTGATATCTCCAGGAACGATATCTCCTTCAAGAGTTCCCTGTGTAACTTCCTCAGGAAGGTTACGAGCCATAATTCTCTGGAACTTCATCTCGCAGCTAGCAAGCTTGCTTGTGCATGTATTTCCGCAGTGGAAGCCCATGAATGTATCTGTGTGCTTGTAGTTGCCGAACTTGCCCTTGATGGACTCTTCGTACATGTCTGCAGGTACAGAGTTGTTGATATCAAGAAGAGTAACAGAATCATTACTTACGCATGTTCCGATAAACTCTGAAAGTGCACCGTAGATATCAACCTCACATGATACAGGGATTCCTCTTCCTGTAAGTCTTGAGTTTACATAGCAAGGAACGAATCCGAACTGTGTCTGGAATGCAGGCCAGCACTTACCAGCGATACATACATACTTCTTGTAGCCTCTGTGCTCCTCGATCCAGTCAAGAAGTGTAAGCTCGTACTGAGCAAGCTTAGCAAGGATCTCAGGCTTCTTGTTTCCTGCGCCAAGTTCTGCTTCCATATCCTTAACAACATCTGGAATTCTAGGATCGTTATCATGCTTGTGGAATGCTTCGAAGAGGTCAAGCTCTGAGTTCTCTTCGATCTCTGCGCCCATGTTGAAGATCTGCTTGATTGGAGCGTTGCAAGCAAGGAAGTTCATAGGACGAGGGCCAAAGCTGATGATCTTAAGATCACGAACACCAACGATTGCTCTTGCGATAGGCACGAACTCGTTGATCATCTTAGCGCACTCCTCAGCAGTTCCTACTGGATACTCTGGGATATAAGCCTTTGTGTTTCTGATGTAGAGGTTGTAGCTTGCATTGAGCATTCCGCAGTAAGCATCTCCTCTGCCATCGATAAGATCATTCTGTGACTCCTCAGCTGCTGCACAGAACATGATAGGTCCATCAAAGTGCTTAGCAAGCAGGGTTTCAGAAATTTCTGGTCCGAAGTTTCCAAGATATACGCATAGAGCGTTACATCCGTTTTTCTTGATATCCTCAAGAGCCTCTACCATCTGAGTCTCGCTCTCGATGATACATACAGGACACTCATAAACGTCCTTGTCATTGAAATTTTTCTTGTAGGCCTCAGCTAAAGCCTTTCTTCTGTTAACTGCAAGTGAAGCTGGGAAACAGTCTCTACTTACTGCAACTAAGCCAATTTTTACCTCTGGAATGTTGATCATAATTTATCCCCTTTCCTTGCGGGTACTCCCGCGTAAATATGTGTTTACTGCCATACCCTTATGGCGTTTATTACGTTACAGCTCTGACAGCTGTTTGTAATCATCTTTAAGGTCTGCATAGAGCTTCTTGTAAAGCTCGTGATATGCAGCGTACTTCTTAGCGTTATCTGCTACAGGCTCTGTCTCTTTTGCCTTGGTGATGAGCTTATCAGCAGCTTCCTGAACGCTTGTGTATACTCCGCTTCCTACGCCTGCAAGAATTGCTACTCCAAGGGCAGGTCCCTGCTCCTGATTTATGGTTGCTACCTTGCACTGGTACAGGTCTGAGAGCATCTGTCTCCAGATCTTGCTCTTTCCACCGCCGCCGCAGGCCATCATCTCTTTTACGCTGATGCCCATCTCTTTAAGGATGTCATTGCAGTCGCAGAGTGAATAGGATACACCTTCCATTACTGCGCGAAGCAGATGCTTTCTAGTGTGGATTCCTGAAAGTCCAAAGAATACACCTCTTGCCTTGTCATCCAGATGAGGAGTTCTCTCGCCGTTAAGATATGGCAAATAGATAAGTCTGTCACTTCCAACAGGAACTGTCTCGATGTCGGCATTTATAAGGTCATAAGGGTCAACGCCCTTTTCCTTGGCTTCTTCAATGTAGCTCTGGCAGAAGTTATCTCTGAACCACTTAAGTGAGAATCCTGCTGCCTGGGTAACACCCATGATGTGCCATGCGCCAGGTACTGCGCAGCAACATGTGTGAACTCTTCCCTTAGGGTCAATGCTGACCTTGTCTGTGTGAGCAAATACAACTCCGCTGGTTCCGATGGTTGTGAAGGCTGTTCCCTCTCTAACTACGCCGGTTCCGATAGCTGCTGCTGCATTGTCTCCAGCTCCGCCAACTACAACTGTGTCTGTTGTAAGCCCAAGCTGCGCAGCAGCTTCGCTTGTGAGCTTGCCTGTAACTTCGCAGGACTCATGCATCTTGCCAAGAAGTGACTTGTCGATATTAAGCTTGTCAAGCACTTCATCTGACCAGCATCTGTGTGCCACATCCATGAGCTGCATTCCGGAAGCATCTGAAACCTCTGTCGCGAACTCTCCTGTAAGGACATATCTGATGTAGTCCTTAGGAAGAAGGATGTGTCTGCAGCGCTTGTAATTCTCTGGTTCCTTGTTTCTTACCCAGAGGATTTTGGCTGCTGTCCAACCTGTAAGAGGTGGATTAGCTGTGATCTCGATCCACTTCTCTCTTGGCATGATCTTCAGCATTTCCTCAACTTCATCACCAGTTCTCTGATCACACCAGATAATGGATGGTCTTATAACTTCCCCATTTTCGTCAAGCATTACAAGACCGTGCATCTGTCCGGAAATACCAATTCCCTTGATGTCGGAAGCGTTAGCTACCTTGCCGCTTGAAACAGCCTCTTTTACAACAGCTGCCACAGTCTCAAGTGAAGCCTTCTTCCAGTCAGATGGCTCCTGCTCAGCCCAGCCATTCTGAGGTGTGTACATTGGATACTCGTAGGCCTTCTCAGCTATAACTGTTCCATTCTCATCGAAAAGAACTGTCTTGGTAGCGGAGGTTCCTACATCAATACCTATGAGATAATTCATACCTTGCCCCTTTCTACTGCGCTATATGGGTAATTATAACTTGTACACCTATCCCATACAACTAGAGTATCATTATTGATACAAAACTTACATTGTCATAGATTGCAGAAAATATCAGCAAATTTTTATACATAATTTCTGATGCTTGTATTTTAAATAAGCTCAAATAGTTACATCTTTTTCAAGACAACTTACACCAGTAAGCTCTTTTGAGCGCTCATCAGGCTGACTTGTTCCTGCATATATCTTGAAGCTATGTGAAAAGACATCTCTGTTTCCATCTTCATCTACTGATGTGAATGCTCTTCTTGGAAGCTCCACCGTAATCTCTTTCTCCTCACCTGCAGCAAGTTCAAATCTCTCAAAACCTGCAAGACATGGGTTAGGGATAGCCAGCTCATAGCCTGTATCCTTAACGTAGATCTGAAGGACATCTGAAGTCTTAACAGCACCTTCGTTTACCATTGTTACCTTAACTGTAGCGCCATCAGCTGTTGCATTTACCTCCATCTCTTTTGCCCTGCACTTACCATAGGTAAGACCATATCCAAATGGATAGAGAGGCTTGCCAGTGAAGTACCTGTAGGTCCTGTTCTTCATGGAGTAATCCCTGAAGTCTGGAAGGTCGTCAGTGCTGCTGTAGAAGGTTACAGGAAGCTTGCCTGAAGGTGACACATCACCAAAGAGGATATCCGCTACATCTGCGCCGCCTTTTGCTCCCGGGTACCATGCCTGGATAACAGCTGCTGCCTTCTCCTGGGCCACACCGAGGTTTATGGCACTACCTGACATATTGATAACGATGGTAGGTTTATTGCAGTCAAGAACTGAATTAAGGAGCTGTCTCTGAGGGATAGGAAGTTCAAGGTTTACCTTGTCTCCAGATGCAAACTGGTTACCTGCATCTCCCTCTTCGCCCTCAAGGTTCTCATCAAGACCTACTACAACAACCATCACATCTGAGTAGTCTGCAATGGTCTGAACCTCTGAAAGTCTGTCAGGATAGTCCTGATCTGAGAGGTTGCTAAGGTTTGGCTTCCAGAGATCGCAGCCCTCTGAATAAAGAACTCTTACGTCTCCTTCTACCTTGTCCTCGATGCCCTCAAGAACTGTCACAAACCTTGATGAGGTTCCGTGATAGTTACCCATAAGAGCGATCCTTGAATCAGCGTTAGGTCCAACTACGCCAATGGTCTTAAGCTTTGTCTTATCAAGAGGAAGAAGTCCATTGTTCTTAAGAAGGACTATTCCCTCGGCTGCTGCCTTGTGTGCCACTTTCTGGTGCTCATCACACTCAACAACAGTAAATGGTATATTGTCGAACTCAGTCTTATCAAACATTCCAAGAAGGAATCTTGTGGTAAAGAGCCTTACGCAGGACTCTGTTATCTGTTCCTCAGTGATAAGACCAGCTCTGTAAGCGTTCATCATCTTCTGATATGTGCATCCGCAGTTTACATCGCACCCCATATCAAGGGCCAGTTTAACTGATTCCTCAGCTGTTGCTGTGACCTTGTGGTTCTCGTGGAAGTCTCTGATAGCCCAGCAGTCTGATACAAAGTGGCCTTCAAATCCCCACTTGCCTCTAAGGAGATCCACCATAAGTGGCTTGTTGGCGCAGCAGGGCTCTCCGTTAGTCCTGTTGTAAGCACCCATGACAGCCTCTACATGTCCGTCCTTAACACAGGTCTCAAAGGCTGGAAGGTAAGTCTCCTCAAGGTCCTTCTTGGAAGCCTTGGCATCAAAGAAGTGTCTGTCGCCCTCAGGTCCTGAGTGAACAGCAAAATGCTTGGCGCAGGCTGCTGCCTTCATGTACTCTCCATCTCCCTGGATTCCCTTGATAAATGGAACTGCAAGGGCTCCTGTAAGATATGGATCCTCTCCATAAGTCTCATGACCTCTGCCCCATCTTGGGTCACGGAAGATGTTTACGTTTGGTGACCAGAAGGTAAGTCCCTTGTAGATATCCCTGTCACCGCGCTTTGCCTGCTCGTTGTACTTAGCACGGCCTTCCTCAGCGATAACTTCTCCCACCTCTTTCATAAGGTCTTTATCAAAGGCTGCTGCCATTCCGATCGCCTGTGGGAACATGGTAGCTGTGCCCGCCCTTGCCACGCCGTGAAGAGCCTCATTCCACCAGTTGTATGCAGGAACTCCAAGTCTGTCGATGGCAGGAGAATCATACCTAAGCTGTGATGCCTTCTCCTCCACTGTCATCTTGGAAACCAGCTCTTTTGCGCGCTTCCTTGCTTCTTCTCTGTTCATTGTTATACCCTCAATATTCTCAATATAATTGGTGTTAATGCTACTGATTCTATTCTATATTTTAAGGACAGGCTTATCTCACCACATCTTGCCATGTTGTTATCAAAAGTTACCATCAAGGCAAAAAAATAGGAGCCGTGAATGAACACGACTCCTCCTCTTAAAGGTTTTTATGTTAATGGCAAAAATTGTAGCTTTTATTTCTGATCATCAAGGAAGCATATCAGCATCGCCGAAGTACTCAGCCCACTTAGCTGCTCTCTCGTCCATGATAGCCTGTCCGCCTGATGAAAGGTAATCTGACATGTAGCTGTCCCAAACAGAATCGAAATCTGCTGTAGAAGCAACAACTGCGTTGTCATAGATCTGGTCTCTCTTTGATGAAAGAGTATCACCAACACCAGCCTCAGCCTCGATAACACCAACGTTTACGTTGATTGGCTCAAGACCATCTGCAAGAGAGATCTTGTTAGCTGCATCTACAAGCTCAGGATCTGCCTCCGCATAGCCGTATGCGATTGAAAGGTTTGCAAGGTCCCAGTCACCAAAGTATGTTCCGTTACATGTGATTGTGTAGTCGATGTTCTTACCGGAGTTCTGGATTGCATCGCCTTCAGCAGCCTTGATCTGGATAGCGCCGCTCTCAAGTACTTCGTGTGTAACACCCTCATCACCTGCCTGGAGGTACTTGATTGTCTCAGGCTTGGAGATGAAGTCAAGGTAAAGAAGTGAAGCAAGAGGCTCATCGTTTGTTGTAGGGAAGAAGATCTTTCTGTCGCCTGCTGTTGAGTAGAGCCACTTAGCATACTTGCCGTCTGAGTTCTTGAAGCAGTCAACTGCTACGAACTTAGCATCTTCGCCAACGTTTCTCTTAAGGTTTGCGTTGATTGAATCTTCGCCGTTTCTGAATACGTAATCCCAGTTGTGCTGGAATGCACCAACATAACCAGCCTTGATCATATCGTCCTCTGTTGTGTCTCCGCTTCCATAAAGAGCGAAATCCTTCCACATAAGGCCGTCGTTGTACCACTTGTTAAGGAGCTTAACAGCTTCCTTTGTCTGAGGCTCTGTAACCATTCTGTCATCAAATCCGTTGATGTAGTACTCTTTGTCTGTGATCTTTGGATCCATGAAGGATGTGATGATGTTGCTTGCTCTCCATCCGATATCATAGCTTGTTGAGAAAGGAACCATCTTGGAAGCATCCTTGCCAAGAAGAGTATCTGCGTTGTCTCTGAATGCTACAAGCATATCCTCGAACTCCTGAGTTGTTGTAGGAGCCTTCATGTTAAGAGCATCAAGCCAGTCCTGACGAACGAAAGTAACGATTCTCTGCTGCTCAGCTCTTCTGCCTTCGATAGCCCAAACAGATCCTGTCTTAGGATCCTTGTCCCAAAGCATGTTTGTATCTTCAAGCCAAGCCCAAAGGTTTGGTGTGTCTGCCTTGTAATCCTCGATCATGTCCTTAAGGTCGATAACACCGCCCATATCAGCATATGTAAGAACAGTAGGATAGCTGTATGTTACGCAGATGTCTGGAGCTTCCTGAGCTGCAAGGAGGTTGTTGATATCCTCTGTCTCTGTCCATCTTGGAACCTTCTTGAAAGTAACTTCTACGTTGTGCTCTTCAAGCATTCCCTTCTTGATGTACTCTGTGTACATGTTGTTCTCAGGATCTGATCCGCCGTCATTTCCTCTGTCATAGATCTCAACTGTGATAGATCTTGTGTCAGCGAACTTACCATCTGTAAGCTCTGATGATCCAGCTGGCTCTGCCTCTGCAGTAGCCTCTGTCTGTGTCTGCTCAGTCGCAGTTGCGTCTGTACCTGTTGTCTCGGTACTTGTTGCTGTTCCCCCGTTTGACTGTCCGCAGGCAACGATTGAAAGTGCCATAGCAGAAGCAAGGAGCATGGATAATACCTTTTTCTTCATAACTTTACCTCCATTATTGTTTGTTGATAGATAATATGTGATCCCTCATTGGGGATAGGATCCGTAAATTATATTCGATCACTCTTTTACAGCTCCCAGAGTAACTCCACTGATGAAGTATTTCTGAAGGAACGGATAAATGCACAGGATCGGAATGGTTGAAAACATTACGATGGCTGCCTTAAGTGACTCTGAAAGTCCGGGAGCTGAGAACCCCTCCTGTGTTGCTACTTCAACTGAGTTGATGTTGTTGATGATGTTGTACAAAAGAAGTTGCAAAGGATAGTACTTTTCTTCTCTCATGTACATCAGGGCATCTGAGTAGCCGTTCCATCTTCCTACTGCATAGAAAAGAGCCAGTGTAGCCATAACAGGCTTGGAAAGAGGAACATATATCTTGTACAGGATCTCAAAAAAAGTTGCTCCGTCGATCTCAGCAGACTCACGAAGAGAATCCGGAATTCCGTAAAAGAAACTTCTCATGATGATCATGTTGTAAACACTAAGTACGCCAGGCAGGATCAGAACCAGAGGATTACTTAAAAGGTTCAGCTTCTGCATCAGCAGGTAGTTAGGAATTGTACCTGCGTTGAAGAACATCGTGATAGTAATAAAGATGTTGATGGCCTTTCTTCCCCTGAGCTTTTCAAATATCAGAGGGAAAGCACAAAGTGTTGTCATTGAAAGGGACAGCAGGGTACAGATGATTGTAAGTGTCACTGTCCACAAAAATGCTCTTAAGTATTTTGGGTCCTTTAATACTGTTGAATATGCGTTGAAGTTAAGGCCCTTTGGCAAAAGATAAACTTCATTCCTTACAAGGAAATCCGTACCACTAAGGGATTTTGCAAGCAGGTTCAGCATTGGGATTATGCATATTGCGCTGACAATCAGGCAAAGTACTACGAAAAACATATCCCAGGCTTTTTCGCCGGTTGATTTAATCTTCATCTCTCTATCCTCCCTTTACCAGATTCCTCTCTCGCCAAGCCTGCGAGAGATCCAGTTAGCCATCAGCAGGAAGACTACTCCTACTACGGACTGGAATAGTCCAACGGCAGTTGTAAGGGAGAACTGAAGTCCCTTAATACCTACTCTGTATACAAAGGTTGCGATAACGTCTGCCACACGCATGACCAGGTTGTTCTGGAAAGCGAAAGGTCTGTCAAATCCGCCGCCAAGGATATTACCAAGGCTCATGATAAGAAGTACTACAATTGTTGGCTTGATACCAGGAAGAGTGATGTGCCAGATCTTCCTGAACCTTCCAGCTCCGTCAACGGAAGCTGCCTCATAGAGCTCTGGGTTGATACCTGCAATAGCTGCCAGGTAAACAATTGAACCCCATCCAAAGTTCTGCCAGATACCAAATCCAATGTAACTTCCAACCCAGTGGGCTTCGTCATTGAGGAATGGAATTGCTTCTCCTCCAAGGTTCTGGATAACCATATTTACAAGACCTGCGTTTGGTGCAAGGAGCTGCAGTGCCAAGCTGTAGATGATGACCCATGAAAGGAAGTGTGGCATGTAAGCTATTGTCTGAACCACTTTCTTGTAACGGGTAAAGCACAGCTCATTTAAGATAAGAGCAAAAATAATAGGTGCCGGGAATCCAAAAATAAGATCCAGCAAATTAAGTGTAAGAGTGTTCTTTAAGGCATATCTGAAATCATTGTTCTGGAATGCCTTTATGAAATACTCAAAGCCATGATTTTTAGCAAGAGGCTGTGACCATATGCTGCCCATCAGGCTGTACTTTTTAAATGCGATCTGTACATACACCATTGGTATATACTTGAAAATCAACAGATACAGAAGAGGCAGGGCAAGCATCGCATACAGCTGCCAGTACTTCTTCATATAGACGCCAAATTTCTGATTTGACTGCGCCTTTACTGGTTTACTCATTTTCTTCCTCCTGGTTTTCGCTGGAAGATACATCTTCCAGTCTTATATAGCTCTCCCTGGGCCCTAGGTAGGACTCCGGAAGTCTTGTTCCTGATCTTACAAGCAGTATCCTCTCAAGTACTATTCCGGGGCTTGCACCGTAAAACTTAACTTCGTTTTCACCCTTTTTGCACTTAACCGTGGCCAAAGCCCTCTTGACACTCTCAAGCGCTTCCTGCCGCCATTGCCTGCTCGGAAAAAACGGAGCGTCCGGCTCTTTTACAGTGTTGAGGGTCTGCATCTTGCCGCCGTTTATTGAAAAGCTTATGTACTGCCCCTCCTTAAAAGTAACCGGGGTAGTTGGTGCAAGATCAAAAGTCAGGTCATATTCGCCCTCGTCGGCAATGAACCTGTATGAAACAAAAGGTCTTTTCTTATCACCGGTAAAATCATGTGTTACCGGGAAAGCCTTGATGGCACTTCCTGTTCTGCCGTAGGGCCTTAGCACTTCAAAGCGGCCCTTTGATGTGTCCTGCCTGTCAGCAAAATGCTCTGCCTCCATGCAGATATATCCATCACTTTCAACAAACACCCCTTCGAGAGCTTCCTCAGGTGCTGCAAGTACTGTCACATGAGCTGTTCCAAAGCCAATGCACTCAACCTCGAAGGTTCCGCTTATCCTGTCTGTCAAAAGAGCTTTATCCACCGAAAGGGTTATCCTCTCCCTTACACTGACCTCTCCTTCAGTCCTGGAGAATAAAAGCCAGCTGCAATCCGTGTGGATCTTGTACTTAAATGGCTTGTCACTTCCGCTGATAAGATCAAACTCTATACTGTCCACATCAGGCCTTAGCATATTGCTCCAGGTCTGGGGCCTGTCGTTCCACTCAAGGCCTGTCATGTAGTTCTCATCATCAGCTCTCGCCACCAGCATCCTAGGGGAATTGGCCCCGTAGATCAGATGCTTTATGGGATACTTGTTATCCTCTTCATTCCAGTTGACAAATCCTATGTGCTCTGACCTGCCAAAACCCTTGTAATAGCCGTCATCCACTGTTTCGTATTCATCGATAAGCTCGTAGTCACGCTTTACGCATACATCAAGTTCATCTGCGATGATGTTGGCTTCGATGCGGTTCTGATGGGCAAAGAGCTTATTTCTCCCTGCCAGTATCCACATCTTCATAAGATTTGCAGTTCCGCATGCCGGATAATATAGAAGAGATACAAATGCGGACATATCCTCTTCATCCACTCTCTTTTTAAGACTGTCTGCTTCCTTTAAGATCTCAGCGCTTACATTAAGTACCATATCCGCCTCTCCAAAATGGAGCGGGTGGTACACACAGGCATTCATGATCTCGTGACGTCTCTTTTCCAAAAGAGCTGTGTAATCCCAAATGATCTTTTTTATCTTATTTCTGCCAGAGAGAGGAAGCATTCCGCCAAACTGCCTCTCTGCCCAGTCATTTACATATTCCTGCGTGATAGCTGCATCATTGCCGCCCCACTTATCTATGTCGTAAGCAAGATCCAGGAAGTAGGACAGCCCCAGTTCCTGAGTGCCTACATCTCCCACATTGACAACCCATATCTGCCTTACTCCAAATTCATAAGCTGCAGTCATCTGCTCCCACACCCTTGGAAGGTATGTGGATCCAATCCATTTATATGAGTAAGGACCACCGTGCATATCCATGTGATAGTACATGCCAAAGCCGCCCTTGTGGTCAGCTATCTCTTTTGACGGAAGCGTCCTTGTGTACCCCACGTTGTTGTCTGAGAGCATCAGTGTTACGCCCTCAAGCTCCGGATCTCCCATAAGGCCTTTAGTCTTGCCGTCTCCGTAAAAGAACTCTTCAACTTCGGAGAAAAGAACTATCTGCCTTGGAACCTTATCAAGGTCCTGATCTATGGTCTCTCTTATAAGGTCGTTCTGTGTTTTTAACACATCCCGTAAAAGATCTATGTTGTCCTTAAGGCTTGCGTCTTCTGAAAGGATCTTGGAATCCCTCTCGCCGCGCATTCCCAGGGTTATGACGTTTTCAAAGGCTTTGTTTCGAAGTAGTCCGTCTCGCCAGAAACGAGTGATCCCTTCTCTGTTGTTTATAAAACTCCAGTCATCGCCGTAGATGGAGTTCTCTCCACGAAGGAGCCTGTACTCCTCGCCGCTCCTCATGCAGGGTTCGTGGTGGGATGTACTCATCACAACGCCGTACTCATCTGCAAGTCTTGCGCTTTCGAGTCCCGGCCCGTCCATGCTGAAGTTGGAATTCCACATGGCTGGCCAAAGGTAATTGCCCTTTAATCTGAGCAGCAGCTCAAAGATCCGTTCATAGCACCCAGCGTTTATTCCGCCAAAGTGCTCTGTGGCCCAGTTGCCAAATGCAGGCCACTCATCATTTATGAAAAATCCCCTGTATTTTACCGAGGGCTCTTTTGTAACTGTATTCACCTCGTCTGTAAGGGATACATTCTTTCTCTTTTTAGGTCTTACATGATTCCAGTTAACAAGCGGTGAAACTCCAAGGAGTTCTGAAAGGTGGAAGAGTCCGTAGATGGTACCACGTTTGTCACTTCCTGAGATGACCAGCGCATGATCAACGCCTTCCATAGGATCATCTATAACCTGAAAGCTGTAGACTTCCCATTTACCCCTTACCTTCTCTAAATCAATCAGTCCCCTTGTTTCAAGGTCCTTAAGGTAGTCGCTTTTATCAACAGTTCCAAGGATTATCAGATTTCTGCATTTGCAGCCTTTTGTGTACTCGCCTGCATGAAATCCAGTCACCAGGTAAATGTCCTGCCTTACCAGTGCTGCCACCTTATTGACTCCGGGAAAAGATTTAGATTCGTAAGTGAACATTAGCCTGTTATCAAAACTTAACTTAGACACATTTACCCCCACAAGGTCATGTTTCACTTTTCTGCTTGTTGATGTTTCCCCATTTCGATGATATAAATAATCATAAGATATGGGATTTTATAATAAATACACAAAATGCAATATATTTTTTGCATTTTCCGATATAAACTGCACAAGTGAATTTCGAGGGGATCTTTAACAATGAAAAAGAGTCTTAACTGTCCGTACAGCATGATCGATCACGAGATCATCTGTGAGCACAAGATGGCCAGAGTAACGCCAGAAGACATAAATACTGTCCACAACCACGACGGATATGAAGTAGTTCTTTTCCTGAAGGGTGATGTAAATATCATGATAGAGCCTGAGCTCTTTAAGATGAAAAGAGGGGATATGTTCTTTATAAGTCCCCTTGTTTTCCACGGAATAGACCTTGAGGATATTGCAGGCTATGAGCGCATTGTCATCAATGTTCAGTACGAATATCTCAAAAACCTTGGGGATGCAGACACTGATTTTTCTACCCTCTTCAGGACTGCTGACTCTGCCAACATGAACCACCTTCGTATCCCGGAGGAGTCCATCTCCAAGTTTATCTCCATCGCTGGCAAGCTTGAAGAATCCCTGCACAGCGACAGCTTCGGACACAGCATACTTAGCAAGGCATATCTGGCAGAGTTCCTGCTTATGACCTGCAAGTACTCCGAGAACGTTCCACCGCAGAAAAAGAGAAGCTCCATGCCTGAAGTTGTATCAAGGATCCTGGATTACATCGACACACATCTGTCTGAGGATATCACCATAAACGCCATGTCCGCTGAGCTTCACTACAGCAGCGACCACTTAAGCCGCGCCTTTAGTGATGCCACAGGCGACTCTTTAAAACATTACATTAATGCAAAAAAAATTGCTCTGGCGCAAAAATTATTGCTCCAGAACAATTCTCCTTATGATGTATGTTTCATGGTTGGATATAACAATTACTCCAGCTTCTCAAGACGATTTTCCAAGCAGATTGGAATGTCGCCCAAACAGTATCAGCTGTCCTACAGGGCCGGATAAGACACTGGGACGGTTCTACTGACAAGACACGGGGACGGTTCTACTGTCTTGTTTTATCTTGATAAAATAAGACAGTAGAACCGTCCCCGTGTCTTGTCAGTAGAACCGCCCCCGTGTCTTGTCAGAACCGTCTTCCAGCTAACTCATTCAATATATAGTCCTGTTTTTCTCGTCCGCAATTCCGCTCTTTCTATAGAAGTAGGAGTTAACCTGATCTCTCCATTCCTTAGCGTTATCAAGCTGAAGTTCAAAGCGCTTGGTTACTCTGTCAAAAACCTCAGCCGGGATCACATTTTTAAGCTTATCCCAGTCTGCAGAAAGGTCTTCTGCCTCTTTTTCGCCCTCAAAGTGGCTGTCGTAAATATGCTGGATAAGTGTCTTTCCAGTCTTTAGCATGTATGTATATGGAAGGTGATGGAAGAACAAAATGAGTTCTTCCGGGCAGGTAGCAGGATCGTTGTACATCTTCGCATTTTCTTCATAGTACTGCTGAGCGTAGCCTGTACCCTTGTCTGTCCTGTCAACACCAATTCCAAGGTGATCAGCTCTGTGGTAAGTTCCCCATCTTGAGTACTCATATCCGTCAACACTTGGTCCGTAGTGACCCATAGGTGTTACCATCCAGCCAATGCCAAGTGGGCTGGTGTATTTCTCATAGGTTTCCCTTGATCCAAGGAGCATCTTGCAGAGGATGTCTGTCTCTTTTTCCGGAAGGTTAAAGGTCAGAGCTATCCACTCTCTTGCTATCTCTTCAGATGTGAGCTCTGTGTCAAAAGAAAGTCTTCCAAAGCCGTAGGTGTTGGCTGCTGCCAGATCATTCCCTGTCCAGTTTTCATCATCTCCAGTATTTATAACTGCTGCCATTCCGCCAAGAGTGTTGCCCATGGTCCTTCCACTTACAACGTCAGCCACAGTATCTTTTCCCCTGCTGCAGTGGGTGTGGAAATCAAGGACTTCCTTGTACATTGGTATAAGGTAGCAAAGGTCTATCTGATGACCTGTATATTCCTGAGCGATCTGTACCTCCAGCATCTGGTTTGTGTGCTGAAGACCTCCAAGAAGAGGAGAAACGGGTTCGCGGATCTGGAAATCCATTGGGCCATTCTTGATCTGAAGGACAACGTTGTCATGATATGCTCCGTCCAGATCCTTGAAGTAATCGTATCCAGCTCTTGCTCTGTCTGTCTTCGTATCGCGCCAGTCCTGAGTGCAGTTATATACAAAGCATCTCCAGATGATAATTCCGCCGTAGGGCTTTATTACATCTGCCAGCATATTTGCGCCATCTGCCTGAGTTCTTCCGTAGGTAAAAGGTCCTGGTCTTCCCTCAGAGTCAGCCTTCACAAGGAAGCCACCAAAGCCAGGAAGGTTTTCATACACTTCCTTCATCTTGTCCTTCCACCAGCTGATGACCTTTTCATCTAAAGGATCGCAGGTATCGAGGCCACCAAGTTCAATGGGTGAAGCAAAGTTAAGGGACATGTAAAGCTTTATTCCATAGCCAGTAAATACGTCAGAAAGCTCTTTTACTTTGTCAAAATATCTGTCAGTAATAAGGTAGGATGCTGCTCCCTTTACATTGACATTGTTGATGACAACTGCGTTTATACCAATGCATGCCATAAAACGGGCATAATCTGTGGTTCTGCCGTTTATGATTATCTCTTCATCTTTGAAAAAGAATGATTCGCCCGAGTAACCTCTTTCTATGCTGCCATCCATGTTGTCCCAGTGGTTCATCATTCTAAGAGGATTTGACGGAACCTTTGCCTCTGCTACTTCGCAAGCATTCTTCCCGCAGGCGATCTGACGGAGGATTGCAAAAACTCCATAGATCACGCCGTTCTCGTCGGAAGCTTCAAGGAGGATACCGTCGTGACTTCCCTCTATGCGATAGCTCTCTTTTGGAATGGTAGTGTTCTGGGAAATTGTGAAAGTAAGGGCGTTCATAACTTCTTCAGTCAAAAGAACCGTCTCTCCGGTAAGCACTTCTATGCCTCTTGTAAACTCTTTAAGGGCATTTTTGATAATAGTGCTTTTCTTGTCAAAGCCAGTAACAGCTATTATCCAGCAGTCTTTTCCATCGTACATCCTATGATAGTCAAGCCACAGCTGTGTCCATTTTTCTGATTGCATTTTCGTAGACCTCTTTCTATTTCTATGTATTTATAATTTTGACTTTTATGCTAGAATAACAGGGTATCAAGCTTTTTTATCAAAAGGAGCAAGTACCATGATCGCTGATATTAACGCCCAGTCAAGAGAAGATATCTATTATGACACATTAAAGGGCGTCCTTCTCTATCACAACACATTAAATGAATATCCTCTCCACTGGCACAACGAGGTGGAGCTTATTCTGCCACTGTCAGGTTCTTTCCAGGTCAAGTTCCACAACGATTCATCCGCTGTTGAGAACTGCGCACCTGGTGATATCATGCTGATCGCTCCGGGAACTCTTCACGAATATCTGGCTGTGGAGCCAGGTGGCGAAAAGCTGATACTTCTTTTTGACATAACAGGTTATTCCCAGGTTTCATCCCTGGTTCCTCTCCTTAAGACTCTTCCACCCTATGTTCATGTAAGGTGCAGTCAGTTCCCTGTGGAAGCTGCCCGCCTGCAGAACTACTTCTGGGATATTGAAAGACTCTATGGTGAGAGCGATGAATTTTTGCAGATCTCTGTATACTCTCTGGTAACTCTGATCCTTGCCCGGATAGGAAGCATGCACCTTTCAGATGCCTATCTTCCTGCCGGGACATCAGATTCCCAGTCCAAAAATATTGAAAAGCTGGTAGCTGTAACCAACTACATTGATTCCCACAGAGGTGAGGATCTGTCAGTTGAGCAGCTGGCTGATCTTGCAGGTTTTTCCAAGTATCACTTCGAAAGGCTCTTTAAGTCCTGTATGGGAATATCCTGCTATCAGTACATCACCAAGCGCCGGGTGCAGATGTCCCAGGAGCTGCTTGGCGACACCGATCTGTCAGTAATGGATATTGCGCTGCAGTCCGGTTTCTTTAGCCTATCCACTTTCAACCGTGTCTTCAAGGAGACCAACGGCTGCTCCCCTACTGAGTTCCGCAAACTCTACCGCCAGGGTGCCGATGCGCTTCCTAGCAGGTAAGAGTGTTGAGCTTCGAAAATTTGTTTATCTTCTGAAGTTTTTTGGGTTTTGGGCTGTAAAATATATGTTTAGCTTCTTGGGACGCTTTCGCTCTTTTCGACTGGCAACGGTACTAAGCTCGAAAAGACCTCGCTAAGTACCGGCCGTCTCTTAAGCCCTGCGAGAGCGAAACATATATTTTACAGCCTATTTACTTAAACGGCATTTGAAGATAAACAAATTTTTCGAAGCCAATCTACTATTTCTCTACCGTGAGTTCGAATGGACCCATGGGCAAGTTCGCAGAGTTGTACAGCATCGCACCCGAGTAGGTGTACTTAACTAGGTATCGGACCTTGCTTATCTTGTCTGCTTTAAGGGAGGTTTTGATAAGTAGTTTTCCGTTAAGTATTTCAGCATCCGCTGGAGTAATATTTCCCTTATTGTCTATAACTTCAAAGTCTTTTATCTCAGGGCCTTTGCCGATGTCGCGGGCGATGAGACCGTCGGCATGCGATAAAGCAACTTCGATGGTAGTGTCTTTGAAGTGGCCAGAGGCGAGGATTTTGGCGGATACTGGGGTTGGGCCGGTGTATTCGCCGGTATATCCGTATTTCATGTGGGCAGCCCAGAGGGCAAGGCGCTTACCGACGCGGCGTTTGCCTGTGGGATGAAGATCATTGTCTTCTCCGAGGTCCATGTTTACTGTTACTCCGACCATCGGCTCATCAATAAGACGAGCCTGTGTGAGCCTGAATGTAGGCCATGGGTCGTCGACTGGTTCAATATCTATTACAAAGTTAGGCAGCTGAGCTAAAATGTATGGAAGATTTTCTTCGCCCCACATCTGTCTGTAGCCAGCTATCATGCGCTTTGAAAGGTCTTCATAGTCCCAGGGTTCAAAGGTATTGGACTCTCCCTGATACCAGATCACACCGTCAATCGGGAAGTTATGGCAGGGTGCTGTCATGGCATTATAAAGTCCCATTGGGTGCCAGTTGATAAAGTCATGTTCAGGAATCTCCTTGCACCTTGCTGCTACCTTGTAGTACCACTTGCCATCAAGGCGCACCTGCGCTTCGTCGTTAAATATCTTGTATTCCTTGTCAGGAGTGATCCTTCCAAGACCGTGCTCTATGCAGAGTCTGATAACAACATGGTTATCCTTCTCTCTTGTAAGTCCCTCCGGGATATCATATTTTCTAGGAGGATACTGATACTCTGTGCTTCCTACAAGCTTGCCATTTACATACACCTGATCCCTGTCCACCATGGTTCCAAGGAACAGCCTTGCGCTCTTTCCTGCAAGTGCCTTAGGAAGATCGAAGCTCTTTCTAAACCACACAGAACCGCTCATTCCGGAAAGCTCCGTATCCTTGAACATTACAGGGATGTCCATCTCTTTAAAGCTTCTCTCATCAAGATCCTCAGCCATCCAGTTCTCAGACAGGCCTCTGTCCTGCTTATCAAGCTTCTCTCTCCAGAGCTTTTCTGCTATCTCATTTTTATTTATCTGACTCTCTCTGAAGTCATCGTCAGCGTACTTCTCTCCCTCAGAGGTAAGCTCGTCGTAGCCATCCAGCATCTCTTTTGACATCCAGGAGGATATCTTGGATCCGCCAAGTGAAGCATTGATAAAGCCCACTGTCTGCCCTGTGATCTTCTGAAGGTATGCGGCAAAGAAATAACCTGTTGCAGAAAAATCCATGATGGTCTCTGCACTTACGTGGCTCCAGGCTCCAGTCTTAATCTCTTTTAACGGACCGTGGAAATCTGTATCTTCCAAGATCTTAAAGGTCCTGATGGCCGGATTGTCCTCGATCTGTGTAAGGGCAGGATACCTGTCTTTTACCCTTGCAATAGGAAGTTCGATGTTGGACTGGCCAGTAACAAGCCACACAAGACCGATCATTACATCCTTTACCGTTATCTCTTTTCCCTTGTCATCAGATACTACAAGTTCAAAAGGACCTCCGCTTTCTCTTGCAGAAAGGAAAATGTCGAAACGTCCATCTTCGTCTGCAGTCCCCCGTGAAGAGAGCGTGTCAAGCCTTACTTCTACCTGTGCGCCTGGCTCATCCCAGCCCCATATGTGTATTCTCTTTCTTCTCTGGATGACCATCCCGTCTGAGATGATCTTAGGAAGAGTTAATGTTTTCATTATTACCGACTCCATAATTTCCATTATCCTTCTTATTGCTCATTATACAAAAACATGGCGTCATGCCTCTTCACATTTTCCGCCATGTTTTTTTCCATTTTCAGACTTTTTCAAAATTCCTTCTAACGATATACTGCGATTTTCTTTTCATAAATTGCTAATCGAAATATCAAAAGCAACCTTTGGCAAGACCATGGCAATAATTGGGTGGAAGCGCCTCTTCCAAATACTATATATTACAATTAGCTTTAAACTTTATTCTGCCGGATGGTAATATCTGGCATATTCGGGGGAATTTACATGCTTAGAGAAACTACTACAGAAAACGGAAAAGTAAGGGGCCTTCCAGGCAATGACCCAAGAGTCACAGTCTTTAAAGGCATCCCATTTGCAGCTCCACCTATTGGCGAAAACAGGTGGAAAGCGCCTCAGCCCTGCAAGGATTATGAGGGCACATTAAACGCATTTAACTTTGGGCCAATTTCATACCAGGACACTCCTGGGGTTGGCGACATGCTCTACAACAGAGAGTGGCACGTGGATCCTGATATTCCCATGAGTGAAGACTGTCTCTACCTTAATATCTGGACTCCTGCAAAAGATAAAAACGAAAAACTTCCAGTCCTTGTGTGGATCTACGGCGGTGCCTTCCAGTGGGGATATACAGCTGAGATGGAATTTAACGGAGAACCTCTTGCAAAGAGAGGCGTCATAGTTGTCAGCATAGCATACCGCCTTGGTTGCTTTGGCTTTTTGGCTCACCCGGAAGTTAGCAGCCAGGCGCCTGATGCTCCCGCGAACTTTGGACTTCTCGACCAGAAGGCGGGTCTTGACTGGGTTAAAAGAAATATCGCCTCCTTTGGCGGAGACCCTGACAGGATAACTCTTGGAGGCCAGTCAGCAGGCGGCGCAAGCGTACAGCATCAGCTCTCCTGCAAAGACAACAAAGACATCATAAAAGCTGCAGCAATTTTCAGCGGCATCATAAAGCTAAAAAATGACGATGCAGATATTTTCAATCCATTAAATCTCGCTCAGGCAGAGGAACTTGGAAAAGAGTTTTTTGATAGCCTGCATGTAAAAGATCTAGAGCAGGCAAGAGCTCTTTCTTCAAAAGAGATCCTGGATGGCTACAACAGATTTGTCAGTGACCACAGGAGAATGTTCCCTATTGTGGACGGACTCTTTTGCGAAGCTGACCCTACTGAAAATATCGCAAATGGCAAGTGCCTTGATGTGCCCATCATTTCAGGCAACACCACAGATGAGTTCTCAGAGGCCGGCGTAAATATGGTTGAGCTCTCGGTTAAGGAGGTTTTCCTTAGAGCCTCAAAGGCAAGACCACAGCAGAACTACTATTACTACAGATTCAATCCTGATATTCCGGGAGATGGTCACAAGGGTGATTCCTATCCGGGAACCTTCCACTCCTGCGACCTGTGGTTTTTCTTTGACACGCTCCACATGTGCCACAGGCCTTATACCGGAAGACATTATGATCTGGCAAACCAGATGTGTGACTACTTCGCAAACTTTATTAAAACTGGTAACCCTAATGGAAACGGAATAGATGCCAGCCCTCTTCCTGTGTGGGATAGTTATAAAGATGGCGCCCGCCATGAGATGGAGTTTTTGGGCTCTGGCGCCATATCAAAGTTTGAGGGCGGTATCAGGCAGAGCAGCAAAAAACAGGCTGTCAATCCTTACCTTCCATCCTGGGAATACATCCCGGATGGCGAGCCCTATGTATTCGGAGACAGAGTTTATGTGTACGGATCCCACGATCTTTGCGGCGGAGAGACCTTCTGTCTTGGTGACTATGTATGCTGGTCTGCTCCAATAGACGATCTTGGAAACTGGCACTATGAGGGAGTTATCTATCCAAAGGTCTCAGACCCCTTTAATCCTATTGGTCACATGTGCCTGTATGCACCGGATATCACTGTAGGTCCCGACGGCAGATACTATCTGTACTACGTGCTTGATAAGGTGAGTGTTGTTTCAGTTGCAGTTGCGGACACGCCTGCAGGACCTTTTGAATTCTACGGATATGTTCACTACGAAGATGGCACAAAGCTTGGAGATAAGGAAGGCGACGAGCCTCAGTTTGATCCAGGAGTCATGACTGAGGGTGACATCACATATCTCTACACCGGATTTTGCGGTCACGGAGATAAGTCAAGACACGGCGCCATGTTCACCGTCCTTGACAAGGATATGCTCACAGTGAAAAAAGCTCCTGTCATTGTTGTACCTGGTGCTCAGTACAGCCAGGGAACAGACTTTGAAGGACATGCTTTCTTTGAAGCACCTTCCATAAGAAAGCGCGGAAACACTTACTACTTCATCTATTCCTCAGAAGTCATGCATGAGCTTTGCTATGCAACCTCTGATAAGCCTGAAGGACCATTTACTTATGGCGGTGTTATCGTAAGTAACTGCGACCTTCACATTGATACCTACAAAAACGCTGAGGATCCTTCAGCTTATGGTGCCAATAACCACGGAAGCATCGTAGAGATTGGGGATAGCTGGTATATCTTCTACCACAGACACACCCACGGTACCTGGTATTCAAGACAGGGTTGCGCTGAGAAGATCGAGTTTGACGAAAACGGAAAGATCTCTCAGGTTGAGATTACATCCTGCGGCCTCAATGGCGGTCCTCTTTCTGACAAGGGAGAATACCCTGCATACATCGCCTGCAACATCTTTACTCCCGAGAAAAAGATGTATGTAGAAGACTCATCTCCAAGGGTTGTCCAGGTAGGCGGCGACGACTCCCAGGGCTACAGCTACATCAAGGCTATAACTGATGGCACAACCATCGGTTTTAAGTACTTTGATGTCAAGGCAGCCACAGGTCTTTTGATCAAGACAAGAGCTTACTACCACGGACATTTTGAGATAAGGACATCTCTAGATGGTGAACCTGTCGCACTTCTTGAAGGCGAAGGCTCCAACATCTGGACTGAGCACAGCTGCAGGTTTAAGGCTCCGCTTACAGACGGAAAATGCGCTCTATACCTGGTTTACAGGGGAAGTGGAACCCCTTCACTTAAGACCATCGAGTTCGTTCACTGAACATAGACGGTTCTTTCGAGACAGCGGGGACGGACAAGACACGGGGACGGTCCTTTCGAGACAGCGGGGACGGTTCTTTTGTCTTATTTTATCAAGATAAAACAAGACAAAAGAACCGTCCCCCTGTCTCAAAAGAACCACAATCACAACTTGTATTGTTTTGGTCAAAACAACAATACATTTGACGCATTTGTGAATTAATCGATTAACACTTTGTGCAAAAAGCACAATAATTACGTCTAAAACGTAAATTTTCTGTTAAAGAAGTAAAAAAAGTGCTTACGAAAGTAAAAGATTTCCATTCTGCAAAAAAAATCCAGATTCTATAATGAGTCTGAAAATGATACAAGTAATTCATTTTTTGGCAAAGCCAAAAGGGAGAAAGGGGTTTAGTATGAAAAACAAAACTATGAAAAAAGTAGCAGCATTCTCAATGAGCACAGTGCTCATGGCAGCTACTCTTGCTGGTTGTGGACAGTCAGCTGCACCATCTGGCGACAACGCTGGAACAGCTACTGAGAACACAGACACAACTGCACAGACATCTGACGCAGGATCAGAAACAGTTGCAAGCGGTGACATCGTTGACATGACATTCTTTGCTGGAATGCCTGGCACTGAGATCAACAGCGGCAACAACGAGATCCAGGACATGATTGCAGAAAAGACTGGCGTTCGTCTTAAGGAGACATGGCTTACAGGACAGACTGTTTCTGAGGCTATCGGAAGCATCATCGCATCTGGAACCTATCCAGACCTTATCGATGGTGGTGACGGATGTGCAGACCTTTACAATGAAGGCGTTCTCGTACCATGGGATGAGTACCTTGAGAGCGGCAAATATCCTAATCTTACAAACTACTACACACCTACAGAGTGGGATCAGTTCAGACAGGACGATGGACATATCTACTGGTGCAACGTATTCCAGAACACAAAGGGCGCTCCTACAGGAACAGCTCACAACGACGAGGCATTCTGGATCCAGGCTCGTGTTCTTGAGTGGGACAACTACCCAGAGATCAAGACTCTTGACCAGTACTTCGATCTTCTTGAGAGATACGCAGCAGCTAATCCTAAGACTCAGGACGCTAACGGCAACGAGATGGACATCATTCCTTACACATGTCTCTGTGATGACTGGAGATACTTCTGTATTGAGAATGCTCCTCAGTTCCTTGATGGATATCCAAACGACGGTTCTGTAATCGTTGATTTCGAGGGCAAGGATCCTACAATCGTTGACTACAACACAACTCCTACAGCTAAGAGATACTTCGCTAAGCTCAACGAAGAGTACAAGAAGGGTATCGTAGATAAGGACTTCGGAACACAGAAGTACGACGATTACATTCAGAAGCTTTCAAACGGTAACGTACTTGGTATGTGCGATCAGTACTGGGATTTCCAGCAGATCAACGACGCACTCCTTACAGCAGGTCTTGATGTTCAGGGATGCAACTATGTTCCTCTTGGACTTACAATCGATCCTGGTATGGAGAACCGTTGGCATACATACGGCGACACACTTAACACAGCTTCAGGTATCGCAGTTACAACAAGCTGCGCAGATCCAGATCTTGCATTCTCATTCCTTGACAAGATGCTTGACCAGGATATCATGAACCTCCGTTTCTGGGGTGTTGAAGGTGAAGATTACCTCGTTGATGAGAACGGTCTTTTCTACAGAACACCTGAGATCAGAGCAAAGGTTGCTGATCCTAAGTACAAGGCAGATCACATGTGCATGTACAGCTACCTTCCTCAGTACGGCGGAACAAGCGATGACGGTATCAACGCTAACCTTCCTGAAGAGCAGCCTTCAGAGTTCTATGACAAGCTGGCTGAGCCTCTTAAGAAGTGCTTCGATGCTTACGGCGCTAAGAACTACCCTGACCTCATCGGTTCAGTTGTAGAAGATGTAAACGCAACACATCCTTGGTTCCCAATGTGGTCATACTCAAACAACCTCGATACATCAACACCTGGCGGTGTAGCTTGGACAAAGATGGGCGAGTGCAAGCATGAATGGCTTCCTAAGCTCGTTATGGCTTCAGACTTCGAGAGCGAGTGGAACAACTACATGACAGCTTATGAAGGATGCAATCCTCAGGACTTCCTTAGCCAGATGCAGGAAGAGCTCGACAGAAGAGTGGCAGCAAACGCAGGCAACTAATGTAATGCAGAATTTCTGATTTAGATGATAAGGCGGCCATATGCAGCAGATATAAGTATATGGCCGCCTTTTTCTAAAGATTTTATTGGGAAAGGGTACTTAAAAGGCATGAGTAATACCGTCGCTAAACAAAAGAAAACGGTCATCACAAGAAAAGAGCTTGCCAAGCAGAAAGTCCTTATTGCATGGTCTGCAGTATTTGTAATCTATGGATTCATCTTCTGTTATCTGCCCCTGGCTGGCTGGTTGATGGCTTTTGAAAACTACAAAAATAAAACAGGCCTCTTCCACTCTCAGTGGGTTGGTCTTGAAAAATTCAAATTCCTGTTCTCAGATGCAACATTCATTAAGGTTATCAGAAACACCTTCTGCATGGGAACATTAAACCTTGTCTTTACAACTATCACAGCAATCGTTTTTGCTATCCTTTTAAATGAATTCAGATTGCTGCGAGCAAAAAAAGTAGTTCAGACTATTTCATACCTGCCTCACTTCCTTTCATGGATCATCGTTACAGGTATTTTAAATGATGCTCTGTCATCAAC
Source organism: Butyrivibrio sp. (assembly GCA_015056565.1). Taxonomy (GTDB): domain Bacteria; phylum Bacillota; class Clostridia; order Lachnospirales; family Lachnospiraceae; genus Butyrivibrio. The sequence continues at coordinate 197,304 of SVGB01000003.1, forward strand.
AGGTATCATAAATGAGCTTTTAATTAAATTCGGACTGGTAAAAGACACTGTTCCATTCTTCTCAATACCGGCGCTGTTCTGGCCGATTGTAACCTTCGCCCATGTATGGAAGGAAACAGGATGGAATGCCATTATTTATCTTTCAGCCATAACATCCATTGACCCATGCCTGTATGAGGCTGCTTCTATTGACGGCGCAGGCAGATGGGGAAAGATAAAGAATGTCACCTTACCAGGAATCAAACCTACGATAATAATCCTGCTTATCATGAACATGGGAAATCTCTTAAATGCAGGTTTTGAAGTACAGTACCTCTTAGGAAACGGCCTTGTAAAGAGCGTTTCCGACACGATCGATATCTACGTCCTTACCTGGGGTATCAGCCAGAACGACTATTCCCTCGGTACTGCTGCAGGTATCTTTAAGAGCGTGGTTTCCATTGCGATCATAGTAATTGCTAATTCGATCGCCAAGAGAACCGGCGAAGAAAGGTTATTCTAAGGGAGGTGCGGTATGGAAAACAATGAGATTAAGTCAGGTGGACTTCATAAATTAAAAATCGGAGATGTGATCTTTTACATCATCCTGTATCTATTCATGCTGATCTTCTGTGTAGTAACCATTTATCCGGTTCTCAACACATTGGCAATTTCTTTTAACGACGGTGTTGACGCCATGAGAGGCGGAGTACACTTATGGCCAAGAATCTTTACAACTCAGAACTACTCAGCTGTACTTGCTCTTAGAAACATTGGCCGCGGCGCTCTGATATCAGTCCTCAGAACTATTCTTGGAACACTCTTTGCTGTTGCTGCCAATGCACTTCTTGCATTTATTGTAAGCCAAAAGAACTTTGTATTCAGATCTCAGCTTTCTCTTTTCTGGGTTATAACAATGTACGTTAATGGTGGTATGATCCCTATCATGCTCCTTTACAGAAACCTTCATCTTACAAATTCCTTCTGGGTATATGTTATCCCTGGAATGGTCAGCGGTTTCAATATGCTTGTTATGAGAACCTACATGGAAGGCCTTCCTGATTCACTCCAGGAAGCAGCTCAGATCGACGGCGCTGGCTACATGAAGATATTCGTATCAGTAGTTTCACCTCTTTGCAAACCAATCTATGCTACAATAGCTCTTTTCGTAGCTGTTGGTCAGTGGAACTCCTGGTTTGATACAATGCTCTACAACAGAATGGCTGACCAGTACACAACACTTCAGTACGAGCTGATGAAGATGCTTTCAGCTGTTACCAGCCTTAAGGGAAATGCAGGTGCAGCCACAACAGGTACTCAGGTTAATATCACTCCTGTATCTGTAAGAGCTGCAGCAACCATTATCACAATGGCACCTATCGTAATGCTTTACCCCTTCCTTCAGAGGTATTTCGTTGCCGGTCTTACAATCGGCGGCGTTAAAGAATAATACCTATCGATTACAATTACGTGAAAACGGCCCGGAGCAATGCTCCGAGCCGTTTTTGCTATTCTATATTTATTCGCGTTCCTGTCCGTGGGTGCCGATTCTTACAAGGGCTCTGTAGAGCTTAGCCTCTGCGCGGATCCTTGCGTCTTTATCAAGCATCTGATCCTTAAGGCGTTCCTCAGCATGTTCCTTGGCGGCCTTAGCACGCTCAAGGTCAATGTCTTCACTCCACTCCCAGGTGGTTGGAAGAACTCTGACCTCACCCTTCATGACTGAAAGCATTCCACCGATACAGGCTGCTCTTCTTTCTGTGCCGTCTGCCATGGTTACCCTGGCGGTGCCCATACCAATTGCCGTACAGTAGTCGGTGTGTCTTGCAAGGATCTCCACATCACCATCTATTGTACGGAGCAGTATTTTTTGGACCTCACCCTCAAAGTCCAGGCCATCCATGGAAACAACCTGTAAATGATAAGTTGACATAGTAGCTCCTTTTTACTTTTTAGCCTTTTCGAATACTTCGTCAATGGTTCCAACAAGGAGGAATGCTGACTCTGGAAGGTCATCGCACTCGCCGTCCAGGATCATCTTAAATCCGCGGATAGTCTCTTTAAGAGGAACGTACTTTCCAGGAAGTCCTGTAAACTGCTCAGCAACTGAGAAGCTCTGTGACAGGAAGTTCTGTACTTTACGTGCTCTGTAAACTGTAAGCTTATCCTCTTCAGAAAGTTCGTCCATACCCATGATGGCGATGATATCCTGAAGTTCACGATATCTCTGAAGTACCTGCTGAACACCCTTAGCTACTTCATAATGCTCTTTTCCTACGATATCTGGTGAAAGGATACGGCTTGTTGAATCAAGAGGATCAACAGCTGGATAAATACCCTTTGATGCGATATCTCTGGAAAGAACGGTTGTAGCATCAAGGTGTGTGAATGTTGTTGCAGGAGCAGGGTCTGTAAGGTCATCCGCAGGTACGTATACGGCCTGAACAGATGTGATAGAACCCTTCTTGGTAGATGTGATACGCTCCTGAAGAGCACCCATCTCTGTAGCCAATGTAGGCTGATAACCTACGGCTGAAGGCATACGTCCAAGAAGCGCTGAAACCTCAGAACCAGCCTGTGTGAAACGGAAAATATTGTCGATGAACAGAAGCACGTCCTGATTCTTAACATCACGGAAATACTCTGCCATTGTAAGTCCTGAAAGACCAACTCTCATTCTGGCTCCGGGTGGCTCATTCATCTGACCATAAACAAGGGCTGTCTTGTCAATAACTCCACTTTCCTTCATTTCTCCATAAAGGTCATTACCTTCACGGGTACGCTCACCAACACCAGTAAATACTGAAATACCGCCGTGAGCCTTAGCTACGTTATTGATAAGCTCCATGATAAGGACAGTCTTACCAACTCCGGCACCGCCGAAAAGTCCGATCTTACCACCCTTAGCGTAAGGGCAGATAAGGTCAACTACTTTGATTCCTGTCTCAAAGATCTCTGTTGCAGGAACCTGATCTTCGTATGAAGGAGCAGGACGATGGATTGCCCATCTCTCTACACCCTCTGGAGCAGGTCCGTTGTCTACAGGTTCTCCAAGAAGGTTAAATATTCTACCCAGGCACTTGTCACCAACCGGTACAGTGATAGGGCTTCCAGTGTCTTTTGCCTCAGCTCCACGAACAAGTCCGTCAGTGGAACTCATGGCAACGCATCTTACAACATCATCGCCGACCTGCTGTGCTACCTCTGCAACCAGCCTGCGGTCTCCGATCATGATCTCTATGGCATTGTGAAGATCTGGAAGCTCACCCTCTTTGAAGCGGATGTCAAGTACAGGGCCTGTAACCTGAATTACCTTTCCAACATGATTCTCACTCATTGTTTAAACTCCTCAAATTTTCAATTTAAGATTACCTGGGCGGTCAGCTTTCCGCGCCTGCCACGATTTCCGTAATCTCTTGTGTGATGCTAGCCTGACGAGCTCTGTTGTAGTACAGACTCAAGGTATCGATCATCTCCTCTGCGTTATCGGTTGCAGCTTCCATAGCTGTTCTACGGGCAGCAAGCTCACTCGCATAGGAAATATTGATACTGGAATAAAGAATTCCCGCCAGGTACTCCGGAACAATTGCATTGAACACGGTTTCTGAGTCCGGCTCATATAGGATAAGGTCCTTGGCTTTGCCATCGCTCTTATTGTCCTCAGTTCTAAGGTCTGAGAGAGGAAGAAGTGATGAAGCTGTAGGAACCTGTGAAAGCATGGATACAAAATTGGTGTAGCAAAGGAATATGTGTCCAAACTCGCCACTTCTATATGCTTCGCAGACAAGCTTAGCAACCTGGAAACAGTCTGAAATAGTTACCTTGGCAACTTCCGCGTACTCTTCTGTAAACAGCGGCACGTTTCTGTGTTTGAAGTACTCAACAGACTTTTTTCCAATAGGAAGAACCGTTATATTTTCTCTGCCCTTTGTCTCCTGCTCCATGAACTTGAACAGATTGGAGTTGTATCCGCCTGCAAGACCTCTGTCTCCGGCGATAACAACATACAGCCACTTGTCATTTTCCGCAGCCTTCGTAAATGGAGACTGGAAATCTGTGTTTGAGTTGGCTATATCTGTAAGTGTCTCAAGCATTGTCTCGAGATAGGGCTTCGATGCATCAGCTCTTTCCTTGGCTTTACGCAGTTTTGATGCTGCTACCAGCTGCATAGCCTTAGTGATCTGCATCGTGCTCTGAACGCTCTTGATTCGGAGTTTAACAGCTTTCATTGATCCAGCCATTATCTAGTCCTCCTTATTTAGCTTCTTTCTGCTTAAGGAACTTATCTGTATAAGCGTCCAGTGCCTCTTTTAACTTAGTCTCAGTATCCCCTTCAAGCTTTCCTGTTTCACGGATATCACGCATTGCAGCGATTCCGGAAGGATCGTTATCAAGGAATTCATAAAGTCCTGCTTCATATTCTGCAACGTCACTTGTTGCAACCTTGATCAGGATGTTATTTATTACGGCGTAAAGGATGGCAACCTGTTTTTCAACAGGAACTGGCTGATTCTTGTCCTGCTTAAGAACTTCAACTATTCTTTCACCCTGTGCAAGACGCGCCTTGGTGTCTTCATCAAGGTCTGAACCGAACTGGGCGAAACTCTGCAGCTCACGGTACTGTGAGTAAACCAGCTTCAGTGTACCAGCAACCTTCTTCATAGCCTTGATCTGAGCGTTACCACCAACTCGGGATACGGAAATACCAGGGTTAACCGCTGGCATGATTCCTGAGTGGAAGAGCTCTGTCTCAAGGAATATCTGACCATCAGTGATGGAGATAACGTTTGTAGGAATGTATGCTGATACGTCACCAGCCTGTGTTTCGATAATTGGAAGGGCTGTAAGTGATCCACCGCCGTTCTCATCAGAAAGCTTAGCTGCTCTCTCAAGGAGTCTTGAATGCAGGTAGAATACATCTCCAGGATAAGCCTCACGTCCTGGTGGTCTTCTGATAAGAAGGGAGAGTGCACGATATGCAACCGCATGCTTACTAAGGTCATCGTAGATGCAAAGTACGTGCTTGCCCTGATTCATGAAATACTCACCCATAGCACAGCCTGTGTATGGTGAAATATACTGAAGTGGGCTTGGCTCTGACGCTGTAGCAGCTACAACGATGGTGTAGTCCATAGCGCCGCCCTTTTTAAGATCCTCAACCAGGGCTGTAACTGTAGATCTCTTCTGACCTATAGCAACATAGATACAGATAACATCTTTGCCCTTCTGGTTGATAATGGTATCAATAGCGATAGTAGTCTTACCTGTCTGTCTATCGCCGATAATAAGCTCACGCTGTCCTCTTCCGATAGGGATCATGGAATCGATAGCCTTGATACCTGTCTGAAGTGGCTCCTTAACGGGCTGTCTTGCAATGATACCTGGTGCAGGTGACTCAACAGGCCTAAACTCTGTAGTCTCGATTGGTCCCTGTCCATCAATTGGCTGACCGATGGCGTTTACAACACGTCCGATCATCTTTTCACCTACAGGAACAGATACAACTCTGCCTGTACGCTTAACGGTCTGTCCTTCGCTGATACCTACATCCTCGCCGAACAAAACCGCGGATACTACTGTTTCCTCGAGGTTCTGAGCCATTCCGAATGTACCATTCTCAAACTCTAAAAGCTCACCGGACATACAGTTCAAAAGTCCGCTAACTCTGGCAATACCATCACCAACGGTAAGAACTGTTCCAGTCTCGTTCTGAATTATAGCGTTTTGATAATTCTTTATCTGGCTTCGAATGACCTCGGATATTTTTTCTGGTTTTAGTTCCATATCATCCTCCGATGTATTGTTTTAGATGACAGTCTCATCAACTTTCTTGCGAAGCTCGGATAACCTGCCCTTGACTGATCCGTCAAAGAGCTGTCCCTCCAGATCCACTCTGACACCACCAAGTATGTCCGGATCTGTCTTCTGTTTAAGAAGCACCTTCTTACCGCTGATCTTCTCAAGTTTCTCCTTGAGCTGCTCTAGCTGATCGCCCGACAGTGCAACGGCTGTTGTCACTAACGCATCTGCTATGCCGTGTTCCTCATTGTAACTCTTACGAAATCTCTTAAGACACGCTGAGTATTCACGAAGCAGTCCCTTTTCGATAAGAATCTTGATAAAGCTCAGATGATAAGCGGTCAGTGAGCTGCCAAGTGCTTCGTCCACCAGCTGCAGTCTCTCTTTTTTAGGGACCGAAGGCTCCGACAGGAGAGCTATGTAGTCAGGGTTCTCATCAAAGATTCCCTTGACTGCCTCCATTTCGCCCAAAATATCATCCGATAGGTTCTCTTCCGCTGCCAGATCATACAGGCTCTGCCCATAAAGATCTCCAGCTTTTGACATTTTTATCTCCTTTTATTATGCTCCGACTTTAGTAATGAAATCGTCTATAAGCTTCTTATGATCGGATTCACTGATCTCTTTTTCAACCACCTTACCAGCTATCTCCATAGCAAGGGATCCGATCTCATCCTTGGCCTCATTGATGGCTTTTTTCTTCTCCTGCTCAATATCAGCAGCAGCTCTTGCCTTGATGCTCTGGGCCTCTGCCTCAGCTTCGTGAACCAAGGTGTCTGCCTTCTGCTGAGCTTCCTTCTGAGCATCAGATACAATCTGTGCTGCCTCAGCATGTGCATTAGTCAGGCTGTCTTCGTACTGAACCTTAAGAGAATCAGCTTCATCTTTGGCCTCCCTGGCCTCCTTTATTTCCTTATCAGCTAGGTTCCTTCTCTTTTCAAGGATCTCATTGATTGGTTTGAAAAGAAATTTCTTAATGAGATACACCTGAATGAAGAGGTTTATGATCTGAATAATAAAGGTCCAGGGTACTAGTGTTACTAGATCCTGTGTTTGCATATATTATTCTCCTTTAAGAGTTGCAATAATACGCATGCAAGCATGCAAATTTGAAACTCTGAATCCCTATTAATTCAGGTATCCCATGAACATTCCAGGTGCAACGAAGATAAGAAGAAGACCTGTAACGAAACCGTAAATACCAGTTGTCTCAGCAACGGCACAACCAAGAAGCATTGTTCCTGTTACATCACCCTTACACTCAGGCTGACGTCCGATAGCTTCAAGAGCCTTTGAAACAGCAGTTCCTTCACCAATACCAGGTCCGATACCTGCGATAAGTGCACATCCTGCACCAATACCGCATCCTGCAAGTGCAATACCTTTAGCTAGTAACTGAAAATCACTCATAATTCTTTGCCTCCTAAGATATGAATTATTATTTTGTTTTTTCTTAATCTGCTTCTGCTGCATTGGCAATATACATGACGGTCAGCATACAGAAGATAAATGCCTGCATACATCCGGAGAACCAGTCAAAGTATACGCCGGTAACTGCAGGAAGACCAATGCCCAGGATCGGGATCTTTGAAAGGAACTGTCCAACTGCTCCCGGTATCAGTCCGAACAAGGCCGCTGACGCAAGCCCTAAAGCCCAGTAGATAAGTCCGTCAATAACTACGCCGGAAAGGATATTTCCAAAGTGACGGCACGCCATACTAACTGGTGTTGCCAACTCTGACAGGATATTAAATGGTGTCATAACTGCGATAGGCGTTGTGAAGCCCTTTAAGTATCCGCCAACTCCGTTGGTCTTGATCTTTGTGGCAGTGATCATAATAAATACAACTACTGCCCAGGCTGCTTCTGTTGACAGATCTGCTGTTGGGCTTCGTAGCCCCACAAGGCTTATCAGATTGGATACCACACTCGTCGCAAAAAGCGCCGAAACAAATGGTATCAACTTGTCAAACTTGTTGCCTCCTGTGTTATTGCGGACAAAATTGTTGCCCGTTTCAACCAGCATCTCTGCAAAAGCCTGCCTCTTTGAGATGTTCTCAACCTTGAGATCTCTCGTCAGGAAGATACACAAACCGGTTATGATGATCATTACGATCCAGCTCACTATAAGTGTCTCTGTGATCTTCAGATCCCCTAGAACAGGGATTCCGGTCTTGATGGTCCAGTATATCTTCGCATAATCAACTTCGAAGCTCTGACTCATGCTTTACTCTTCAACCTCCTTTCCCCGCAGAAAAGATACCGCGTAGTTTTATTACTAAACTAGGAATGAATAGCGGAACAATCCCCGCTACCAAGTTGAATACTGGAACAACGATAGCCAGTATTACCCACAGAAGCTGCAAAAGCGTCCTGTACCTGTAGCTTACGCCCATAGTACTTCTAGCCTGCTTCTCATCCTCCATGGATGCAACCTTTTGCACTGTGATAGCCATCCAAAAGAAATTACCGACAGCCACTAAAAAGCCACCAATTCCTCCAAGGATAACCTTATGATCAAATGGTACCGCCAGATTAAATGGAGCATCCTGCGGAACTACCATGTGCAAAACAAAAAACACTAAAAACATGATAAGGACACCAATTCCGGTGCCAAGTGCAATTCTCCCCGTCTCAGTCTTAACTGCTGGCTGAATTTTCATACCTTTAAATTCTCCCCGTCTCAGTTTTATATGTGTTTACTGAAATAAACCTCATTAGGGTCTTTTTTTATCTTCTTTTTTTCTTCTTTGTGAACCACTGACAGATACACCTTATAAGCGGTTGTCATAGAAGCCCCAATCCCCATGATAAAGCCAATTATATAAACCCACAGAGGGGCAGAAAGCTTGCTAACCAGAAGATAGCACGCAAAAAGACACATCAGAAGGGGCATTAGAAGTGATAAGCCAAGCTGACCTACCATTGCAAACTGTCCAATCAGTTTTGATGCCTTTCTAACTTCCATGGACGTCTCTTTTTCGCTCCTTCCTGCATATTTGTGTATACTAAAAACAGTATAACACTATAATAATACACTTTTTATGGGCTTTTCTCAACTAATGTTAGACAATTCTGGCATCTGCGGGTGTTTTTTGATAATGGCTCAAAACCGCTCTCTTACTGAGTTCTTCATTCTATTGCCCGTTTTCTTTATAAATTCTTTATCAAAATTTCGGTAATTGTCATTTATAGATTATGGCAAACAAAAACTCCTGAAGAAGATACATGACTTTCTTCAGGAGTTCTTTAATCCATTAGCTTTTCACAAGTTGATTGATTCTTTCTAGTTCAGCGTAAATCTCTTCTGAATCATATTCTGGAGCATATTTTATAGCAACATCATAGATACTCTGAATATAGCGTTCGTCTTCAATGAGATCTCGTGCTATCTGCTCCGAATCCTGACCCAAAGCAATTTTCTTACTGACTATTTCAATAAGCTTTTTTGTTTTACCTTTATCCTGACCAATCCTATCAACCTTTTGAACGTCGAAGCCTTCCCACTCGTCAAATAATCCCATAGGCTGTCTCCTCTTTATCTTGTCCATCATATTTTGGACATCACCCTCAGGAACATTTTGCTTCCTGAGAACTACTGCAACCACCCTTGCTATAACATCCAACACATCTTCCGGGGATTTTCTTAACATGTTATCAAGATAATCATCCGGAAGCTTAAAGTTCATAAATTCCTTCGCTCCCTTAATCTTGTTGATCAGCATTACAAAGGATAATTCATCTTTCTTCTCAATCAATTCTTCCTTGCTATGCTCATTAAGGCAAATGAGGTAATACCTAAAGTTCGGAATATAATTCTCAAACACCTCATTAAGCACTATTCTGTTGGACAATGCACGATCTGCAGTCCAAGGTCTCTTACCCTCATAATACACAATTGGAAGTATAGGCGGATACTTAAACTCTTTTGACCTTGAAACAAATGGCTTTTCTTGATCAGATTGTTTTTCAAAATCCTCCCAAATATACACCATGTACCTAAGTATCTGCATAACAACATTATAATCTACGCCAGACTTATGTTCAATCAGAGCAACAAAAATCTCATGGTTGTCTTGCAGATGGATCTTCTTTACAACATCTGCGTCCCTCTGCTCAGTAAACATCGGGATAAATCTTTCTGTCACATCTTCAATGTCTTCCGGACGTATTTTGCTAAGTCCATCCATAACAACATAGTTATTAAGTAACTGAGAACACAGCAATGGATTTTCAAAAATCAATTTCCCTCCGTTATCAGCTACCTGTCTATTGATAATACTACCTTTTTGTGAATCTGATATTTTCTCACCTTTCTTCATTCACATACCTCCTACGTTATTTAACAACACAAATTACACAAGAGGTCTGATGATAGAAAAAGAATACGTAAAAAACATCAAAAAACTGATAATCTATATTTCTATAACTTCAAATGGGGAAAAATGGCGAAATGCCAAGAAACCTCAATGTGCATAAGATTGTCACTGAGACATGATAGCACCTTCGAGATTATTTGTAAACATAATAGGGAGTGCTGGAAAGCACTCCCTACAATAAACTAAAATATTATTCTTCAGTCTCTTCAACAACAGTTCTGATGTGAAGCTCCTCAAGCTGCTTGTCTGTTACATATCCAGGCGCGTCCATCATTACATCCTGGGCATTTTTGTTCATAGGGAAAGGAATGATCTCTCTGATAGTATCCTCTCCTGCAAGGAGCATTACCATACGGTCTACACCAGGAGCGATTCCTGCGTGTGGTGGTGCGCCATAGGTGAAGGCATTGTACATAGCAGGGAACTTGGCCTTAACATCTTCCTCACCAAGTCTTACCATCTCGAAGGCCTTGATCATGATCTCAGGATCATGGTTACGAACGGCGCCTGATGAAAGCTCAACACCATTACATACAAGGTCGTACTGGTCTGCTGTGATTGAAAGAGGATCTATCTCACCTCTCTCAGCCTTAAGAAGGGTCTCAAGTCCGCCTGATGGCATTGAGAATGGGTTGTGGCAGAACTCTAACTCTCCTGACTCCTCACCGATCTCGTACATAGGGAAGTCAACGATCCAGCAGAATGCGTACTGCTCTTTGTCCATGTGTCCTGGAACTGCTGCTCCGAAGGTCTTAACGATAACGCCAGCTGTCTTCTGTGCAGCACCAAGTTTACCAGCAGAAAGAACAACAAGATCTCCTGCCTTAAGTGAAAGAGCTGCTACAACGTCGTCCTTGATAGGAGCAACGAACTTGGAGATGCCTCCAACCAGCTCATTGTTTTCGTCCATTCTGAACCAGTAAGCCTTGTTGCCTGCCTGAACCTCTACATCACCGATAGTCTTATCGATGAACTTACGGCTCTCCTTGAAATCTGAAATAACAACAGCCTTGATGCGTACATCTGTTGCGCTTCCGTCCTCTGCCTTAGTTGCGAAAGGACCAAATCCGCAGTCAGCAAGCTTATCTGTAACATCCTGTACAGTAAGATCAATTCTAAGATCAGGCTTGTCTGATCCGTATTTCTCCATAGCCTCAAGATATGGGATCCTCATGAATGGTGATCCTGAAGCACGGTCGTATGTACCATACTTAGCAAAGATTGGAGGAAGGACATCCTCGCAGATTGAGAATACATCCTCCTGAGATGCGAAAGCCATCTCCATATCAAGCTGATAGAATTCTCCAGGGCTTCTGTCTCCTCTTGCATCCTCATCTCTAAAGCAAGGTGCGATCTGGAAGTAGCGGTCAAAGCCAGCTGTCATAAGGAGCTGCTTGAACTGCTGAGGAGCCTGTGGAAGTGCATAGAACTTGCCAGGATGCTTTCTTGCAGGAACAAGGTAGTCTCTTGCTCCCTCAGGTGATGAAGCTGTAAGGATAGGAGTTGTGATCTCTAAAAATCCATGCTCTATCATTGACTGACGAAGAGCTGCAATTACATTGCATCTAAGGATGATATTCTTTTTAACCTCAGGGTTTCTAAGGTCAAGGTATCTATACTTAAGACGAGCAAGCTCATCAGCCTCTCTCGAATGATTGATCTCGAAAGGAAGCTCGTTGTGCTGGCATCTGCCAAGAACCTCAACAGACTCAGGAACAACCTCGATGTCACCAGTTGCCTGCTTAGGGTTTTTAGAGCTACGCTCTCTTACAACACCCTTAACAGATATGGTTGACTCCTTGTTGATGGCCTTAAACTGTTTTACCATCTCCTCTGTCTCTAAAACAATCTGGGTTGTGCCATAGAAGTCACGAAGGACTACGAATCCAAGTCCACTACCAACTTCACGCATATTCTCAAGCCAGCCAACAAGTGTAACACTCTGTCCGACATTCTCAATGCGCAGCTCACCACAGTTATGTGTACGTGATTGCATCATAAGTAATACTCCATTTCTACAAATTAATCTCGTTAACTAAGATATTTTAGACCATCATCTAAGTTCTTTCAAGTAATAATAAAAGAGCCATGTAAGAAACTATTAATAGCTTACTTGGCTCTTAACATTCATCCATATTACTTTATAACATCGAAATTAAGAACTTCTCCTGAAAAGCTCTCATCATACAGCCTCTGTAATACAGAATCGTCCTTAAGTTCTCCCGTATCAGGATCTGCTCCAACCTCTGAAATGCTCTTAATATCTGATCGGTATAGGTAGGTTGCATTGCCATTTGTATCAAACTCCTCCCAGGCATACTCATCCCAGCAAGGGAATCCATAGCTCATTGTATATACCTTCATAAAGTGATTTCCACCTGCATAGAGCTTGCCACTGTTAACAGCAAGAGGATATGCTGTTCCACCAGCCTCGATATATCCGGCATACTGTGGAGTTCCACTCTCTGTATAAGTAAATACTTCTGCATCAATTGCTGCATTGTGTCCATCAAGGTCGTCGAAGGTCTGATTAGTAACTAAAAGAACATCCGTATCTCCTATTGTTGCGTTGGTATATCCGTATCCTGCAGGAAGCTTATCAACAATCTGAGTAAATGTGTCACACCCTTCGATGTCAACATATCTTTCATGTTCCATCAGTTCGCCCGCATCTTCAGGAGCATTTGCACCAAACTGCTTATCGGGGTCATAAATTGCTTCTGCAACTGCCTGAATATCAAACCCGTCAAGGTCCTTACCCTCAGTGCTAAGTGAGTAAGATGCACCTGTTTCCACATCATACCATGTACATACATCAATGTACCTGTCATCACCGATAAAGCGCTTCACCGTGCCCTTCATGTTGCCTCCGGCCCAGTTTGCAAGGGTAACGTCTTCTTCTGCTGCCCATTCATAAAACATTCCTGAAATATCCTGCGGCTCATCACCCGTATTCTGCTGTCTTGCTGTAAAACTAAGGCCATCAAGATCAAAGCACATCTGAACTAGCTCTCTGTACTCTTCACCAGTATCCATGATGCTCCACTTTACATTGGATGCACCATCTGGAGCACTAAAGCCATTTCCTGCAAGCTGATTGCACTCTTCTTCTGTTGCTTCTCTCCAGGGATTGGCAAGACCTACTGTTTGTTCTGTTGTAGCCTCTGCAGCTACTTCTGTTGAAGTCTCAGTTGCATTAGCTTCCTTTGAGGTAGCGCCGCTTCCACAAGCTGAAAGTGAAAGAACCATAAGCCCTGTCATCATCATTGCGATAGTCTTTTTCATATTTCTTTTCCTCCTCGAAAAATAATGATCATGTCTTCTCATTATCAATTCACAACCCATTATACGAATAGGCTTTCGCAAAAGGCAAAGAAAATTACATTATTTAATAGTTACTTTAGAAATTTAATTTCTCAGATATATTTAGGGTTGTAATGCGTTTTTGAATTGTGCTAAAGTAAGAGAGGTAGCGCAGTGGCGCACAAATCTCCTAATGAAAGGTGGTGGTTTTTATGAAGTCAGATACGCATATATGCAGCAGCGATTCTGCTCCAGGTCGAAGTACAATAAAAACCACATACAAAGGAGATTATCATGGAATTAGAAGAAGAGAAGACTCTACCAGTCATTCTTAATGAACTGCTGTCTTCAAGGCAGTATACCAAGCTTCGCCAGACCATCTCTGACATGAATACTACGGATATCGCTGCAGCTATGAGCGAGATGGAAGAGGAAGATTCCCTTAAGATGTTCAGGATACTTCCCAAGGATATGGCAGCTGACGTCTTTGCGGATCTGGAAGCAGATGTACAGCAGTACATCATCAGATCCATGTCTGATAAAGAAGCATCCAATATTATTGAAAATCTGATGGCCGATGACGCTACAGACATTTTGGAAGAAATGCCTGCCAGCGTTGTTAAGCGTATCCTGGCCAACGCAAGTCCGGAAACACGCGCTGATATCAATCACCTTTTGCAGTACCCTGAGGACTCCGCCGGATCTATCATGACCGTGGAGTATGTTGACCTTAGGGAAGACATGACTGTAGCCGACGCAATTGAGCGTATCAGGAAAAAAGGTGTTGACTCAGAGACCATCAACATATGCTATGTCGTAACCAAGCAGAAAGTCCTTGTAGGAACTGTTGCTCTTAGATACCTCCTTATCATGTCCCCTGACGATATAATTGGTGACATCATGAACACCAATGTCATCAGCATCGGAACCATGACCGACCAGGAGGAAGCAGCAAGAACCTTCCAGAAATACGGCTTTACTGCAATGCCAGTTGTAGACAATGAATCCCGCATGGTTGGTATCATCACCATCGATGACGTAGTGGACATTCTGGAAGAAGAGGCCACCGAGGATATCGAAAAGATGGCAGCTATCGTGCCATCGGACAAGCCCTATCCCAAGGTTGGCATTTTTGAAACCTACAGAAGCAGGATACCGTGGCTTTTGTTCCTTATGATCAGTGCCACATTTACCGGGGCTATCATCACAGGCTTTGAAGATGCTCTTTCAGCCTTTGTCGTACTTACAGCATACATACCAATGCTGATGGATACCGGCGGTAACGCAGGATCTCAGGCAAGCGTATCCATCATCCGTGGACTTTCACTTAAGGAAATCGAGTTTGAAGATCTGTTCAAGATCATATGGAAGGAAATAAGAGTTGCCGCTCTTTGCGGTCTTACCTTGGCAGCTGCCAACTTTATAAAGCTTTTGCTTCTCGATAAGCTTCAAATCACAGTTGCTCTTGTTATCTGCCTGACGCTGTTTATTGTAGTTCTTATTGCAAAGCTTGTGGGATGCTGCCTTCCTATGCTGGCATCAAAGCTTGGTTTTGACCCTGCTGTAATGGCAAGTCCCTTTATCACTACAATTGTTGATGCACTTTCACTTCTGGTGTATTTCAATATAGCAACCCAAATGCTTCATATAGTGACATGAAATAACAAAATAGGGCTCTTTTTCAATAGATTTTTTTGTTTTTGAGATTATGCGTTACTTGTTTGTAACCATGTAATGCACGATGGATGCGCATCTTGCCGCTGCTTCTTTTTCAAAGGTTGGATAATCCACTGTGGCAGAGCCGTCCGCCTTATCTGAAATGGCTCTGATGATAACAAAGGGTACATTGTTCTGGTAGCAGATCTGAGCTATTGCTCCGCCTTCCATCTCACAGCACAGTCCTCCAAACTCAGATGTTATATTCCTTTTTAGCTCATCTGATGAGATGAACTGATCTCCCGTGCAGACTCTGCCCTCAAAAACATTAACTTCCGGTGCACATTCTCTAATAGCGCTGACGGCATTTGCCATCATGGTCTCATCTGCCGGCAAAGAAACAGAGGGATTTCAAAGCTTTAAAGCCTTGAAATCCCTCTGTTTTTATTATTTTACTTAGGTGTTTCACTTACTTTGAAAATCAACTTCCATAATCATTTCATTAATGACTCTCTCATATTCCGCTTTATTATGCTCCAGGGCTTCAATCTGTTCGCTCAAATCCTCTTCAGCCACTTCAGGAACCTGTATTCCGCTTAAATCAGGCAATGATTCCCTGATTTCATCAATAGTTTTAGGTCTGACTGCAGTATCCCCGTTCCACCCTTCGGGAGCTTCCGGAGTCTCACCTGAATGAGGTACCGACATATAAGCGTAATCGACATTGCCGGTTGAAATACTGCTTTTTCTGTTATCAAGATAAATCGAGCGTATCTCTTCAAACTCGGCTTTCAGTTTTGCATTCTCTTTGTAAAGACGTGCATATTTTTCCAGATCAGACTCCGCTGTTACGTCACCTTGTTTATCGTCAGTCTGAGATTCAACACTCTTAACCGTTTCTGTATTTTCGGAAGGGTTTTCTGAAGTATCTTCCTTTCCGCATCCTGTAAACATTCCCATGGCAAGACATGCAATGCACAGAGCCAGGGTTATTCTTCTCATCATTCTTT
>SVGB01000023.1 GCA_015056565.1 Butyrivibrio sp.
CATGACCTTTTTAATTCCGAGAATTATAAGAAGTATCTTAGTACCATGGCAAAGTTTCATACCTACAGTTTCAATAACACATTACTGATAGCTATGCAGAGACCTGATGCGACACTGGTCGCCGGTTATCAAGCCTGGAACAGGAATTTTGGAAGATATGTGAAAAAGGGAGCTAAGGGGATAAAAATCATTTCTCCTGTGGTAAAAAAGAAAGAAGAACAGGAAAAGGATAATATGATCCCGATACTAGCTCCGGGACAGACCATGGAGGATTACAAAAGCCTGCATCCGGATAAAAAGCCGGAATATGTTTCTGCAGGATTTAAAGTATCAACAGTGTTTGATGTTTCTGATACTGATGGTAAAGAACTCCCTGCGATTGGTGTGAAAGAACTTGGCGGTCAGGTTGAGGATTATGAAAAGATGATAGATGCTCTCAAGACTATATCTATAGTTCCGGTTGAATTTGGAAACATAGACAGCGGAGCCAAGGGCTTTTACAGCATGGCTGATAAAAAAATAGTTGTTCAGGATAATATGTCAGAGGTCCAGACAATCAAAACTCTGATCCATGAACAGGTCCATAGCAGGCTCGATGACCGAGACAAAGTCTCTGCAGAAGGGCTTGAAAAGAGATCACGAAATGACTCAGAGCAGATAGCGGAGTCTGTAGCATTTACAGTTTGCCAGCATTATGGTATCGACACATCTGACTATTCCTTTGGATATATTGCATCCTGGAGTGAGGGCAAGGATACAAAGCAGCTCAAGGCCTCTATGGAGACAATCAGAAAAACTGCTTCAACCATGATCAAAGAGCTCAACTCTGAGCTTGGCATAGATGAGATAGGCAAGGAAAAGCAGAACTTTGTGGAGAGGCACGCTGCGGAGCATGAGGACATATCGGCCGATAAGGCTGTGAAAGCTAAGCGTTCGATGGAAATGGCAATATGATTTTTTCATCAGCTGATGATGCTTTTGAGACACCGGTTATGATATGGATATCTATTACGTCCATAAATTTCTGTGTTCATTTTCATCGTCAGCTGATGATTGTTTATACTCGAAAAATACGAATTGGAGGGACTATGAGTAAGCTTGAAAAAATAGAGTGTGAAACCATAGTCAACTGGAATAAGGAAGAACCTTTTGCTGTGGTCTATACACGGGATAAAGAAGTTATGAAGAAGCTGGATCAGATGTGCAGCAGATATCCTGAAATCTATGAACTGACCAAAGAAACAGATCTTGATAAGTACTATCAGATTCCAAAGGGCTATGTGCGATTTCACAATCCGGCTCAGAATTCCGGTAAGGCCAGGAAAAATGCCAGTGACAGAATGAAGGAACTTAACAGAAAGCGATGGAATAATTCAAAGACGGACTAGAATGATCAGGCTGCATGGTCTGCAGCCTGAAATACATATAATTTTGACATACCTTCAGACTGGGGGTGATGGCTGGGATCTTGTTACTATATGTAGTACTTGTGAGAACCAGGACAGGGCAGATTACAGGCTTCCCATTCTTTTGGAATCTCCCATAAAGCATAGAGAGATTATTTCGGAGCCAATGCTGGGGGATATAGATATAGAGAAGTATCTGGCTACAGGCCTTATTGAGCATGTAACATGCGGTGGTGAGTCAGGATCTAAGGCCAGACCATGCGATTTCAGATGGATACAGGATGTGCGTAGACAATGCATTCGTCATGGAGTCTCTTTTTACTTCAAGAGAAAGAACGGAATTATTGAAAGAGAGAACTATAATAAGCCGAAGTCCGAAGATAGCAAGCGGCCAGGAACAACTCCGGAAAAGGAGAAGGCCATCACAGAAGCACTAAAACACTTTAATATGATATAGAATAATAAAGAGGGGCCGTGGAGAAAATCCACGGCTCTGACTTTAAATGACTAATTACGGCTCTGACCCCAGATATCTAAAGCCAAGCATTGTGATGTCGTCGAACTGTTCGGCATCAGTAGTAAAGCTTTCAATATCCTTAGTAACTGCCAGAAGGGTTTCCTTCATGGTGGCCTTCTTTGTTTCATTCAAGGCTTTTTTTAGCCTGTCCAGGCCATAGAGACTTTCATAGACATCTGCTGCTTCGGGAATTCCATCAGTATAGACAAAGATGCTGTCACCGGGGTTCATTATGAGCTCGTATTCAGTAAGATTTAGCTTTTTCTTTAGGCCCAGGATAGGAGCATGCGGGTCTTCATATAGTTCATAGGATTTATCCTCGCGGCGGATCATGGGATATTCATGCCCTGCGTTACAGCATTTCATCACACCGGTATTCAAATCAATTATCCCAAGCCACACTGATACAAACATCTTTTCATCGTTTCCCTCACAAAGGGACAGATTAGCTTTTTCAAGAACTTCTACAGGAGAGTAATCCTGCTCGGCAACAGTCCTGATGGCAGTTTTACTCCGCATCATAAAAAGAGCTGCCGGGATTCCTTTACCTGATACATCAGCTATAACAAGGGCAAGCTTCCCTGGCCCTACAAAAAAGAAATCATAAAAGTCACCGCCGACCTGTTTTGCAGGATCCATTGTTGCGTAGATTTCGAAATCGTCCCTGTTAAAGTTATAATTCTTTGGAAGGGCTGAGGCTTGAACGGATTTTGCAAAGGACAGTTCCTGCTCAACTCTTTTTTCTGCAGCAGTAATATATCCTTTTAGTGCTGTTACCATCTGATTTATATCATTGGAGAGTGAAGCAAACTCTGATGAGTCATATACTGATACTTCTTCCTTCAGATTTCCATTTGTTATTTTATTAAGTGATTCATTAACTGTATCAAGGTTGTCTACAACTATGTTTTTTACAAGCTGCGTGATCAGAACAAACAGAACTGCCAGCATTATGATATTTGCAAACAGTGACTCATAGCTTCTTGTATCCCTGTCATCAAATACCTCTGTTAATGGGAGAGTTACAAGAAGAAAAGTGTTCTCATCAAGTGAAACTATTTTGCACCTTGAATCAACACCATAAAAAATCATATTGAAATAATCAGATGATTCATTTTTCTTAATTGCTTCCAGAACTTCATTGGATACGAGATAGCCCTTATGTGTTCCAGCCAGATATCTTGATCTGTTTCTTATAATATCGAAGGTTCCTTCGCTTCCTACGTGGAATTCAAGCTTTTCCAGAATCTCCTCATCAAATGATTTTAGATGCGAATACTGTGTGACAATGTCAGAAATTGATGTCTCCATTTTCGCATTTGCATCTTCAACTGCCTTTTGTGTATGCATCATATGTGATATGGCAAAGTTGAGAGTTAACACTCCGGCAGTAAATACAAAGAGCCAGAAGCGGAATTTTTGTGAAACATGAACCTTATCCAGGGATTTATAAGTAAAGGGGTTCACCCATTCCCTGGCTAAAATCTGAAGAAACAGTGAAGTCAGAAATAATCCAAACGCTGTAAAAAAGATCATTGGAATAGAGTTGTTTTTTACAACCATGAGAGCTGTTGTGATATCTCTTCTGTGGGTCAAAAAAACCATGTACATATGAAACACTTCTACAACGGCACCCATAAAGAAACCATAGATTGCTGATGGCTTTTTTCGATCAAAGAGATAGACAGACATGAAGGCAGCAAGGATACCTGCCATGCATGTCGAAACACTGCAGGCAATTCTTGTATAAGAGCCGATTCCAAAATAAGTACCGATTATATATCTTTCTATCCCGGCAATGAAACCTGCAATAATGCCGGATACAGGGTCAAAGAAAAAACCGGCTACCAGGGGGCTAAGATCCCTTATATTTAAAAGGCTGTGACCATAGTTCACATTGAAGTGGTTGGAAAGAACACCGCAAAGTCCAAATATAACGCCTATCAGTATTTTTTGATGCACAGGAAGTTTTCTGCCCTGGAATCTGCGCCATAGAAGTACTGTTAAAAGGATATGTGCGGCAACAATAGACATCATTTTGATGATCATTATAAGCATAAAAATCACCTCTGGTTCATCCGAAAAAACACGCAATTTACTGAATATCATCATAACATAAATCGATATCTCAAATATTGAACGAAAACTAAAATAACTCTAAACCGGGCAAAAAACAAACACACATTCGAATTAAAAAAGGCTTAACCACGCGAAAATGACCGAATAGACATAAAAAACGACCGAATAGACATAAACTATATAAGCTGCTGGAAACTTGCGATAAAATGTCAATAGTATCTGAATTTGTATTTGATGAAACCGGAAAGGAACTGCGTGTATGGCAAATGAAACAATATTCAGAGACAAGTCCATTGAACGTATATCATCACCAGAGCAGCTGAATGATTATGTAAAGCTCACAAATCCTGGTGTTTGGTTTGTGTCTTCCGCGATTCTGATAATCCTTATAGGTACCATTGTATTTGGAACTGTAGGTCACATAGATTCATCTGTCCCCAGTGCTTTGATCTCTGATGGAGAGACATCAGTGTGCCTTGTTAAGAGAGAATATGGCGAGAAATTTACTGATGATATGCATGTAAAAGTTGATGGAACAGAATATAATGTTTCACTTAAGGCTGCTAAGCCAGTTGCCATAAACCCTGACGTAGATTCTTATACTCTTTTTGTGGGAAATATGGAAGTTGGTGAATGGGTGTATGAGATAGATGTAGACGGACAGATTCCTGAAGGTGTTTATGAGGCAAGGCTGGTAACTGAGAGGATTTCGCCTCTTTCATTTATATTTGGTGGACAATGACAAAGGAAAACAAACTTAAACAACCCGTGCAGGGAAAGGTGGCAAAGGTGCCATTTATCATGCAGATGGAAGCATTAGAGTGCGGCGCTGCATCTCTTGCCATGATCCTTGCCTATTATGATAAGTGGATTCCATTAGAGCAGGTGAGACGTGATTGCGGAGTATCAAGGGACGGCTCGAATGCTCTTAATGTCATGCGTGCAGCACGAAACTACGGTCTTGAAGCCACCGGCTACCGATATGAGCCTGATTATCTCAGGGATAATGGAACTTTTCCCTGCATTGCACACTGGGAGTTTAATCACTTTGTGGTAGTGGATGGGTTTAAAAATGGAAAAGTATATTTAAATGATCCGGCAAGAGGCACAGTAACACTGCCTTTTGAGGAGTTTGATGAGAAGTTTACCGGGCTGTGCGTTCTCTTTTCGCCATCAGAAATATTTGAGCCCGGTGGAAAACCCAAGTCAACATTTGAGTTTGCAAAAAAGAGACTGGTTGGATGCTCTGTTGCAATAGCTTTTGTGATTGCTATGAACATTATAAGTTCTCTTATAGGTATTATTAACCCTGTCTTTTCCAGAATATTTATGGACAGACTTCTTACCGGAAAGGATCTGGACTGGCATATTCCCTTTATTATTGTAATGGCAGCTTTTGGCTGCATTCAGCTTATAAGTCAGTTAATAAGCACAATATATTCAAGGCGCATTGATGGAAAAATGTCCATATATGGAACAACTTCATACATGTGGAAGGTATTAAATCTTCCCATGGATTTCTTTTCCCAGAGATATGCCGGGGACATCTTATCCAGAAGAGCGGGAAATGCCAGTATATCCAATTCCCTGATATATACCTTCGCACCAATGGCACTTAATGCTTTTATGATGGTATTTTACCTGGTTGTAATGCTCAAAAACAGCGTGATTCTTACCATGATCGGGATATCTTCCATAGTGATAAATATGCTGATCTCCAGGATTATTTCTGCGCGTAGGGTAAATATCTCGAGAATACAGATGAGAGATGCAGGAAAGCTTTCAAGCTGCACCACAGCTGGGATTGAGATGATCGAGACAATAAAATCCAGTGGCGCTGAAGATGGATACTTTCAGAAATGGGCAGGCTATCAGGCCAGTGTAAATACTCAGAAAGTAAAATTTGCAAAGCTTAATCAGTATCTGGGAAGCATTCCGAGCCTTGTTTCGGCACTGACCAATACTATAGTCCTTGCAATGGGAGTGTATCTGGTGATAAATGGCAGGTTCACTATCGGTATGATAACTGCATTTCAGGGATTCCTTTCTTCCTTCTCAGCTCCGGCTTCAACTTTTATCTCAACGGGACAGACGATGCAGGAACTTAGGACTGACATGGAGCGTATTGAGGATGTTATGGAATATCCTGAGGATGATAACGGAGCTGCAAGGTATACCACAGGAGAAGGCGGATATAAGAAACTGCGCGGAGTAGTTGAGATGAAGAGTGTCACCTTTGGCTACTCCAAACTGGCAGATCCGCTTATTAAAGATTTTTCACTAAAACTTGAAAGAGGGAGCAGGGTTGCATTTGTAGGTGAAAGCGGATGTGGAAAGTCAACTCTTTCAAAGTTGTTGTCGGGGCTTTATAGTCCCTGGGAAGGCGAAATTCTCTTTGACGGGCGTCCCATGAAGGATATTGACAGAAGTGTATTTACAGGATCTCTGGCAGTGGTTGACCAGGACATTATCATGTTTGAAGATACCATATCATCCAATATCAGAATGTGGGATGATTCCATAAAAGAATTCGAAGTAATTGCAGCAGCAAGAGATGCCCAGATACATGAAGACATCATGACAAGAGATGGTGGCTATGAATACAGGATGATTGAAGGTGGTAAGGATTTTTCCGGTGGACAGAGACAGCGAATGGAGATAGCAAGAGTCCTGGCCCAGGATCCCACAATAGTCATCCTTGATGAAGCTACATCAGCGCTTGATGCAAAGACAGAATATGACGTGGTCAATGCAATAAAGGAAAGAGGCATTACCTGCATTGTTATCGCCCACAGACTTTCAACAATAAGAGACTGCGATGAGATCATAGTTTTAAAGCACGGCGAGGTTGTAGACAGGGGTACCCATGAGGGGCTTTATGCAAAGGGCGGGTACTATAAAGAACTTGTACAAAGTGAATGATATCTTAAAGAGAAAGTGATCATATGGGCTGGTTTGACGATCAGATTAAACTCAGAAAACAGAATGATGAAATCGCTTTTGACTCTGCATTCAGGAAGATAGCCGGAGCAGTTACGGGAGGCGGTGGTTTTGCATCTTCCATGGATGATTCGGAGAAGGCTCAGAGTGCCATAGGTGATATCTTAAGCTACTATCATGTAAAGAAAGCTGATATTCCCAAAAAGATAGTGACAGTAGAGGAAAAGCTGGATTTTGCTCTGCACCCATCGGGAATAATGTACAGAAGAGTTGAGCTAACCCCTGGATGGAGAAAAGATGCTTTTGGAGCAATGCTGGGCTTTAGGAAAAGAGATAACTCGCCGGTTGCACTTCTTCCTTATGGGCTTGCACATTACAGATTCTATGATGATCTGTCTGGGAAACATGCGATTGTTGACAGCAGGAATGAGTCTCTTTTTACAGGAGAGGCCTTTGCCTTTTACAGACCATTTCCGCTTAAGAAGCTTGGAATTAAGGAGCTGGCAGGATACATATTCAGGGTGATTGAACCGGCGGATTATGTACTGATCGCTCTAGCAACGCTTGCAGTAACTTTGGTGGGAATGCTGACTCCCAGAATAAATCTGTTTCTGTTCAGGGATGTGATAGGCAGCGGAGATGTATCACTTCTTGTGGTGACAGCTATGTTCCTTCTTTGTTCATCCTGGGGAGCTCTTATGCTAGGCTCGGCCAGGAGCCTGATTTCATCAAGAATAGATACGAAACTTAGTATATCTGTGGAAGCAGCCACAATGATGAGAATATTGTCACTCCCTGCCGGTTTTTTCAAGGATTACAGTTCAGGAGAACTCTCATCAAGAGCCTCTTATGTGAATTCACTGTGTTCCACTCTGGTTTCGGTTGTTTTAAACACTGGGCTGACATCTCTATTTTCGCTGGTATACATAACGCAGATCTTTGCATATGCACCGGGACTGGTTGTACCTGCACTTATCATAATTACAGTTACTGTTGGATTTTCAGTAATATCATCTTTGGTTCAGATGAAACTTACAAAAAAGCAGATGCTGCTTGGATCCAGGGAAAACGGTATGAGCTACGCTTTTGTTTCAGGGATCCAGAAGATAAAGCTTACTGGGGCAGAGAAAAGAGCATTTTCCAGGTGGGGCAACCTCTATGCAAAGGGTGTGGAACTTAGATATAATCCGCCTATGTTTATAAAGATCAATTCCGTGATAAGCTCAGCAATTTCTATTACAGGAACCATTGTCATGTACAATCAGGCAATAGTCACGCATGTATCTACTGCTGAATACATGGCCTTTAATACAGCTTATGGAATGGTATCAGGTGCCTTCATGTCACTGTTTGGAATTGCACTTACGGCTGCAAATATCAGGCCTACTTTTGAGATGGCGCAGCCTATCCTTAGGACAGAACCTGAAGTTTCTGAAAACAAAGAAACTCTCACAAGAATCTCAGGCGGAATCGAGATTATAAATCTTTCCTTTAAGTATAAGGAGAATACGCCGGTTATAATCGATAATCTTTCACTTAAGATAACTCCGGGGCAGTATGTAGCCATTGTTGGAAAGACAGGTTGCGGAAAATCGACACTGGTAAGATTGCTCCTTGGATTTGAGAAGCCTACAAAGGGCGGTATCTTCTATGATGGGAAGGATATAAATGCCATTGACCTTAAATCACTTAGGAAGCACATAGGAGTGGTTACCCAGAACGGCAAGCTGTTTCAGGGTGATATTTACTCAAATATTGTTGTTGCAGCGCCCCAGCTGACTCTGGATGAAGCCTGGGAAGCAGCCAGGATTGCAGGAATTGATGAGGATATTCGGCTTATGCCAATGGGAATGAATACCCTCATCTCAGAAGGAAGCGGAGGCATATCGGGCGGTCAGAAACAGAGGCTAATGATAGCGAGGGCAGTAGCACCAAAACCCAAGCTCCTTATTTTTGATGAAGCCACATCCGCACTTGATAATATCACCCAGAGGAAAGTTTCTGAAGCTCTGGATGAAATGGATTGCACCAGAATCGTCATAGCACATAGACTTTCTACCATAAGGCAATGTGACAGAATACTTGTATTTGATGGTGGTCATATCGTTGAGGATGGCACCTATGAAGAGCTGATAAGTAATAATGGCTATTTTGCAAGTCTTGTTGAGAGACAGAGAGTTGACGCGTAAGGAGGTATCTATGGAGACAACTTGGGAAGTTAAAGGAGAGGATCTTTTTGTAGGAATAAGCGGTAAGCTTGATACCATGAATGCTATGGACCTTGACGAGAAGTTTAATGACATTCCGGATGAGGTAAGAAACATTTACTTTGACCTTGACGGACTTATTTACATTGCATCTGCAGGTCTGCGTGTTCTTTACTGGGCAAACGAATACACTGAAGAAAAGGGCGGAACAGCAGTGCTTCGCAACGTTTCTGCGGAAGTTCTTGAGATACTGAAAATTACCGGATTTAAAGATTTTGTGAATATAGAGTGAATGCTTATGGGAGATATAAAAGAGCTGACAATTGAAGCAAGGCTTGAAAACATAGAGAGAGCAATAGACTTTATCAATTCTGAGCTGGAGAAAAAGGGATGCATGTTTGATGTCATGCAAAGGATCGATCTTGCCCTGGAGGAAATGCTGGTAAATGTCTCACATTATGCGTATGGTGAGAGCAAGGGAGAAGCAAAGGTGGAAATCAGCTTTCCTGAGGAAGGCCTGGTACAGCTTGATATATGGGATAAAGGAATTCCTTATGATCCAACCAAGAAGGAAGATCCTGATGTGACAATTCCACTTAAACAGCGTAAAAAGGGTGGTCTTGGAATTTATATGACAAAGATGGTCATGGATGAGATGAGCTATGAATACATAGATGGACGTAATCATACCATTCTCAGAAAAGATCTTAACAAAAAGGTAATCATATAAGTGTAAGCTAACTATAAACAAGTAACCTATAACAAGAAGGAGAAATAGCATGGAAAAGATCAAAAAGAGCACAAACACAGCAGTAAAGGTGGCAGGAGTATTCAAAACTCTCAGCATTGTAGGACTTATAGGCTGCGTAGTAGGAGCGGTACTCAGCTTTGCTATGTCAGGTTCCATTGCTCAGTATTACTCGGATCCGAACAACCTTGTAGCAGCTCAGAATTCCCTTGATGCTGATATGGGAATCTTTGGTTTTATCCCCTTTGATTCGTTGAAAGATTCCGGTGCTTATGGAGCATTCTTTGGAATACAGCTTCTTTGTGCTGCGGTAAGTGCATTTGTGTATGTTTATCTCTTTTCTGTTCTCAAGAAAGTCATGGAAAATATCCGTGACACTGGAAGGGGCTATGCTGAAGCTGATGCAGCAAAAGTAAAGACAAGCTTTATCATAATAACTGTTTTGCTGTTTCTTTTCAGCGGATTGGTAGAGGCTGTAATAGCCGGAATACTGCTCTGTGGTCTTTATAATGTAACGGCGGTTTCAGGACAACAGGTTTAAGTGAAGATACTGAAAAATTATTGAATGGGGACAGAAAAAATGTCTGATTTACTGGATATAAAATTGGTAATAGATAAGGACTGCCCAAAACTTAACGTACTCATTACAAATAATGAGCGCAATGATGACGTTGAGGGAGTCATAGCTGCTATCCAGGGATATGCCAACAAAAAGATTCCGATGGTACCGGCATATTTTAAGGAGAGTGTTGTTATGCTACCACAAAGGCAGATTGTAAGATTATACATTACCAACAGGAAGGTTATGGTTGAAACAGGGCATAGAGTCTATGAGGTAAAAAAGAATCTCAGGGAACTGGAAGAAATCCTGGATCCTGATCGCTTTGTGCGCATATCGCAGTCTGAGATCCTTAACCTTCACAAGGTAAAGAGCTTTGACTTTTCGGCAGTAGGGACTATAGGTGTCGAACTGGAAAACGGCGAGAGTACATGGGTTGCCAGAAGAAGAGTAAGAGATGTCAAGAGGGCTCTTGCGAAAGGAGGTAACGATGGATATAAGAAATAAATTTATGTTCAGAGCGTTACTTGGCTTTACGCTGGGTATACTTGTAGGACTGACCACATATATACTCTTTACGCCTGCGGGAACTGTCATTGACAAACCATATATGGCACTTCATTTTATAGGCTCTGCTATTATGGGACTTGTTGGATATGGTGGAGCAACCGTTTATGACGTTGAGGAGTGGTCTTTGGGAAGGGCTACTTTTTCACACTACATAGTGACCTTTATCACTATGCTTGTGATAAGTGAACTTCTTGGATGGTTTCCCCATGACATACTGTTTATAGTATTTGTTATGTTTACAGCCACCTATGCGCTTATATGGCTTACAGAATACCTGATATGGAAAAAACAGATAAAAGATATGAACAGGGATCTGGAAACTATGCGTGGTAATGATCAGGAGTAAGAGGATTTGCTTTATGAAAGAAGGAGAACAGGGCTATGGCAGATAAAAAGAATGTTCAGCTGCTGGATGAGGAGATGTTTAATGCTACGGGGGGACGTAATTCCGGTAATCAGGAAACTAAGGACTTTGATGCGGTAGGAACAGTGATCATGCATCTGCCAGGAAGGCAGTATCAGGTGCGCTTTGATGATGGGGCAGAACTAATAGCTACAAGCTATTCGGATGAAAGTGTTGCTGAAGGAACAAACGTTGGTCTATTTGCGATTGCCGGCGGTTGGACAATGCATGTCTTACAGTGATGGGAAAAAACTATGAAAAAATTAAAAATCATGGTAACCGGAAAGAACAGAAGAATAGCCTCTGATATATGCAATCATCTTGCAGACGACAGGGACTATAACGTTATTAAGTGTGCAGCCACGCAAGATGCGCTTTTTCAGACTGTCCCAAATGAGATGCCAAGAGTTATCATCATATGCCTTGGGAATGAAACTAAGGAAACGGTCAAAAACTATAACATATTAAAGGAGTGTGCAAAGCTTGGTGTTCTGACATTGATCGTAGTATGTAACTCTGAGGATAAGAGCCTGTTTATAAAGTACACCACTCTTGAGAAAATATTTTTTATGTCAAGACCGGTCTCACTTTTTGTCCTGTATGACAAGCTGGATGAAGTCGAGAGCAAGTACGCATCCGGGGAAGATGATTATGCCCTTTTATCAGAGTATGTAAATCCGAATCCCGATGGTATCCGGAGAAAACATATACTTGCAGTTGATGACAGCGCAGAACAGCTAATGCAGATAAAAGAGCATCTGAAAGAGTTCTATGAAGTGACTTTGGCTGGAAATGGAAAAAATGCGCTTAAATTTCTGGAAAAACAAAAGGTTGATCTGATCCTTTTAGATTACATGATGCCAGAGATGGATGGACCTGATGTGTACAAGCTGATAAGGGAAGATGAGGAACTACAGGATATACCGGTGGTATTCCTTACAGGGGTAAAAGAGAAGGAGACGGTAGTTAAGACGCTGGTGGAACTTAAACCTCAGGGCTATGTAGTTAAGCCTGCAAAAAAATCAGAACTTGTAGCAAAGATCATCGATGTTCTCGGATAAGGAAGGATATTTATGGGATACGATTTTGAATTTTTGGAAAAAGCGGGGATAGATACCGGACTTGGTATGGAATATACGGGAGGGCAGGAGAAGTATATCTCTGCCCTTTCACGCTATTACAGAAACTATGAGAAGAACCTGAAAAATGTCGAAGATTCATTGGGGAGTAATAATCTGGAAGATTACATGACCTATGTCCATGCCCTTAAGAGTAATTCCAAAATGGTTGGCAATGTAAAACTTGCGAAGGCTTTTGAAACTCTTGAATTGGCCGCCAGGGAGAAGCACATGGATACCATAAATAATAATCATGAAAAGACTCTTGATATGTACAAAGAGTTTATTCTCCTTATAAAACCGATTGGCGAAGCAAATATGGCACCTCCTGCTGATGAGATAACAGGTGAAGAAGCAAGGAAAATCTCTGAGCAGCTCCTTGAAGCGCTGGATGATTTCGATGATGAGAAGTCATCGCAGCTTATTGGCAAGCTTTCCGGATATTCCTTCAGGATCACGCAGAAAGAGAAACTTAAAACAGCAGCTTCTTTAGTGTCAGATTTTGACTATGACAGCGCAGCCGAGATCATCAGAGAAATAAAAGAGACTATTGAGTGAGTACACCCTAAGAACAGTACGGCCCTACATTAGAGGTTTGCCTATGAAGTATATCAAGAATGCACTTTCAGTTATGCTCATTCTTGTATTTGGATACATAATCATCGGAGAGATAGTATTTCCACATAACACACCAAGAGATGGCTTTATTTGTTATCAGCTTCCCGGGGATAACTGGGTAGAGATCCGGGAAGACGGTAGCAGGGTATCCTATGCTGTCCCGGGGAAAGCTGATGGGGACATCACGCTGGAAACAACACTTCCATCTGAGATTGATAAGGATATCTCTTCTA
Organism: Butyrivibrio sp.; assembly: GCA_015056565.1. GTDB lineage: Bacteria > Bacillota > Clostridia > Lachnospirales > Lachnospiraceae > Butyrivibrio. The sequence continues at coordinate 13,399 of SVGB01000023.1, forward strand.
TGTGTCTTAGAGGAATGGACATGAAAGTCTACGTGGATGGAAATCTAAGGATAGAGCAGAAAACAAAAGATTATTTTCTGCTGGGAGACAGATCTGCTGAAGTATTTGTTATGGCTCCGCTTTATCCGGAGGACGCAGGGAAAACTCTGCGCGTGGAGTATGAATACAATTCCGGGGTTGTATATGAGGTTTACTACGGAACCAGGCTTGGGATATGGGCACATTTCTTTTCCCAGTATGGTGCAGAGCTCTTTGTGGGAATACTTATAATGTCTCTGGGAATAATCTGCCTGGTGGCATCTGTCGTCTATCAGATTATATATAAGCAATATCTTGAAATGCAGCACCTGTCCATAGGTGTTCTTCTTGGTGCGTGTTGGGTAATGTCAAATTCTATCTTCAGGCAGTTCTATACCCGTAACACATCAGTCATGTCTGACATTCCATTCCTTATGGTAATACTGCTACCGATTCCATTCCTTGTGTTCATTGATTCACTTCAAAAACAGCGTTATACGAAACTGCTGACTCTTGCAGGGATCATTGAGATAGTCGATTTTGTGGTGCTGATGATCTTCTTTATATTAGGAAAGATGCCGCTTGTCAGGAGCTTTATTATTGCTGCAAGCTGCGCTCTTATAAGCATTGTTGTTATTGGATATACCATTATAAAGGATTTTACACAGGGACTTACAAAAGACTACAGTTATGTGGCTGTGGGATTTATGGTGCTTGCTATAGCTGCTGTGGGACAGATAATGATGTATCTTTTGGCACATAATGGAGTTTTTTCCGGACTTCTTATGGCAGTAGGTCTTTTGGGATTCCTCATATGCGCTACAGTTCATACCATCAAGCAGCTTATCGGGATCAGAATTGAGGCAAATGAAGCTTATAATGCCAACAAGGCCAAGGATCAGTTCCTTGCAAATATGTCCCATGAGATCCGTACTCCATTAAACGGAATCTTGGGAATGGATGAAATGATAATAAGGGACACCAGGGACAGGCAGATCAAAAAGTATGCCCTTGATATCAAAAGTGCAGGAAATACTCTTTTATCCCTCATAAATGACATACTTGACCTCAGTAAAATTGAGGCAGGAAGCTTTGAAATCATACCTGTGGAATATGGGGTTGCTTCGGTCATTAATGATGTGATCAACATGACCAGGCCTAAGGCACTTAGCAAGAACCTTGAATATAGATTTGATGTAGATTCTGATATTCCAAATGAACTTTGCGGAGACGAGATAAGGATCCGGCAGGTCATGCTCAATATAATAAATAATGCTATTAAATACACTGAAAAAGGCTCTGTACATATGAAGGTCATGGCGGACAGAGCCGGTAGTGAAGGAACAGCTCTTTTGACAATTAAAGTGTCAGATACGGGAAGGGGAATAAAGCCTGAGGATATGGGAAAGCTCTTTTCCTCGTTCCAAAGGCTTGATGAAAAGGAAAACCGGAATATCGAGGGAACGGGGCTGGGCCTTAATATAACCAAGCATCTGACAGAGCTTATGAACGGAAAGTTACTTGTGGACAGTAAGTATGGTCAGGGAAGCACTTTCACCATTATAATTCCTCAGAAAGTAGTAAATAACGAGCCTATAGGCGATTTCAGCGAAGCCGTGAAGAATTTTGTGGAAGAAATTGAAACTCCGGAGCCTACATTATACGCGCCAAAGGCCAGAATACTGGTGGTTGATGACAATGAGATGAATCTTGAGGTTATAGATGGACTTCTTCGAGACACGAAGATCAAGCTTGAGATGGTTACCAGTGGGCCTGAATGTATTGAAAAGGTTAAAGAAAGTTCTTTTGACCTGATACTTCTTGATCAGATGATGCCAGGAATGAACGGAGAGCAGACCCTTAAGATAATGATGGACGAAAATATCCTTAATGATATTCCGGTTATCGCGCTGACTGCGGACGCCATTATGGGAGCAAGAGAGAGCTACATTGCAAAGGGCTTTACCGATTACTTAAGTAAACCTGTCAAATATGACAGACTTGAGGATACCATAAAAAAGTATATTCCACTGGATAAGCAGCAGGAGAGGCCAAGTGCGGAAAGAGAGCTTCCGACACTTCTCATCTGGGGAACAGATTCAGAGAGACTTAAGGAAGAAAAAGAGAGATTGTCAGATATTTACAAATGTACCTGCGCTTTAGGTGAAAAGGCTAGGGATAAGTATCTTGAAAAGCATGAAGTGGATGCAATTATGAAGGTTTGAGGTTGGGGGATAATCCTACTTTAAAACGACCGAATAAGCATGAAAAGTGACCGAATAGACGGGAATTATGGCAAGCTCTTTTAGCACGTGATAATGTCATCTCATCAGGAAACGGTAACAAATGAAACACGGATAAACACCAACAAAAGAGCGATCAATAAGGAGGAACTTACGATGTTAGATAACAAGTTCTGTGAAGGGAAGGATTACTTGATGAGAAAGACAACAGTTATCATGACAGCTTGCTTTGTTGCAAGCTCGGTGCTTTGTGCTTGCGGCAATGAAATGAATAAAGAAACATCTGACGCGGGAAATAATGCAGCTTTGGAAAGCATAAATAATGAGATTGTAGAAGATTTCAATACGGAGCAGGCAGCTACCGAAGATGAGAGTACAAAAGAATATGTAGATATTGCTATTGGCACCACTGGCTATATCATAGCAGTTCCCTCCGACTACTACGGTGCAGATGTTACTGAAGAGGAGAGAAGAGATGACATGATCGCATATTACAAGAGCGATGCGCATCTTATGGATTTCGATGTATACCAGTTTCCAAAGGAAGGACAGACTCTTAATGAATATACTGCGAAGGAAGCACATCAGTATGGTGCTGAGACCTTTGAGAGGGTCTTTCTGGGTGATGGAGATATAGATGCAACCCTGTACTACTCAAAGGAAGAGTATAGCGGTGTTAAGTACAAGGTTGCAAATTACATATTTGAAACTACTACAGAGTTTGGAGAGCTTGTGTTTTGGCTTGACGGCGATGACGCAGAGGAGCTTGCTGATGATATCATATCTACGCTTACATATACCGGTGAAAGCTATGATATGATAGGCAAAGTTCTGGACAAGCTTCCTGAAGATGAATATTACAACCACTATAACGTTAAGGGCGACAATGACGAAATTTATATCTGCAATTACAACGGTGAGGGTGAACTTGAGGAAGGCACCTGGGTTTACATGTATATGGTGGATGATGGAATGTACAACATAGAGGTTGCATATGATATCAAGGACGCTGCCTCTCAGACAGGGGAGGTTATCTATACTAATGAAAACGGAGTAGAGGTAAAAGACCTTGCGGTTGTGCTTGTAGGCGATACCTATAATTTCCAGATCATATTTGCAAATCCCACATCATCAGATCAGGAATTTGACCTTACAAAGCTGAAGGTTGAAAACTATGATGGGACAGAAATAAATGTTTTCGCTGTAAATGAGATGCCAAAGACCGTAGGCGCCGGGCTTGAGTACTCGCAGAACGCATATACTATATCTTCTCTGGGAAATCTTTCTCTAGGAGATGAAGTGTCTTTCTACTATGATGGCGCTTTTATATACAAGGCAGTTGTAACAGAATTTTAAACAAGCATGCAGGCTGCATTAAGGCAGCGGGAAAGGAGCAAAAAACATGGAAGAAAACAAGTACACACAGTTTATTGGAAAGTACCGTAACGAGGCAAACGAGCTCAAGAAAAAGATGAATGCCGCTGTATCAGATGAAGACATGGCGCAGGCAATTGGTGGAGTTGGTGGGGCAAATGAGGCTACATGCCCGGTTTGCGGAAAGCCTATGAATAAGGTTGAATCAGGCTATGGTGATCCATTTTGGAAATGCCCTTATGACGACACTATGCAGATCGTATCAGATGCAGAATACATCGAGATGATCAGGATGCTTGAAAAGGCAGGTCAGACACAGGGAATCGTTTATCCTGTATGGTGGAGCCAGGTAAACAAAAAGAAGAAATAAAACTACATAATAGGACTATACCCTATGTACAATATTTACTTTGAACTGGCCGCAACAGGCTTTGTTGCAATACTACTTTTGTATCTTCACGTGGAATATCCCAAGGCGTCCGAGAGCAATATCCGCTACAGGCAGTGGGTGACCTGGATTCTTATAAGTGAGATCATGGATATTATCACAGGACGGATGATTGACTACGGTCAAATGATCCCTCCTGTGCTTAATATCCTTGTTAATACTGTCTATTTTTATACTACTGCGGGTTCATTCTGGGGATTCGCAAGGTACCTTAATTCCTTTGTAAAAACTAAAAAGAGCAGGATATATATGGCGTTTAATACGGCTGCGATTATAGTGTACATCTGCATTATGACGCTTAATGTATTTACCGGATGGGTGTTTACCTTTGACGGAAACGGGCAGTACATTCATGGGCCGGAGTATTTTTTGTCTTACGGGATCCAGATAATTGTGGGGACTACTTCATCGATACTATTGTGGACCTACAGAGACAGGCTTGAAAAAAGACAGAAGATGGCCATCTGGCTGTTCATGATTCTTATTGTTCTGGGATTCTTTCTTCAGGCTGTGTTCTTTCCTAAGGTTCTTTTAACTTGTTATATGGCTTCAATTGCAGCCATGACTATGCTGTTCATAATCGAGACGCCTGACTATTTGCAACTCACACAGACTATGGAGGAACTGGAGAGGCAAAGAAACATAGCTGATGTTGCAAATAATGCAAAGTCTGAATTCCTGGCAAAGATGTCCCATGAGATCAGAACTCCCTTAAACGGCATCCTTGGCATGGATGAGATGATAATACGGGATGCAAAGGATAGCAGGATAAAGAGATATGCTCTTGATATAAAAGGCGCGGGAAATACTCTTTTGTCCCTTATAAACGATATCCTTGATATGAGCAAGATTGATTCGGGAAATTTCGAAATCATTCCCATGGATTATGGCGTTGCATCAGTTCTCAATGATGTAAAAAACATCACTGAGCCCAGAGCTGAAAACAAGGGACTTGGGTTTTATATGAATATATCACCGGATATCCCCTCAAAGCTTAATGGAGATGAGATACGGATACGTCAGGTGATGCTGAATATCATAAACAATGCCATAAAATATACCAGTGAGGGCAGCGTGACAATCGATGTCGATGCAAAAGAAATACCGGATGACGGGAAAGTTCTTTTGCAGGTAAAAGTATCTGACACTGGTATAGGCATAAAAGATGAGGACAGGGATAAGCTCTTTTCAAACTTCCAGAGACTGGATGAGGAGAAAAACAGGAATATAGAGGGAACAGGTCTGGGGCTGTCTATCACTGAAAAACTGGTGGAAATGATGGATGGCAGGATTGAAGTTGAAAGTAGTTACGGGCAGGGTTCTGTATTTACCGTATATATTCCGCAGGCAGTTGTAGACATTACGCCGATAGGTGAGTTTTCGAAAGCGGTTCTTTTGCAGACGGAAAGCACTAAAGCTGAAGATATGGAACTGTATGCGCCAGATGCAAGGCTCCTTGTAGTTGATGATAACGATATGAACCTTGAGGTTATGGAGGGACTCTTGCGGGATACCGAAATAAAGCTGGATCTTGTAACTTCAGGAAGAGAGTGTATTGAAATGGCAGGGAAGAAAAGTTATGACTGCATTCTTCTTGATCAGATGATGCCCGACATGAACGGTGAAGAGACACTTAAAGAAATGGAAAAAGCAGATATCCTGAAGAGAACGCCCGTGATTGCGCTTACTGCGGATGCAATAGTTGGGGCAAAAGAAAGCTATATTTCCATGGGCTTTTCTGACTATATCAGTAAGCCTGTAAAGATTAAGGTATTGGAAGAGGTTCTGAGGAAATATATCCCGCAGGAAAAACAGATTTCTAAGGAAAACATCAAGGAAGAGTTGCCCGTTTTGCTTATATGGGGAGATGATTCTGAGGCGGTCAAGAGAGAAAAGGATAGGCTTGAAAGTATATATAAATGCGTTTGCGTAGTAGGAGAAAAGGCAAGGGATAAGTATCTTGAAAAACATAATGCGGATGCTGTGATGAGGGTGTAATGTATGGACGCTGCAGGCGGAGACCGAATAGACATCAAAAACGACCGAATAGACAGGAATTATTGTTATGAAATTCCGCTCATGATAAAGTCGTATCATCAAGAAGCGAAAAACAAAAGAAACACAGATAAACACTAACAAAAAACAGATCAATCAAGGAGGAAATGACAATGGCAGATAACAAGAACATGAAACTTAATGATGAGATGATGGCAAATGCAGCCGGTGGAAACAGCGGAGAGATTGCTGGGCCAAAATATGAGATTGGTGATACTGTTCAGCTCAAGTTTGCAAATGATGAGGGCGTTGTTACAACAGTAACAGGTGTTGTTGATGACAGGCGTGCAAATCCGGGGGGATGGGAATATCTTGTTCGATATGAAGTTAATGGAAAGGTATATGAGCACTGGTATCCTGAAATTGCAATCTGAAAACATGGAGGGAAAACGCAATGGCAAGTTCAAAATTTCCAACTGTAGAAGAATAACCAGTGACAATTCGGGAGGTTGTGCAATGAACGCTAAGAAACTTATTCCAATCATATGTATGGTATCGGTATTTGTAATGCTTGTATGGGGCTTTATCGGATCATTTGAATACAGCTGGCTGGCTGTAATGGCAGGAGGCATCATAGTAGCAGCAATATCAATACTGGATAAAAAGGACAGTAACAAATAACGTACTTCGGACAAAATGGAGAACGGAGGATTTTAAATGGCAGATAACAAGAACAGAAGGTTGGAAGATGAAGCAGTTGTGAATGCGAGTGGTGGTAATGGAAGCGAGATTCCCGGCCCCAAGTATGATATCGGAGACAGGGTACAGCTGAAATTCACCGGAGATGATGGCACTGTGTCAACGGTCGTTGGAATTGTGGAGGATCGCAGGCGAAATGAGGGTGAATGGGAGTATCTGATCATGTATGTAGTGAATGGTGCTCCTTTCCAGCACTGGTATCCTGAAATTGCTCTTTGATGTCATTCAATTGGCTTAATATTTGTAGGAGGGCCTGTCTTATGAACGATAACAAAAACATGGCACTTTCCGATGAACTGTTTGCAGATGTTTCTGGTGGTTTTGGTGTTGCAAGCAGTCAAAAAATCTATGATGCAGTAGGCATAGTTATCATGCTCCTTGAAAATGGAAGCTATATGGTCCGTTTCGATGACGGCGGGGAAGTTACTGCAAGTCCAAAGGATGGAAAATCTATAGCTGAAGGAGCAAAAGTAGGGCTGTTTGCCTTCGCTGGTGGTTGGATCATGGACCCTCTTGGTGATGAAAGATGATTTGGAGAGGAATGGACATGAATAGGAAAGATTTTTCACTATTGAACTGCACTATGAGTGGAATGCTGGCATTTGTACTGTCAGTGCCAGTTCACGAGTTTATTCATTTTCTGACAGATATTATCTATGACCATGAAGTAATCTGGTTTTCAGCGGTGGCGGTTTTAAGTTCGGATGATTATGACTTTATGGCATTATCTCCTTTTCACAGGGCCATGGCAGCTGGAGGAAGTGCATCTGTAATCAATGCGCTGGTCGCTATTCTATTATTCTTTGTGATCATAAAAATTCAGATGGGACCAGGACTTAGAGTTTTTCTCATTCAGTATTATGCCATGCAGATGTGCCTTGGCTTTGGGTATTTCATGGTAAATGGGCTGTTTGGTGCTTTCGGGGATTGGGGCAATGTTTTTGAACTATTCCCGGACAGCACTGTGGCGATAATGAGAATTGTACTGGGGATTTTAGGAAGCACCGGTATAGTATTTACCATGTTTGCTCTTAACTACATGTCATACTACTTCATAAAGCATGTTGATGACAGGAAGGAACGTTTCCATGTTGCTCTTGGACTTCACTTGCTGCCATTTATTGCTTCATCAGTCTTTGCTGTTATTGTAGATATGAATTCAATACTCATGAGAGAGGGATATTTTGATGCGAATCCTTTCTTCTCTATTGCGGTCAGATTCATGTTTATACCGCTGTTTTGGGGATTTATGTTTACATGGGTAATGGTAAAACACCCGAAAGAGAGCCGGTTCAGGTATAAGCTCCCATCAGAACCAAGGTATGTTCTATGGGGAGTAACAATAATCCTGCTCCTCGTAGATCTTTTTGTTTTGGCACCGGGAATCAGAATAAGCTAGATATCAGAAAAAACATGGAACTAAATCTAACGAATGAGTGGTGAAAAATGAAACTGTTTTTTGACGCAGATAAATACCTGTTGAGGGTGGAAAGCCCAAGAATCAACAAAGAACTTGACAGGAAACAGCAGATTTTAGCATATGTAGACAGATACTTTGTGATGTTCAGACATGAATATTTTGACGAAGTCTATGATGCATGCGTGAAATATATTGATGAAATGTTTGAGGACGACAGTGATAATGACCCTCAGATATCAGCGGAGGTTCAGGCTGTAACCATCATAATAAAAGGACTTCGAGACTATGCAAAAAATGGCCTAAAGAATCAGTCAAAGTATCTTAAGGTTCTTGTGGCAGGAGACGTGTTCAAGTTTTATAGTGGCATGATCTCCAAATCCCTGGATCTTGGAGTTATTGACAAAAAGCAGGCAAGAAGACGGATAGAGGTGTTCTATAAAGAGTGTGAACTTGAATAGATGATCAAACAGACAGAGTATACTCCGGCATGTTGATGGAAAAAATAAAAGGAGGGCGCAGGATGACGGATGAGAGGAACATAAAACTTAATGACGAAATCATGGCAAGTGTAGCTGGTGGAGACGACGAGGAAAAAGGCCGCACAAGACATGCCATAGTACGAGGCATTCATGAACATCCATACTACAAAGATATGATTGAAGTTACTTTGGATGGCGGTCAGGATGTCATAGCTCATTATGACGCAATTAATGTCATAAATCCCGGTACAGAAGTAATAGTAGAGCTTGTAGGTCAGGGAAGATGGAAGATAATAGAGATCTTGTAATGACTAACAAATCGGAGGTAATAACAATGGCAGATAACAAAAACATGATACTCAAAGACGAAACTATGGCTAAGGCTGCAGGCGGAGCAGGAAGGTCTGATGATTATGATATGTACGGCTTTGTAGTAGATAAGCTTTCTACAGAGCAGTATGCTAACCACTACAGGGTTAAGGGTGATAATGATGAAATCTTTATCTGCTGGTATGCTGGAGACGATACCCTCGGTGCAGGCATTGAGGTTGGAATGACGTATATTTCACAGGATAATGGCTGGAAGATTGAACCAATAATGCACATATAAAACGCTCTGGGCCATGGTGATAATCCATGGTCTATTTTTTGTGACCCCACATTTTATATGATAGGCAGCGGAAAATAATAGTAAGCGTAAAATAGTTGGTGTTGTATAAATTCCTCCCCTGTTTTGCTAAGATGACCCCATCAAATAACGAGGGAGGTTCATCATGAATCACATACCACAGGAAAAGATCGTAAGCGTAAAATAAATGGTGCTAGACAAACTTGAGGCTTCGGAGTAACTCCGAAGCCTCATTATAAGACGTTAATCATTACATCGGCTTTAATTCGTGCTCAGCAAGCCTCGCATTTTCAGCAACCCATCCCAGCTCTGGCATGCTCATCCGGCAGATGTAGTACCACGCTCTCCTATAACAGGTCCTTGCATGAATTCTCTTGGCTCAATGATTAATACACTAAGGAGACTCCTTGTTTTAAAGAGGCTCCTTTTTACGTGACGCTAAATTGATTATTATGCAGGAACTAGCATACTCTCAATACAATCCTCTGGTAAACCACTATCGTTATTTGTTATTGTATATTCCCAACCATCTTCAGGCGAATACTTGGTTATATTTGAAATGGTATACGTACCAAATTGTGGATACTCAGCTAAAAGAACTAGATCACTAACTTTGTATTTAGGAGCTGGTGTATTCGCCTCTTCTACTCCGCCAGCTGCCTTTGCCATCATATCATCATTAAGTTCCATGTTCTTGTTATCTGCCATTGTAACTTCCTCCTTGCTTGATGTGTAGTTTTGATAGTGTTTATTTGTGATTCATTTGTTTTCGTTTCTTGATGATATGACTTTAGCATGGACGGAATTTCAAAACAATAATTCTTGTCTATTCGGTAGATTTTCATGTCTATTCGGTAGATTTTCATGTCTGTTCGGTAATCAATAAAATCCGAAGAGTCTCAGGCTGCCGGATAAAGCTGCCTAACAGCCGCCATACAGGCGGCTTGTTGGAGTCTTCCGAATCCAGCGAAGACCGAATAGACATCGAAAACGACCGAATAGACAAGAATTAATGACGAGATTATGGCTAAGGTTAATGAAATGAAGAATAAGGTTAAGAACAGAGCTCTTTCCGACAGTGACATGGCAATGGCAACAGGTGGAAATGGCGGTTCAGATACAACACCTAAGTACAATGTAGGTGATCGGGTTCATGTGTCTGGCTTAGAAGATCTTGGTATAGGAGAGATTGTTTCAATTGATGAATGGTATGGGAATTATTTCTATACCATACGCTTTGAAACAGGAACATATGAGTTCCCTGAAGAGGAACTTTACTGATTGACGTCTATGAAATATACTTTACCGTTTACAATATCAATACTGAGGTTACATTAGGTTTAATAAACCAGAAAGGCAAATGACATGACAAGGGATGAAATACTTTCAAAAGTGGAAGAAATGAATAAAGCTCTTTCTGATGAAGAAATGAGCTTGGCTAGTGGAGGAAGTGACGAGCCCTCTTGTGAACCCTTATACAGAATTGGTGATACTTTATATATCAAGGGATTAGAAGCAAGCGCTGGTCCAGGCACTGTAACCGCATTAAGATGGATAAACTTCTGCTGGTGGTATACAATTGATAATCCCGTATTAGGAAGACCCATTGAAATTCCTGAGATGAGGCTTCATCCATAATAGAGGAGTTCTTATATGAAAGATAAAAATATCGAACTGAATGACGAATTATTAGCGCAGGCTACTGGTGGTGAAGATTGTGCCGGAGATCCAACCTGTGATCCAAGGTTTAACGTAGGCGATCTTGTACTCCTGGTCGATGATGATGGCTCACAGTATGACAAGATAGAGATCAAGCAGGCTGTCTGGCGCTATACCGAGTGGTACTACATCTGCCGGATGAGCATGCCGGAGCTTGGCTGGGTGGCTGAAAATGCAAGGCTTGCAGAACACGAACTTAAACCGATGTAAGAATCACCGTTTTATAATGAGGCTTCGGAATTACTCCGAAGCCTCTAATTTGTCTAACACCATTTATTTTACGCTTACTCTGTATATGGCTTGGAAGAAAACTTTTTTAACGTAAAGCAAAGGCGCAGCTGGTGTATATAGACATCGGCTGCGCTTCAATATAGGCGGAATTAGGCTGTCTTACTTGAAATGTGCTCAGCAGCAAGCTCCTCATTTATAGTATCTTCACATGCCTGCATTGCCTGTAGTGTCATAATGAGAAGCTTTTCAAGGTCCCAACCAAGCTGTGCGGCACCTCTTTCGATAACTTCTCTTGAGCACCCGGCAGCGAATCCTTTACTCTTGTATTTCTTTTTCAGAGACTTGAGCTCCATATCTTTTGTACTCTTTGATGGCCTCATAAGGGCAGCGGCCCAGATCAACCCAGTAAGTTCGTCCGCAGCGAAGAGTACCTTTTCCATTTCTAAGGTGGGTTCAACATCTATTGTGGTTCCGTTCCCGACAGTTATTCCATATCCATGTGAGCAAACGGAATGGATTATATCATCACTGACACCGCCATCTCTGAGAAGCTCGGGGGCTTTAAGGCAGTGCTCATCAGGGTAAAGTTCAAAATCTATATCATGGAGTAATCCAACGATACCCCAGTGCTCTTCTTCATTTGAATACCCGAGTTCGTTAGCATACCATTGCATAACAGCCTCAACAGTAAGGGCGTGTTGGATATGAAATGGATCTTTGTTATATTTCTTAAGTAGTGTAAATGCTTCATCACGTGTGATCATGGTATCCTCCAATCTTTCAGATTATTTTACTCCATTTCTGTGCAAATGACGATTAATTATTTGCTATTGCTGGCGATAGCCGGGGCTTACAGATCAGTCTCGTTTTTTATTATAATAGGAGCATAATTATAGGTACTTGGCAGAGATGCAGAGGCAGTTATTATTTATGAAGATATTCTCAGCTTTTTTGAGTATTGACAGTTGTTACAACAGAATAATCATTACTTATCCCGATACATTGGCAATAAGGGTTGTCGTGTATCGGGATTTTTTGTATGTACTTTGTGCGGTAATAGAGATGTTTTTACAGTAGTAGTTATGAAACCACCAATAACACTGGTGGTTTTGGCTGAAAAATATGGATAACTCTGTGAATCGTTAACGACCATTGCTTGTATCATGTGATGTAGGGAATAGGAGAAAACGAGTGAAAAGAGATAACCCAAAAAAGAAGTCTGAAGCTAAAGAATTTCATATTCAAGTTGGCAAGAGACTTCAAAGATATAGACTTGAAGCGGGAGTCACACAGCAAGCGTTAGGGATAAGGATTGGGAGAACAGCAAATACCATAGCTGAGTATGAAGCCGGGAGAACTAAGATACCAGTTGAAGTCGTTGCAAAGCTTGCTAAAGAGCTGAATTTTTCAATAGATGAGCTGCTTTTCGGGGAGCAGGGAAGAATGGAATTTGTAGTCGAAAATCAGCTAAAAAAAATCAGCTCAAAGAGAATTCTTTTATATATGAAATTACTAACAATAGAACTGGAGAGAAGAGACACAAAATCATAAATTCTGAAACTACAATGCCACAAAAATGCAAACAATGGTTATGACAGGGGGACTGGAACATGTAGTGTTTTGTCTCCCTGTTTTTGCTTTTAAGCTGTGCATAAAGGAGGGGTTATGCCTAAAGAAACTAGAATGACAGCGGAAAAACTTGCAGCAGAGTTATGTGAGCAAGAGGGTTTTGATGTTAAAGATGCTTCTGAATTTGCAGAGGACATGCTTACAAGATTGTTGGCAGGACAAGTTGTAGCTGAAGAGGACGCAAATAACAAGGTGCCTGCAGTCATACAATCCCAGAAGCTCAGGCTTAGACATTGGTACATTCTTCTGGTTGATCAAATGCCGAATGTTTTTAATCATGATAAAACGATACCAATTCCTGCCGAATATGGAGGACGTGGAGATTTTATATGGGAACTTGTACGTACTATTTGGATCAAGGGAAAATCAGATGTGATGCTTGATAAAATAGAGAGGATGCTTGATGGTAATGTGTCAGGTACGCCATATGATCCCGAAAAAGACAGACGTAAGGATGGTAAGCTTATCAGGACGATACTTACAGATTGCTTTTTTACTGGAGAGGCAAGTTCCCTTACTAACGAGGAGTATGCCAGACAATTACAGATAAGTCGCTCAACTCTTGAGAGTAAAAAAGGAGCGGGCATGGCAATTTTTGGAATCTTGATGTGGATATATGCTGTCAGAAGAGAAATGGAAGATATAGAAGAAGGAATTATACCAAGACCAGAACAGCATAGATGGTGGATGAAATATGTTTAGGGAGCAGCTTTGAGGCTGCTCTTTTACATTAATTGAGAAACACTCAACAATTACGCAATAAAAAACATATAAACTACGTTTAATGTTTAACAAACTTCATTAAATCCGCCAAATACCAGTGATTATGTGATAAAATGCCTATCGTTGCAGAAAGGAGGAGTCATTATTTGGGAAAACATATCACTAAGTGGGGAGCTAGTGATTGTTATGAAAAAGTGTGTAAATGCTTATATGGCCGAATAAGATGTGGGCCATTGCAATTCCGGGGAATCTGATCTTAATTAGGAAGGGTAAAAGAATTGTTGGGAGAAAATGCAATGGCAAATATAAATGTAACGGCTTGCTTTGAGAGGGAATTGGAGGAATTACATTGCCCATATTGTGGGAAATGGGTGTGTGATACCGATATGGATATTGGGCGCATTATAGAGCCCTGCAGAGAATGCGGAAGAAGGCTTGTCATAATGAATATGGGAGAGGGACCATTTATTTTTAAGGACAGAAGAAAGGTTGCCAGAATCCGCAGAAAAGAAAAAAGAATGCAAAAAAAGGCATTCATGAATACAACTAAATATTGATATGAGCTGTATGAATTGGGCGTTGAATCCGTAATTGAGGAAGGTTCGCAGCATGCAGCAAGAGTTTGCTTAGACGGACTATGAACAGTAATTGATGTTGAAAGGCGGAGCAGAACAGAGGAAATATCCATGACGGGTATTCTGTTTTGCTACCGTCTTTTTATTATGCCAATTTTTAGCGTTCAAATTTGAACTCATTTCGGAGATTTTTCTCTGTTTTCTCTGAATAAGGTTCAGATTTGAACATTTTTAATTGGGAAACTTACATAGGCAGATATCCGTGAAGCCCGGTTTTTGAAACTGACAACTTTCAAAAATCGGAGGAAACGGAAAATGAATAATAAAGATAATAATAAGGAATATGAAGTAATCAACCTGGGATATGAGTACCCTGGGATGAAAGGCGGAATCAAGTGGGCTGTTATCACGGAGCTGGATAGTGAAATGCTTATAGAAAAATATGGAGATGAATTATCTATGTTCAAGCCATTTGTTGTCATGACAAAAGCTCAGGGAGAGGTGCTTAAGGATTATGACAGAAATGAGGCTAAACATAGAATGAGAAGAGTCAGAACCTGCTCACTGGACGGATATGTGGAGGGAGAAACTGAGTATATATATTCTGTTTTTTCAAAGGATGAACCAGAGGATATAGTTGTCCAGATGGATGAGGTAGAATGCTTACGTAAGGCTGTTGAAACTCTTACAGATATTCAGAAAAGGAGGCTCAAACTGTATTTTTATAATGATTTGACTGCGCGTGAAATAGCTGAACTAGAAGGTGTTTCACATAAGAATGTGTTGAAATCTTTGAACGAGGCAATTAAGAAAATTCAAAAATATAAAAACTAAGGGGTACCATCAGTAACTTCTCTGTTCGGATAGATGAGAGGATAAAAACTCATTTGTCGGACATTGAAAAGTAAATAGCCATTCATCAGGTACGTTCCTGTTATTCAAGCCCCAAAGGTACGCCTTGTGCGATATAGCCTCACTGAAAGCCGGTAGCACCGGTCTGGCGATGACAATAACATGGATAATGATACTTCCGCTCAGCCACAACTCATCGTAATGGGAGCGGCCCGGCGAGATCCGCGGGGAGGTAAAGAGCCTATGGAGCTGTCAGCTGCAGCCGCCTGATGACTTCCGAAATCCGGGTGTCGAGGACAAATAGATACAATATAAATATTTTGGAGCGTTTCTTCCATATTTTATTTATGAAGGAAGCGCTCCTTTTTTAGGAGATATAACAAATATGAGAGAAGTTTTAAGAGGAGACATATACTTAGCAGATCTGGGTGAAAACATAGGATCTGTACAGAGAGGCGAGCGTCCTGTTGTAATAGTACAAAATAATAAAGGAAATAAGTATTCGCCTACAATTACGGTAATACCTGTGACGACTAAGATTCATCGAAGTAAAGGATTTCCCACGCATGTGCTTTTGGATCATATTGGGGGACTTGATGAAGAATCAGCGTCTATGGCAGAGCAGATAACTACTATAAGTCGTAGTAAGCTCATAAGATACATTGGCAGTTTGTCAGAGGACTTTATGAAAGCAAAGATCAATAAGTCAATTCGTATACAGTTGGGATTGGAGAAGATAGAGAAAACTGTTAAGAAGGATTTGGCAAAGTCTGATTCGCCTGGAGTACCAATTTGGCACAAATCTTCAATGACTGTTGAAGAAGCTTCGGAGTATTCGAATATTGGGATAAACAGAATAAGGGAATTATGTAAGGACCCTTTGATCAAAATTTCATTTCAGGTAGGAAGAAAAATATTGATAAAACGAGAGGCGTTTGACGAGTATTTAAATAATGTGGAACTCATCTGACAGAGCCTGCCAATCTTGAAAAAAAGGCTTTTCTATGTTATTTTTATACACGCGTGATGATGCTTCTTTTATAAGAAGGAGTGTTATTGTGGGTAAAGATTTAAGAGGTCGAGAAATCGGCGAAGGAATTGTGCAGAGAAAGGATGGCTTATATTCTGCCAGATTTACTAATAAGAGTGGAAAAAGAGTAGAAAAATATTTTGATAGTGCTGCAGAAGCCAAAAAGTGGGTTACGATAAGTCGACTTGAGGATGATAAAAAACCAGGCACAGCCATTGAATATAGCATGACTGTTGATGAGTGGTTTGTGTATTGGATCAAAACATTTAAGCAGGATTTATCGCCCAATACAATAAGAAATTATAAGGATCGCTACTACACTAATGTTCAAAACTATATAGGCAAAATGTTGCTTATAGATGTTAAGGCGATGCATTGTCAGCAGATTCTTAATGAAATGCAGGCAGATTACGCAATATCTACAGTCTATCAGACATACATTTGTCTTGGCTCAATGTTCAAATCTGCTTTGCTAAACGATCTTATTCCTAAGCATCCGCTTGATGCAGTGAACTTCAGAGCAAAAAAAGTAAAGACACCGCGCAGAGTTCTCACTGTGGAGGAACAGGAAAAATTCCTCGAATTTGCAGATAAGAATCATAATGCAAAACAATTTAGGTTGCTTTTGCAGACAGGACTTAGAACCGGTGAGCTGATAGGTCTAACTTGGGACAGCTTTGATATTGAGAATAGAACCCTGACAATTGATAAAGCACTTGAGTATAGACATGAGCGTGGGTATTGGAGAGCTGGACCACCAAAAACAATGGCCGGATTCAGGACAATACCGCTTACTGAAGAAGCTTTTGATATATTATATGGGTTGTATCAAAAGCGGCACACCAGAAAAGAATCCATGGCACTGTCACAGGTATTAACTTTCATGGATCCGAGAACCGGACTTGAGAGAACAGTAAACATGAAGGAATTGATATTCGTGAATTTCCGGACCGGAGAGCCTATCAAGAATTCTACTTATGATACCAACCTTTATAAGATATGTGACAAGGCAGGAATTAAACCTTTTTGTATGCACGCATTAAGACACACATTTGCTACCAGATGTATTGAGAGAGGAGTTAATCCGAAGTCTCTTCAAAAGATTTTGGGACACGCACAGTTGTCCACCACGATGGATACATATGTACATGTGACTGATGATTCTTTACTTCTTGCGATAAAACAGTTTGAGGCTGCTGTATAGCCTTTATAATTTTGTATAAAAGTTGGGAAGTAAAAAAATAATCAAAACTTATCATTTCTGGTGTAAAATGGTGTATATTTCATTATTCTAGATAGAAAGAATCCCGTAAATACGGGCTGGAGGTAATAAAAAATGAAACTAGGTATAGTCGGGCTTCCGAACGTAGGAAAGAGTACACTTTTTAATTCACTTACAAACGCAGGGGCACTTGCAGCTAACTACCCCTTTGCAACCATAGACCCAAACGTTGGTGTTGTTGCAGTTCCAGATAAGAGACTTAAGCTCCTTGGAGACCTTTACCACTCCAAGAAGGTCACACCAGCAACCATTGAGTTCGTTGATATCGCAGGACTTGTAAAGGGCGCCTCCAAGGGAGAGGGACTTGGAAACCAGTTCCTTGCAAACATCCGTGAGACAGACGCCATCGTTCACGTTGTAAGATGCTTTGAGGATCCTAACGTTGTACACGTTGACGGATCTGTAGATCCAGCAAGGGATATTGAGACAATAAACCTTGAGCTTATATTTGCTGACCTTGAGGTTCTTGAGAGAAGGATCGCCAAGGTTGCCAAGCTTGCCCGTATGGACAAGAGCGCAGCAAAAGAGCTTGAGATCTTAGAGAAGATCAAGGCTACTCTTGAAGATAACAAGATGGCAAGTGAGCTGGAGCTTGAGGATGAGGAAGATAAGGCTTTTGTAAACAGCCTTGACCTTCTTACATGGAAGCCTGTTATCTATGCAGCCAATGTTAAGGACGACGATCTTGCTGATGACGGCGCATCAAACCAGTACGTTTCAGCAGTAAGAGACCTTGCTGCCAAGTCAGGAAGTGAAGTGTTCGTGATCAGTGCTCAGATCGAAGCTGAGATCTCTGAGCTTGACGAGGATGAAAAGGCAGAGTTTCTTGAGAGCCTCGGCCTGTCCGAGTCAGGTCTTGATAAGCTCATCGCAGCAAGTTACAGAACTCTTGGACTTATGAGCTTCTTAACATCAGGAGAAGATGAGACAAGAGCATGGACTATCAAGATCGGCACTAAGGCTCCTCAGGCAGCAGGTAAGATCCACACTGACTTTGAGAGAGGCTTTATCAAGGCTGAGGTTATTAACTATGAAGATCTCTTAAGAGAGGGCTCCATGTCAGCAGCCAAGGAAAAGGGCCTTGTCCGCATGGAAGGAAAAGAGTACGTGGTTCAGGACGGAGATGTGATCCTGTTCAGATTTAACGTTTGATATCGCGAAACCACTTTGAGTCAGCGATATTAACAGTTGGAGGATTTTATGCCAGATATAATGGGGAAGATGGATATAGCCTTTCCACACCTAGGCCTATATCTTAAGGATGTACCCAAGAGCTTTTCAGTTTTTGGATTTTCAATAGCCATGTACGGCGTCATCATTGGCCTTGGCTTTTTGGTAGCTCTTTTGATCATATCAAGAGTTGCAAAGTGGTCAGGCCAGAACCCTGATGACTACTGGGATTTGGCAATTTATATAATCATTTTTTCAATAGTGGGTGCAAGGCTTTATTACGTTATCTTTGCCTGGGATTATTACAAGGATGATCTTCTTTCAATCTTTAACACCAGAAATGGAGGCCTTGCCATCTATGGTGGTGTTATAGCAGGTTTTACCACTTTATTTATCTATACAAGGATCAAGAAAAAGAATTTCTTCCTTCTTGGAGATACCATAATGTTTGGTCTTGTGTTTGGTCAGACCATGGGAAGATGGGGGAATTTCACAAACAGAGAGGCATTTGGTGAGTACACAGATAACCTCTTTGCAATGAGACTTCCTGTTGAGATGGTGCGCTCAGGTGAGATAACAGAGCTTATGAAGGCGCATATGTCTGATGCTACTAACTATATTCAGGTAAGCCCAACATTTCTTTATGAGAGTATGTGGAACCTGTGTCTGTTTATTTTGATGCTTCTGTATTTCAAACACAGGAAGTTTGTTGGCGAGAATATTCTTTTGTACCTTGGGGGCTATGGCCTTGGAAGAGCATGGATCGAGGCACTTAGGACCGATCAGCTTAAGATCCCTGTAATTGGCCTTCCAGTATCTCAGGTCCTTGCTATCTGCCTTGTGATATTTGCAGTAGTTACTGACATAATAGTTAGAATTCGGCTTAAGAAAAAAGCGTAAGGAGCCAGCCTATGCCAAATTATACCGACGGAAATACTATCACCTGTGGAATTATCGGTAATCCTGTCAGACATACTATGTCTCCTCTTATACATAATTCACTGGCAGACATGACAGATACCAATCTTGTGTATGTGCCTTTTGAAGTGCAGGAGGGCGGTCTTAAGAATGCTGTAAGGGGAGCCTATGAACTTGGCATTAAGGGAATGAATGTAACTGTTCCCTATAAGAGTGATGTTCTTTCTTACCTTAAGTATGTGGATCCCTTAGCTGAGAGCATTGGCGCCGTAAACACCCTTGTCAGGGATGAGGCCCTTGGCGGCTATCGCGGTTACAATACAGACATGACTGGTCTTTACCGTGCTATGCAAAAGGAAGGCATAGAGCTTGAGGGAGAGACCGTCGTAATATTAGGAGCAGGAGGCGTTGCAAGGCCAACTGCTCATTTGTGTATTCAAAAGGGCGCTTCTAAGGTTTACATCCTTAACAGAACCCTTGAGAAGGCTGTGGCAATAGCTGATGAAGTCGGGGATGAGCGTGTTATCCCAATGGACCTTGCAGATTACAGGAAGGTATTAGACTGTGAAAAGAGCTTTTTCGCAATCCAGTGCACATCAGTAGGTCTTTTCCCAGACGTAAACAGCGCAGTCATAGAGGACGATGAGTTCTATCACCACGTACATGCAGCTCTGGACGTGGTGTATAAGCCTCTTGAGACCAAGTTCCTTAAGCTTTCAAAGGCAGCAGGAGCCAAGACATTTTCGGGGCTTAAGATGCTCCTTTACCAGGGGCTTGATGCCTATGAACTCTGGAACGCTGATGCAGGCATTAAGATAAGTGATGAGCAGGCTGATGGGGTTTACAGATCACTTATCATGGAAGTTACCGGAACAAGGAACATAATTCTTGAAGGCTTCATGGGAAGCGGCAAGACAACAGTAAGTGAGATCCTGTCAGAGAAGCTTGATCTGGACATCCTGGATACAGACAGCGCCATAGTTTCAACGGAAGGACGTTCCATTAATGAGATCTTTGCTACAGATGGCGAAGCTGCCTTTAGGGATATGGAAACAGATCTTTTAAATACCATCGTCTCTGATCACTGGAGAGACATGGTGATCTCGCTAGGTGGAGGACTTCCACTGCGGGAAGAAAACAGAAAGCTCCTTAAAGAAGCCGGGAAAGTGGTTTACCTTAAGGCAAGCCCGGAGACTGTATACGAGAGAATAAAGGGCGATGACTCGAGACCTCTTTTGCACACTGAGGATCCCCTTGAAAGGATCAGGCAGCTCCAGGGAGAGAGAGCTACGCGCTACGAGGAGGTTTCTGATATTGTGGTTGATACCGACGGAAAAGATCCTGAGGCAGTAGCCAGCGAGATCATAGATCTTTTAGGAATATGAATAAAAGAAATTACGCTAAAGAGCTTGAAAATAGAATAGAAGAGTTTCAAAAAGAGGGCAGATATCCAAGACTTCTTCTTCACGCCTGCTGTGCACCATGCTCCTCCTATTGCCTTGAATACCTCAGGCAGTACTTCGATGTGACAGTTTTCTTTTACAATCCAAACATCACATCTGAAGGGGAATACAAAAAGAGAGTAGAGGAAGAAAAAAGACTCATTGCCGAGTACAACAGACAGGTTGAAGAAGGCTCTTTTGACAAAATGAACTCAGATAAAAGGGCCAGAAAGATTGAGATCATAGAGGGAGATTATGAACCTTCAGATTTCTATGAGGCAGTCAAGGGATTTGAAGACTGCAAAGAAGGCGGAGAGCGGTGCAGAAAGTGCTTTGAACTTAGGTTGTCGGAAACTGCGAAAGTGGCCAGGGAAAAGAACTTTGATTTCATGACTACAACCCTTACCATCAGCCCTCTTAAAAACGCTGATGTCCTTAATGAAGTTGGGCAGGAGGCAGCTAAGAATACGGGAGTTACTTTTTTGCCATCGGATTTTAAGAAAAAGAACGGCTATAAGAGGTCCATTGAACTGTCCCAGATGTTTGGACTTTACAGGCAGGACTTTTGCGGATGCAGCTTTTCAAAAGCCCAAAGAGAGCTTGAAAAGCAAAGTAAAGATATAATATAATGCAACTTGTTTATTTGAGTGACTTAGTTTGTGATTGAGGGAGAGGAAAAGATGTTCTGTACAAATTGTGGGGCAGAGGTAAGTCCCGATCAGAAATTCTGTAATAAGTGTGGTGCGCCTGTTATGGCAGGAGCAGTGAATGTTGGTGCAGCTCCTGATCCGGAAACTACTGCATCAGGAACCGTCGATAACGTAGACAATGCAGCTCCTACAGGCAGCACTACTGTTAATACTGATAATGCAGTTCCTTTTCAGCCTGTATATAACACACAGCCTGTAGCTCCAAAAAAGAGCAAGGTGTGGCCTGTAGTTCTTATCGTTATAGCAGTTCTTCTTATGATCTCAATTGGAGTTGGAGTGGCAATTGCCAAGGCCTACAGCTATTTCAAAAACACGATCGAGACATATTCGGAAGAAATAGAAGACTTTGATGATATAGAAGGAATGGATGAACTTGAAGACATAGAGGAGTTCTTTGAGGACAACTATGAAGATGAGGATTATGACTTCGGGTTTGATGACGACACAGAGTATGAGGAGTATGAGTATGCCTATGCCACATACTTTGATGATTATGTTTACATTGCAGGCGCCGGCGTTATAGATGACAATACTGCTGTTTATAATGAAAGCGACAAGACAATTGGCGAGTTCTGTGACTACATCGATGAGTCGGTTTTGGAAGATGGAAGGACCATCGACAGAGACCTTCTGTACGAACTCTTAGAGGTTCATCTGGTTGATTCAAGCCTTAACGGCGGACCAGAGTACTTCGAACAGTCAATGATGTACTGCCTGACCTTTGCCAATGAGTTCAGTGATCTTGACATGGACGTTGACTACTGTATGTATTCTACAGAGGAGCCTACAACTTACTACTACGGCGTAGAGGTTGATGGCGAGGAAGATACCTGGACAGTTGACTATTCTCAGAAGTATGTTTACATGAACGAGGGTGATACCGAGTATACTTCAGAGGGAGACTATGGAATGTTCTCAGACAACACTCTTAGCTTATGGCTGTATGTTATAGATGATTTCTTTGGTATTAAGTAATTGTAGAAAGAGGTAATGATTTTGGAAAAAGTACTTGAGATAATTTCAAAGGAAGTAGGAGATGCTTTTGAGGCAGCAGGTTATGATCGTGAGCTTGGAAGGGTGACAATTTCTAACAGACCTGACCTTTGCGAGTATCAGTGCAATGGAGCCATGGCAGGAGCCAAGAAGTACGGGAAGGCTCCCTTTATCATCGCTGATGATGTTGCTGCAAGGCTTCAGGACAATGAGATGTTTGACAAGGTCGAGTCCGTTAAACCTGGATTTTTGAACATCACAGTTTCTGGAGATTTCGTAAGAGGCTATGTGGTAAGAATGCTCCACGAGAAGCACATGGGAGTAAATATGCCAGGTCATGCGCCTACTATCATCCTTGACTACGGCGGAGCAAATGTTGCAAAGCCTCTACACGTTGGACATCTCCGACCAGCTATCATTGGTGAGGCTGTAAAGAGAATACTTAAGTACGCCGGAAACAACGTTATTGGCGATATCCATATGGGTGACTGGGGACTTCAGATGGGACTTATCATCACAGAGCTTAAGTGCCGTCATCCTGAGCTACCTTACTTTGATCCTAACCATGAGGGTCCATTTCCTAAGGAGCCACCTTTTACAATCCAGGAGCTTGCTGATATCTATCCTATAGCAAGTGGCAAGACCAAGGTAGCTGATGATGCCAGCGAAGAAGAGAAGCAGGCAGCAGCACTGTTCAAGGCTGAGGCTTTGGAAGCTACAAAGCGCATGCAGGATGGTGACAAGGCTTACAGGGCTATCTGGCACCATATAATGAACGTTTCTATTCCTGATCTTAAAAAGAACTATGACAGCCTTAACGTTCATTTCGACCTGTGGAAGGGTGAATCAGATGTTCATGACATCATCCCTTCTATGGTAGATTACATGAAAGCCCATGACTATGCACATGAGAGCCAGGGTGCTCTGGTTGTGGATGTAGCTCAGGAGTCTGATTCAAAAGAGATGCCTCCATGCATCATCCTTAAGTCTGACGGAGCAGCTCTTTATGCCACAACTGACCTTGCTACGATCCAGGAACGTATGAAGGAATACCATCCTGATGCAATTTACTACTTTACTGATAAGAGACAGGCTCTTCACTTTGAGCAGGTATTCAGAACAGCTAAAAAGACAAGGCTGACTCTCCCTGAGACAGACCTCAGGTTTGTAGGTAACGGAACCATGAATGGTCCTGATGGCAAGCCTTTTAAGACAAGGGAAGGCGGCGTAATGCACCTTGAGAGCCTTGTTCAGGAGATCAACGACAAGATGTATGCAAGGGTTAAGGAATCTAACCCTGATATGCCTGATGATGAGGCAAAGAGCACTGCTAAGAAGATTGCCCTTTCAGCTCTTAAGTATGGTGATCTTTCTAACCAGCCAGCTAAGGATTACATCTTTGATATAGACAAGTTCACTTCTTTTGAGGGAGATACAGGCCCATACATTCTTTACACCATTGTCCGTATCAAGTCTATCCTCAAGAAGTATGAGGCGGAGGGTGGAAGTGCCAAGGAAGCAAGGCTTGACAACCCTGACAGCGATGCTATGAAGAATCTTATGCTTCTTCTTACAAGATTTGCAGATTCAGTTGAAAGCGCTGCAGCAGACCTTGCACCTAACAGGATCTGCGCGTATATCTATGAACTTAGTAACGCATTTAACAGTTTCTACCATGGAACCAAGATACTTTCTGAAGAGGATGCAAATAAGAAGGAGAGTTATATCGCACTTCTTAATATCACTCTTAAAGTGCTTGAAACTGGTATAGACCTTTTGGGATTTGACTCACCTGAGAGGATGTAAGCGATAGTTGGCTTTGTCCATTTCGCGGAGATAATATATGAATGATCATATTTTCAGCAACAGGAAGCTTATCCTGTTGCTGATTCCTATTATAGCTGAACAATTTCTTAACTCCCTTATGGGTATGGCAGATTCCATGATGGTAAGTAATGTGGGAGCTGCAGCCCTTTCCGGAGTATCTTTAGTGGATTCTATCAACAATCTGGTGGTACAGACCTTTGCCGCTCTTGCTACAGGCGGTGTTATCATCTGCGCCACATACATTGGTCAAAAGGATCACAAAAGAGCAAATGATGCGGCTGCGCAGCTTATCCTGGTGGCAGCTGTTATTTCTTTTGCCCTGATGCTCTTATGTATGATATTCAGAGATCAGCTCCTTTTAGTGATATTTGGAAAGATAGAGGCCGATGTTATGAGGGCTTCCTCAATATATTTCCTGATGACGATATTGTCTTATCCGGGGATTGCCCTTGCTGCAGCTGGTGGAGCGATCTTCAGGGCTGAAGGAAATACAAGGCTTCCGATGAACGTCGCTATTGTCTCAAACATACTTAACGTTGCAGGAAATGCCCTGTTTATCTTTTTCTTTAACATGGGAGTTTTTGGGGCGGCTCTTGCGACACTTTTATCCAGAGTGTTCTCTGCAGTGGTCCTTCTTGTTCTGCTCCACAGGCCAGGACAGATCATCAGGATCGGAAGTCTTAGAAGAATGAAGCCAGATTTTTCCAAGATAAAGAGGATCCTTGCCATGGGAATCCCCAACGGTATTGAGAATTCCATGTTCCAGTTTGGTAAGCTGGCGATACAGTCCTCGGTATCAATCCTTGGAACCACAGCTATCGCAGCTCAGGCAATGGCCAATATCTTCGAGAACGTAAACGGAGTTGCAGGTGTCGGTGTGGGAATCGGACTTATGACAATTGTTGGTCAGTGTCTTGGCGCAGGCAGAAAAGATGAGGCCATCTACTACACCAAGAAGATGATCGGATGGGGATATATTGTTATCCTTTTAAGTTGTCTTTTCACCTATGCTATTTCAAGACCGGTGGTAGCCCTTGCTGGAATGGAAAAAGAGAGCGCAGCTCTATGCATCTATATGCTTGGATGGATCACCATTGTAAAGCCTATTTTATGGGCACCTTCCTTTGTGACAGCTTATGGCATGCGAGCAGCAGGAGACGTTAGGTTCTCCATGATCGTTGCAACCCTCACCATGTGGCTACTTAGAGTATCTCTTGCCACATACCTTATAAGAGTCGTAGGTCTTGGTCCAATGGGCGTCTGGATTGGAATGTTCTCCGACTGGGGCATAAGAGCCATAATATTTACCATTAGATTCCGCCGGGGCAAGTGGATCCATAAGGTTGTATGAGAGACACGGGGAGGAGACACGGGGACGGTTCTTTTGTCTCATTGCGCGCAATGAGACAAAAGAACCGTCCCCGTG
>SVGB01000024.1 GCA_015056565.1 Butyrivibrio sp.
ATCACAAGCCGTGAGCAGGTTATCATCAACACATGGTACGGCGGAGAGATGAAGAAGGGTATGTTCTCAATGATGAACTACTACCTTCCTCTTAAGGGAATTGCTTCTATGCACTGCTCAGCTAACACAGATATGAACGGTGAGAACACAGCAATCTTCTTCGGACTTTCAGGAACAGGTAAGACAACTCTTTCAACAGATCCTAAGAGACTTCTTATCGGTGATGACGAGCACGGCTGGGACGACAACGGAGTATTCAACTTCGAGGGCGGCTGCTATGCTAAGGTTATCGGTCTTGATAAGGATTCTGAGCCTGATATCTACAACGCTATCAAGAGAAACGCTCTCCTTGAGAACGTTACTGTAGCTGCTGATGGCAAGATCGACTTCGATGACAAGTCAGTTACAGAGAATACTCGTGTATCATATCCTATCAACCACATCAAGAACATCGTTCTTAATGTACATCCTACATCATCAGGCCCTGCAGCTCAGAATGTTATCTTCCTTTCAGCTGATGCTTTCGGAGTACTTCCTCCAGTATCAATCCTGACACCTGAGCAGACTCAGTACTACTTCCTTTCAGGATTCACAGCTAAGCTTGCTGGAACAGAGAGAGGTATCACAGAGCCTACACCTACATTCTCAGCTTGCTTCGGACAGGCATTCCTTGAGCTTCATCCTACAAAGTACGGTGAAGAGCTCGTTAAGAAGATGAAGAAGTCAGGAGCTAAGGCTTACCTTGTAAACACAGGATGGAACGGAACTGGAAAGAGAATCTCCATCAAGGATACTCGTGGAATCATCGATGCTATTCTTAACGGCGACGTTAACAAGGCTGAGACCAAGAAGATTCCTATCTTCGATTTCGAAGTTCCAACAGCTCTTCCTGGAGTTGATCCTGCAATCCTTGATCCTAGAGATACATACGCTGATGCTTCTGAGTGGGAGACAAAGGCTAAGGATCTTGCAGAGAGATTCATCAAGAACTTTAAGAAGTATGAAGGCAATGACGCTGGTAAGGCTCTTGTAGCTGCTGGCCCAAAGCTTTGATCTAATGACTGTAAGATAGATCCTTAAATAAAAAATCAGGGCGCTGTGCTTTTATGCACAGCGCCTTTTATTTACATGTCGCTTTTGCTTTGGATATATTCTCTTGGGCTGTGTCCATCAACTTTTTTGAATACTTTGGAAAAATAGTAGGCAGACTCAAATCCAAGGGCATCTGCTACTTCATAGATCTTCATATCTCCGGACAGGAGCATTTCTTTTGCCCTGTCTATCTTCTTGGTGTTAACATACTCTGAAAATCCGGATTCCGTGGATTTTTTAAAGAGAACTGACAGGTAAGCAGGTGAAAGACCAAATACTTCAGCGACTTCATTGAGCTGAAGCTTGCCGTTTAAGTTAGAGTCAATGTACTCCTGGATAGCGTTAATGAGCTTGTCCTTTCCAGAGCGGCGGTTTGAGCCAACAATGTGGCTAAAGAGCCTTACTGGCTGATTTACATCAGTCTGCTGTCCCGCAGTTTTGGCTTCGTCGTAGGATACAGCAATATCAAGGGGAGCAGTAACGGCAGAACCAATTCCAAAGTTAATATCAGCCTTAAAGTAGCTGCTGATCATGGTCCTGGCATTTTCAAGAGCTTCCGTGATAAGGTCCATGGTTCCTGCAACCGGAGTATCCTCGTTGAACATAAAGACGATGGCAAAGTGCTGGATGTCGATAGACACAATATTACAGGGAGCGTGCCTTGAAATGATCTCTCTTGCCATGCTGATACTGGAGGAATACACGTCAAGTGCAGCCTGGGTAAAAGAGCTGTCAGAGTCCCCGGAAGCGCTATCTGAGCGGATCTCGCCAAAAACCACAATATATCTGTTGTAGTCAAAGCGAAGATTAAGGCGTTTGGCCTCAGTTAAGAATTCATCTTCATTTCCAGAAAGATGGTTAAAGAGCTTTAGCATGAACTTCTGTCTAAGGTCTTCCAAAGAACTTTCGCTGGTTGAAATCTCTTTTTGCCCTGAAGAAGGCTTAAACTCATCTATTCTCTGGATTGCCTTGTTTATTGCCTTGGTAAGGGTGTCGGGATTAAGCTCTATCTTCACCAGGTAATCAACAGCCTCTCCAAGAAGAGCCTGCCTTGCCATCTCAAATTCTTCATAGGCTGTGAGCATGATAAAGGCTGGGACAATTCCGTACTTCTTATGGGATTTATTAAGAAGCTCAAGGCCAGTCATAACGGGCATCCTGATGTCAGCGATGACGATATCAGGCGGATCCATGGTGATAAGTTCCCATGCTTCGTGGCCGTTAGAGGCAGTGCCAATAACTTCTATTTTGTCAGCCAGCTCTTTTGCCAGCATGCTCTTAAGCCCTATCTGGACAAGAGGTTCATCATCTACAATAAGTAATCTGTACATTGTTTCTCCAAATATCACTTCCCTCGGGGAAGAGTAAATCTCATAGTGGTATAAACGGAAGGCTCGCTTTCAATGGTGATTCCGTAGCCTTCGCCAAAGGTGTACTTGATACGCTCGTTTACGTTGTACACACCGATCTGTTTAAAGAACTCAGTGCTGGTCTGGCTTTCGCCAGAGAGAACGCTTCTTATGGCATCCTTTGTCATGCCAACACCGTTGTCTGTAACATCTATTATAACATTTCCGTCTTTTTCGTAAGTGTGGATGATTATCCTGCCTGCGCTGCCCTTGGGCTCAATACCATGGAAGATGGCATTTTCTACGATGGGCTGAAGGGAGAAGCGATTTATCTTCTCTTCAAGAAGAGATGCGTCATCTGTCTGGTATTCCAGCTCGATGGTTCCGCCGTAGCGGTATTTCATTATGGTAAAATAGTCATCGACCAGGGAAAACTCATCGCCAATTGGGATGAGATCTTCAGTGCTCTTACTGATATTCTTCATGAGCCTTGACAGGGATGTGGACATATCAGCAATTCCGTCAGACCCCTGGATAGTAGCCATCCATTTGATGGTGTTTAAGGTGTTGTACAAAAAGTGAGGATTGATCTGGGACTGGAGAACCTGATACTCCAGATCATGTCTTTCTTTTTCATCTGCCAGCTTTGTTTCCATAAGATCTGAGACGTTTTTCGAGAGGGAATTGATGCCTTTTCCGATCTCTCCAAGCTCATTGTTCCATTCAAGGGTTTCGTCCCTGGAGAAATCTCCCTTTCCGATCTTTTCAAGGCGACCGATAAGGCGGTTAACTGGCTTAGTGATAGTCTGCTGAAGGATGATGCTAAGGATAAAACCGGTAAACAGGATCACGGTAAATATGATCAGGATCATCAGCTTATAGAAGTTCATTCTGTCAGTAAGGGCTTTTTCAGAAGGGAAGTAGGATATGATCCACCCAGTTTCAGGCAGCGTGTAGGCTATAACTCCTTCTGGAACAGTTGCCTTTACAAGAGTGCCTCCCATATATCTGTAGGAGTGACCGCTGCTGAAGGTGAGGAAAAGAGCATCATCCTCCGATAGAACAAAGTTCCGAAGGGCATTGGTGACAACTCTTTCTGGTATATCAACGTAAACCCAGCCAAGGACTATCGAGGAAGAAGAGCTGTAAATGGGGCGGATGACAGGAAGGACCCTGGGGTTACCGCTTTTTGTAAGAGGGTTATCCACAAAGCCCACCCACGCATATGAAGGATTGGTCACAAGCTCATCGAAGAAAACTGTATCCATGATGGTAATGGGACTGCTTAAAGAGCTCTGGGCATCGCCGCCTGATATGCTCTGAAGGTACTGTTTCCCGTCGGGGGTGGAGATGATAACTCTGTCTACATAGTTTCTTACACCGATTATGTTAAATTCATTATTGAGATGATTCCAGGCGGAAAGAGACAGCTTTTTTCCTGAGTGTACATCCTGAGTGTAGGTTCTGTTCACAGTTGAAAGGTAGTTTTCTAAAGTACTGTCCAGGCAGATCCAGTTGGCAAAAGTAAGGACGCTGCTGATGTCAGAGTCAAGGGCATTTCCAAGTACATGTATATTGGTAAGGGCTGATTGCTGCTGATTTTCTTTTAGATAGCGCACGGAAAGAACATAGCTAAGAGATGCTACAGATAAGGCAAGGATCATGGCAAAACCCATGGCCCATATGATTATTTTGTTCCTTATAGAGTGTTTTTTTCCTCGCATAGATATAGTTTAGAGCAGGGAAAAGATAAAGAAAATACATTTTTATATAAAAAAATTGCATTATTTTGTCAACAAGAGTTAAAGATTGTACATTCTTAAATGTTTTTTCGAATTATAAAATAACAGTGAACAAACGGTAGCCGCGAAGCGGCAAATTGTAAAGGGAGGTTTTTTCCATGAAAAAGAGAATTCTTAGTTCAATTCTTGCTATGGCAATGGTCGTAGCCAGCATCACAGCATGTGGCAGCGCAGCTGAGACAGCTCCAGCAGCTGAGCCAGCAGCAGACACACAGGCAGAGGCTCCTGCAGCAGAAGCACCAGCAGCAGAGGCAGCAACTGATACAGCAGCATCTGACGAGCCAGTAAATCTTAAATGGGCTCTTTGGGATGTATCAAGCACAGTTTACTATCAGCCACTTATCGACGCTTACACAGCAGCTCATCCAAATGTATCAATCGAGATGGTTGACCTTGGATCAACAGACTACAGCACAGTACTTGGAACACAGCTTTCAGGTTCTGGATCAGACTTCGACGTAGTTACTATCAAGGACGTTCCTGGTTATGTTTCACTTGTTAACAAGGGAGTACTTGAGCCACTTAACGATCGTATCGCAGCTGACGGCGTAGATCTTTCACTCTACAACGGCGTTACAGATCAGGTTACAATCGACGGAAACCTTTATGAGCTTCCTTTCAGATCAGACATCTGGGTTCTTTTCTACAACAAGGACATCTTCGATGCAGCAGGTGTTGATTATCCTACAAACGATATGACATGGGAAGAGTATGACAAGCTTGCAAGAAGCGTAACAGATACAACTCCTGGCGCAGAAGTTTACGGATCACACTACCACACATGGAGATCAACAATCCAGCTTGATGGTATCCTTGATGGCAAGCACACAATCGTTGATGGCGACTATGAGTTCACAAAGCCTTACTACGAGATGGTTCTTAATCAGCAGAAAGATGGTGTCTGCATGGATTATGCAACACTTAAGACACAGGGTCTCCACTACTCAGCAGCATTTGCTCAGGGTAACGTAGCTACAATGAACATGGGATCATGGTTCATCGCAACTCTTATCCAGAAGATCAAAGATGGCGAGTACACAGACTGCACAAACTGGGGTATCGTTAAGTATCCTCACGCAGATGGTGTTGAGCCTGGTTCAACTCTTTCAACAATCACAGCTCTTGCAGTTCCTACATCAGCTCCTAACAAAGATGCAGCTTGGGATTTCGTTAAGTTCGTATCTGGCGCTGAAGGTGCAGAGGTTATGGCTTCTACAGGTAACATCCCAGCTATGACAAACGACAAGATCGTTGATCTTATCGCATCAATGGATGGATTCCCAACAGACGACGCTTCTAAAGAAGCTCTTGTAACAAGCCACACATACCTTGAGATGCCTGCAAACGACAAGTCATCTGAGATTGAGACAGTTCTCAACGAGCAGCATGACCTTATCATGAACGAAGAGACAAGTGTTGATGATGCAATTGCAGCTATGAACGAAGGTGTTCAGGCAGTCCTTGCACAGTAATTTATTCAAAGATAGTCAGGATTAAAGACAGGGCACTTGAATAATAACTTAGATTCAAGTGCCCTTTTTATAGAAATGAGGAGTTACTAATGGCAGCTGAGCTTACTGCGATGGAAAAGAATATGAAGAGAAGGGCCAGAAGAAGAAATCTGGTAGCGTATTCTTTTATTGCACCAAACTTCATTGGATTTGCAGTATTTACACTGGGTCCTATAGTACTTGCACTTCTCATGTCCTTTGCGGAGTGGGATGGAAGCAATGCCATGAAATTTGTGGGACTTCAGAATTTTGTAAATATTTTTAAGGACGACAGATTCATTGCATCACTTAAAAACACTATTGTGTACAGTATCTTTACCGTGCCTATCACACTTGCGATGGCACTGGGACTTGCTATTTTACTTAACCAGAAGATAAAAGGAAGAGATTTTTTCAGGACTGTAGCTTTCTTTCCTTACGTTGCTTCACTGGTTGCAGTGGCAGCGGTTTGGAACATGCTCTTTACCCCTGCTAAGGGCGGTATCGTCAACCAGATCCTGATGAACGTATTTCATGCAGCGCCACTTAAGTGGGCAGCTTCATCAAGTACTGTAATGTTGACAATTATCATGTTCTCCGTCTGGAAGAACATGGGTTATTATATGGTAATTTACCTGGCAGGCCTTCAGGGAATCAGTGAGGACCTCTACGAGGCAGCAGCTCTTGACGGAGCAAGCTCCATGCAGAAGTTCATCCACATCACTATCCCACAGCTTAGGCCAACCACTTTCTTTGTAACAATAATGCTGACCATCAACTGCTTCAAAGTGTACGACATCGTATACATGCTGGCAGGTGGTTCTAACGGCGTTGTAAATAAGAGCGCAATGGTTCTCGTATTCTACATCTACGAGGAAGCTTTCAGAAACTGGAAGCTGGGACAGGCATCAGCATCAGCTCTTGTACTCTTTGCCATTGTACTTGTTGTAACTATCATCCAGTTCAGGGGTGAAAAGAACTACGCTAACGATTGATCCGGGAGGAAATTTACGTGAAAAGCAAAAAAGCAAACAGAACCATAGGAAAAGTAATAATCTATGTGATGCTTATCCTCCTGGCACTCATCATGTTAGTGCCCTTTGTATGGATGATATCAGCATCCCTTAAGTTCAATAAGGACGTATTCGTAATACCTTTTGAGTGGATTCCCAAGGCTCCAAGATGGCAGAACTACGTTGACATCTGGACCAAGATCCCTCTTGCAAAGTTTACTTTAAACACAGCAAAACTTACAATTATCGTTACCTGCCTGCAGCTTCTTACATCAAGTTTTGCAGCCTACGCTTTTGCAAAGCTTGAGTTCAAGGGAAGAGATCTTTTGTTCCTTGCATATGTGGCAACTATCGCAGTGCCATGGCAGGTTTACATGGTACCTCAGTTCATGTTCATGAGAGGCCTTGGCCTTGCTGATACGCACCTTGCCATCATTATCCTTCAGGCGTTCTCAGCATTTGGTGTGTTCCTCATGAGGCAGTTCTATGAGGGAATCCCTGATTCACTTTGTGAAGCGGCAAGAATTGACGGAATGACAGAGTACGGAATCTACGCTAAAATCATGATCCCTCTGTCTAAGCCAGCTCTTTCAACACTGATCATCTTCACATTTGTTAATACCTGGAACGACTTCCTTGGTCCTCTCATCTATCTGACCACTGAGTCAAAAAAGACATTGCAGATTGGACTTAAGATGTTCATATCCCAGTATTCTGCTGAATATGGTCTTATCATGGCAGCTTCTGTGTTATCATTAATACCAGTATTTATAGTATTTATCTCACTTCAGAAATACTTTGTTGCAGGAATCACAACCGGAGCTGTTAAAGGATAACCTAAATGGGAAGAACGATAGTAAGTGATCATGTAAAAGCTACAAGGGGCGCAGGGATCTTTGATCTTTACCCCGACATTTCTAACAGAGACAGCTGGGAGGGACTTCCTTCCCAGCTTAAAAAAGAAATCATTGAAGCTGGGCAGGAGGCGCAAAAAAACCCCTGGACCCAGCTTCTTATCTCTGATTTTACAGAGTTTTCAAAGACGGGAAACAGACTTGCCTTTGAGGATAAATATTTTCCAAGAAGAAGGAAGCTATCTGCCCTTATCATGGCAGAGTGCGTCGAGAATAATGGAAGGTTTTTGGATGACATTTTAGATGGTCTCTACCTTATATTGGAGGAGACTACCTGGTGTCTTCCGGCTCACAACAGCTACATAAGGGACACCAAGCAGGAGTATCTGCCTGACGTATCAAGGCCCATAATCGATCTGTTTGACGCAGAAACTGGCGCCTTTGTTGCCATGGCAGAATATCTTCTCAGACCAGAGCTTGAAAAGATAAGTCCATACATATGCAGCTATGTGGATAAGAGGCTTAACGACAGGATCTTTAAGCCCTATTTTAGTGAGCATTTCTGGTGGATGGGCAATGGAAAAGAGCCTATGTGCAACTGGACTCCCTGGATAACCCAGAACGTGCTCATTGCAGCGCTTACACGAAAAGAAGATTTTTTCTCTGAGTATGAAAGACGAAAGTTTATTGAAAAAGCTGCAGTATCCCTGGACTATTTCCTCGATGAATATGGCGACGACGGATGCTGCAATGAAGGCGCGCAGTACTATTCCCACGCAGGACTGTGCCTCTTTGGAGCCCTGGAGATAATGAGAAATGCGCTGGATGATCATTGCGCCGAAAAGAAAAATCAATTTGCGGATGTGTTTACAGATCCTCTTATCGCTAATATAGGAAGCTACATCGTCAAGATGCACGCTGCTGGAGACTACTACATAAACTTTGCAGACTGCAGTCCCATCTGTGGAAGGCGAAGCGCCAGAGAGTACCTCTATGGAAAGGCTACAGGGGATGAAGCCCTTATGTCCTTTGCAGCATTGGACTTTGCAAAAGCTTCACTGCCAGAGAGACTTCTTTCAGATGAGATAAATCTCTTTTACCATGTGATGCAGGCCTTTAGCTGCGATGAGATGCTTTCTTTTAATGGAAAAGAGACAGCCCCTCCAGACTGCTTCTTTGAAAGCACTGGGCTTATGATCGCAAGGGATGAGAGGTTTATTTTGGCAGCTAAAGCTGGCAATAATGCCGATTCTCACAACCACAATGACGTTGGATCATTTACAGTCTATAAAGATGGCCAGCCTCTGATCATCGACCTTGGGGTAGAAACCTACAGAGCCAAGACTTTTTCTGATAAACGCTACGAGATCTGGACAATGCAGTCCCAGTTCCATAACCTGCCAACCTTTTTGGAAAAGAGCTACGATGGAAAACTTGGTACAGACTCCGCCGCGGACCTATATGACGACAGGATCATCATGGAAAAAGATGGCGCAGCCTTTAAGGCAACAGATGTATCCTGCATTATGAACAGAAAGCCTGAGTGCGTGGATGCTTCTTCAAATGTTGGGGTACTCACAACAGCTGATCCTTCGAAAGATTTACCGATTGCCAGCACCTTAAAAATGGATATTGCAACTGCCTACTTAGATCCACGCATCAGGAGCTATAAGCGAGAAATCTCTTTGATAAAGGGCGAAGGAGTTTTTGTTAAAGATACCTATGATGGCGATCTTTACGCAGTTCTTAGCCTTATGACCTATGAGAAGCCGGAGATAATTATAGCCAACGCTTCAAAGTCTTCTAAGTCCATAAAGCTTGGAAACCTGGGGATTTTGGACATTCACGGTGCAGACAACGTAGAGATTGAGTCTATACCAATAACGGATCCACGCCTTTCTATCGCATGGAAGCATGAGGTATATCGTATCCTTGTAAATATGGAAGATGACTTGCTTATTACAGTTGTCTGATTTTTGATTTGAAACAGTACAAGATAAGACAATTATTGTCACGTATATTCATATAATTTGAAACAGCACTTTTCTATAATGATATTCATCATAGAAACACACATGAACAAGAGGAGGCTACATGAGGAAACTTACTGGGGACGAACAAAAATGGGTTACAGATACTCTGGGGAAGATCAGGGACAAGATGGTTCCGGTAACGGAGCGCAATCTTGACAGTATTCCCTACACAACTATGGGCGGACGCTTTGATGATAAGTCAGAAAGCGACGTCTGTTGGTGGACCAATGGATTCTGGGGCGGAGAAATGTGGCAGCTGTATAAGCTGACCGGTAATGACATGTTCAGGCAGGAGGCAATCAAGGTAGAGGACAAGCTGGACAAGGTCCTTATGATAAATGAGGGCCTTGACCATGACAATGGCTTTAAGTGGCTTCCAACATCCGTTATCAGATATAAGCTTGAAAAGAACAAAGCATCTTTAAACCGCGCCATGCTGGCAGCAGGCAACATGGCTGGACGTTTTAATCTTGCAGGTAACTTTATCCGTGCCTGGAATAACTGGGATGATGTGGACAGGAGAGGCTTTGCAATCATCGACTGTATGATGAACCTGCCACTTTTGTACTGGGCATCAGAAGAGACCACAGACCCAAGATTTAAGATGATGGCTGTAGCTCACGCAGATACTGCCATGAAGACTTTTGTAAGAGAAGATGGATCGGTCAACCACATTGTTGTATTCGATCCTTTCACAGGCAAGATGGTAGAGAGCCTTGGTGGCCAGGGCTATGGTGTAGGCTCATCCTGGACAAGAGGTCAGAGCTGGGGAATTTACGGCTTTGCTCTTAGCTACGGATACACAGGGGATAAGAAATACCTTGAGACATCAAAAAAAATCGCAGACTACGTGATCTCAGAACTTGGGGATTCCTACCTTGTTCCTATTGATTATCGCCAGCCAAAAGACGTTGATCTTGAGGACTCAACGGCAGCAGCCATCACAGCTTCAGGCCTTATTGAACTTGCAGGACATCTTGAGGGCGATGAAGCAGACAAGTACCTTGAAGCGGCCATCAAACTCCTTAAGACCCTTGATGAGAAGCGTATAAGCTGGGGGCTTGATACAGATAATCTCCTTAACAACTGCGCAGTAGATTATCACGGCGACGGTCATAACATGTCTATCATCTATGGCGACTATTACTTTATCGAAGCTATGATGAAGCTTAATGGCGACGCTCTTAAGATATTCTAAGGGAAAGGTGGATGCTATGAAGTTTGAACCTACTAAGCTTGACTATGACCTGAGCCCATACACTGGTATGACCAGGGACAGCTGGATAGAGGCTGCCAAGTACTTGTTAAAGGGGGTTTTTGATAACCTTGAAAATATCGAGGCACCTGTTGTGATGCCAAGATATGAGACAGAAGTCACCTATCCACAAAAAGACGCTCCAGAGTGGCGCATCAAGGCTGAATATTTTGAGGGCCTTGCCAGATCTTTTTTCATCTCAGCGCCGCTAGTGCATATTGAGCCAGACCTTATCTTAAACGGAATAAAAGTAAGGGACTACTACAAGAAACAGGTACTCTATGCAGTAACTCCCGGGGAAAAGAACTATGTCCTCAATTACTCGGACATGAAAAAGACTGATACTTCTGGAAATCTCTTTTCCGCATTCCAGCAGACAGTTGAGACTGCGGCTCTTGTTATCTGCCTGTGGCTGTCAAAAGAGGAGATCTGGGATACTTATGATAAAGAGGAAAAAGACAGGATCGCAGCCTTTTTGTCTGACTTTGGACATGCCAACACTGTTCCTCAGAACTGGCGACTTTTTAACATGCTGGATCTGGCGTTCCTTTATATGAACGGCTATGACATCGATGAAGATATCATGAGAGACCACGCCCAGAATATCCTTAATTACTACGTTGGAGAGGGATGGTACAGAGACGGACAGAGCTTTGATTACTATTCATGCTGGGCATTTAACATGTACACAGCCATGTGGAATACCTGGTATGGCTATGAAAAAGAGCCTTACATCGCAGCGAAGTTTGAAGAAAACTCAAATGAACTTATGAAGACCTACCCTGACTTTTTTGACAGGGACGGCTTTACCAATATGTGGGGCAGGAGCTGCATCTACAGAAACGCAGCAACCAGCGCATTTGACGGAAACCTTATGATGAGAAACAGCACCATGGATCCGGGCCTGGCAAGAAGGATCTGCTCAGGGTCACTTCTTCAGTTCTTTACAAGAGACGACTTTTTGTGGAGCGGTATACCAACCCTTGGCTTCTACGGACCATTTGTACCGCTGGTTCAGAGCTATTCATGTGCTGAATCTCCCTTCTGGCTTGCTAAGGCACTTCTTTGCCTGCACCTTCCTGCTGATCATCCATTCTGGACAGCCAAGGAAAACAACGGAAGCTGGGAAGGCTTAAAAGAAGGTGACGTCAAGGTAACGACCTTAAATGGGCCAGCGCTTTGCTTCTCAAACCACGGATCCAACGGCATCACAGAGCTAAGAACTGGTAAGATCCTCAAGGAAAAGGGCGATGTCCATGGAATGAACAACTACTCTAAGCTTGTGTTTAACAGCAAGTTCCCTTGGGAGGCCACAGTTTCAGAAAATGTTGAATCCCAGCAGTATGTGGTGGAGTACACCGATGAGAACATCTTTGTATCTGCCAATGCCACTTTCTGGGCAGGGGAAAAGAAAGACGTGCTCTATAGGCGTCAGTTCTTTGAATTCGAGCCTGAGTG
Organism: Butyrivibrio sp.; assembly: GCA_015056565.1. Taxonomy (GTDB): domain Bacteria; phylum Bacillota; class Clostridia; order Lachnospirales; family Lachnospiraceae; genus Butyrivibrio. The sequence continues at coordinate 12,347 of SVGB01000024.1, forward strand.
CGAGACACACTGGAAGACCGCTATAAACCTTGCTGACTTTACTGTTCCCTGCGGAATAATAAGGGCAGACAAGATAAGATTTTACAGACGTCCTGCAAGGATAACCCTTGGAACCTTTGGATTTCCTGACAACGGAACAACCATGGATACAAAGGAAAAGGACGGCGCGAAAGCTGTCATCTTAAAAGGCAAGGACCACACAGGAAAAGATAAACAGCTTGCATTTACTATATTCGCTGGTTGGACAGATATTAAACGCATCGACAGCACAGGAACAAATCCTGACAGCGAAAAGTCAATCATCCTGTACGCAGAGACAGAGAGAAACAAGCAGTATGGGTACGACCCATATTTCCTGATCTCCCAGACTATAACCAAAGAGTCCCATGAGGATTTTACTGAGGATGAGTTGTTCCCGATCAGTAAGATCGAATACACTGATCCTCAGAACTGTGGCGGATACGGACCAGTTACTATCCACATGAAAAACGGAGAAACCAGGGAAATAGATTTCTACGGAATCGAAGCAAAACTGTCTCTGTGACAGATAATAAACGAGGTCAGACAAATGAAAATATCAGTTTATAACGACTGGGACCATGTGCCCAAGGCAGAGGCGGAAGGCGATGATGAAGCAGTTCTTGCCTGGGACGGCGAATACAGAAAGGGCGACATCATAGAGTTTTCAGGTCTTGAGCCTGGACGCTTTTATATGGTGAAGGTGGATGCAGCAATTGAAACGTCTCTGGTCCTTGTGAAAGAGGAGACAGTTCTTTATACTGTTCCATTCTATGAGAAAAAGACAAGCTACAATCCTCTAGCATTCTTTGGAAACAGGCACGTAGTGGCTATCCGCTACGCCAGGGGCTATGAAATCAACTCTTATAAGAACCTGGCCCTCAATCCCTTTGACCAGCATGAGGTGTCCGGAGTATATCCACACGCCAGCGCCAACGTTGAGACCAGAGGAGAAGCGGTGTTCGCTGCAAGAAATGCTATAGATGGCTGCATCTGCACCTTGTCCCACGGCGAGTGGCCATACGAATCCTGGGGTATCAACAGGCAGGATGATGCCAAGATCACCATAGATTTTGGCAGAAAAGTAGACTTTGATAAGATCGTTCTTTACACAAGAGCAGATTTCCCACACGACAATTGGTGGATTCAGGGAACCTTTGAGTTCTCCGATGGAACCACAGAGGTTGTGGACATGGATAAGAAGGTCCAAGAGCCACATGTATTTGATATCTGCAAAAAGGGTATAGAGTGGATCAAGCTTGGTGACCTTATAAAGGCTGACGACCCAAGTCCATTCCCAGCGTTAACCCAGATAGAAGTTTACGGTACTGAAAGTATTTAAAATATCTAAAATACACCTTCCAAGGATTAATAGTTTTTTAAGAAAAGCTGCATATTTCAGATGTTAGAATATTGTTAGTTCTTATGAGAAAACAGGAAGGTGAGATATGAATACTTATTTTACAAGAGGTAAAGATCAAAGTAAGAGCAGGCTGTTATCTACTGTGCTGATAATAGCCCTGCTTTTTTGCTGCACAGGTTTAAGCGGCTGCGGAAAGAAAAGCAGCAAGGCCCTTTCAGAATACTGGGCGGCTGACTCGGAAGCCGCAGAGAGCCTTCGGGACTACGTATCAAAGGTAACAAACAAAAAGGACAGCGAAAACTTCATTCCGGTAGAGGACCGAATTGCTGTATTTGACATGGATGGAACTCTTACCTGCGAAACTTACTACACCTACTACGACACCATGATGTTCATCAATTACTGCCTAATAGACCATCCGGAGAGAGTTTCTGATGAGCTTAAGGCAGCAGCTGCGGAAATACGACCAGGGTATACTGCAGGCGAGGAACTTGCAAGAAACTTTGCCAAGGCATATGCAGGGATGACTGTTAAAGAGCTCTATGACTACGCTGTAGAATTCGGACAGAAGGAAACAGATAGCTTTAATAACATGAAGTACATTGACGGTTTCTATCTGCCAATGGTGGAAGTGGTCAAGTACCTTTATGACAACGACTTTACGATCTATGTGGTAAGCGGAACAGAGCGCACTACTACAAGGGCGATCGTAGCAAATTCTCCGATACGTGACTATGTTTCTCCTGCCCATGTGATCGGTACAGAGTTTGAAGTCAAGGTAAAAGGAAACGAAGATGTATCCTCAAATATGGACTTTAAATATGCAGATGGCGATGAGCTGGTGTTTACGGGAGGCTTTATCCAGAAGAACCTTAATGCCAACAAGACCATCTGGATTGAGAGAGAAATCGGTCAGTATCCTGTACTTGCATTTGGTAACAGCGGAAGTGATACCAGCATGATGAATTATGCTCTGGATAAAAGAAATCCATACCCTTCCGAGGCGTACATGGTTGTGGCAGATGACGATGTGAGGGAGTGGGGAACCCAGAACTGGGAAGAAAAATCCGCTGCCTACAAAGAGCAGGGATACGTTCCGATCTCTATGAAGAACGATTTCCTTAAGATTTACCCGGATGCCATCACCAGGGCAGAAAACCAGTATGTCGAAAAAGAAACTGAAGCAGCACAGGCAGATAACATTATCCAGTTCCCGTCAAAGACCGAAGGAAGTGTTTCTGAGGATGAGAACGTAAGGACAACTCTTTCAAGAGAAGGATATACCTTGGAGAAGTCAGTTGTCCTTAGCAGACATAATATCAGGGCTCCGCTATCAGGCGAGGGCTCAGCACTTGATACCATAACTCCACATAAGTGGTTTGACTGGTCAGCTGAGGCCAGCCAGCTCTCTGTAAGAGGAGGGACTTTAGAAACAGAGATGGGCCAGTACTTCAGGAAATGGCTTGAGAAAGAAGGGCTGTTTGAACCAAACTACAGACCAGAAGACGAGGCAGTTCGCATTTATGCAAACTCCAAGCAAAGAACTATTGCTACAGCTGAGTTTTTCACAGCAGGTCTTTTGCCGGTTGATGGTATAGATGTTGAGTACCACAGCGATTTTGATGCCATGGATCCGGTATTTAACCCGGTTTTCACGTATGCTTCTGATGATTATGCAGCTGATGCAACAGATGAGATCATAGAAAAGTTTGGTCCTGTAATAGAAAATCTGAGTGATAATTATTCTCTTTTAGAGGATGTGATTGATGTGAAGGAATCTGATGATTATAAAAGTGGTTCCTTTACAGGGTTTGATACAGGAGACAGCGAGTTTGCTATCGAAGAAGGAAAAGAGCCTTCAGTTTCAGGATCACTAAAGAAGGCCTGCCAGGTAAGTGACGCCCTGGTTCTTCAGTACTTTGAGGAAGAAGATGAAAAGAAGGCAGCTTTTGACCATGACCTTACTACAGAGCAGTGGGAAGCAATCTCAGAGATAAAGGATGTTTACGGCGACGCTCTCTTTACAGCACCGCTAGTAGCTACTAATGTAGCCCACCCTCTTCTTCAGGAGATAGATAGAGAACTTACAACTGAAGGAAGGCAGTTTACCTTCCTTTGCGGACATGACTCAAACCTTGCAAGTGTGCTGGCTGCCCTTGATGTAAGCGAGTATTCTCTGCCCGATACTTTAGAGAAAAAGACGCCTATAGGAGCAAAGCTTGTTTTTAATACTTGGAAAGACGCCGGGGGAGAAGAGTACATCACACTTGACCTTGTATATCAGAAGACTGAGCAGCTAAGAAGCATGAGCATTCTTGATGACAGCAATTCTCCTGGAATCTATACACTTCATCTTAATGGAATCCAGGCGGATGAAAACGGAATGTATAAGGCAAAAGACGTGCTTGACCGCTTCAATAGTGCCATAGAAGCTTATGATCTCATGATTGAGGAGTATAAGGAAGACGCTGCATAAATAAACGAACATATAAAGAGAGAATGACGTACATATTCTCGTACAACATTCTCTCTTTTTGCTTACCTCAAAACCCTTTTGTTATCATTTATCAAAATTATCTGGAACATGTGAGAAGACGCCCTGTCTTACATGTGCAGTATCTTCACTTGGAGCTTCGTCAGCCGTAGGCTCCGCAGAAGCCTCTTCTACAGGCTCATCATTAACTGCCTCGGGGCTTACTGCTGTCTCTGTCTCAGCGCCAGCGAGGGCATCAATGAATGCTCCCTTGGCTGATTCGTCAGCAGCCTGACTATCCGTAGGTTCTTCCTTGTCCTTAGGCTTCTTAACTGGAACGTTTTCACCAACAAGTGCTGACTCAGCTCTTGTAGCATAGATCCTTCCGTGTTTTGCAGCCTCTGCCTCTTCCTCAGTAGGTTCAGGAATATTGCAGACCTCACGGTAGATCTTCATGAACTCTTTACCAGTAATGGTCTCTTTCTCAATGAGGAACTGGGCGATCTTGTCCATGGCATCAAGGTGCTCGCTGATGATCTTCTTAGCCTTGTCATAGCAGTCTGCAAGGAGCTTCTGAACTTCTGCATCTACAAGGCTGGCTGTCTGATCACTGCAGTTTAGGACTCTGTTGCCATCAAGGTATCTGTTCTGAATGGACTCAAGCTGCATGAGACCGAACTTCTCACTCATACCAAACATGGTGATCATGCTGCGGGCCATTGATGTTGCCTTTTCGATATCGTTCTCAGCGCCGGTTGTTACAGTGTTAAAGATAACTTCCTCTGCTGCACGTCCGCCAAGAGCAACGATGATGTCGTCGATGATCTCGTCCTTGGTCTGAAGATATTTCTCATCCTCAGGGACCTGCATAACATATCCCAAAGCTCCCATGGTTCTTGGAACGATGGTGATCTTCTGAACTGGCTCTGTGTTCTTTTGAACTGCGCTTATAAGTGCGTGTCCAACCTCGTGGTAGGAAACGATCTTTCTCTCTTCCTTGCTGAGGATCCTGTCCTTCTTTTCTTTTCCAACAAGGACCTGTTCTACAGCTTCCATAAGATCATGCTGGCAAACATACTCTCTGCCTGCCTTTACGGCGTTGATGGCAGCTTCGTTGATCATGTTTGCAAGGTCGGAACCAACCGCTCCGCTGGTTGCAAGGGCGATTCCCTTAAGATCAACAGTTTCATCCATCTTAACATCCTTGGAATGAACCTTAAGGATCTCTTCTCTTCCCTTAAGGTCAGGCTTGTCAACGATGATACGTCTGTCGAAACGACCGGGACGAAGAAGAGCCTTATCAAGGATCTCAGGTCTGTTGGTAGCGCCAAGGATAAGTACACCCTTGGAGGAATCAAATCCGTCCATCTCGGAAAGGAGCTGGTTAAGTGTCTGCTCTCTCTCCTCATTGCCACCGCCGTACTTGCTGTCACGGCTTCTACCGATAGCATCGATCTCATCTATGAAAATGATACATGGAGCGTTCTTACTTGCTTCACTAAAGAGGTCTCTTACACGGCTTGCACCTACACCGACGTAGAGCTCGATAAAGTCTGAACCTGCAAGTGAGTAGAATGGAACATGTGCTTCTCCGGCTACTGCCTTGGCAAGAAGGGTCTTACCTGTTCCGGGAGGTCCTACAAGGAGGGCGCCCTTAGGGAGCTTGGCTCCGATCTTGGCGTATTTGCTTGGGTTGTGAAGGAAATCTACAACCTCAACCAGTGACTCTTTTGCCTCGTCCTCACCAGCTACATCCTTGAAGGTAACACCGGTCTCCTTCTGAACATAAACCTTGGCGTTAGACTTACCTACGCTAAGAGGTCCGCCGCCACGGCCCATTCTCTTAAAGATCACAGAAAGAAGAAGCCACATAAGAAGGATAGGTGCTATGTAATAAAGAAGGAATGTGAGGATCGCACCTGATGAGTCAGGAACCTCGCTTGAAACCTCTACGCCGGCATCAAGCATTCTCTGAGTAAGAACGCTGTCTTCCTCTGCCTTACCTGTGAAATAAGTTATTGTCGTATATCCCGTAAGTGAATAGCCAAAGCCGAGCTTGTCCTCATCCTTGGTCTCCTTGGGATAGATGTTTACTCTGTCCTCTTCAATGACAATGTGATCAACCTTGCCATCATCTACCATCTGAATAAACTCTGTGTAGGTTACTTCCGAGTTGGTGTTTTCTGAAAATGCCTTCATGAAGTAGGTCATGCAGACCATTGTTACCACAGCTGCCACCAAAAGAAGGATTATATTCTGCTTCCTTGGAGAGCCGTTCTGGTCCCCTCCACCAAGGGGATTATTGTTTCTCTGATTCTGATTATTATCCATATATTTTTCCTTTATATATAATGCTATCTTATGCTATAATAGCACGAGATTGCTACACCACGATATACGAATTATATCGCATGCAATTTAAATTATCAATCTTTCTATTTACATTTTCCCGGGAGGACATTATCAAAATGGCAGTTAAGTACATCTTTGTTACAGGAGGCGTTGTATCAGGTCTTGGAAAGGGTATCACCGCTGCGTCGCTTGGAAGGCTTTTAAAAGCCCGCGGTTATAAGGTGACAATGCAGAAGTTCGATCCTTATATCAATATCGATCCAGGAACCATGAACCCTGTACAGCACGGAGAGGTTTTCGTAACAGAAGATGGTACTGAGACAGATCTTGACCTTGGTCACTACGAGAGATTCATCGACGAGAACCTTGACAAGAACTCCAATGTCACAACCGGTAAGATATACTGGTCTGTACTTCAGAAGGAGCGCCGCGGAGATTACGGCGGACGCACAGTACAGGTCATCCCTCACATCACCAATGAGATAAAGAGCAAGTTCTACAGGAACTTTACAGACGACGACACAAGGATCGCCATCATAGAGGTGGGCGGAACTGTGGGTGATATCGAGTCCCAGCCTTTCCTTGAGGCCATCAGACAGTTCCAGCACGAGGTGGGACATGAGAATGCAATGCTCATCCTTGTTTCACTTATTCCTTACCTTCGCTGCTCACAGGAGATCAAGACCAAGCCTACACAGTCAGCTGTTAAGACCATGCAGGGAATGGGACTTCAGCCAGACGTTATCGTATGCAGATCTGAGCTTGAGCTTGATCAGGAGACAAAAGAGAAGATAGCTCTTTTCTGTAATGTTCCAAGCAGCCACGTTCTTAACAACCTTGACCTTGAGTACCTCTATGAGGCTCCTCTTGCAATGGAAAAAGAGCATCTGGCACAGGTAGCATGTGAGTGCCTTGAGCTTGACTGTCCAGAGCCAGACCTTACAGACTGGAAGGCAATGGTTGACACTCTTTACTCACTTAAGCATGAAGTAAGAGTTGCTCTTGTAGGTAAGTATACACAGCTCCATGACGCTTACATCAGCGTTGTAGAAGCTTTAAAGCACGGCGGTATCTCCAATCAGACTGCTGTAGATATCAAGTGGGTTGATTCAGAAGAAGTAACAGAGGACAACGTAGCAGAGATCCTTTCAGATGTTGACGGTCTCATTGTTCCTGGAGGATTTGGTGATCGTGGTATCGAGGGCATGATAACAGCAATCAAGTATGCCCGTGAGAATGACCTCCCTTACCTTGGACTTTGCCTTGGAATGCAGCTTGCTATCGTTGAGTTTGCAAGAGATGTTGTTGGATATGCAGATGCTCACTCAATCGAGTTTGATCCAAACACACAGCATCCTATGATAGCTCTTTTACCAGATCAGAATGGTGTTGAGGATATCGGAGGAACTCTCCGTCTTGGTTCATATCCTTGCGTACTTGACAAGGATTCCAAGGCCTATGAGCTCTTTGGCTCAGAGAACATTACAGAGCGTCACCGTCACAGATATGAGGTAAACAACGACTACCGTAACGTTCTTGTTCAGCACGGCATGAAGCTCTGTGGAATGTCACCAGATGGAAGAATTGTTGAGATGATCGAGCTTCCTTCAAACCACTTCCACATGGCTACCCAGGCTCATCCGGAACTTAAGAGCCGTCCTAACAGACCACATCCTTTATTCTCAGGATTTATCAAGGCGTCTCTTGAGCACGAGAATAACAGATAAAAATATTCATTAAACCGATAAAGGTTATAGAAATTTTATAAAGGCGCGGAGTGCTAAACTCCGCGTCTTTTTTTCCTCTTAAAGATCACCAAAACGTTTGAAATCCTCTTATAATTCAGCGTTTTGGTGGTTTTTGTGTATAATAAGAGTATGTTTGACATAAAAGAAGAGCTTAAAAAACTTCCCAATAAGCCGGGAGTATATATAATGCATGATGAAAACGACACCATCATGTACGTGGGCAAGGCCATCAATCTTCACAGCCGTGTGAGGAGTTATTTTCGTGCCAATATTGGAAGGGGTCCTCAGATCGACCAGATGGTGAGGCAGATAGCCAGGTTTGAGTACATAGTCACTGACTCAGAGCTTGAGGCTCTGGTTCTTGAAAATAACCTGATAAAGGAACACTGCCCCAGGTACAACACTCTTTTAAAGGATGACAAGACTTATCCTTATATTAAGGTGACAGTATCAGAGGATTATCCAAGGATTCTTTTCTCACGTCTTATGAAAAAAGACAAGTCCAGATACTTCGGGCCATTCACCAGCGCTGCAGCAGTTAAGGACACCATAGAGCTTATCAATAAACTATATGGCCTTCGGACCTGTAACCGGGTCCTTCCAAGGGACATCGGCCTTGAGAGACCCTGTCTTAACTATCACATGAAGCAGTGCTGCGGGCCTTGCACTGGAGAGATTTCCAAGGAAGAGTACCGGGAGAGGATAGACAAGGCACTGGAGTTTTTAAATGGCAACTATGCTCTGATCCTCAATGATTTGCAGCAGAAGATGGAAAAAGCTTCTGAGGAGCTGGATTTTGAGAATGCTGCAAGGTACAGGGACCTTTTGGCATCTGTTAAAGTGGTGGCACAGAAGCAGAAGATGACTGACTCTTCAATGGAAGATAAGGATATCCTTGCAATTGCTTCTGACGACAAGGATGCGGTCATCCAGGTTTTCTTTGTGCGTGACGGACGTCTTATTGGCAGAGAGCATTTTTATATGACCCATGTATCTGAGAATCCACAGAGCGAGATCCTGATGAACTTTGTTAAGCAGTTCTATGCTGGAACGCCCTTCATTCCCAGAGAACTTCTTTTGCCAGAGCCCATTGAGGACATGGATATTATCGAGAAGTGGCTGACCCAGAGAAAGGGCAGCAGGGTTTACATCTCTGTTCCAGAGAGGGGGCAGAAGGAAAAGCTCATGGAGCTTGCAGCACAGAATGCCCAGCTTGTCTTGTCCAAGGATAAAGAGAGGATAAAGAGAGAAGAGGGCAGGACCATAGGAGCCGTCAAGGAAATTGAAAAGCTCCTTGGTATAAAGGGCCTTAACAGAATGGAGGCCTATGATATATCAAATATCAGCGGCTTTGCCAATGTTGGCTCCATGGTTGTCTATGAAAAGGGCAAGCCAAAAAGAAGTGACTACAGGAAGTTCAGGATAAAGACTGTTTCAGGACCTGACGACTACGCCTGCATGCACGAGGTTCTGACCAGAAGGCTCCTTCATGGAATTGAAGAAAGGCAGGAGCTGGAGGTAAGAGACATTGATGCCAGGTACGGAAGCTTTACCAAGTTCCCGGATCTGATCCTTATGGACGGCGGACGAGGACAGGTCAACATCTGTCTGCAGGTCCTTGACGAACTTGGCATAAAGATCCCTGTCTGCGGAATGGTCAAGGACGACAACCACAGAACAAGAGGCCTTTACTTTAACAATGTGGAGCTTCCTATAGATACCAGGTCAGAGGGATTTAAGCTGATCACAAGGATACAGGATGAGGCTCACAGATTTGCTATTGAGTACCACAGATCTCTTCGAAGCAAGTCCCAGGTAAAGAGCTCTCTTGATGACATCCCGGGAATTGGACCAGCCAGAAGAAAGGCTCTTATGAGGAGCTTTAAATCTATAGAAGATATCAAAAATGCCAGCGTGGAAGACCTTGCAAAGGTGCCGGATATTCCTGAAAGAACTGCCAGGGAGATCTACGATTTCTTTCATCCTGAAAATGTTTGAACATAAAACTCTTCTATGATAATATGAAGGCGTTGTATATGGAACATATAGAAGTCAGGGGGCAAAAAACCTATGTCTAGTGTAAGTTTAAAGAGTATTATCGAGAAACAGAAACTGGAAAACCTTACACCTGAACTTGATATTAAAAAGATCAGGATAAGCCAGCCGGATATCAACAGACCAGCGCTTCAGCTGGCAGGATATTTTGAGCACTTTGAGGCCACAAGATTACAGGTTATCGGTTTCGTTGAATACACATATATGGAGTCTCTTCCTTCAGAAAAGAAGGAAAAGATGTACAGGGAATTCTTATCCTTTGACATTCCTGGCGTCGTATTCTGCAGAGACTTAACTCCTGATCCACTATTTGTAAAGATTGCTGTTGAGGAGAAGGTTCCGGTTCTTATAACCAAGAAATCAACTTCTGCTTTTACTGCTGAGATCATCAGATGGCTCAATGTCAAGCTTGCTCCATGTATTTCCATCCACGGCGTTTTAGTGGATGTCTATGGTGTAGGTGTTCTTATTACAGGTGAGAGCGGAATTGGTAAGTCTGAGACTGCCATAGAGCTCATCAAGAGAGGACATCGTCTTGTATCAGACGACGTTGTTGAGATCAGAAGAGTCAGTGAGGAGACCCTTATTGGTTCGGCTCCTGATATCACCAAGCACTTTATCGAGATGCGCGGCGTGGGAATCATTGATGTCAAGACACTTTACGGCGTATCGAGTGTAAGAGAGACCCAGAACATCGACCTTGTTATCAAGCTTGAGGACTGGGACAAGGATAAAGAGTACGACAGACTTGGACTTGAGGAAGAGTACACAGAGTACCTTGGAAACAAGGTAGTGTGCCACAGGATCCCTATTCGTCCAGGTAGAAACCTGGCTGTTATCTGTGAGTCTGCTGCTGTTAACCACAGACAGAAGGCAATGGGCTACAATGCAGCTCAGGAGCTTTACAACAGAGTTCAGAATTCTCTTGCAAGAAGGAGAAGCGACGAGGACGACGAGTAAAAACAATTAATTATAGAAAAGAGGTTTAGTATGGCAAGATACGTATTTGGGGCAGATGTAGGAGGAACAACAGTTAAGATCGGTCTTCTTACAGAGACTGGTGAAAAGGTGGATTTCTGGGAGATCCCCACAAGAACTGAGGATCACGGATCACAGATTATTCCTGATATCGCTGAATCCATCAGAGCCAAGATGAAAGAAAAAGGCATTGAGGACACTCAGGTTGTGGGAGCCGGTGTTGGTGTTCCTGGTGCTGTTAATGCTGATGGTGTCTGCTATCAGGCAGTTAACCTTGGATGGGAAAAGGTTAATGTTGTAAACGAGCTTCATTCAAAATTAAAACTCCCTGTTAAGGCTGGTAATGATGCCAACGTTGCAGCTCTTGGAGAAGCATGGAAGGGCGGCGGACAGGGCTACAAGAACCTCTGCCTTGTAACACTTGGAACAGGTGTTGGCGGTGGTATCATCGTAGAAGGAAATCTTTTATCAGGCGCCAAGGGTTCAGGCGGAGAGATTGGACATATCCACCTTGTTGATGATGAGCCAGAGACCTGCGGATGCGGCAATCACGGATGCTTCGAGATGTACGCAAGCGCAACAGGTGCTGTAAGGATTGCCAAAAGAGTTCTTGCTGCAACTACAGAGGACAGCGTCCTTCGCGGCAAAGATTTCGAGTGCAGAGATATCTTCGACGCAGCTAAGGCTGGAGATAAGGTAGCAAAAGAGTGCGCTGAGAAGTATGGATACTATCTTGGAAAGGGCATCGCAATAGTTGCTTCAGTTACAAATCCTGAGATCATCGTTCTTGGCGGCGGTGTTTCAAAGGCTGGCGACATGCTCTTTGACCTTCTTATGCCAAGCTTCAAGAAATATGTATTCCCAGGCTGCGGCGATGCTAAGTTTGCTCTGGCTAAGCTGGGCAACGATGCAGGCGTATTTGGAGCTGCACGCCTTGTTATTGGTTAAAGAGGATTTGCGTTGAATAGTGAAGTAATAGAGGGACTAAAAGAACTGGTTCCAGAAAAAGATATAATAATAGATGAACTTATGAGCAGGCACACCACCTTTAGGACTGGTGGGCCTGCCAGCTTATTTTTACGGCCAGAAGATGAGGAAGGGGCTCTTAAGGCTGTCAGGTACTTAAGGCAGAAGGGTCAGCCTTTCTTTATCCTTGGTAATGGCAGTAACCTTCTTGTTTCTGATAAAGGGTACCACGGAGTTATCATCTCCCTTGAGAATTTAAATGATCTTAGGATCGAAGATGATACCGCTGTGGTGGCAGAGGCAGGAGTTCTTAACTCAGCAATTGCTTCTTTGGCAAGGGACAACAGCCTGTCTGGATTTGAGTTTGCAGCTGGGATTCCTGGAACCATCGGAGGTGCCATGATCATGAACGCCGGAGCCTACGGCGGGGAGATGAAGGACATTACAGAGAGCGTAAGAGTCATTTCTCCAGACGGGGGAATTGATATCATCCCAGGTTCTGACTGCGGCTTTGGCTACAGAACCAGCGCCCTTAAACGCGGAGGCTTTGTAGTAACCAGTGCAAAGCTCAAACTCTCAAAGGGAGATTCGGAAGCTATAGCTGCTACCATGAAAGAGCTTGCACTTAAAAGAAAAGAAAAACAGCCCCTTGAGTACCCAAGCGCAGGGTCAACATTTAAGAGACCAGAGGGGCACTTCGCAGGAAAGCTCATTGAGGATGCAGGCCTTCGCGGTTTCACCGTTGGCGGAGCCCAGGTATCGGAGAAGCACTGCGGCTTTGTGATCAACAAGGACAACGCCACTTCTGCAGATATCTACAATCTGATCCTTGAAGTTAAGAAAAGAGTTTTTGCAGCATCAGGAGTAACACTGGAACCCGAAGTTATAATGCTTGGCGATTTCTGATCCTGTTACTTATTGTTTTGCCTTGGAAAAGGTGAACTTCATTACTGGAAGGAAGTGCATAATGCGATTCGTCATTGTTACTGGAATGAGCGGTGGGGGTAAGGCCACTGCAATACATATGCTGGAGGATGCAGGTTTTTATTGCGTTGATAATCTGCCAGTTTCTCTCATTGAGAAATTTACAGAACTAATTTCCATGCCCGACAGCGAGATCACCAAGGTGGTCCTGGGAGTTGACGCAAGGGCTGGCCAGAGCTTTGAGGGTGTGGCAGGTATCATTGACTCCCTCAAGAAAAGAGGAACTCCTGTTGAAGTTCTTTTCATGGACTGCAATGACCAGACTCTTATCAAAAGATATAAAGAGACAAGACGTATCCACCCCATGAATGCAGTTGGCGACAGGCTTGAGGATGGAATTGCCAAGGAGAGAGAGGTTCTTTCTGAGATAAAGAAGAAAGCTGACTACGTCATTGACACCTCAAACCTTCTTACAAGAGAACTCAAAGAAGAGCTGGACAGGATCTTTGTAAAGAACGAAGGATACAACTCTCTTATGATAAATGTTCTCTCCTTTGGCTTTAAGCATGGGATACCATCAGATGCGGACCTTGTTTTTGACGTGAGATTTTTACCAAACCCATATTATATAGATGAATTAAAGCATCAGACTGGAAATGACAAACCGGTTCAGGACTACGTCAAGAGCTTTCCTGCCTGTCAGGAATTTGTGGACAAGCTCACAGACATGCTGGCGTTTCTTATTCCGGGATATGTCAAGGAGGGCAAGTATCAGCTGGTGGTGGCGATCGGATGTACCGGAGGCCAGCATAGAAGCGTTACTATAGCCAATGAGCTTTATGAGAGACTAAAGGGTCTTGGAGGAAACTTTGGGCTTAAGCTTACTCATAGAGATGTGAAAGATGCCAGGTGAGATATGTCTTTTTCTGCAGAAGTGAAAGAGGAGCTTCTTGGACACACCGCTAATACCAGACATTGCCAGCTTGCTGGCATAGCTGCCATTATTACCAGCATAGGTTATGTGGGTGAGCTGGAGGGCGGAGGAAAGGCGCTTTATTTGCTTTCCGACAACGCTCAGGTACTGAGAAAGCTCTTTACATTATTTAAAAAAGCATTTAATATAGTTACTAGCATTTTGGAAGACGTGCCTGAGGTGCGCGTCGGAGGGCGTATTTACAGCCCGGCCCTTACAGATGAGGGACAGGTAGAAGCTGTTTTGATGGCCACAAGGCTCATGGACAAGGATGGAAACATCAGAGACTTTGGAGAGGGAGCAAGCCCTCAGGTCGTCAAGAATTCCTGCTGCAAGAGAGCGTTTTTGAGAGATGCGTTCCTTTGCACCGGCTCCATAAGCGACCCCAACAAGGGTTATCACATGGAGTTTGTCTGCAATCATGAAGGACAGGCAATGCTACTTAAGAACCTGATCGAGAGCTTTGATATAGAGGCACGTATAGTACAGAGGAAAAAGTACCATGTTCTTTATATCAAGGAAGGTGCAGGCATTGTAGATCTTCTCAATATCATGGAAGCGCCAATAAGCCTTATGAATCTGGAGAATCTTCGGATCGTTAAGGAGATGCGCAATTCCATCAACAGAAAGGTCAACTGTGAGGTGGCCAATATCACCAAGACAGTCAATGCAGCCACCAAGCAGATAGAGGATATAACCTTAATCAGAGACCAGATGGGCTTTAAGGGTCTTCCTGATAATCTTCGGGAAATGGCTGAGGTGAGGTTGGAACATCCTGATGCAACATTAATGGAATTGGGGAAGTTTTTGGATCCGCCTGTTGGGAAGTCTGGAGTTAACCACAGACTGCGTAAGCTATCGGAGCTTGCGGACAGGATGCGATTGTAAAAGGAGGATATTATGATCACAAAATCTATCGAAATCAAGCTGCCAAGAGGACTTGAAGCAAGACCTGTAGCTGAGCTTGTTCAGCTTGCCAGCAAGTATGAGAGCACAGTTCACATCGAGGCTCAGTCCAAGAAGGTCAACGCTAAGAGTATCATGGGAATGATGACACTTAACCTCACATCAGGCGAGGCTGTAACTGTAATAGCAGAAGGTTCTGATGAGGAATCAGCAGTAGCTGATATGGAGAAGTTCTTACAGGGCAACTCACTTAAATAATAGATCCGTAAAATAAAAAAGCCCTATAAAAGGGAGGATGCCAGGTAAGTTTCCTTACCTGGCATATTATGAAAAAGTTTTTGTTTGGTATTGTCTTAACTCATCTGACAATATTATATTAACAAGCGGATATGTCTAAAAGATGATTTGAAGTAACGATTCTTTTAATTAATTATGAACAAATTGTAAACAACGAAAGCCTTAGAAACATCAGTGTTTCTCGGGGCTTTTTTTAATTACGTTGAGTACTAATCTGTGTAATGATAAAATACAATCAGGTTGTTGTGACACAAATTCTTTGCGAGGATGCATGGAAAAGCTCAAATCCTGGAAATGTTTTAATATAATACTTGTCTGTTTATGCATCAATATCGTAGGAAGGCAGATTGCTCAGCAGTTTGAACTTCCCTTCTGGCTTGATGCCATCGGAACAATTGCAGCTGCAATAGAGGTTGGTCCTGCTGTGGGTGCTATATGTGGTATGGCTACAAATGTCATCGTTTCCTCGGGAGACTTTGTTGCCTTTCCATATCTTTTAGTTTCTGCGGCAATCGCAATTACTGCAGGTCTCATGTATCCCAAGAAAAATCCAAGTCAGCTTAAGGTTTTCACTGCAGCTGTGGTGACAGGTCTTGTGGCTGCTCTTATTTCAACTCCTATTAATCTGAAAATGTACGATGGAAGAACAGGAAATATCTGGGGTGATGCTCTTATGGACATGATCTCAAGAGATGTTCAGGTTCCTTTGATCACGTCTTTTTTGGGTCAGGCTTTTGTGGATATTCCGGATAAGGCACTAAGCTTTTTATTTGTACTGCTGTTTAGGCCGCTGGTCCTGAAGGTGGTCAGGGCTTTTAAGAGAAACGGAATGATGGGGATCATTATCATTTCTCTTTTGGTTCCAATGTTTTCTGTAAAGGCAGAGGCGTCAGACTTTGGTTCAGAGTATGCAGGTATCCTTTACACAGAGGATAGCGGACTTAATTCTGTTGAGGTCAATGCGCTCGCCCAGACCAAAGATGGATATGTGTGGGCTGGAACTTATACAGGCCTGTATGTTTACGATGGATATCGCTTTAAGCTTAAAGATATAGATGAGAGGATCAGGAACGTCAATGTCCTTTTGGTAGACAGCAAGGGACGCATGTGGATCGGCACTAACGACAACGGCGTTGCATGCTATGACACTGAGACTGGAGAGATCACATTCTTTTCCGTTGAGGAGGGACTTTCTTCCAATGTTATAAGATCTCTTACTGAGGACTACCTTGGAAACATCTACGTGGGAACAGCCACTCAGCTGTGCAGGATAAATGCTGATATGAGCGTTGAAGCCTTTGGAGGAAACAGTTATTACGGAATAAATAAGCTGGCAAGCAGCGGAAAGACAGTAGCTGGCATCAGAAGCGATGGAAGCGTAGTGGTATTTAGCGACAAGATGCTTATTTACGTCCTTGGGGGAGATTTTACAACCATCGCTGCCGAAAACGAAGGTAACTATATAGTTGGCAGCAGTAATAACTTCACAGGAAGACTGTTCTTTAGTGAAGGAAAGACAGACATCATGTCTAAGCAGTACTCCGATGAGCTTACTTACTACAACAAGATCCTGTACTCCAATGAGTATAAAGGGGCATTTTTGTGCTGCGAGAATGGTATCGGATTTTTGTCAGACAAAGGACCTCTTACAATGCTGACTTCCGATGATTTTTCAAGTTCTGTAAAAGACGTGATCATAGATTACCAGGGAAATGTCTGGTTTGCTTCAAATACCCAGGGTATCAAAAAGTACTCCTGGAATCCTTTTGAGGATATCTTTGCAAGATCTAATGTCTCTGGAATTGTGGTCAACAGCGTGCTGGTAAAGGACGGCCTTTTGTATGCAGGAACAGGCACTGGCCTTGTGACCATAGACCTTAAGACCTACTACTCAGTTCCAATCCCTCACCCGGAGCTTCTAAGGAATGTCAGGATCAAGCACATTATGCGGGATGGCAAAGACAATCTCTGGTTTTCTACCTATGGAGAAGCAGGTCTTATAAAGATGCTTCCGGATAAGAGTGTTGTCACCTTCGACCGCGACAAAGATGCTATCGAAGGAGATGTGTTCAACCTTACCTATGAGCTGTCAAACGGACAGATACTGGCAGCTTCAAATACAGGTCTTAGCTTTATAGAAGATGATGTGGTGGTTAAGACTCTTGGAGAGTACGACGGTATAACAGAGCAGATATTGTGCATATGTGAAGGAGAAAATGGTGTTATTTACGCCGGATCTGACGGCGGTGGAGTATATATCATTAAAAATGATGAAGTGGTGAGCACCATTGATGAGGAAGAAAATCTTAAGACTCTCATAGTGTTTAAGATCATCCCCTGCACAGGCGGCTACCTTTATGTCACCAGTAATGCGCTGTATTACTATGATGGTCAGAGCATAAAGCGACTTGATTCATTCCCCTATAGCAATAACTATGACGTGTTTATCTCAGATGCAGGTAAAGCGTGGGTTCTATCCGGAAACGGAATATATGTCCTGGATGAAAAAGATCTTTTGAATGATGAAGTAACAAACTACCTTGTACTAAACAGGAGCAGGGGACTTCATACATCAATAACAGCTGGATCTAACTATGTTTTAAGCGGAGAGAGACTCTACCTTTCATGCACAAACGGCGTAAGAAGGATTTCAACCACCAACTATGACTCTTTTAACAATGAGTATGATATAAGGATAGCGGAGCTTAAGGCAGGGGATGCTGTGATACGGGAAGAGGACGGAGTATATAATATTCCGGCCACAGACGGACGTATCGAGTTTACTGTCGCAGTGCTTAATTACTCCCTGTCAGATCCGCTTCTGCACATATATTTAAAGGGAGCAGAGGATGAAGGTATATGGTGCAATCAGGGCGACATGCAGAGCCTTTCATTTACGAATCTCCCCTACGGAGACTATGAACTTCACGTGGAGGTGCTGGATACTTCCGGTATCAACGTGATCCGTGAAGAGGTATTTAAGGTGTACAAAGAGTCCCAGCTCTTTGAGCGAAGGTACTTTAAATTGTACCTGGCAGCAGTTGTGGTCATGCTGATCATGTATGTTGGATGGCTCATCAGCAACATCCTGCAGAACTTAAGCAGCGTCCAGCAGCTCAAGGAGGAGGCTGGCAGAGATCCTCTTACCGGCCTTTACAATAAGAGAGGGGCAAAAGAGATCCTGGTACCACTTTGCAAAACTCAAACAGGTATCTTTACTATTTTTGACCTGGACAGCTTCAAGGCTGTTAATGATATTTATGGCCATGACATGGGTGACAGAATGCTGATCGAACTGTCAGGGATACTCAGGAAAAATGCCAAAGAAAATGACATTCTCTGCAGGATCGGCGGAGATGAATTCATAGCCTTCTTCCAGGATATGGATGAAGAGGGCTTAAGAAACATGAGTAAAACTCTGAATGAGGAAGTTTTAAAGCTTGCCAAGAGGCTTATGGGTAACGACATGGTAATTCCTCTTGGAATATCCATAGGAGCGGTTGAAGTTGGCAAGGATGGGGATTTTGAAGAATATGATCTTCTCTTTAAGAAGGCGGACAGAGCTCTTTACATGGTGAAAAACTCTGGCAAGCACGGATGTCTTTTGTTTAATGACGATATTCTTACCAAGGACTCCAAGTACGACACAGACTACCTCATGAGTCTTGAGGAGCTTCGAAAGATAATCAGTGAAAGAAGCGGAACTGAAAAGGCCTACAGGGCCGATGAAGAGAGCCTGTTTGATGTTTACAGGCTTCTTGTCAGGATCAAAAATGGCGGGATGAGTGATACTGCGCTTTTAAGATACACTATCCGCAGTAAAGACAACAAAGAAGTTTCCGGAGTGGTACTTGAGCAGTTTTATGATATCTTAAAAGATGTTCTAGGATCAACAGACGTCTTTTCGCCTGATGGCCACGGAAATATTCTGCTTTTGCTCATCGGAAAGAATGTTGAAGATGCAGGCAGACTGTCGGATATAGTAATGGAGAAGTGGAGCGCTGATCCTTATAGCCAGGACTGCATGATAAACATCGAGAAGGAGATGCTATAAATTGTTACAGACTTTTGTTTTGCTGGTAGATGAACATAATATAAAGGACGAAAAAGTCAAAGAGTCTGTGGACGAGGTGGCAAGGTATGCAAAAGAGTGCGGCTGCGATGCGTTAGTCACAACTGACCTTGAGGGCTTTGAAAGCTCTTTTCCCAAAGAGGATAAGTGCAATACCCTTGTGGTCTGTGACAGGGGAGGGAGCTGCGAAAAACTTTTAAGTGACGGCTACTACGTAGTAGGAATGAAGCATGACCTGAATCCTGACGAGGAGTTTAAGGGCGCTAAATATGTCTTTTCAGAAATAGAAAACGTGGAAATGGACTCCTTCGTTAAGGTGTACCAGAGATATAGCGGAGAGCCCTGGGAGATACTAAGGACGGAAAGGCTCCTCATCAGGGAGACCACCGTGGAGGATGTGGATGAATTTTACAAGCTCTACAAGGATCCGTCCATGACCAGGTTTATGGAGGGGCTCTTTGATGATCCTGAGGATGAAAAGAGATATCAGAGGGACTACATTAAAAAGGTCTACGGCCTTATGGGCTTTGGAGTCTGGACTCTGGTAAGGCTTGAGGATGGAGCTGTCATCGGAAGAGCAGGATACTCCGTAAGGAACGGCTTTGATGAGGTTGAACTTGGGTATCTTGTGGGAAAAGAGTACCAGAGACACGGCTATGCCCTGGAGGCATGTGCTGCGATCCTTGATTATGGCAGGGACATCCTGCAGTTTGATGCTGTCCAGACCCTTGTTAAGAGCGAAAACACTGTGTCCATCCACATGTGTGAGAAGCTTGGATTTAAGAAGGTATCAGAGGTCGAGGTAGAGGAGAACATTTACGGAAAAGAGTATAAAGACGGCGAGAAAGTGGCTGTAAACCAGGCTACATTTGGAAAATATATCAAGATGGTCAGGACATTCTAAGGTTTGATGATAAAAGTTGACTGTACGCAAATATTTTTATGGTATTTTTTAGGTTTATCTTGTAAGATAGTAGCTGTAGCGTAGAAATAGCTTAAAAATTGGCGGATATGAAGAGGAGAGACCTCTTACGGAGAGTATCCACCCTGGAGGAAAGATGAATTCATTAGAAGTTTTCAGTCTGGTAGCAGGATTGGTTGGCGGCCTTGCCATGTTCCTTTATGGAATGAACGTCATGAGCGGCGGCCTTACCAAGGCAGCAGGAGGCAAGCTTGAAAGCGTGCTTGCCAAGGTCACAGAAAGACCTGTGATCGCTTATCTTTTCGGCGTTGGTGTTACAGCGCTGGTTCAGTCATCGTCAGCATCTACCGTAATGGTAGTTGGTCTTGTTAACTCGGGTATCATGACCCTCAAGCAGGCCGTAAATGTCATCCTTGGTGCAAACCTTGGTACAACCTTTACAGCATGGCTTCTTTCACTTAACGCAATCAGCAGTGACAACTTTATAATAAATCTTTTAAAGCCCAAGTCATTTACACCATTTCTGGCTATTATCGGTATTGGACTTTACATGTTCTCAAAGAGCGATAAAAAGAAGAACGTGGGAACCATCCTTCTTGGATTTTCAGTTCTTATGTTTGGAATGAGCAGCATGTCTGAAGCAGTTTCACCTCTTAAGGACGTGGACAGCTTTAAGAAGATCCTGACAACCTTCAGCAATCCTATCATTGGATTTCTTGTAGGTATCATCTTTACTATGGTAATTCAGAGCTCCGCAGGTACCATCGGTGTACTGCAGGCGTTATCTCTTTCTGTTAAGGTCAAATACAGCATGGCTATTCCTGTTGTAATTGGCGCAGAGGTTGGAACCTGTATCACAGCCATCCTTTCATCCCTTGGTGCAAACAAGAATGGTAAGAGAACAGCTCTTATGCATCTGTATTTCAACGTGATCAAGGCATCTCTTTTCATGATCATATTCTATGCGCTTCATGCAACCCTGAACTTCGCATTTATGGACGACAAGATTGGAATGGTTGGTATCGCTGGTATCCACACCCTTGTAAACCTGGTGGCTACACCACTTATGCTTCCATTTTCCGGAATCCTTGTGGCTCTCGCCCTCAGGACAATTCCTATCGACGAGAGGGAAAAGAAGGAAGCAGAAGAGCAGAAGGGCATCCAGACACTGGATCCAAGATTCCTTGCGAACCCGCCATTTGCTCTTGAGCAGGCAAGGCTTGCAGCTATTGCCATGGCTAACATGTCTAAGGACGCACTGGTTAAGGCTATTGGCCTTATCAATAACTTTGATCCTGAGGTTGCTGCAGATGTCGAATACCTTGAGAGAAAGGTTGACAGCTACGAAGATCACCTTGGAACCTATCTCATGCAGATCAACGCTCATCACCTTGGCGTTAAGGATAGCCATACATTGTCAGTGCTTCTTCACTGCATAACTGACTATGAGAGGATCAGTGACCACGCTCTTAACATCATGCAGAAGGCAACAAGCATGAATGAGAACAAGAGATCCTTTACACCAAAGGCTCAGGCTGAGATGGATATATTCTCATCAGCAGTTGAAGAGATCTTGGATCTGTCCATCAAGGCTTTTGAGAATCAGGATGTCAAGACTGCCAAGCAGATAGAGCCCCTTGAAGAGGCTATAGACGGTATCCACATGGAGGTTAAGCGCCGCCATGTAAGAAGACTTCGTAAGGGCAAATGTACTATTGAACAGGGATTTGACCTTTCAGATATTGGAACAGACTTTGAACGTATCGCAGACCACTGCAGTAATATCGCAGTAGGTATCATTGAAGTTGACGAGGATGCCTATGATGCCCACGGCTATATTCAGCAGCTCAAGGCTGATAAGGCAAAAGACTTTGAGAAACAGGTTGACTTCTATCAGAATAAATATCTGCTTCCAGCAGTAAAATATTAATTTTTCGGGGAATGTGTTATGAATATCAGAAAGCTGAAGCATCTCGATGCTCTCGTTGAAAAACAAAGAGACAAGGGCGCTCTTTTGGGTGCAACCATGATCGTGGAGCACAAGGGAAAAAGAGTTTACGAAAACACCTTCGAGCCAGACAGACCAGACAGTATCTACAAGATTTTCAGTATGACAAAACCTGTCACAGCAGTGGCAGCAATGATGCTCTATGAGAGAGGCGAGCTGGATCTCATGAGCAAGGTAAGTGATTACCTTCCTGGATACAAGAACTGCAAGGTTGTATCTTCAGAAGGGATCAAGGCAGCTCAGAATCAGATCACAATAAGAGATCTTCTGAACATGACATCCGGAATAGTAATGTCCGGAGATTTTGGCGAAGCGGAAAGGCTTATGTCCAAGATCTACAAAGAGGCCAGGATCCAGAGAGAATCAGGAATCCTTAAGTCCAATGTAGATATCTGCAACAAACTTGCGGAGGCAGGAGTTGCTTTTGAGCCGGGGGAGACCTTTAGATATGGCTATTCAGCTGACATTTTAGGCGGAATCATCGAAGTGATCTCTGGAATGACGCTCTCTGAGTTCTTTAAAAAAGAGATATTTACTCCCCTCAATATGGAAGACACAGATTTTAAGATCGGTGAAGGCAAAGAGTTCAGACAGGCCGTTCTTTTCAGAAGAGATAAAAAGGGCAAGGTCGTAAGAGCTGAGGACGATGTAAGAAGACGCCTTGAGATGGAAAATCCCACAAAAGATCCATGGTGGGAGAGAGGCGGAGCAGGCCTTTACTCTACAGCCGGAGATTACGCCCACTTTGCCCAGATGCTTCTTAACAAGGGCTCCTATCACGGGAAAGAGCTGATCGGAAGAAGGACAATGGAGTTCATGACTTCGCCGCAGCTAACGGATGCGCAACTTCTTACCAACGATTTTGAATCCTGCATTGGCTATAACTACGGAAACCTGTTCAGAATACTGGCTGACCCTGCCAAGGCGGCGTCCAACGGAAGCATTGGTGAGTTTGGCTGGGACGGACTTGCAGGAACATATTTCTTTGTAGATCCTACTGAGGAGCTCATTTTTATTTACATGCAGCAGATCGCTGAAGGCCTTGATTTCAGCTTTCTGCGCGGCCTTAAGCAGATCATCTACGGCGCATGTTAAGAGAGTTAGGAGCATATCATGAAATTTGAATATATAGAAAAGAAAGACCAGGGTAAATTCATCACCCGCTATGACGTGCATTACACCATGGCTGATGGAAACGAGAAGGTCTACGAGATGATCTCAAGAGACCCTGACATCACAGACTACGACAGACTTCAGAACAAGGAAAAAGAAGACGCTGTTGCCATCATCATGCACGATGAGACAGGCGAGAAGATTCTTATAAACAGAGAGTTCCGCATGGCAACAGGAAGATGGATATACAATTTCCCTGCAGGACTTATCGATGAGGGTGAGACACCTGAGATCGCTGCAAAAAGGGAACTCAAGGAAGAGACTGGCCTTGATATTTTAAGGATAGATCAGTGGTGGGGACCCTGCTATTCTGCAATAGGGTTTTCAAATGAGAGAAATGCGTGCTGCGTAGGCGTTGCTGGAGGAACATTTTCTGAGAGCACCTCAGCTCAGGAGGAGATACAGCCGGGCTGGTACACCAAGGCTCAGATAAAAGAGCTTTTGGAGAAAGAGCCCTTTGCAGTCAGGACGCAGGCTTATTGTTACCAGTGGGTAAACAGTTCAAGGTAAATATATGAATTCAACAAGTGGTGTTTACCATGATGATAGTCATGGAGAAGAATTAAAAAGAGGAATAGCAGGCATCAATATCTGCGAGGAATGCGGCGGATTCTGTACTCAGAACGTTCCGCTGATGGAAGGGCTTCCTGTGAATATTCAGGTTAGTCTGATGGAGCACTCCCTGCACGAGAGCCTTAAGAAAAACAGCTATCTGTTCAGAGAGGGAGAGGCTGTTGATTCCATCTGCATTATCAGGAAGGGAAGAGTCAAGCTCTGCAGATATGATTCCCTTGGAAGAGAGCAGATCGTAACAATCCTTGCTGACCACGACATCATCTGGGAAGGAATGTTTTTGGACGGCAGTATCTATCCCTATTCCGCAGTATGTCTTACCAATGCATCTATCTGTCAGATACACAGAGACGACTTCATCAAGGTTGTCAATGATCCGGCAGCAGCCATGAACACTATCATTCTTCTTAGTAAAAAGCTTCATGATGCCAACGAAAGAAACATGCTCCTTTCAACCAAGGACCCAATGGCAAGACTTGCGGGATTCTTGATGTACAGAGTTGACAGAAGCATTGATGAAGATATTATCCTAAAGCTTGATGACATTGCAGCAAGCGTAAGTTTAAGGACAGAAACAGTTTCAAGAAAGCTTCGCGAAATGGAGAAAAAAGGCCTTATTGAAAGGCTCGGACATGCAAGGATAAGAGTACTGGACAGAGATGCATTAAGGGATCTATATGTATCACAATGAAAAGTGGAGTCACTAGGGACTTGAGGGTTCAAGTTTCCGTAAGCGCACCACTGTAGATGCTGGTAAATAAGCGTGTTGCAACTTCATATGGATTCATTTACACACCGGAATGTGTTACCGGTGTGTTTTTGTGTCTAATCAAGGAATGATGGCCGCGCCCGGTTCCCGACACCTTCCCCAGCAAAGCGATCTTTTGGGAAAAATTCGGCTAAAATCTGATTGAATCAGATTTTGGCCGAAATTTGTTCACAAAGTAAGTAATTGGATTGCGTAAAAAGTATTTCCAAAGGCGTGAATAATATTGTGATAGCTACGGATTAATTGTAAGATAACATTTGTGATAGTTTACACGAAAGGATGCTTTGGTTTTATATGAAAGCATATGTATATAGTAAAAATCAGACTCGTGCGATTGATATAGAAGAAGATAAAGATCTTGCTAAGGAAGAATTTGAATTCTTTGACGATCAGACTGTGAGAAAAGTATGGCACATTGAAGAAGAAGAGTGGTATTTCGCAATCTTTGATATTGTAGCCGTCCTGACGGATAGCAATGATCCTAAGCAATATATAAAAAAGATGAGAACCCGTGATAAAGAACTCGATTCGAAGTGGGGTACAATTTGTACCCCTCTTCCGATGATCGCACATGACGGGAAGATGCGCCGAATTCAGGCATCAAACGCTGAAGGCCTGTTTCGCATTATACAGTCGATCCCTTCACCTAAAGCAGAACCCTTAAAAGTTTGGCTTGCAAAGGTTGGCGCGGAGAGACTGGATGAATATGCAGATCCAGAAAAAGCCATTGACAGAGCGGTTGCCACATATCAGGCAAAGGGGTATTCGGATAAATGGATTTCGCAGCGCCTAAGGGCGATAGAGATACGCAAGGAACTGACTGATGAATGGAAGAATTCCGGAATAGAAGATTCCAAGGATTTTGCAATACTGACGAATCTGCTGACCGCTGCATGGTCCGGGAAAAGTGTGAAAGCGTATAAGAAACTTAAGGGATTACACAAGGAAAATCTGCGCGATAACATGACCAACACTGAGTTGGCATTAAATCTGCTCGCCGAGGTATCAACTACCGAAATATCCCGTACCAGGAAGCCAAAGGGAATGGACGAGTCAAAGGAAGTCGTTCTTTCCGGAGGCAAGATAGCAGGAAATGCACGAAAAGAACTTGAAGAGGAACTTGGCAGAAGTGTTATATCTTCTTCGAATGCTACAGATCCTGAAGCTCTTGACGATACAACATCACCCGATACTGATAAAAACGAAAATGTATGAGCACAAAGCAATCAGAATTATCGGTTATTACAAAAGCAAAGAATCTTAGCAGTTATATATTCACGATAACCCGGAAATCTCCAAAGCAGTTTCGATTTACACTTGTTGCAAGACTGCAGAACTATTCTCTTGATATCATAGAGCACATTTACAGGGCTAATGATACTTATGTCAGACCCGGAGACATAAAGAAAGCAGATATGCGCCGTGACAGCCAGGCGGAAGCGATGACATACTGCAGATTACTGACACATGTAGCACAGCTGTCAATGGTTCAAGTCCCGTAAGCTCCATTATTTAAAATAGATACTTTAATATGAGGAGTAATCAAGTAGTTTCATAAGCTACAAGGGGGATTTTGAGGATTATTGTATTTATGATGTAGCTGGTTAAGAATGCTATGGATTTTAAGAATGGTAAGGGCTCTAAAGCATGACGCTTTGGGGCTCTTTTATGTGCAAAAGCTCTTAAAAGTGCATGAAAACGCATGAAATAGGGCGCTAGCGTAAATTTTCACTCGGATTAAATAAAACACAAGAGAACACCAAAGTCTGATAAAGTTAAAGGCGACTAAA
>SVGB01000025.1 GCA_015056565.1 Butyrivibrio sp.
CCATGCCCTCTAATGAGAATTCAACCTTGACTTTCTTACTGGGTATTTCGCCCTTGGAAAGCAAAACAACCGTCTCCACATGACTCGTCCAAGGGAACTGATCCACAGCCACAGCCCTGGTCATGACATAGCCGCGGTCCTGTAAGATCTCCAGGTCCCGGGCAAGGGATGTGGGCTTGCAGGATACGTAGATCATGTACTTAACGCCGTAGTCGATGATCTTGGAAAGGGCCTTGGGGTTGATGCCGTCGCGGGGCGGATCAAGAATGATGAGATCCGGTTTGTCCTCGATGTCATCAAGAACCTTTAAAACGTCGCCGGCGATGAACTCGCAGTTATCAAGACCGTTCAGCTGAGCATTGGTCTTGGCGGCCTCGACAGCCTCTTCAACAATTTCAACACCGATGACCTTGTTGGCAACAGGTGCAAGTAGCTGAGCGATTGTGCCTGTTCCGGAGTACAGGTCGTAGATGATGCCGTCCTTGTCGATGGCCTTCTGGTCGTACAAGCTCCTGATATAGCCCCGGACAGTCTGATACAGGACCTCAGCGCTTAAGCTGTTTGTCTGGAAGAATGAAAAAGGCGTGATCCTGAACTTAAGCCCAAGCAGGTACTCATAGAAAAAGTCCTGGCCATACAGAACCTCTGTACCCTCGTCGATAACAGCGTCCGCAAGGGAGTCGTTTTTGGTATGAAGGATACCTGAAATCCTGCCAGTAAGGTCAAGTCCCAGCAGCATGTCCTTGTAAGGCGTAAGGTCGTGCTCTTCCTGAGTTGTGGTAACAAGGTCGATCAGAATATCTCCAGTTCTAACAGCCTTCCTTACCAGCAGATGTCTAAGATACCCAACCTGCTTCATCCTATGGTAAAAAGAGATCTCTCCCCTCTCATACATAGGCGCAAAATAGTCCAAAGTAGCCGACAGGATCTTCTTGTAATCGTCGTCCACGATCCTGCAGCCGCTGACTGTTACGATGTCATAAAAACTGCCCCTTTTGTGCATACCAAGACAAAGGGGGCCACCCATCACCTCGTCTCCGAAGGTGAATTCCATTTTATTTCTATAGGCAAACTTAACCGGGCTGGTCTTGATACCCTCCCAGGTAAACTTGCAGTCCTGTCTGTCCATGGCAGGCTTAAGGAGCGTTTTGACCTGCTGCTCCTTAAGGCCAAGCTCCTTGACGTAGGGCATGGTAAGATAGCTGCATCCGCCGCACTTTCCAAAGTGGATACAGGGGCTCTCAACTGAATTCTTGGCTTCCTCAACTACCTCAAGAAGCCTTCCTTCTGCCCTGTCTTTCCTTACCTTCTGGATCTGAACAGAGACTTTCTGATCAGGAAGGACGCCCTTTACGACGACCCTTCCCTCACTGGTTTCAACTATTCCTTTATTGGGGAATTCTACCCGTTTAACAATTCCCTGAATAACATCTTTTTTCTTCACTAAAATTCTCAGCTTTCTTTGATGAAGTCCTCATCTTCGAAGTCATCTTCGAAATCGTCAAAGTCATCATCGTAATAATCATCCTCAAATGCAGGAGTCATATAGCGATAAACCATGAATGCGATAGCTGCTACTGCTGCGATAGCTCCGATAACAGCAAGAACCCAAAGGATCACTGTAGAGGGCTTACTTGCCTTTTCAGCCTCTCTCTTATCCAGGAGCTCACCCAAACGTGACATTTCGATTAAATCTTCAATTCTTGATTTTACTTCCATTTGCAACCCCTCCATAAAGTATTTGATATATCAAGTATACCACATTAAAGTTTTTTAAGTTTGGCAAAAGCGGCGTACATGATTTTCTGGCCGCACTCGTCAAACATAACCGTAACCTTGTAGTCCTTTGGCCCCTTCTCCAGGGAAGTAACTTCGCCCACACCATACTTAACGTGGCTCACGCGATCTCCCACAACATATTCTGGAGTCTCCATCTTGGTTGGCATTCCCTTGGAAAGTCCAGCCAGGGACCCCTTCGCGTGGGTCGCCCCAACACCTGCGATATAAGGCTTGTCAGGAACAGCCCTCTTTTCAGGCTTCTTCGGAACAGGCTTAGCCTTGAGCTTATATGTACTCGAAAGTGAATTTCCTGCTCCCGCATTCTTTGCAAGACCTTTTGCGTATGCCGGATTAATTCCTGCGGTAAAGGTACTCTCTACGCCTTCGTAGTCATCAAGGCTCTCCCCGTCATCATACAAAAATGACGCAGCTGAAACCGGCTTTTCTCTATCCAAAAGAGAATCCGGTATCTCACTTATAAAGCGGCTTAGGCGGTTGTACTGGGTCTCACCCCTTATCATCCTGCGCTTAGCTGCAGTTAGAGTAAGATTCCTCTTTGCCCTCGTTATTCCAACATAAGCAAGTCTTCTCTCCTCTTCGATGCCCTCAGGATCTGCATCCTCCATCTGTATTGTCATGTAGCTTGGGAAGACATTTTCTTCCATTCCTGCAAGATATACGTTCTCGAACTCAAGGCCCTTGGCGCTGTGAAGAGTCATAAGAAGTACCTTTTCGTTGTCGTCTCCGATCCTGTCTATATCCGCAACAAGAGCTACCTCCTCCAAAAAACCTGTAAGAGTCGGCTGCTCTATATCTTCATTTTCCTCATAGGCTGCGATCTTGGATATAAGCTCATCTACGTTCCCTGCTCTGTCGTTGTCGCCGCTGTCATCGTCATCATCCAGAGTCTTTAAGTAGTTCATGTATCCTGTAACGTCGATGACATCCTCAAGAAGCTCTTCAAGAGACATCTCAGACATCTTGGTCCTGAAAGCCCTGATCATAGTGACAAAATCAAGTAGCTTAGTAGTACTTCTTGCCACAGTCACGATCTGGTCTGCCTCAGAAAGAGCCTCAAAGAAGCTTATCTGTCTCTCGTTGGCATAATTCTGAACGTTCTCGATCGTAGTGGCTCCAATGCCTCTCTTAGGAACGTTGATTATCCTTTTAACGGAGATATCATCAAGACCAGAGTCAATTGTCTTAAGATATGCCAAAAGATCTTTTATCTCGCGCCTTGAATAGAAGTTGGTACCACCCACGATATCGTAGGGAATGCCCTCATAAACAAATCTCTCTTCAATAAGCCTGGACTGGGCATTGGTCCTATATAGAACCGCAGTATCATCGTATCGCAGTTTACCGTTTCTCTTAAGGCGTCCTATCTCAGAGGCAATAAACTCCGCCTCCTCAGGTGCAGTCTCAAACTGACGTAGGTGTACCTTGTCGCCATCCTTTATATCAGTCCAAAGAGCCTTGTCTTTACGGCCAAAGTTATTGGAAATAACAGCATTGGCTGCATCAAGGATCTGCTGGGTGGACCTGTAGTTCTGCTCAAGCTTTATAACCTTGGCATCAGGATAAACCTTCTCAAAATCCAGGATATTTCTGATGTTGGCGCCTCTGAACCTGTAGATACTCTGATCGTCGTCGCCCACAACGCAGAGATTCCTGTACTTCTCAGCAAGGAGCCTTATAAGCTCAAACTGGGCGTTATTGGTATCCTGATACTCATCCACCATGATGTACTTAAATCTCTCCTGGTAGTAGTCAAGAACATCAGGGTTCTTTTTAAACAGCTCAACGGTCTTCATGATAAGATCGTCAAAATCGAAGGCATTATTCTTTTTAAGTGCGCTCTGATACTCAGTGTAGGCCTTACTTATCCTGCTCTTTAAATAATCGTTCCCTGCACTCTGAGCGTACTCGATCGGCCCAACAAGATTGTCCTTGCACTTGGAAATCGAAGTCTGGATCTGGCGAAGCTTGAGCTGCGTGGTCTCAAGCTGAAATCTCTTTACAATATCTTTTAAAAGAGCTTTCGAATCATCTGCGTCATAGATCGTAAAATTGGTTCCGTAACCTATTTTGTCAGCATAGCGCCTAAGTATCCTGGTACAGCTTGAGTGGAAGGTGGAGACCCAGATGCTCTCTGCGCCAAAGCCCACGATCTTGTCTACTCTTTCCCTCATCTCCCCTGCTGCCTTGTTGGTAAAGGTGATAGCAAGTATGTTCCAGGGGTTAACATTGTACTCATCTATAAGATATGCCACTCTGTGGGTCAAAACCCTTGTCTTTCCAGAGCCGGCACCTGCAAGTATAAGAACCGGCCCTTCAACCTGAAGGACCGCTTCTTTTTGTTGCATATTAAGTGTATCGTAAATTCCCATATGAATTATTCCTTGGTCTTGTTCTTTTTATCGCTCTTTTGCTTCTTTCCTGTCTTGTCGTCTTCCTTCATCATGTTATCAAGGATTTTCTCCATCAGGAGCTTCTTGATGTACACATCAAAGAGCATCTGGATGATAAAAGAAAACGTCTGCATCTTTTTCTTTTCATCATCGCTAAGTCCGCAATCTTCAAATGTAGAAAGAGATCTCTCGTACTTCTTTTTGATATCCTCTATGAGCGGATCAAGTTCCTCTTTCTGAAGGTCGAAGCAGGTGTTATAAATATCCGAAAGATCAAACTGTGGATCAGAAACCTGGAATCTCTCCTTTAATGGCTCCAAAAGAGTCTGAATATCGTTGATAGACAGAACGCTCTTAAAGTAATAGATAAAGATCAGAAGGATGATATGATCCTTAGAATACTTCTTCTTAACAGGAGGTGGCAAAAGATCATTTTTCGCATAATTGTTGATCATTGTCTTTGTAAGGATCTTGTCGCTCTCAGGATGCCTTGTGGTTTTTTTAAGCCTCTCATCCATGAAAGATGTAAGCTGATCCATATAAAGGTCTATGCCCGGGATCTCAGTGGCTGAGATGGTATCGATCCTGCCCAGGGAAGCGATTATGCTATTTAAAAGATCGTCATTGTCGATTGTCATTTCTTAACCTCTTTTGGCATCCTCTGCCTTGCCTCGCATCTCTTTTGCGTTCTCTATGGCTGCGTCTGTGATCTCGTCGCCGCCAAGGAGCCTTGCAAGTTCCCTGATGCTGTCATCACCTGTAAGGCCATAGATATTTGTGACCGTTCTGCCTTCCTCAAGCCCCTTTTCGATCATGAAATGGGTATCAGCCATGGCTGCGATCTGAGGAAGATGCGTGATGCAGATGATCTGATGGTCTCTTGAAAGCTCTCCAAGCTTTTCAGATACTTTCCAGGCAGTCTTACCGCTGATACCTGCATCGATCTCGTCAAATATCAGAGTGCTGATGTCTCCCCTGTCTGCCACCACGGTCTTAAGGGCAAGCATGATCCTTGAAAGCTCACCGCCGCTGGCTATCTGATCAAGGGGCCTTATGGCTTCTCCAGGGTTTGTGGATATCATAAACTCCACATCATCAAAGCCTGTAGCAGTTATCTTCTCCTCATCGCTTCTTACATCAATCTCAAACTTAACATCAAGGAAGTTGAGGTCAATAAGTGCTGCCTTAAGCTTTTTAGCCAGCTCCGCTGCACCTTTCTTTCTTATGTCAGATATCTTTTTACACAGCAAAAGAGCTTTCGACCTGCTGTCATCTAAATCCTTAGAAAGCTTTTTTCTGTGGGCGTCAAGGTCCGTTAAAACATCCAGGCGCTCCTGCTTTTTACTAAGTTCATCTAAAACAAGGTCAATACTCTGACCGTATTTGTCTTTTAAATGATTGACAATGTTCAGTCTGTCTTCTACAGTTTTGAACTTCTCATCGTCAAACTCAAGGCTATCAAGATATCCTGTCAACGCATGATTAAAGTCTGATAACAGATTCTCTACATCAGACAGTTGCGACAAAAGATCCTCTATCTCGCTGTCATAGGAAGCTACAGAAGACAGCTCTCTTACAGCTCTTCCAATGAGATCTACAGCGCTTTCGCCGTCGTCCACAAAACCAGTAAGTGTGGATGCAGTGCCAACGGCTTCTGAAATCTTTCGTCCATTGGTCATCTTGCGATAGGCGCTCTCAAGCTCCTCGTCTTCCCCTACAACGAGCTGCGCTTCTTCAATCTCACCAATTTCAAACTCTAGAAGTTCCTGCTCTCTAAGCCTTGCGCTTTCATCTATATCAGATTCCGACAGTTCTTTTTCCAGAGCCTTCATCCTGTCATACTCTGTGCGAAGCTCTCCAAAAAGGCCACCAAGTTCATTTTCAAGGTAACCATCCAGGATTTCCATATGTTTTTTCTTGTGAAGTAGCTCCTGGTGATCATTCTGACCGTGAATGTTTATTAGAATGTTAGAGATGTCCCGCAGCTGCCGTGCAGTTACGGTCTCACCAGAAACCTTGGAAATACTCCTTGTGGGAGTTATCTTTCTCTGCAGCACAAGCGTGCCATCTTCTTCTACAGGAATATCCATATCCTTAAGAAGCTTTCTCTTTTCATCGCTATCCACCCCAAATACCAGCTCAACAAGAGCGTACTCTTCGCCGGTACGGATAAGCGTTGCATCAGCTTTCCCTCCCAGGGCCAGGTTGACGGATCCGATGACAACTGATTTACCTGCACCGGTTTCTCCCGTCAAAATGTTGAGTCCCTTAGAAAACTCAATCTCCTGCTCCTTTATAAGAGCAAGATTCTTAACATGTAAACTATATAACATATTACCTCTCTCATCTTTCTAAAAAATGAGAACCCCATCCAAAACTATCATTCTCTGCCAAGCATTTCTTCAAATTCATGCATGAGATCACTTGCTTCCTCTTCGGACTTGGTGGCAACAAAAATAGTGTCATCACCAGCAATACAGCCAACAACCTCCGCCATCTCAAGTGAATCGATGGCAGCTGCGAGAGCCATTGCCATTCCTGAAACAGTCCTGACAACTAACAGATTCTGAGCAAGATCCATGCTGACAAATCCAGCCTTAAGGATCTTAACGTACTTGTCGTGCATCACCTCAGGATCAGCTGTGGTATATACATATTTCTGTCTTCCGTCCGGAGTAACCTGCTTGGTCAGCTTCATCTGTCTGATATCCCTTGAAACTGTAGCCTGAGTTACATCGTAGCCTTCATCCTTAAGAAGTGCTGCAAGCTGCTCCTGAGTCTCAACCACATGATTATTGATGATTTCAATAATTTTGTCATGCCTGTTCTTTTTCAACTTCTTCCCCTCTTTTCTATTTATTTTTCGAACTTCTTACTGATCTTATCAAGAAAGCTCTCCTCTTTGAGCCTTAAGATCTTTGTTGTCTTTTTTGATTTTTTAACCTCTATCTTGTCTCCTGTACTCATAAGAAGCGTACCGCTTCCGTCAAAAGAAACTATTGCCTCCTGATCAAAACCGCTCCTGCCCTTAAGTAGTTCCACCTCTATCCTCTTATCCGGTGAAAAAAGAAGACTTCTTGAATTTAGAGTGTGCGGACAGATAGGTGTCACAAGAAGCATGTTAGCAAGTGGCTCAATGATAGGACCTCCGGCTGACATGTTATAGCCTGTTGAACCTGTTGGTGTCGATATTACGAGGCCATCTGCGTAGTAGCTGCAAAGAAATCTGTCATTAATATAAATGTTGTAACCAATAGCAGCAATGCCCTGATATTTGGAGATGATGACGTCATTTAAAGAGTAGTCCTTTTTGCCCTCAAGGCTTCCCCTTAGCATCATCCTGTCTTCTATTTCGTAGTCGCCACCCAGTATCCTGTCAAGGGCTTCATCAATGCCGTCTGCTGCAACCTCTGTAAGATAGCCCATGGTTCCAAGGTTTACTCCAACAAGAGGAATGTCCATGTAAGCTATGCTCCTTGCAGCCTGAAGCATTGTTCCGTCACCGCCAAGGACGATCACAAGCTCAGTATCCTCAGGAATGACAGAGAGGTTTTTCCTTGCTACAAATATAGGGTCATCCTCTGTCTTATCCTCTGCGATCACACAGGTTTTACCACGTGCCTTAAGATACTCCATGATATGACTTGTGAGACTGTTGTCCTTATCTTTGTTTTTGTTGGTAACAATACAAAACTTATCCATGAGCCATCGCTCCTTAAGTGAGTTCTCCGTGAGCCTTTGAAACAGTTTCCTGTATCAGTATGTTATTGTCATCGACGTAAGATATACCACTCTTTTCCTCACAGATCTGCTTAAGGTTCTTTTCTCCAGCAGCCTCTGTGAGATCTTCTACCTGGGCATTCTTCTCGGGATCCTTACGGATATGTATCAGGTACTCAATGTTTCCCTCTGGTCCCTTGATGGGTGAATACTCAAGGTGCAGAACTTCAAACCCTGCAACTGCAGTATAATCAAATATCCTGTGTACTACTTCGCTGTGAACAGCCGGATCTCTTACTACACCCTTTTTACCAACCTTGTCCCTGCCTGCCTCAAACTGTGGCTTTATAAGGCAGACCATCTCGCCGCCATCCTTAAGAAGGCGCCTTGC
Source organism: Butyrivibrio sp. (assembly GCA_015056565.1). GTDB lineage: Bacteria > Bacillota > Clostridia > Lachnospirales > Lachnospiraceae > Butyrivibrio. The sequence goes on from SVGB01000025.1 coordinate 8,302, forward strand.
AGGAAGCAGGATCTTGGTAAGAGAGATAAAAGAAACATCGCAGGAGGCAAAATCAAGATCATCATCTATATCGTCCCTGACCATATATCTGAAGTTGGTCTTTTCCATGCATACCACTCGGGCGTCGCTTCTGAGTTTCCAGTCAAGCTGGCCGTGTCCAACATCAACTGAGTAGACCTTGGCTGCGCCATTCTGCAGCATACAGTCAGTAAATCCGCCTGTTGATGCGCCTATATCCATGCACACCTTGCCAGTAAGATCAAGGCCAAAATTATTAACTGCCTTCTCTAGCTTGAGGCCTCCTCTGCTGACATAAGGAATTGTTGCACCCTTTACCTCAAGAGAAGTTATCTTGTCCTCTTCAAAGGTGGTCCCTGGTTTATCTTCTCTCTGGCCGTTTACAAATACGTCTCCGGCCATTATAAGTGCCTTGGCTTTTTCACGAGAAGGAGCAAGTCCCCTTGAAACCACAAGGACGTCCAGTCTCTCTTTTTCCTTTGCCATATACTTACCTGTGTACTTCCTTCAAAATTCTATCTGCTATGGACTCTGCATCAATTCCAATCTCCTTGCGGAGCTTGTCTACGCTTCCGTGGGTCACAAACTGATCCGGAATTGCTATGCTAAGGACAGATGCGTCCAGTCTGTTTTCATCTACGAAGGCTCTGACCTTCTCTCCATATCCGCCACAGGCAACGTTTTCTTCCATTGTCACAAAAAGCTTGTGACTGCCTGCAGCCACCTTGATATAATCGGTATCTATAGGCTTAACAAATCTCGCATTTACAAGAGAGCATCTAACTCCCTGTTCCTTTAAGATATTTCTTACTTCCTCACCAATCTTTACCATGCTGCCAACTGCAAGAAGGCATATGTCTTTTTCCTCGTAAATTGGCTCGCACTTGCCCATCTCTATAGGTGCCCTGAACTCCTTAAGGCCATCGTAAGCATTGCCTCTTGGGTACCTCACAGCCATAGGACATCCTGCATTAACTGCGAACTTCAGCATATCTGACAGCTCCCACTTGTTCTTAGGCGCCATGATATGCATGTTAGGCATAGTTGACATATAGGACAGATCAAATATTCCCTGGTGGGTCTCACCATCGCTTCCAACAAGCCCTGCCCTGTCTATGGCAAATACAACCGGGAGATTCTGAAGGCATACATCCTCCATGATCTGGTCATAGGCTCTTTGAAGGAATGAAGAATATACTGCAAATACAGGCTTGTAGCCACCTATAGCAAGGCCAGCAGCAAAGGTAACAGCGTGCTCCTCTGCGATTCCTGCATCCACAAATCTGTCGGGATAAATATTCCTGAATCTCTTAAGTCCTGTTCCGTCGGCCATGGCTGCAGTAATAGCCACAACCTTGTCATCCCTGGCACCGAGCTTGCACATTACCGTTGAAAAGATATCCTGGTAATTGGCAGTTGTTCTGGGATTCCTGGGGAGTCCATTCTCCACGATAAAAGGTTCCGTGCCATGGAATCTTGCAGGGTGTCTCTCTGCAGGCTCATAGCCTTTGCCCTTCTTGGTAACTACATGGACCATAACAGCTTTTTTAACTTTTCTGGCTTCCCTGATAGCTCTTATAAGACCTACAGTGTCGTGTCCGTCTACAGGTCCAAGATAAGTTATTCCAAGGTTTTCAAATACCATTCCGGGAACAAAGAGCTGTTTAAAACTGTTCTTGGCTCTTCTGATGGAATCTACCACTTTGGTGTTGCTGCGAAGCTGTGCGTACACATCCTCTTTAAGGTTAAGATATCCCTGGGCTGTACGTACGCTATCAAGATATTTGCCCATTCCTCCGACGCTCTCGGAAATGGACATCTCGTTGTCGTTTAAGATAATAATGTAATTGGTCTCAAGCTTGGAGAGGTTGTTCATAGCCTCATAAGCAAGACCACCTGTAAGAGAACCGTCGCCAATAACGGAAACTACTGCGTAGTCCTCTCCCATAAGGTCTCTCGCCTTTACCATTCCGAGACCTGCTGAAATAGAGGTTGAGCTGTGACCTGTGTCAAAACAGTCACTTGGTGACTCACCTCTTTTTGGAAATCCACTCATACCTCCGTACTGGCGCAGGGTATCAAAGCCCTCTTTTCTGCCTGTAAGGAGCTTGTGGGTATATGACTGATGTCCCACGTCCCAAATGATCTTGTCCTTGGGAAGATCCAAAGCCACATGGAGTGCCATTGTAAGCTCCACAGCACCAAGATTAGATGCCAGATGGCCTCCTGTTACAGATATCTTGTTGATAAGGAACTCACGGATCTCCTTTGAAAGCTCCGGGTACTGGGACTGGGGTATTTTCTTTATATCGCCTGTTTCATTTATCTGATCCAGAAGCATGATCATCACCGCCTAAGTAGCTTATTTCTTTCTGTAGATCAAATACGCAAATAGCCTTCCAAGGAAGCACTCATCAAAGCCCAGCTCCTTAAGGATATCACTGGCTTCATCAGATAGCTCTTTTACCTTGGCCCTGGCTGCATCCATTCCATAGATGCTGACGTAGGTGCTCTTACCGTTTTTGATATCAGAGCCTATGGGCTTACCCAGCTCTGACTCATCCCCCTCTATGTCAAGAATATCATCCTGGATCTGGAAAGCGATCCCAACATCACTTCCAGCCTTTTCAATCTTTTTCACATCATCAAAAGAAGCTCCTCCAAGAACAGCGCCGATCATAAGACTGCTCTCAATAAGGGCTCCTGTCTTGTTTTCATCGATATAATGAAGTACTTCTTTTGCCTCATCCATGTCACTATAGGTGGTGTCCTCAGAGACAATGTCTGCACACTGACCACCTACCATTCCATAGATCCCAGCCTTTCTGCCCAGAATGGAAAGAGCTTCAAGATACCTACTCTTTTGTTCTCCATCATAGTCAGAAAGAGCCTTGCCTCTGGCAGCCCCCATAATTGCTGTCTCAAAAGCAAGATTTAAAAGTCCATCTCCCGCAAGCGTTGCCATTCCGGCACCATAAACAATATGAGTTGTCTTGCGGCCCCTTCTGTACTCATCGTTATCCATGGCAGGAAGATCGTCGTGGACTAGAGAGTATGTGTGGATCATCTCCATAGCCGCCATGAAAGGGCGAACTACAGACATATCAGCATCTTCACCTGCAAAGAGCTTGTAGGATTCCATCATCATGACCGGACGAAGGCGCTTGCCTCCTGCAAGAAGGCTGTAATTCATAGCCTCTATCACAGTCCTTGCATATCCTTCCTCCTTAGGGAGAAACTCTTTTAAAACATCCTCCACATAGGAAGCTCTTTTTAACAGCTCTTTTTCAAACTCTCCGCCACTCATTTACTCTGTATCCTTCGCAAACTTGGCAAGTACGCCATTAACAAAAGAAGCTGAGCCGTCCTGTCCAAACTTTTTAGCAAGCTCAACTGCCTCATTGATCGCAACTCCTGTTGGAACTGAATCATCATATCTGATCTCGTAAAGAGCAAGTCTGATGATCGCCAGATCAACCTTGGCGATCCTGCTTGTGTTCCAGCCTGTAGTCTCCTTGTTTATATCCGCATCGATCTCAGAGAGCTTCTCTGCGATCTTTTCATATTTTTCTCTGATGTAGTCGGCATCCTTCTTGCTGATCTCAGCATCCTCTGTTTCAGCAAAAAGCTCCTCCTGCTCAGACATTTCATCCATTGTGTTAAATTCAACACGAAAGAGCAGCTTAAAAACCTGCTCTCTAAGTTCTGATCTATTCATTTCATTTTCCTTTTTATGCCTTAGGCATTGTGATACCAGCAATCCTGATATTGACATCAGTTACTTCAAGGCCTGTCATGTTCTCTACAGAAGCCTTAACCCTTGTCTGAGCCTGCTGGCATGTTGCAGGGATGTTAAAGCCATAAGACATCATCAGTGAAAGGTCTACCTTCACTTCGCTCTGTCCAACGACAACCTTAGCTCCCTTAGCTAAATTATTGCGGCTCACCTTTTCAAGCTTGTCGCTTGTATAGTTACCAGCCATAGCTGATACACCATCAACTTCAAGTGCTGCAAGAGCTGCGATCCTTGCAACTACATCATCAGCGATCTTAACTGATCCTATCTCTGCAATCTCTTTTCCCATAACTTAAGTACCTCACAAATTATAATCTACAATAGTATATCATATTTCAAGCTTTCATGCTCAGAGCCAGATCATTATGGTCCTTGTCTTCTCAAAAGAAGTATAGGTAACAGTGGACTGATAGCCCTGCATGTAGTTAAATACCTGTCCCTGAGTAAAGAGCTGATCAAAAAGCTCATTGTAAACCGCATCTGTGGCGCATTTGATAGTGACGTTCTTGGCGCCTTCAGCGTATTTTCTGTCGAAAAGATCCTGAACCAGCGCGGGCTCCACAGATGTAAAGTACTCGCCTTCCCTTACATAATAGTTGTCTGTCATGGCTGAGCATACAGGAACATCTATGATATCAGACAAAGTGTGCTGTCTTTCTATCTCCTCAGTAGTAACGTTTAAGTAGTCGTAGTTTACATCAGGAAGAAGAGCCGGATCTGCGCTCTCTCCGGAAGCAGTCTGGTAGGATGCATCTCCCCACGTCACATCAAGATAGTAGTGGGCCCCATTACAAAGAACCAGATTCCATGCGTGTCTGAACTGCTGTCCGCTCTTGGTTGTGACCATTCCGGTAACGAAAGTGCAGTCAACGCCAAGCTTACTAAGAAGATATTGTGCAGCCTTGGCATATCCGTTACATACGCTTCTGCCCCCTAAGAATACTGAGCAGATGTTCTGATTGTCAGGAGCATCCTTGTCATACTCTGTGTTCTTGATTATGTATTCATAAACATACTTGATGGTAAGATACTCATCTTCTGTTGCGGGAGCAGCTGCAATGCAACTGTTCACCACCTCATTGATCTGAGTCTGGCGCTTTTTCACCTCAGCCTCATCGTAGGTGTAAGTGCCTGAGAAGGCGATCCTTGATACCTCGTCGCCCCTGCGGTAATCAGTATACTGATAGCCTCCAACGTAAAAGAGCTCCGGGTGATCCATTGATACATACTCAAAGACCAGCTCTACAGCATCATCACTGGTTGTGGATATGCTGACATCACTGGCAAGATGCCTCATTATCGCAAGCATCTCCACATAGAGAGTCTTGCCTGCATCTGTAAGCCTCTCGTAGGCATACAGACCCTCCTGCTCTTTTTTGAGTTTTTCAATGCCGGTTTTTGTAAGACCAACAGCCTCTCTCTTTTCTACGATCTCAGCTTCTGCATCTTCATAGCTCTTATAAAAACTGGCATAATCTGAATCAGCAAGCGCAGGCGCCCCATCAGGATACTCATCGATCCCTGAAGGAACTCCATCACCGGAAACACGATTGACAGCGTCATCTCCTGTCGTAGAGCTGTATTCAGAAATATCCACCGCATCCTGAAAAAGCTCTTTTGCCTCTTCAAGGGAAACTTCAGAAACAGACTCCTGCGTTGTTACCGCCTCGTAACTGACAGGGTCTTTCATCCCCAAGGCCCTTAGGTAGTCGTCAAAACTCTTATACTGACAGCCGGATAATCCCGCTGAAAGCATAGCTGCAGCCAAAAGGAATGCTATCTCTTTTTTAGTGAGCAGCCAACTTTTTTTCAATGCCTTCCTCCAAAAAACACATCAGTTCTTCTTGAATTCAGAAAGAACCAGCCCCTTGTTCCTCTCCATAGTCATGCCAACGCTCCACTCATTGATAAACAAAAGAAGTGGTCTGTCGTGCATGTCCTTAATCTTCTTCATGTCGGAAGTTCCAACAAGTGAAGACATGTCCACATCCTCATTGTCCACCCATCTGATGTACTCATAAGGAAGTGACTCTAAAATTATATCTACATTGTACTCGCTTTCCAGTCTAAACTTCAAGACGTCAAACTGCAGTACACCAACTACGCCTACGATGATCTCCTCAAGACCGGTGTTATACTCCTGGAATATCTGGATGGCACCTTCCTGAGCGATCTGAGTGATACCCTTTACAAACTGCTTACGCTTCATGGTATCAACCTGACGTACCCTTGCAAAGTGCTCCGGAGCAAATGTAGGGATACCTTCGTATCTAACGTTGTCCTTTGGCATGCAGACTGTATCTCCGATTGAAAAGATACCCGGGTCAAATACACCCATGATGTCGCCCGCATATGCCTCTGACAGGATCTTACGCTCATCTGCCATAAGCTGCTGAGGCTGTGAAAGGCGCATTACCTTTCCGCTCTGAACATGCTTAACTTCCTTGTCTGCATCATATCTGCCTGAGCATATCCTCATGAAGGCCACCCTGTCTCTATGGGCCTTGTTCATGTTAGCCTGGATCTTGAAAACGAATGCTGTAAAATCGTTCTCCATTGGATCGATAACAGTTCCGTCAGCAGATGTTCTTCCTGTTGGAGGTGTAGCCATCTTAAGGAAGTGATGTAAAAAGAGCTCTACGCCAAAGTTCTGAAGAGCCGAGCCAAAGAATACCGGAGTAAGCTCTCCTTTTCTCACCTTATCAAGATCATACTCAGCACCAGCGCCGTCTAAGAGTTCGATCTCTCCAGTAAGCTTATCATAAGCCTCCTGACCGATCTCACTATCTATTGCTGCCTTGTCATCAAGATTTATGAAGGTCTCTTTTCCTTCCTTGGTACCCTTCTGAGTCTCGGAGAAGGTAACAATGTGTCCCTCTCGTCTGTCAAAGATACCTTTGAAGTTCTTACCTGAGCCAATTGGCCAGTTCATAGGACATGTAGCAATGCCAAGGTTGTTCTCGATGTCATCAAGAAGATCAAAGGTGTCCCTGGCATCTCTGTCCAGCTTGTTGATAAATGTAAAGATCGGAATATGGCTCATGGCGCAGACCTTAAAGAGCTTACGTGTCTGAGCCTCAACACCCTTACTGGCATCTATTACCATGACCGCAGAGTCAGCAGCCATAAGTGTTCTGTAGGTATCCTCTGAGAAATCCTGATGGCCAGGGGTATCAAGGATATTGATGCAGCAGTCCTCATAGTTAAACTGAAGAACTGAACTTGTTACAGAAATACCTCTCTGCTTCTCAATCTCCATCCAGTCTGATACTGCATGTCTTGCAGTTGCCTTACCCTTAACGGAACCAGCCATATTGATGGCTCCTCCGTAAAGTAGGAACTTCTCAGTCAAAGTCGTCTTACCTGCATCAGGGTGAGATATGATGGCGAAGGTCCTTCGCTTATTTATTTCATTAATGGTTTCTTTACTATTACTCATATTATCCTCAATATAACTTCTATATTTCACCAAAAACGAGGGCTGTGAAATAATAAGTATATTTCTCGCAGGGCGTAAGAGCCGGCCGGTACTTGGCGAGGTTTTTTCAAGCCTAGAACCGTTGCCAGGCGAATCGAGCGAAAGCGTCCCAAGAAAATTACTTATATTTCACAGCCCGTATTTAGTCAATACAGTAGATTACTGTGCACAGTCCTTGATTGAGAAGCTGATCCTTCCCATCTTGTCCTTACCAAGGCATACAACCTTAACTGTATCGCCAAGTGTAAGTACATCCTCAACGCGGTCGATCCTCTCCTTGGAAATCTTGCTGATGTGAACCATTCCTTCCTTACCAGGAGCGAACTCTACGAATGCGCCGAACTCCTTGATGCTTACAACCTTACCTGTAAATACCTGACCTTTCTCAAAGTCAGTTACGATCGTGTTGACCATATCAACAGCCTTCTGGATAGCATCTTTATCTTCGCCGCAAACTGAAACCTTACCGTCATCTGTGATGTCGATCTTAACGCCGGTTCTTGCGATGATCTCGTTGATTGTCTTGCCGCGCTGTCCAACAACGTCGCCAATCTTCTCAGGATCGATCTGAACAGATACGATCTTAGGAGCGTACTTGGATACTTCCTTACGAGGCTCTGCAATAGCCTTGCTCATGCACTCATCCATGATAAAGAGTCTTGCCTCACGGCACTGAGCGATAGCTGTCTCAACGATAGGCTTTGTAAGACCGTGGATCTTGATATCCATCTGGATAGCTGTGATACCGTCCTTGGTTCCTGTTACCTTAAAGTCCATATCTCCAAAGAAGTCCTCAAGGCCTTGGATATCTGTAAGTACTACGAAATCGTCATCTGTATCGCCTGTTACAAGACCGCAGGAAATACCGGCAACCATCTTCTTGATAGGAACACCAGCAGCCATAAGTGACATGCATGAAGCACATGTTGAAGCCATTGATGTTGATCCGTTAGACTCGAATGTCTCTGATACTGCACGGATTGCATATGGGAACTCCTCAGCTGAAGGAAGAACAGGAAGAAGTGCTCTCTCTGCAAGAGCTCCGTGTCCGATCTCTCTACGTCCAGGTCCTCTTGAAACCTTGGTCTCACCTACTGAATAAGCAGGGAAGTTGTACTGGTGTACATATCTCTTGTCAGCTGCGAAAGGATCAAGACCTTCAACCTTCTGAGCCTCTGAAAGAGGAGCAAGTGTAACAACGTCGCAGATCTGTGTCTGTCCACGAGTGAACATAGCACTTCCGTGTACTCTGGGAATAAGATCAACCTCAGCTGAAAGAGGTCTGATCTGCTTGATCTCACGACCATCAGGTCTCTTGTGATCCTTGAGGATCATCTTACGAACCGTCTTCTTCTCGTACTGATAAATAGCTTCGCCAAGTATTGCAAGCCACTCTTCGTTGTCAGCAAACTTCTCTGTAAGCCTATCTGTGATCTCAGCGATGTTGCCCTCTCTTGTCTGCTTGTCGTCTGTGAATACAGCCTTCTCCATCTCTTCTGGAGGAACAACTTCCTTGATAGCTGCAAAGAGTTCCTCTGGAACAGCACAGCTTGTGTACTCGTGCTTAGGCTTACCAACCTCAGCAACAATACCCTTGAAGAACTCGATGATCTGAAGGTTTACATCATGAGCCTTGTAGATAGCTTCCTTCATCTTCTCCTCAGGGATCTCGTTGGCACCAGCCTCGATCATGATAACCTTCTGTCCTACAGATGCAACTGTAAGCTTGAGGTCACCTGTGTTCCACTGCTCTTGGGTAGGGTTAACGATGAGCTCACCGTCTACCATACCGATCTGTGTCATAGCGCAAGGGCCATCAAATGGAATATCAGAAATAGATACTGATACAGATGCACCAAGCATAGCTACAAGCTCAGGACGGCACTGAGGATCAACTGCCATTACCATTGTCTCGATTGTAACGTCGTTACGGTAGTCCTTAGGGAAAAGAGGTCTCATAGGACGATCGATAACACGGCTTGTGAGGATAGCGTTCTCTGAAGGCTTACCCTCTCTCTTGTTGTATCCTCCTGGGAATTTTCCTACAGCGTAGAACTTCTCACCATACTCTACTGAAAGTGGGAAGAAATCAATTCCATCTCTTGGCTTAGCTGATGCTGTAGCTGTGCAGAGAACAGTTGTATTTCCGTACTGCATGAAAGCGCAGCCATTTGCCTGTTTGCCTACCTTGCCGATCTCAACCTTAAGGGTGCGTCCGGCCAGTTCCATTGAATAAGTTTTTACCATTTTGTTTGTCTCCTTCTTCTGCTCATCCGCGGTCCGTCATCCACAGAAAAAGCTCTGTGCTTCAGGGGCGTGTGCAGTTTGAACATGTTTTCGTCTTCTATAGAAAAGCGCATTTTGCGCATATTCTCATTAATGGTGAAAAGACGGAACAAGCTGGCAGGGCTGCCAGCCTTATTCCGCCTTTATCTTCTAAGAAATTACTTTCTAAGACCAAGGTCAGCGATGAGCTTACGATAAGCCTCGATGTCCTTCTTCTTGAGGTAACCAAGAAGGCTACGTCTCTGACCAACCATCTTAAGAAGACCTCTTCTTGAGTGGTGATCCTTAGGATTCTTCTGAAGGTGCTCGTTGAGCTCCTTGATCCTCTCTGTAAGGATAGCTACCTGAACCTCAGGTGATCCTGTGTCGCCAGCCTTTCTGGCAAACTTCTCGATAACTTCTGTTTTCTTTTCTTTTGCGATCATTGTTTTCTCCTTGTGTTTCACATTTCTATTTGCCTGATACCAGGGCCAGGCTGGAGTCGCCAAAACCTTAGTATAGGTAGTGTACGTTTCGTCGCCGTGATTTTAGCCGGCAACCAATTTATGTTAGCATAAAATGCATGCTATGTAAAGTGATTTTACCCCTCCGGTCTTACATTCTTAAGATCCTGTTCAATCTGGGCTTTTAAAGCATCTATGGAATCAAACTTCATCTCAGGCCTTGTAAACTCCAAAAGGCTGACCTCAATAAATCTTCCATAGATATCTTCATCAAAGTCGTAGATATAGGTTTCAACCCCAACCCTCTCCTTGTCAGAGATCGTTGGCTTTCTGCCGATGTTTGTCATTCCGTGATAGCTCTTTTCCCCAATAAGAACTTCACTTGCATAGACTCCGTAAGGTGGAAGGAGCTTGCCTTCAGGTGGCAGGATGTTAACCGTGGGAACTCCGATGGTGTGGCCAATGTGCCTCCCATGCTCTACAATGCCGCTTACACTGTAGTTGTTCCCAAGGAGCCTTTTTACAGATGCCATGTTGCCATCCGTAACTTCATTGCGTACTCTCGTTGAGCTCACTTCTGCCCCATCAAGCATGACCTTATCTATAAGCTCAAGCTCAAATCCCAGTTCCTTACTAAGGTTCCTTAGAAGATACTGATCACCTCTTCCCTTGTCGCCAAAAGAGACATCAGTTCCAGCAGCAATATACCTTGCCTTTAAGTCCTCGAAGAGGATATTCCTGACAAAATCCTCGGGTGGTGTTGCTGCAGTATCAGCATTTAAGGGAAACTCCACCAGGATATCGATGCCCATTTTTTCGAAGGCTCTTCTCTTTTCATCCCTGGTAAAAAGCTGTCCAACCCTATGACCAACAAAGAACTCCTCGGGGGATGGCTCAAAGGTAAAAACACACGCCTTAAGGCCGTCCTGCTTCTCCTCAAGGATCTTATTAAGGAGCTTTTTGTGCCCTAAGTGGATCCCGTCAAACTTGCCCATGGCTATGGCTGTCTTATCTTTTATATTAAGTTCGTTAGTACTTGTAATTATCTGCATATATCTATTATTACGCCCTACCTGGGTCTTTCAATCTTTTTCGAAAAAGAACTTGTCCACGTCAAAGGTCTTTTTCTTGGCGCTGTACTTGTATATTCCAAAGAAGGTATCATCTTCGGAGTAAACCCTTACCATATCGCCTTCCTTAAACATGTCATCAGCGTACTCTGTGTCGTTGACTCCTTCCGGGTCCTCAGAAAGTACATTATCAAGCCTGAAGCTGTTGCCATTTTCAAGGATCTTTCTGGCGCTGTCCTTTACGTGTATGCTGTCAAGGTCCCTGAAGATATACTCGGGAGACTTGATGTATTCAGCCAAAGTCCCATCATCACGCATCTCTTCCACCTGACCAAGAGTAATTGCTGTATCTAAAGAAAATGCTCCGACCCTTGTCCGTGTAAGATGCTGCATCGCTGCTCCGCAGCCAAGTGACAGGCCAATATCATGGCAGAGAGTCCTGATATAGGTTCCCTTTGAGCACTTAACTTCCATGGTAAAAAGATTGTCGGACTCAAGGTGAGAGTCATCAAGGATCGTGATAGCACCAATGTTTACCTTTCTTGGTTTTCTCTCAACTACCTTGCCTTCTCTTGCCAGTTCATAGAGCTTTTTGCCGCCAACCTTGATAGCAGAATACATAGGTGGTATCTGTTCATAGTCGCCGACAAAGGCCCTGACAGCATCATGAAGCTGCTGCCTTGTCACGTTAACAGGAGCCTCTTCAAGGATCTGTCCTGACATGTCCTGGGTATCTGTGGTAACGCCAAGTCTGCAGACTGCAATATATTCCTTGTCGTGATCTGTGAGCATCTCAACAAGCTTGGTCCCTGTTCCAAGGCAAACAACTAAAACTCCCACAGCGTCCGGGTCCAAAGTTCCTGTGTGTCCTATCTTTTTCTGATGAAGGATTCCCCTAAGCTTGGCCACAACGTCGTTGGAAGTAAAGCCCGGTTCCTTATATATATTTATCAGTCCGTTGTAAGTATTAGCCATTGTAAATACTGAAAATGGGGCCTGTTAAGCCCCACTTTTTATCCTATTTGTTTTTGAATATACTTGGTTAAATTGTTGATCACATCATGATATGTGCCACTTACAGTGCAGCCTGCTGCGCGAACGTGTCCGCCGCCGCCAAACATCTGGGCAACCTCGGATACATTAACTGCTCCGTTACTGCGAAGGCTTACCTTGTACTCAAGGGGCGCAAGCTCATACATGAATATTGCGCAGTCAACACCTATTGTCAGAAGGAGCTGGTTAACAATGCCATCAAGGTCATTGCTCTCAACTCCGTAAAACTCCATGGTCTGCTTGGAAACAACAGATACTATGCATCTTCCGTCCATTAAAAGGATGCTCTCTAAAAGAGCTCTTCCAAGGATCTGGTTCTGGATATAGGTCTTTTCATAAAAGACGTGATCTATAAGAGAGCCAAAGTCAAAGCCGTAGGAAATAAGCTCTGCTGCCACTCTCATGGTCTTGGGTGAAGTGTTGTTGTACTTGAACACTCCTGTATCTGTCACCATACCAGTGTAAAGAGCCTTGGCAATCTCCACATCGATCCTGGAAGGATCAAGAGTGTCGTAAACAAGCTCGCAAGCGCTGCTGGCGTCAGGAACGATGTAAATATCATCTCCTGTTCCAGGGTTGCTTATATGGTGATCAATATTGATAGTTCTTTTTGCTGCGTCAAAAAACTTCTCAGCATCGCCGGTTCTATCCTTGGAACAGTCTACAACAATGAAAAGATCATAACTTTCAACATCAGTTGCAAAATCTGTCTTTACTTTATCTGATCCGCTAATGAATGTCAGCTCAGGAAGAACCTTCTCCAGGAACACATCAACTCTGGTCTCTGGATAGTTCTTTTTCAGATAAAGATACATTCCAAGAGATGACCCTATAGCATCGCCATCAGGTCTAACGTGACCAGCAATTCCGATTGTCTTGGCATTTCCAATAAGCTGATCGATCTTCATTAGTCCTCCTGTTCCTCCTTAGAAGAATCATCCTCGATGCTCTCGCCTCTTGCAAGTCTCGCCTCATTGTCCCTGGCTGTAACTTCATCAATCTTCCTGGACATGTTGATGGCATACTCGATGGAGTCATCCATGATGAATCGAATCTCCGGTGTGTATCTCATATTAAGTTCCTTGGCAAGAGTGCTGCGGATATATCCTGAAGCAGACTTAAGGCCCTCCTGGGTGCGGAGTCTGTCTTCATCATTGCCCATCACTGTGACCCACACCTTGCAGGTCTTAAGGTCTGGAGCAACCTCTACATCCATAACAGATGTAAAGGGGCTGATCCTCGGATCCTTGGAAAAATGGATTGCTTCAGAAATAACCTTCTGCACTTCGCCATTGATTCTTCTGTTTTTATTACTATTCTTTCTCATGATTTTCTATCTCACTTTAGGTTCTGGGAACCTCTACCATCTCATAGGCCTCAACAAGGTCGCCCTCGTGGATACCGTCAAATCCGTCAAATACAAGACCACACTCGAAGCCTTCCTTAACTTCCTTGACATCGTCCTTGAATCTCTTAAGAGATGCAAGATCTCCTTCGAAGATCTGCTCGCCCTCTCTTGAGATACGAACCTTGCACTCCTTCTTGATGATACCGTCCTTGACAAAGGCACCAGCAATATTGCCGACCTTGGAAGCCTTGAATATCTGGCGAACCTCTGCGTGACCTGTGATCCTCTCTTCATAAACAGGAGCAAGCATACCCTTCATAGCATACTCGATCTCCTCGATTGCCTGGTAAATAACCTTGTAAAGCTTGATCTCAACGCCCTCGTGATCAGCCATGCTCTTGGCTGTTGCATCAGGACGAACATCAAATCCGATGATGATGGCATTTGATGCTGCAGCAAGGGTTACATCAGACTCGTTGATGGCACCAACACCACCATGGATAACCTTAACGACAACCTCTTCGTTAGAGAGCTTAAGAAGTGACTGCTTAAGAGCCTCTACGCTACCCTGAACGTCAGCTTTGATGATGATGTTAAGCTCCTGAAGTCTGCCCTCTTCGATCTTGGAGTAAAGATCATCAAGGGACATCTTAGCCTTGGTCTCTTCAATAAGATCCTTCTTGTGCTGCTGAAGGTATGTGTTTGCATACTGCTTGGCCTCCTTGTCAGTCTCATGTCCAAGGAATACCTCACCGGCATTTGGAACATCTGAAAGGCCAAGGATCTCAACTGGCTGTGAAGGACGAGCTTCCTTGAGCTTGTTGCCCTTGTCATCAACCATGGCTCTAACCTTACCTGAGCTTGCACCAGCAGAAATGAAGTCACCTACATGAAGTGTACCCTTCTGTACAAGTACGTTAGCAACAGGACCACGGCCCTTATCAAGTCTTGCCTCAAGGACAAGTCCTCTTGCCTCTCTGTCAGGGTTAGCCTTGAGCTCAAGGATATCTGCTGTGAGGATGATGGTCTCAAGGAGAGTATCAATACCTTCGCCAGATTTAGCTGATACAGGTACAAACTCAGTTGTTCCACCCCAATCTGTAGAGATCAGACCATACTCAGTCATCTCCTGCTTAACTCTGTCTATATTTGCATTTGGCTTATCAATCTTGTTGACAGCCACAATAATCTCAACTTCTGCAGCCTTAGCATGGTTGATCGCTTCTACTGTCTGAGGCATTACACCATCATCAGCGGCTACAACAAGAACTGCGATATCTGTGGAGTTTGCACCACGCATACGCATTGCTGTGAATGCTTCGTGTCCAGGAGTATCAAGGAAGGTGATCTTCTGATCATTAATAGATACTGTGTAAGCACCGATCCTCTGTGTGATACCGCCTGCCTCTCTGTCTGTAACTGATGTCTTACGGATAGCATCAAGAAGTGATGTTTTACCGTGGTCAACGTGACCCATTACACAGACAACCGGAGGTCTCTTCTTAAGTGTCTCTGGAGCATCCTCATCCTCTTTAAGAAGTTCTTCGATGATATCAACAGGAACTTCCTTCTCGCAGATGATGTCATACTCGATTGCTATATTCTCAGCTTCCTCGTAGGTAAGCTCAGTATTAACTGTTGAAACCTGACCTGCCATAAAGAGCTTCTTGATGATAACAGATGGCTGCATCTTCATCTTTTCAGCAAGCTCCTTGATGGAAACCTTCTCAGGAATAGAGATAACCTTGATCTGCTCCTCAGGCTCCTCCACCTTCTTAACTTCAGGCTTGATGAATCTGCCAACTCTCTTACTTCTTGGCATCATCTCTTCCTGCTCGTAAGCAAGATCCTTCTTGTTTCTCTTATCCTTTTCCTGACTAGCTCTTCTGCGGTCGTCGTCTCTGCGTCCTGATCCCTGCTCCTTGACTGGTGCCTCAAATCCGCCACGGCCGCCAGCATTCTTGTCGAACTTGTTTCCACCAAATCTGTTGTCGTTTTTGCCGGCAAATCTGTTTCCGCCCTGACCATTTCTGTCACCGCCCTGAGATGGACCTCTGTCGTTTCTGTTCTGGAAACCACCTCTGTCAGGTCTTGCCTGATTTCTATCCTGGTTTCTGTCCTGTCTCTCAGGTCTTACTGATCTGTCATTATTTCTGTTGTCATTCTGAGGTGCTACAGGTCTGCTGTCCCTGTTCTCTCTCTGTGGAGCAGGCTGCTGAACCTGTGGTCTCTCCTGAGCCTGCGCAGGAGCCTGAACAGGAGCTTCCTTCTTAGGAGCTGCTGGCTTTGGCGCAGTGCTCTTGTTTACAGGTGTATTGTAGCTATCAAGCTGTGATGGTGCTGTTAAAGGCTTGATAGGATGATATACATTCTGAGACTGTGCAAAAGTTCTTCTCTGATTCTGACCATTCTGACCATTATTTCTGTTGTCACGTCTCTGGCCATCAAAGTTTCTGTTTCCACCCTGAGTCTGTCCGCCCTGATTATTTCTTCCCATATTGTTGTTAGTTACAACAATGATGTTCTTTTTCTTTTTAGGTGGAACCTTTGAAGGATCTGCTGTCTTAGGAGCTTCTGCCTTAGGAGCCTGGCTCTTTTCAGCTTTTGGAGCCTCCTGCTTTGGAGTCTCAGCCTTAGGAGCTTCCTGCTTTGGAGCCTCTTCCTTTTTTGGTTCAGCTTCTTCCTTAGCCTTCTTTTGCTTTTCTTCCTTGGCAGGCTTCTCAGCAGTGTCCGCCTTTGCAGCCTTCTTGCCAAATTTCTTTCTAGCAACGTCTGCGTCTGTCTCTTCGATAGAACTATTAGAACGCTTTGCTTCTATTCCATTCTCCTGCAAAAAAGCTATAAGCTCTTTTGCCTCGCATCCAATCTCGCTCGCAAGTTCGGATATTTTAATTTTCGCCATTCACATTCCCTCCGCCAGTTTCTTCTGTGAGTAAGTTCTTTCGAAGTGACTTTGACAACCCTAAGTCCGTAATTGCCAGACTTGTTCGAACACCCTTACCTATTGCATGTCCAAGGCTCTCCTTGTCACCAAAAAAAGCTATTGGTACATCATAATACTTACATTTATCTGAAAACTGCTTGATGGTGTTATCTGAAGCATCTTCAGTAACAATCACCAGATACGCAGTTTTATTACGGATTGCTTCCATGGTGGCAAACTCTCCGCTTTTTACCTTACCAGCCCGCATAGACAGGCTGATCAGGGAATAAACTTTGCTTGGATCCAAAATTTATATTAGCTCCTTTTCTATACGCTCAAGTACATCGCCTGGAACCTGTGCCTTAAGTGATCTCTCAAGGCCCTTGTTTTTGGCAGCCTTTAAAAGACACTCTGCACTTTTGCAGATATATGCGCCGCGGCCATTAGCCTTGCCTGTTGCATCTAAAAAGATCTCGCCCTCACCTGTTTTTATTATCCTGATGAGGTCTTTTTTATCCTTCATTTCTCCGCAACCAACGCATTTTCTCATTGGAATTTTCTTTTGCATTTAAGAATTACTCCTCAGTGTTCTGCTCCTCAGAAGACTCTTCGTACTCAGTCTCGTCATACTCGCCCTCGTACTCCTCATCATAATCCTCATCATCCATATAGTCTTCCATACGGAATCCAGGAGCATCCTTGGCATGAGTCTCATCCTTGATGTCGATCTTGTAGCCTGTAAGTCTTGCTGCAAGTCTTGCATTCTGACCTTCCTTACCAATTGCAAGGGAGAGCTGATAATCAGGAACTACAACCTTGGCACTCTTTTCATCAGGATCAGCAAATACTGCTACGATCTTGGCTGGTGAAAGAGCGTTCTGGATAAGGTTACCAGGGTTCTCATCCCAGTTGATGACGTCGATCTTCTCTCCGCCAAGTTCATCTACTATAAGGTTAACTCTGTTACCATTGACACCTACACATGCACCTACAGCATCTACGTTAGGGTCCTTAGAGTAAACAGCGATCTTGGTACGGCTGCCAGCCTCTCTTGCGATTGACTTGATCTCAACAGTTCCGTCCTGGATCTCAGCAACTTCCTGTTCGAAAAGTCTCTTTACAAGGTCTGGATGTGTACGTGAAACAAGAATTCTTGGTCCCTTAGAGCCGTTCTTAACTTCAAGAACATATACTCTAAGTCTCTGAGTAGGTCTGTAAACTTCGCCTTTAACCTGCTCGTTCTCATTGAGGATGGCATCTGCTCTTCCAAGATTGATGCTGATGTTCTTGCCGATGAATCTCTGAACAACACCTGTTACGATGTCGTGCTCTTTCTCGAAATATTCATTATAAATAGCGCCGCGCTCTTCCTCACGGATCTTCTGAAGGATTACGTTCTTGGCATTCTGTGTGGCAATTCTTCCAAACTCCTTAGAGTTAAGTGAAACAGCTACGATATCACCAACCTTAGCCTTTTTACTGATCTTCTTGGCATCGTCAAGACTGATCTCAAGCTGAGGATCCATAACATCATCTGCAGTCTCAACAACTTCCTTGTCTGCATAGCACTTGAAGTCGCAGTTTACTCTGTCAACCTCAACTCTGATGTTCTCTGCCTTTCCAAAGTTGTTCTTGCAGGCTGTTACAAGAGAATTCTCGATGGCATCAAACAGTGAATCTTTGCTGATGTTCTTTTCCTTCTCAAGCAGCTCAAGGGCATCCATTAATTCTTTACTCATTGTAATCTCCTTTTTTTGACCGGATCAAAAGTCCAGCGCAAGTTTAATGACTGATATCTCTTTTCTTATGAAAGTTACATCTTTTTCATTTATAGTTACGGTTACTGAGGAATCATCAAATTCCTTAAGTACACCGGCAAACTCCTTGGTTCCGTCCTGAGGTTTAAAGAGCTTAAGCTCAACCTCCTTACCGATGGACTTCTCTAAGTGTCTGTCCTTTTTAAGCTGTCTGCCAAGACCTGGACTTGAAACCTCAAGGGTGTAGGCTTCATCAATGAAATCGTCCTCGTCCAGAGCATCTGACAGTGCGTGGTTAACATCTACGCAGTCGTTGATATTAACTCCACCTTCCTTGTCGATGTAGGCCCTAAGGTACCATTCACCGGCTTCCTTGACGTACTCAACGTCATAGATCTCTACCCCGCATTTATCAGCGATAGGTTTCAGGATAGCTTCTGTTTTAGCTTCTATTTCACTTTTCTTTGACATAAATCACCTCGTAGTTAGGCATAAGAAAAGTGAGCTCCGGAAAGCTCACTTCTAATCTACTGTCACGATGACAATAACACATAAACTGTGAAACGTCAAGGGGTTGATATTAAGAGGCATAAATCGGACACCTCGTGAGTACAATAAAAGCATAGAGATTACAGTCCCCGGCAAGTAAGACCATCAAGGAGGTAGCATATGGACGCAGCATATATGGCATACAGAGAACTTCGGATAAAAGAAAATAAGGTAAAGCGACTTAGAATAGTAAGGCGCCAGAGAATTGCCCTGGCGCTCATAATATTTACTATCGTCTTTTGCATAGCATTTATTTTCTGGACGCTTCTGTCAAGCGCTCAGGCGAAAGGTGAGATCTCCTACAAGTACTACACCCAGGTAGAAGTTAAGGCTGGAGATACCCTTGATAGCATCGCTGATAAATATCTGGCTTCCGGTGATGAAAAACAACATTATATTAATGAAGTCATAAATACCAATCACCTGGACGAGGAAGGTCATATCCTTGCTGGCACCAGCATTGTTGTTCCCTATTACTCCAGGGAGTTTAAGTAAACCTTGCTTATTTCAGCCTGGTAAGAGCTGTGTGGTATACTCCTTCAGCTTCCATATTATCCTCTGATCTTAGAGCTGCAGCGGTCACAATTTTAAGAGTCACGCCGTTTCCATCAACTGCTTTAATGGCTTCGATCCTCTTTTTTAACGAAGCAGCGATGATCTCAAGTTCCTTGAGGGCACTTGCGTGAGTGATAAGTGCAAAGTCCGCCTTTCTTACTCTGCAGATTGCACAGCTTGAGCCTGTAGTCTCAACAATCTTGTCGGCGATTGCCTTTAGCACTTTATCTGAAAATTCTTTTCCATATGAAGCCTCTACCCGCTCATGATTTGCGTTCTTCAGTATTATCACTCCATAGTCTGCAGCATTCTGTGTATATTGGATAGAATAATCTACCATGGAACTTAAGAATGCTCTTATGGACATAAGGCCTGTCACCTTGTCAATGGTATCGATCTGATAGAAAGAATCCATACGACTTAGTTCTTCACCGATATCTACAAGGTACCCCATGATCCCCACAATCTTACCGTTGGAATATACAGGTGCCTTATTGCAGATAGTATTGTGAATAACTCCATTGATTATGTATTGAGACGGAGCATTGTCCACAGTTTCTCCCTTTGTGAGGATAGCAGTGTCTTCTTTTATACTTCTTTCCTTATCAACCGACCAGTTTTGCTTTTCGGAGGGCTTCCCCTTAATAGCATCTACTGAAGTTATTCCAAAAAAGTCCAGGAAAGCCTGGCTTGCTCCAATAAAGTTCCTGTTCTTGTCTTTCCAGAAAAACTTGACGGAAGAATTGGCCACAAAGTTCATAAACAGCTTGGAATAAAGCTCAAGCTCATCTGATTTAAGACCATAATCCTCAAACCTGAACATTCCACCAGATTCATCTATAGTATCTTTTATGCTTTCCGGTAGAGTTCTTATACAGAGCATAAACTCTTTACCACCGGTTCCCGGAATGATCATTATTACATTGGCTGTCCACTTATATGAGCCATCATTTTGCTTCATCCTGAAGGCATCTTCTATATAACCAGCTTCAGATTTTTGAACTCTCTCTTTTAAAGTGGCAGGGTCTGAAAACTCTTCAAACCTTTGCCGGTCTGCAGATGATACAACATCAGCTTTTAAGCTGGCTATAACTTCACTTAACGTACTCGTGCCATCAACCTTCTGAAATGTGGATCTTCCAAGAAGCGGTATCGCCGTATCTGCAGTAGGATTGATCTGCAAAATATTATGAAAGAGGTGGTTAAGCTCTTTTAACTTATTATCTACGCTATGCTGCATGCGAAGGGATTTATCAGAAGAAATATTATGGATTGCCCCCTTGATAATGTATTTTCCTTCATTTTCAGAAAGAACCTGTCCCACAAATCTGTAGATATTGCCATTACCGGTATAATAAAAAGTCTCCTGATTTTTTGATTTTTCAAGGATATTGGCAAACTCACGGTACTTTTTGATAAGAGGAGACGCTGTGTGATAGATCTGCTTATCTGCATCAGCAAGAGTAGTTGCAGTTTCAAATACCTGGGCCATGTATTGCTCATTCATGAAAAGAGTCCTGAACTCTTTTCCATCGTCCTCTATGATCTCAAATGGCTCATCCGTCGCTCTTGCAGCCTTAGACGCCACATCATAAAAATGTCGCCATTTGCGCTCTTCTATCTTAATGTTCTGTTTTTCTATATGCTCAAAGAACTCATCAATTGGCATGGGCTTACCATAATAATAGCCCTGAAGCCTTCCGCATCCGATCTTGCGAAGATAGTCCACCTGTTCCATGGTCTCAACACCCTCTGCAAGGGTGTACATGTCAATATCCTTGGCCATGGTAATGGTGGAAGTCATAATAGCCTTGGACTTGTCATTGAATTTCCTAAGAAACTCCATATCCAGCTTGATGGTATCAAAATTGTAATCCTTAAGAAGATTAAGGGATGAGTATCCGCTTCCAAAGTCATCCATCCAGACCTCATATCCAGCCTCTCTGAAGCTGTCGATCATCTTCTCCATAAGATCAGCGTCGGATACGATCATGCTCTCTGTTACTTCTATATGGATATAGTCCCTGGGAACATCATACCTGTCGACAAATTCTTCTAAAGCCTCTAGCATATCCACTTCTTCAAAGTCCAGCCTTGAGACATTTACAGATACAGGGACAGTAGGAAGCTTGTTTTTAAGCCTCTCAGAAATATCCTTGCAGACCTGTTCTATGATAAAAAGATCAAGCTTATGAATCTGCCTTGTCTTTTCCAAAGTTCCTATGAATTTATCAGGTGGAAGAAAGCCCATCTCAGGATCGATCCAACGGGCAAGGGACTCAGCACTACATAACTGCTCGGTAAGGGAACGGATAACAGGCTGATAATAAACCTTGATCCATCCGCTTTCTAAAGCCTTATCAATATTATCAGTGACATACTGCTTTACTGATGTGGCCATGAAGGAAATCTCCCTTTATTGTTGCTGATATATTGAGCATAACATATATAAATGCACGGGTCAAAAAAAGAAATTAAAATACCAGAAAAGCCCCTGCTCAATTGAGCAGGGGCCTTAGGTTTATGACCTGTTATCAGTCGATTTTGTTTTTATTTTTCTCTTCTTCTTTTCTCATGTGCTCTTCGTACATCTTCTTACCCGTTACTCCAAGAAGTGCTACGATGAGGATCCACCACCAGTTCATCTTTCTTGCTTCGTCATTTACTGTGGTTCCAGAAGCAAGAGCAACAGCTGGATCTTCAATGTCTACCTTGTTTGCAAGAGTTTCATCAGTCTCTTCTACTACAGGAGCTGCATCTGGTGTCTCTGCAAGAGCTACATCGCCATCAGCAATCTCTACATTTCCTGCGCCGCCCTGATCCGCCTGGCCTGCTGCGAAATCAGCTATAGCCTGTGCTGCCGGGTTAGCCTGTCCTGCGCCAGCATCTGCTGCCATTGCTGCTTCTACTGCTGCAAGAACTGGAGCTGCTGAAGGTGAAGGATTTGTTGTAGTTGTTGCAATTGTTCCACCTGCTGGAGCTGCTGGTGTTGCAGGAGTATCAGGTGTTGTATCACCGCCAGCATCAGGAGTGTCTTCTCCGCCTGTTGAAGGAGTATCCCCACCACCGCCAGAAGGCCTTACTGCTGCCTCATCTGCATTCTTGATCAGTTCATCAATTGTTTTGCTCAATTTCGACTCAGCTTTTTCTTTATTACCTTTTGCCTCATTTCTAAGCTCTCCCAGCCTACTTATAAGTCCTGCAAGAGTCAGGTTATTAAGTTCCGCAGCCTTAGCTTCATCAAGACCTGTAAGGCCAAAGTGAGTAGCGATATCATCTACACCAAGGGCCTCTCTCGCAATCATGGTCTTTGATCTCTTAACGCTCTTATTTCTGAGTTCATCGATTGCACCTGAGAGCTCGGTAACCTGAGTCTGTGCATTTTTTACTGCGATCTGAGCCTCTGCAACCTCTGCAGCATATGTATTGTACTTGTCCTTGAGATTGTTTATTCCAGCTGTAGAATTGGTATCTATGTATCTATTGAATCTTGCGTTAGCCTCGATCAGCTCATCTACCTTATCCTGACTGATGCCATATCTTTTAACAACATTCTCTTTTACGAAGCCGTAGCCTTTTTCTTTATCGCCGTTAAGCACAGCTGTAATAACGTCTGTATCACCAAGGATCAGGCAGTTGGCGTCTTTGTAAAGGCCATTTTGGTTCTGAGATATACCATTTTTCTCCAGAAGTATCTCAGGCGTTACCATTGTAAGTCCCTTGAACTCCACGCCATCAGGGTTCTTATATCCTATCACCTCACCATCAACAATTACTGGTGTAAATACCTTGGTCAGGTCACCCTGGTTATTGTAGGTTACACCCGGTTTACCAGGATATTTACCAAAAAGCTCAAACTGAGTTATGTATTGTTCATTGCCCTCATCGTCAATGTAAGTATAGAGTGTAAACATTCCCTGCTTTTTGCACTTATTGTAATTATCAGTGTAATCTGAAAGTACAAACTCTCCATTTCTCTGGTAAGCACTCTTGTTCTCTATATTCTCAACACGCTCTAAAGCAATTCTTTCAATATACCCAGCAGCATCTACTTCCAATTCTGATTTTTCATAAATGACCATTCCTGTAGATGCTTCATTATTATTATTCTTATTATTATTAAGATTCTCGTTTGCAGTATCTGTCTTTGTTATAGCATCCCAGTTAAAGTATTTAGTATCCTGTTTAAGTTCGTTGTTCTCATCGAGATACCAGAAATTAACTTTGGTGTAGTTTTTCTCGTATTCACCGTTAGGTCCAGAATGAGTCTTTTTACTAAAATCAATTGGATGCTCATCGTCTATAACCACATTGTAGTTAAGTACTTCAGAAAGATAATAGTCCTGGATCACAGTCCACATTATCTGTCTTCTGTCATCAACACTTGACTTGAATGAATCACCCCACTTATTGCCTCTCTTATCAGCAAGGCCATCAGCGTCCGCTTCCAAGCCATCTATTGCAGCAAGCGCCTCATCCATAGCTTCTGCAAGCTTCTCAACCTTCTCACTTGCTATTTTTACTTTTTTCTGCGCATCGTCTGTCTTGCTATCTGCATTATCAAGAGCTCCCTGATAGTTATCTTCTGCTGTGTCAAGAGCAGACTGAGCTTTCTGTAATTCCTCAACCGCCTTGTCAAAGCTGTCACTAAGTCCTTCAAAGAGCTTGACCTGACTCTCAAGGTCACCCTTGCTGTCTTCTATCATTTTATTGAGCTCTTCTTTAGCTGCTTCTATCTCTTGAGCAGTCTGAGCATTGGCAATCTTATCAACAATTTCCTGGCCCTTTGTATTTGTATCATCAACAATTTTGTCGATGTTTTCCTGAGTCTTGATAAGTCCTGGAGCCTTGTCATCCTCAGTTGTTCCCATGATATCGCCGGCTTTTTCAACTGCAGCAACAGCATTATTATAAGCCTCATTAGCTGCCTTATTAGCTTCTTCAGCCTTTCCAATCTGCTCTTTAGCACTGTTCTCACTGCCAGCAATATCTGCTGCAGCCGCCTGAATATTGCTGAGACCGTTGCCGCCTTCAGCCTTGTCATTTAATACTACTTTTGCAACATCTACAAGGTCAGTGATAGCTTCAGGTGTTGCCTTTTTATCAGCAAACTCTTCACCAGCTTTTTCAATCTTAACTGTTTCTTCGCCCTGTTTTACTTCGCCGCCATTAACGATGAGATTTGCTGCCTCATTAGCTTCAACCTCAGCGCCTGCAATTGTAGGAGCTGCCTGAGTTTGCTCTGCTGCTGGTGTTTCAGCTGTCTGTTCTGGGGCAGGTGTCTCTGCTGTCTGCTCTGGTGCAGGTGTCTCTGCTGTCTGCTCTGGTGCAGGTGTCTCCTGTGGTGCTACAACCGGTGTTTCACTTACGCATGCATCATAAGCCTGAGTAGCTTCTGTCTGAGCATCGTTTGTAACTGGCACATAGCTGCTCTCAGATTGTGAGTCATTGGATTCTGTTTTAGGCTCAGAAGGAGGATTCTCATTCAGCTCATCATTGTATGCAGCATACGCTGAAACTGGAGTCTGCAAAAACATCATTGCAGAAATACCAATTGTGAGTGCTGAAAGAACCTTTTTATCCTTAATTAAACTATTCTTTTTCATTTCGTTCTCCTTTCAATCCGCCTACAGCATCCTACGCCTTTAGCTTTCTAGATATATTATCGGCTAAAGTCAATCATATCTTTCATCATAAAAGGCTATTATTTTGTTATTTAACAAAAGGTTTATGAGTTTTTATAATTTGTAAATATTTATTAAAAGATATTTATTATTTTAGAACGCATTTATAAACAAAAATCCCAGAGCATGTCGTGCTCCGGGATTTTTGTCTTTCAAGAATTCTCATCTTTTTTCAGGAATCTCGTCTTTTCCGGTGAATAGGTAGTCAGTTCTGAGGTAGCACTTACTTTTCACCAAATTTACTGTTCTCATTTTAATATTATTAACTCTATTTTTAATCTTAGCTTTTTCTTTTAAATACTTCATTTGAGTCATTTTATTCTTTTTATCGTTTTTTCTTATGTCCAAATCATCCATTAGTCTTTTTTCTTCATCATTCGCATCCTTAACGTCCTTACGCATGCGCTCCCCAACGACTTTGCTAAACTCCATCATACGAGTGGTCCATTTGGCTTTATCATTTCTTTCGATAATTTTATCCTGATGCTTCTTTTTCAAGATTTTAATAACTTTCTGCACTTCGTTTAATCTGTCAATGAGAGCTCTTCGCTCATCTTTATCGAAAATATCGCAAAACTGAAAATGTATGATCTCAGGTGTCAGCTTCATTATGTTGTCCGCAAGTTCTTTCTCGATAGCAGGAGGCTGAAAAGAATTATCCACAACGATATTTCTGATCCGATTGTAACCACTCTTTCCCTCAATAAAAATATCAGAATATCTCAAAACTCCTCCGCACATATCGTTGTCTATGCCCGTAATATTGAGTACTTCACAACTTCCTGTCATCTTATCTTCTTTAATTGCTCCCAGGTAATTACTGGCATTTCTGTCTACCTGCCCCATGATGATGTCATAGATCTGAAGATTTAACAAACTCCTAAAAGCGTCTGCTGAATATCTGGTTTTAAAGACACTATGTTTACTATAATCGGACAGTACTACTCCAGAAGCTTCATCCATGAGGATTCCATGCATAGTCTTACCATTTATGATAACATCAGCAAGCTTGCTATCAGCTATCAGATTATGTCCTTCGCCGTTAAGCCCGAGAAGTTTTGCCATTCTGGCAGAAGCAACATTTCTTCTGGAAAGGTCAGCATTCTCCTTTATCATAGCACTACTAACAGCAATGTCATGACATCTGGCCTTTTTACTGATCTCATGAAGTGTCTCGGAGACATACCCATAAACGCTGCCTATTTCATCTTTTTTTTCGATTATATTTCTTAAAGTAATGATATGATTTTCAAGAACAGTATCTTTTTTCTCAAGTTTTTTTTCCTTATCATCAAGCACTTTTACTATGCCATCCATGATCTTATCAGGATCTCTGTGATCATCAAAGAAGTCTCCAATAGAGTCAAAATCCTCAAACAAATATTTTAAGCAATCCATGACTGCCTTTAGCGCATTACTTCTTTGTGTGATTTTTGAGCTAAAATCTTCCTTATCCTTTTTTGTATGTCTGTTATCAGCTTCATATGCTCTAAGCTCATCTTGAGCTAAAGAAATGGCTTCACTAGTAAGTACGTCATAATCATCGCTTGGAATTTTTTCAGTCTCCTTAAAGTATTGCTTCTTGCCGTTTTTTTCTACGATATATACCTTGGAAGTGCCAGCTCCGCCTATGGTTACTGTGGCTCCGTCGACTCCATCCTCAAATTTCTCAGTTCTGACATCCCTTAAGACATCAAGCCATGTTTTAAGTCCATTTTCCTCAGGTTTTGTACTTAGTTGTTCAACCCTTACAGAAAAACGAAGTGACTCTGTCTTTACCTGCTCAAAAATATCCTGTACCATCTGCTTTCTGGCTTTGCCTTCATCTGTCCAGGGATTGCGGTGCCTTAAATATTTCTCGCAAGAAAGACATATCTGCCTGAATTCTTTTTGGATCTCTTCTACCTTTTTAAGATCAACAACCTTGTCAAGCAAAGCATCAAGCGCGTTCAGATGATCAAGGATCGGCTTCATACGCCATCTGGAAGGCGTTCTGCTCCCCTTCTTTTCAACCTTTCTATCCCCCTCAGTGGTTACATATGTGTATTTAGCGCTTCTTATCAGCTTTTCTTTACCACTAAAGACAGAAATTGTCCCGGGCATGTTGGCATCTACGATTTCTCTTTTCTCTGCCAATTCCTCATCGATGCCAATGTTAATGCCGTTTTCAGCCTCTTTATCTTTGTTTTCACGCTTCTGCGCATCCTTCCGGTTCTGATCAAAGGCCATATGATCAGCATATTGCTGATCTTTCTGCTTAAAGCTGTTGTCAACTGTTATGTTTTTAAACACGTCCTGTTCTTCAGGTTTCCATGAATAGAGTTTCTCATCAGCCATGCCGCCACCTCAGTAAATGTTTCTTAGCAAATTTTTGTTTACCATATAGTTTATACGAACGATATCGTATAATGTAAATATATCATAATAAAAGAGGCAGTAAGATATGGTAACATTTACCGTTTTGCCAAATGAGGCTGAGGCCCTTTCAGATTTCTTTTCAGAAAAGAGCCGCAGTAATATTGGAAAAGAAGGATTCTACACAATTGGCGCATGCG
The DNA here is from genome assembly GCA_015056565.1 of Butyrivibrio sp. Classification (GTDB taxonomy): domain Bacteria; phylum Bacillota; class Clostridia; order Lachnospirales; family Lachnospiraceae; genus Butyrivibrio. The sequence goes on from SVGB01000025.1 coordinate 35,817, forward strand.
ATGACGAAGGCTTTGTGACAGGAGTCCTTCAGTTTTATGTTGATTTCAGCCAGGAGCATGGCTGCTTTGGTCTCCTTAGCCATATGTATATACAGGATGAATTTAAAGATACCGAAACGGCTAAGACTCTCATTGACGAGTTCGAAAGTATCATGTCCGCCAGTGGTATTAAGGACAGGCTTATTCATCTTCCTGCCATAGCCCCTAAGGACAGTTCCGATTTTTACAACAGCCTGGGCTTTGAGTTTGATGACAATGTCTTTTTTGTCTTTTCTTCAAGTGCAAAAGAGTTTGTCAAACACAAGGTAATTGAAAAAGCCTCCACAGAAGACATTAAGAGCATCGCAGATCTTGGCGATGACGGCTTTATTTTGCTTCAAAAAGCTGTAGGCTGCGAGAAGATTACCAAGTCCAAAAACATTTATGACCAGCAGATTTCCTCGTTTTTTGTCAAGGAAAAAGGCTGTGGTCTTTTCCTCATTAAGAGGCTGGACAACTGGCTCCTGGTTACCTCTTTTCTTGGATGCAACACAAAGGAGGTCAACTCCGACATTCTCTCCCTTATCGCCTACAGCGCAAAAAAGGCCCAGGACCTCTGCGGCCCTGATGCCCCTATCTATATCATCTGTAAAAAAGATTACTCTAAAGAGCTGATCACTCAGCTCTTTCCCGATGTACCTGCCATGGAATATATGGAAGGTGTCATGATTCATTGATTAACTTTTCCCCACGCAACAAAAAAAGCTCAAAACACATATGTGCTTTAAGCTTCCGGGTTGGGCTGTTATTGCATTTGAAATACCTCGTAGCGGAATCGAACCGCTGATTCTGCCGTGAGAGGGCAGCGTCTTAACCGCTTGACCAACGAGGCTTATCA
>SVGB01000026.1 GCA_015056565.1 Butyrivibrio sp.
CTTTCCTGACACGGGGACGGTTCTTTTGTCAGGTCTAGACCTGACAAAAGAACCGTCCCCGTGTCAGGAAAGAACCGACCCCATGGCCCTGTATAGGAGGAAAACATGGAACTTAAGCAGATATCGTTGTTTGAAGCACAGATAAACAACATGCCGGCAGATATGTCTGAGGAAGGGAAAAATGTCTTTTGGTATGGCCTTAGTGATGAAGGGCAGTACAAGGGATTTATGGAGATAACTGAGAGTGATGGTATCAGTGAGATATCTTTTTTCATGATACCAAGTTTGTATCAGGGACACAGATACGGAGATATAATGCTTGAGCTCTATCTTGATCAGTATATACCAAAATCGGAACCGTCCAGTATGCTCACAGCGGTGTTTGAATATAACGGTGATCATGGTCTTGAGCTTAACAGGCTCTTTTCAGATCATGGGTTTGATATAAGTCTTCGCCATTTTCGTGAGTGCCGCCTTCCATTTGATACAGTACACAAGAAGCTTGCGTCGAAAAAAAGCGGAAGCTACAGCGGAAGAATGGTCAATCTGGCCAGCGGGATAAGTGCTGTTTTAGATGATATAAGACAGATAAAGGACATAGATATAACTGCAAGGGACGTCAGCGAGGCCAGTGTAGAGCTCAGTGTTGCAGCCCTTAATGAGGAAGGAAAGCTTGAAGCGCTTCTTCTTGCTGACAGGAATCCAGACCAAAATGAGGTCCAGGTAACACATCTTTTCACTGATACTGATGATCCCACAATTCTTCGAAGGTTTCTTTCCTTTGCAGTTGAAAATGCCAGTCAGAGCATGAACCCTCCGAAGTACATTTCCTTTGTGGCAGCAAATGAAAAACTTGAGAAGGTAATGGATTCATTCTTCGATGAGCCGGAGACAGCAGAGCTGATCATGGCAGATGCGGAATTTAATCTTGGTAAATATCTGGAGCAGCTAAAGGTAAAAGAAAGCATTAAAGAGGTAAGAGTATGATCGATAGAAACATACGAGCAATAAAAATAAATAAAACTGACAAAGTCCTGAATCAAAAAAAGAACAGCGTTTCTTCGAACATTACTGATCAGACTAAAATCCTGGATGAGTCCAAGCTCTTAAATAATAAGTCTGTTAAGTCCGGTCTTAGGCAGGAAGACATTATTGACTACGGTCATATCAAGGATATGGATCTTAGCAAAGAAGATGTCTGGACCTATGAAAAACTTCCACAGCTGCGCCTTAAAAAAGAAAGAGCTGAGCTTACAAAGGTGCCGGCTCATCTCAAGGGCTGTAAGAAAACTTATGCAAGATCCAAATGGACAAAAAAACAGAAGGGCAGAATTAAAAATGCAGAGGCTGATCTTAAGCTTCACAATGCCCGACTAAAAAAATATAACGATTTTAAATTAGCTAAAGAAATTCATGCCTTACAGGACGCGGAGACTACGAGGGAAGCATACAAGGATACGATTGCTGACGGCAGTGCTGAAATGCTTGGAAAAGTCAACGAAAGCCTTGCGAAGCACTCCATGATCGATATTCTGGATTCCTATAATGAGACCATGGCAAGCGTTGACAAGGTACTTCTTTACGAAAGCGATTCACCGCTTAAACTTGAAACTAATGTAAACGATTTTGATTATGAGAACCAGACAGACATTAAGGATATCGGGGCTTTGTTTAAGAATATTCTTAAATACAGCGCCAGTCCCTTTACTAAAAACGTACAGGACAAAGAAACTGGCAAGATCACAGTAAAGGATCTTAGTACAGACCGCTATGAGGATATCAGGAAGTATGCACAGCAGGTTCTTGATATCGCAAATAAGCTTAGCATACCTGTTCCTCAGGAGCTTGGCTACATCCTGGATATAGACAATGACTTTTTTGTGGGAGCAAAGGAGGAGTTTGCTCCAGATGCCCATGCAAATGAGGCATATATTCTGCTGCTGGCTTCTATTTCCAAGGTGTACTATGAATCCATCAACAGATTTGCAGGATACGACGCATTTGATGGAGTAAACTACTACAACGACGGAAAAGATAAAGAAAGACTTATCAAAAATTATGATATTTTAAATTCCAATCTTATGGTCAATATCCGCACCATGCGTGATATGACCACTGTTTATGCTGCAGAGATTGCAAAGAACAGAGTTGAGATCTTTAAAAAGACAGCAACTAAAGAAAAACTTGCTGAGCACAATCTCAACATCAATGTGCGCCTTGCAAGAAATGCACAGCCCATGGCAATGGATGTAAAGAAATCCATGATCGGGGAAAACGAGACTGATCCAGAGGAAGTATTCAAGCAGTGGGAAGTTCTCATCAAGAATGATATCCGCGGTGTTAAGGCAGTAGACACAAAGGATATGAAGCAAAAGCCCTGGGTGATCGGTGATAGGGAATATGCTGATAAGGTTTTGGAAATAATGAAGGCAGATCCTGACCTTTATCATCAAAGCGGAACTGAGATAAAGAGATATCTCATAAGTATTAATGACAATCTGCATCATAACCTTCTGCAGCTTAGGGATGAGCTTCCCAAGACTTCTGTAGGGGAGAAATTCTGCTACGTTCCAAAGATGAGAGACTTCTTTATCGAAAAGGTAAAGAAAGAGAAATTTGGAATGCTCCTTAAGCCGGGCATTAATTTCAGAGACCTTCTTAAGGATAACAATGTCCTTCATGATATCTTTGACACCCCTGAGTTCCACGCTATAAGGAACAGACAGAAGGCCATAATGAAGACTATAAACGAGGCTCTGGGCATCACATTCTTTACTGATGCCAGATCCCTTGAGAGCCTGTGGGCCAACAATGATATACAGGCTCTTTTGACAAAAAAAGCTTCAGGAATCTTTACAAGATCAGAAAGCTATGGCATCAGTGATAAGAGCTTTGAGGAGTCCCTTGCAAAGATAAAAGCTACAGTTACAAGCAACATAGCCATCATTGACAAAAAGATCAGTATGATGGGAGTCTGCGACACTGCAAAAGCACTGCTTAAAAGAAGTATCGTTAAGTCAATGGGTGGAGAATACCTTCTTGGCTACAACCTGATCGCTGAAGATATTGTCGAGTATACCATTGACAATATGATGAACTATGACGGTCACGCAGCTTCCATCCAGAGAGCATGGGATAAGAAGTTTAATAAGACACATCTTGCAGGAAGACTTAGCAGTAAGATCGAGAGAAGAGTTGCTTCCCTGGCCAACAAGGATGATAAAAACAAAGAGTACTACCTAAGGCCGCAGGGATATAACACTTCAGAGGAGTACAACAAGAAGTGGGATGAGGTAGATAAAAAGACTGACAGTATCCTTGCCAACATTAAAAAGATCTATAACAGTAATGTTGCGGGGATCATAGTGAAGGCTGCTGGCGAAACAAAGCTGACCAAAGAGCAGTGGAATGATATTGAAAACAGCTTTGAAGACACATGGCTTGACGAGCTTAAGAATCTTTATGGAGCAAATAAATACTCTGCAAAAGACCTTGAGAAAAAAATCACTGAGATAGAGAAAAAAGTTAAAAAGTCTATAGATGATCAGAGTAAGGCTACAAACAAACAGAGAGAAAGTCTGTTTGAAAATGGGGATTTTGCATCCCTTGAGGATTATAATGCCACCCTTGTTACAAGAAGTGAATTCCTGGATGGACTTAAGAATAACCCTGTCATTACAGTAGACTTCAAAAAGCCTGTCATAAATACGGATATTGAGGATCACATTTTTAAAGATGCTGTCCTTAAAAATGCCCTGAAGGTCAAGGAAGATCAAGAGATCTTTATGGAGGTCTTAAAGGAAGAGCTCCTTGATGAAAAAAGTCTTCTTCACGCAAGATACCCATACCTTGAGGACGTTAAGAGCATAGAGCAGCTTGCAAATCTTGGAGTTGTGGACTATGCACAGTTCTTTGCGGACATTAAGCTCAGTCTGTCTGCAGTTGGAAGCTACAAGGATGATAAGGCTGCAGATGGCATTCTTTTAGATGACTGGAAGTTTAGCGGCGTATATGGCCTTAAGAAAAAGCTAATGAAGGACTTCCTCACTCTTCAGATGACTCCAGAGCTCTTTAGACAGAGGAAAGAAGAGCATACAAAGGTCATGGCCGGAGAGGAAAGTGTCAACAGAATGCGCCTTGATGCTATGTTGGCGACAGACTTTGACCCTAACAACACTTACCTTAAATTCAATTACCAGAATATTCAGGGCAAACAGGTGAATCAGGTGGCGAGGATCAAGAGAATCAACTTTGCCGAGACCTTCTGGAAGAACTTGGCAAAGAGCGATGAGACCCAGATTGCGCCTGGGCTGCACCCTGAGCATGAGGATAGATTCACCAAGCTTATCCAGAAGTTCCTTGCTACTTTAAAAGAGGTTCCGGCTGATAAAGTTAAAGGCAGGATCAGGGATTTTGGTACTTTCATTAAAAAAATGGAGATCACCAAAACATATGAGGAAGGTGCAGGGGCTGCAAAGTGGGTTCTTGATAAGAACTCTGTAAAAGAGCTTAGTACATACCTCGGAAAAGATCATGGAATCCAGGAGATGGACCTTGAAACTCTTTTTGCAGTGAAGGCAATATTTGCCAATGTCATAGCAGCAGATTCCTCATCAACGAAGCTTGAAATGGCTGACTGTATGGGCGAATTGCTTTTGTTTGGTTGCGGCAAAGAGTACTTTGGAGCAGGCGGCGTCGGAGAGAAAACATTCCTTGATTCTGGAGATGATCAGTACTACGCAGATATTGTAGAAAAGAGTAGAGACTTAATAATCAAGAGACAGCAGCTTACTGCTATTTTACAGGGGCAGGACCTTAAAACCGAGGAAGTTAGTAAGATCCTTAACAAGTTAAAACCTGTAATTGCGGGACTTAAGGTCACTCACAACAAGAAAGACAGAGAAGAAAACGTCAGAAAATATGGAGTTGAAGACCTTCTTGACCTTTCCCAGAGGCTTATGGACATCTATGGCAGCGACGATAAGTGCGTTAAGGCGCGCAAAGAAAGTGAGGAGATCGGAAAGCTCTACTTACGAAGAAGAGATTACATCGATAATTATGGGGATCCCAGAAAAAGACAGGATGGCAAGTTCAAGGTTGTAAGAGACCAGATGATGAAGGATCCTGAGATCTATAAGAAGATCATGACCACCACCGACAGCGAGTTTGAAGAGTTCATGAAGCAGCTGGATGCAGAGATCGGTGTGGGTCTTGATGTTATGTCCAGTAATGACTTCAGAGGATCCATGCCCATTAACGAGCAGTATGTCATGGAGAACTGGCAGTCCTTCAAGGGCAGGAAGAGCTGGGACAAGGATCAGTGGTATACCTCTATAAAGAACTACCATGACGGATTCTATCTTAAGGAAATAAATGGAAAGAGCGTCAAAGACATACTTAACAATGTCCAGGAAAGGATGTGCTCAGCGGGCATTGATAAATCATTGGCTTCAGGCACCCTTCTTATGAAGCTGACCTACATCCTTGGTGCAGATCCTGCTTCCTTCGCGCTTTTGTACAGTGAAGACGATATGTTTGAAGCTGTTAAAAAGATAGAAGACCAGTACAAAAAGAACATGCAGTATCTGGATGAGACCATGATGGTCATCTATGACGAAGCCCAGAAAAATAAGGCCCACACAAGTGTCAAAGAAAATGATGATCTGTACAAAGAGGCAGCTAATGTATTCACATTAGGCGGAGCGGTCAAGCAGAAAAAAGAGCTCATGAGCTCTACAAAGATCTTAAGTGATCTTGATGCAAAGAGGGAGATCACAGAGGAAGATAAGGTCTTTGCAGACTACAGTCTTCTTATGCAGATCATGAATCCTCAGGCGTATCTGCTTAATGAAAGTGAGTTCAGGCATTCATTCCTTGGTAACCTCAAGAAGTACAAGGAAGCCCTTGGCCTTGACAGAAATAAAGACATCTATGGCGACAGGACTGTGCTTGATACAAAAGAGAAGATCCGTCTTGGTATTGAGATAAGAAAGGGCGAGGGAAGACTTCTTCAGAGAAATAAGGAAAAGAAGTACAACGAGTTTGCAGAAAAGAAGCAGTCTCTGGGGACTATAGGTCTTTTGGCGTACGATGCAGACCCCAAGCTTGTTACACAAAAGGCTATCGATAATGCGGCGGATTTTGTATATATCCATTTAAGCGATAACTATGGCAAGGCAGATCCTGAATTCATAAAAGGACTTCTTGCAGAGAGAATTATTGCCTATGGTAAGGTTGAGGAAAAGAAGCTCTCTGACTACATTACAGCAGACAAGAAAAGGCTACTTACCCTTGACGGTGCCCTGCGCGCCCATGGGGGACTATCTGAAGATGAGATCAAGAAGGCAGTTGTATTTGCCTTTGCTCAGAATGCCATAAGAAAAGAGCTTCCATTAGATGGCACAAACGAAGGCGACGTAAAAGAGATACTGGATGAGCTTAAGCTTAGGAATGAAGCACTTGATATGGCTAAGCCAAAATCTCTTTTGGCAAAACGTGAGTATGACGAGTTCATGGAAGAGATGAACATGGCTCGCTTTACCATGAGCAAAGAGGACTTCCATGAAATCTGCAGGGAAAAGAAACAGTACTTTGAACTTGCGGATATCTGCTGCCAAAAGATAGAACAGGTAAGTAAAGAACTGGGCGTAAGGCTCGGATTTTTTGATTACTTAAAGAAGGATATCTTTGAAAACATAAACGAAGATGGAAAGCTTGATATCAAGAAGTTTACAGATAGTATAAATGACGCGGTAGATAAGCTTGTTGGGGATCAGGTCAAGGCAGAGGGAACTCTTTCAAAGGAGAGCATTCAAAAGATGGCGCTCACCTATCTTCCTGACTCAAAGGCTCTTATGCAGCATGTTTCAAGTAATAGTGTTACGGCTGCAGAGAAGATGAACTCTTCAGTAACTTATACAAGGGCTGACGTTGAAAAAGAGATTGCACTTTCCGGCAGGGAGGATCTCATAAATGAGTATAACAACCTTACCTGCGAGGAACAGAAGGTCTTTGCACTGGTGCTTACCTTCCCTGAAATGGGGCTTTTGGATTCCGATAAGCTCTCTTCCAACTCTGTAATGGTTGACAGGGATAAGCAGATCAGCCAAGAGGTAGAACTTCAGGAGCAGCTCTCATCCTATATCTACGGAAAGGACTTTGCTCCAAAGATCGATTACAACCTTGTAATGAGCAAGCTCCTTAAGACTGACAAAAAGACAGGCCTTCGCAGAGTTTCCAAGACTATCTTTGACAAGGCAATGACCTATACCAAGTACTGCATGAGCAAGAAGCTTGAAATTATGCCTAAGGATGCAAGGCTCTCAGACGGAAGATACACCGCTGAGATTGGAAGAGAGCTTGCAGGAAAGCCCGGCGAGTACAAGATCGTTCAGGATGCTCTTGATACAGGAGCTTTCTACGGCGCTAAATCCTTCAAGGAGTACTTTACTAAATATGCAGATTCAGAGATGAAGATTGATGAGTCTGTGGGCAAGATATCAAAGAAGCTTGGTAAGTACAACGACACACAGATGTACATGCTGCTCCATATCCTTCAGGATAGAACAGTAGTTGACTATACAACCAAAGACTGGAAATGGGATGCTTTTATGCTCCGCGGAGTCCCATTTGTAAATGAGGAGAAGAGGGATGCGCTAAAAGAATCTCTTTTAAGCTCTGAAGGTATGGACAAGAACATGATCGCGCAGCTGTGTACATCAGTGAATAATCCTATGTATGCAAAGGCAGCAGCTACACTCTTTAGCTTCCAGCTCAAGGATAACATAGACTTAACTCAGACTGGTGTTTCAGCAGAAAGCTTTGCAAAGGGTGCACTTAAGCGAACTACCAAGATTGACTGGAAACTCCTTGAAAGAGCTATGGATCTGGTGGATGAAATTGAAGCTGAGAACTTAAAGATACAGGTATGCAGACAGACTGTTAAGCATACTGCTGACGAATCAGCTCCTAACAAAGAGGCTGCAAATCTTTATAAGGAAATTGACAGTAAGTTTAAGGAGAAGGAATTCAACCAGTTCGATTACTTCAAGGATTTCCTTGTCAGAGAAGCCAAGAAAAATCCACAGGAGGCTATGCCACTTATTTCTGCATTCTATGGAATGTCCGATAATGAGCAGATGCTGGTGGTGCTTTCTCTTAAGCATAGAGATATACTGGATGTTTCTACCGACAATAATATCTCTACTGCCATTGGCATGAATGAAGACAAGTATGTAAATGAGGCTGGAAGGGACAAGCTGGCGGATTACTACATTGAGCACCTGTCTATACCGGGAGCTAAAAATGTCATCGCCACAAATCAGCAGGATGTCCATGAAGCCATGCAGTCACTGGTTTCAACGCAGGTTTCTGATAAGAGGAATACGCAAAAGAAGAAAGACTTTGTGGATCTCATGGTAGGAAAAAAGATCTTTAACTGGGCATACATTGGTGCTGACAGAAAGACTGGCATTGACTGGGGACTGTTTGCAAATGCCCTTAAGTTTGTAAGAAGAACCGAAGGCGAGAGAAAGACATTTGTAGGCGAAGCAGAAAACTACCGTGCTACCGGTAATGTAGATGAGTACGGACGATTCATGTACAATTACAAGTTCCTTAGAAAGAACCTGTACCGCTCAGGCAACAGACTCACAAGGTTTATTGGCAGAAGAGTCCGCGCAGAGCTTGAAGGGGCAATCCCAGGTTATGCAGTAGGTCAGAGGATCATGATGGCATGCCTTAGCCCTCAGATGAGAAACAAGATGCTGAGCACCGGAATTGTTAAGCCGGCAGTTACCAAGAATGTTGCAACTGATTATCTTGGATATGCTGAAATCGGTGGTACAGTGACCAAGTCTTCATCTGCAATTCTTCAGGTAGTCAACCAGGCTGTTCAATCCGGGTTTGCAATTGGCGGCGAGGGCCTTGAACAGACAGCTAACGGACTTATGGGAATTTACAACATTTATCTTGATGGTAAGGGGATAAAAGAAATCCATAAGGCTGTGGAGAATGAGGAAGAGCTAAAGAAACAGTCCAGGGAACGTATCGAAGAAGGTAAGAAGCGCCAGACCAAGGAACAGCAGCTTGTTACCGAGGGTAACCAGCTCAACAAGGAATGGATATTGCAGGAGGTTTCAGCTGCTGCAGGAACTGGAGCCAATGCCCGGGATATCATTGAAACAGCTACCACCTGTGTCAACGTCCTTTCTGGAAGCAGCATCGGTATTCAGGCTGTCACCAACTTCTTTGTGGGCGGTATCAGGATGATCATACAGGAAACTCTGGAAACTGCACGTTTTATCACCAGTGTGGTAACTGATAAGGTTGTAATGGATAAGTATTTTGCAGATAACGGACCTCTGGGTGAAGAGATCAAACGACTTAGGGGCGACAACGTAAACAAGATCATAAGCGATCAGACCGGAAGAAAGAAACTGGGAACAAGAGACATCATGGATGGCTGTGAGCTTGAAAAGAAAGAGACTGAGTTCATGGGAACAATGAGCAATGCTGAACTCTTCAGGAAGGCCTACGGCTTTAAGGACTTTTCTGAGCAGGCGTCCTTCGTTGGATGGAACATTGTCCAGACCCTTCTTCAGAGCGCAAGTTCTTTCGGCGTTGATGCAAAACAGTTTCTTAGAGCATCACTTCTCCTTGCTGCTATCGGTTGTAAGGACGCTGTTGGCAAGCAGGACAACGAAACAGCCCAGAGAGTATACAACAGACTCATGGGCCAGGATATAAGGTAACATGACACGGGGACGGTTCTTTTGTCTTACAGGTGACATAAAAGATATAACGATAGAGGGGGGATTATGAACATAAAGTATGTTTGGATAAACGAAGATGTCATGGATGATTTCAAGGTGATCATGCCGTGGGAACTCATTGTGGATGCTGATAATATCTGCCTTGCTGCAATGGATGATGATGACAACATCATGGGAGTTATCTGCTATGGTAGTGCTGATTATCAGGTGGATATACTCTGGCTCTATGTCATTCCAAAATACAGGAGGCAGAAGATAGCCACATTACTACTTGATAAGATGAGGCAGCTCCTTATAAAGTCCGGGCAGGTCTATCCGATAACTGCAAGATTTCAGGCCGATGATGAGCAGCTTTACCTTTTCTTTTTATCCTATGAGGGGATGGAGGTTACTTATTCCCACGACAGATATATCCTTAAGCCCAATGATATCTACAAGGGAAGATACCCTATGCTCACGGGAAAAGAGTCACTTAAGGAAGTAAAATTTTTTGACCTTCCAAAGGGAGTTCAACAGAACATTTTGCGAATGCTAAGTGATGAAGAGGGATTTGTAACAGGTGACTATGAGGAGTGGAAAAGAGATCTGGTTCCTGAACTGTGCAGGTGCATTATGAGGAATGACGAGCCTCTTTCACTGATATTCATCCACAGATTATCTGAAAAGGAGCTGGAGCTTTCGTACCTGTACAGCGTAAATCCTGTTGCCCTGGGAGAAATAATTGCAGGTGCAGCTGCGGATATTGAACAGTACTATCCGGACTGCAAGCTTATCTTTGATGCAGTTAATGAAAAGGCAGCTGCTATAGCCAAAAAGATTTACCCCAAAATGAAGTCTGTTCCTGTATATGAAGCTGAGCTTATCTAAAGGAGCGTCCTATGCCAAAGTTTGATGATTATGTAAATATCAAAAGAGAAACTGATAAAGACCTATTTCTGCATAATGAGAAAATGCGCAGATTTGGATCCGAAGAGATCTCCAGCGATTATGATCTTAGCTTTGAACAGCTAAATGAACATTTTGCTGAGCGTGAGGAAACAGGATCTTTTCAGGACCGTACCAAATATTATTTTCAGGATGCTGAGGTGATGGAAGCAAAGGCTACCCGCTACCGCAGTATTGCAAATCCTGCCTCTATGCGTGATAAGACCGATATGGATATGTTTTCGTCCAAGTACAAAAACCATTCAGCCAGAAAGCGCAAAAAGAGTGCCAAGCAGGCTGCAGCAGCATTCAAGAAAACTGCAAAACTTGAGGATAAGTACAAGAAAGATTTTGAGAATAACTCTAAAGTAACTTCACTTGATAAGCTAAAACACCGCAAAGAGATCATGAAGGTCAGACTTGAGGGAATGATCAAGGCTGCTGCGGTCAAGAGTACAAGCAAGGAGAATGAGAAGTACAGGGTCCTTAAGGCCAATATTTCATGCCAGCGCATTTTGCGTGAACAGGCTAGAGAGCTGCTTAAAAATGAGACGAATGAGAAGCAGAAAAATGTACTTGAGGGAGAACTCTCCAAAATAGAGGAGAAGCTGTCTGAGTACGAAAACGCTATGAAGGAGATGATCCCACCGGTAACAAAGCAGTGGGAAAATGGACTTGGTTTTCCTGAAGAGCTTGATAAGAAAACAGAAGAGCTTCAGGCGCAAAACGAGGATATCAACAGCGAAGACGCTGAAGTACTGATCAAAATGCGATCCATGAACTCATATGCTACAGATCAAAAGTACAATGATGTCCTTGAAAACCTTGAACTTAATGGAATGTATAAGGGGTATAAGGCTAGACCGGGTGATGTTGGCCGCATGCTGACCGCTGGCCTTAAAACTGTGCTCAAAGATAAGAATGGGCTTCCTGTGAATAAGGTGGAGGCTTTAAAGGAGAAGGAAAACCAGGAGTGGCTGGATGCCCTTTCTAAAGGAAATGTAGAGAAAAAGAATAAGGTCTTGGAGAATAGATTTGAGTATTTTATGAAATTACCCATTCCAAGTCCTGAAGAGATACAGAAGAAGGGTGTCGACCAGCTGCTTAAAGAAAATCCGGCAGAAATAAACGATATAATGAATTTCTCACTTACCATATCGAACCTTGAAAGTGTAGATCCATTTGTAAAAGAATACAAAACTGATCACCCTGAGATAGTACAAAAATTAAGAGTTGCGGTTACTTTTTCCACTTATGTGAACCGTATTATTGCCGACAAACATCTCGTAGGAAGAGCAGGCGACGGATATAATATCAAGCAAGGTGTCAGTAAGGCAGATTCTGAGGACCAGATGAACATTGAAAACCGTAGCTTGGATTATCAAAATTTTGCGCGGAATTACAACAATTGTTTTGTCGTTGAAAGAGCCACCTCTGATGAGGTTGAAAAACACCTTAACACCAGACAGAAAACTTCCATGGATTATTTCCATAATAACTTCCCGGATACTTTTAATGGAGCCATGAGGAAAAAGCTCGTAGCACATAAAGAGACTGAGCTGGGCAGACAGCTGCTTTCCGGAGAGATTCAGGGAGATATGGAAAAGAGCAGGATTCAACAGGAAATGCGTAAAGGTCTTGAGTCTTTTCTTGATAAAAGGCAGCTGAGTATTGCCGGGGCCACTGAGAATTCGATGTTCAATTATCTGATGCACAAAAAAGTCTGGGAGAAAATAGAGGGTGTCAAAGAGAAATTGCCAAAACAGATCGATAAGGACTTCTTCCAATATGCATTGGATTGGTGCAAAGATGACGATCTGATCACTAAAAGAACAGATACAAAAGAGAGTTATGGCCATATTGTCAATAATATAGTTACTGATGGGAATAAACTCCTTGAGATTGATATCAATAGGTTCAATTATGGCAGCGATGAAGAGTTTGCTGCCAAGATAAAGGATAACTATATATGGCTAAAAAGGGCGGAGTCTTTAAAAAGTGCCGTAGATATCGCAAAGAAGGATAACGTCCTTACTACCGGAAAGAAAATGGCTTTAAGTGCTTTGGAGGGCCGCCTGGATGCCCTTTTGGAGGTTAAGGCTGATTATGATACCAGAATAGCCATGATGACTTCAAATCACTATGTATTACAGTCCCAAGGTGATCTTGATCAGCTTTCTGATGAAAAACTGCAGGAAAAGATTGATGATGCTACCGCTGAAAAAGATCAAGAGCTTGTTGATTTCCTTTCTAACTACAAGACACTTAGAGATAAAAAAGACTCATTTAAGATAGGTGGAAACGCTAAGGATAGGGAGAATGCATTAGCTGAGCCCAGGATGAAAAAGGAGGCTGAAAGACAAGAAGCCATTTACCTACAGGTAAGGAAATTTGGACTTTTCCGGAATGAAGGTGAACCTCAGAAAGAATATGAGAATAGATTGCTAAGTACGCTCATTGATAAGGCAGGAGACTCGATACCTAAGGAGGTTGATTCCAAGTACATAAAAGATACTGAGCCAAGACTGACAACTCTTGTAGGCGGCCTTAAAGCACCTGATGTTCATAAACTTGAAATATGGTTTGAAGATCAAATGTCTGATCTAAAAGCCCTTAAGGATAAGGGGCTTAAAGATTACGAGATAGATGAGCTTTTGTTTATCAAAAAGAATTTATATGATGCAAGAAGAAACCTTGATCTTCAGAACCACATTCAGGAAGACCTTTGCCCTGATTGGGATGAGGATAACCTGGAGTCTCCCATCCAGAATCCATACATAAAAAAAGAATACTATGAAGCTATGAAGGAGCCCTTTAAGGCTCTCTTTAAGAAGGCAGATACTATAGGAAAGACTAAGAAGCAAAAGCTGGTTCCACTTATCAGATACATAAATACCGTTCAGAAATGTACTGAAATATTTGTAAAACACAAGATCTATTTCAACAAAGATGTAGAGGGGATGGAAAAGAAATATCAGGTTAAGGCTCAAAAGATCATCCAGAAAGATATGGAAGAGGGCAGAAAGATCACTGTCAAAATGGGCGGCAAGGATTATGAGATGATACAGGACTATAGCTTTATGAATGAGTGTAAAGATCTGATCATCGCCCCGGATAAAGAGCCTTTATTTGAGGAAAAGATAAAAGCCCTTCAGGAACTGGCCATAAAAGTCATGGGTTGTCACCTTATTGATGTAGACGCAAAAGAGGGAGTATATCTGACAGAAATCGCCAAGATCAAGCAAGGTTACACCAATCAGGCTATAAAGATCAAAGAAGAGATAAAAAGACTTGCAGTTAATCAAGCTAATAATTAGAGCAAAATGGGGTGGCTTTTTTGTGACAGGGGGCGGTTTGCTGGGATGAGACACGGGGACGGTTCTGCTGACACGGGGACGGTTCTACTGTCAGGTTTTATCAAAATAAAACCTGACAGTAGAACCGTCCCCGTGTCAGCAGAACCGTCCCCGTGTCTCATCCCAGCAAACCGTCCCCCTGTCACGAAAGAGCCGTGCCCTGTCATGTTTAATGGTTAAATATTCGAAATCTCTTCCTGAGTAAGTATCCTGGCACCCTTTCCAATGAGCCTGGCTTCCGCAGCTTTGGTGTCGGCAACTCTGAAGATCATTACTGCCTTGTCAGTGTCTTTTCCGCCTGGGAAGGCATACATATATTCTATGTTTACTTCTGCAGCGGCAAAGATCTCAAGGAGCTTGTCAAGTCCGCCGGCTTCGTCAGGAATCTCGATGGCGAGAACTGGTGTAAGGCTTGCTACGAAATCGTGCTCTTTAAGTGTGTTTACGGCGCTGATGGCGTCATCAACGATAAGTCTTGCAATTCCAAAGTCCTTGGTTTCAGCAAGGGATGTGGCTCTCATATCTATTTTGTGTTCTGCAAGAACCCCGGTCATCTTCTTGAGTGTTCCGGGTTTGTTTTCCAAAAAGACGGATATCTGCTGTACGCTCATGGTTATCCTCCTGTGAATAATGTTGTTGGTGGATATAATAATTATATCAGATCTTACGCTTGTCGATGACTCTGACTGCCTTACCCTCAGACCTTGTGATGGACTTAGGAGCAAGGAGAGATACCTTGGCCTTGATGCCAAGCATTGACTTAAGGTCTGCTGAGAGCTTGTTCTGCCTTGCCTCAACTTCACCCAGGTTATCGTTGAACATCTCAGGAGTCATCTCAACCTGAACGTCAAGGGTATCAGTGTTGTTTACGCGGTCAACAACTATCTGGTAGTTAGCTGCATAGCCGTTGTTCAAAAGAACGGTCTCTATTTCGCTAGGGAATACATTTACGCCGCGGATGATGAGCATGTCGTCGGATCTTCCCATAGGCTTAGCCATTCTGATAAGAGTTCTTCCGCATGAGCACTTTTCTCTTGTGACTTTGCAGATATCTCTTGTGCGGTATCTGATCATAGGGAAGGCTTCTTTATCAACAGCAGTAAATACCAGCTCACCCTGGCTTCCTTCAGGAAGGACTTCTTCGGTTTCAGGGTCTATTATCTCAACAATGAAGTGGTCTTCATTTACATGCATACCCTTTTGCTCTGAGCATTCAAAGGCAACACCAGGACCTGAGAGCTCTGTAAGTCCATAGATATCAAATGCCTTGATGCCCATGGTCTTCTCGATAGAGTGTCTCATTTCTTCGCTCCATGCCTCTGCTCCGAAGATACCAGCCTTTAAAGGGATGTCATCAGGACCGTAGCCCATTTCCTGCATGCGCTCGCCAAGATATGCAGCATAGCTTGGAGTGCAGCAAAGGATAGTAGCCTGAAGGTCGTTTATGAACATGATCTGACGGTCTGTGTTACCGGAACTTATTGGAACAGTCATACAGCCAACTTTGTGGGATCCGCCGTTAAGGCCTGCGCCACCGGTGAAAAGTCCAAAGCCGTAAGATATCTGGCAGACATCTTCCTTGGTCCCGCCAGCTGCCATGATAGCTCTTGCGCAGCAGTCCTCCCAGAGATCAATGTCATGCTGTGTATAGTAGGCGATTACTCTTTTTCCTGTGGTTCCTGAAGTGGAGTGGATCCTTACGACCTGATCCTGAGGAACAGCAAGAAGTCCCTTTGGATAAGTCTCTCTAAGGTCAGCCTTGGATAAAAAAGGGAGCTTGTGAAGGTCATCAACTGACTTGATGTCATCAGGAGTTACGCCCTTCTCCTCCATTTTTTTGCGGTAGTGAGGTACGTTGTCCCACACATGCTTAACCTGTTTGACCAGCTTCTCTGACTGGATCTGCTTTATCTTTTCCACTGGGGCACATTCAATTTCCGGTTGAAAATACTGCTCCATAGTTTCTTCTCCTCCTTTGTGATGTGGCATCGCCAAATATTTTGAATTCTGTTCTTAGCTTAGTTGTTCTTACCAAGCTCAAATGCCTTCTTGTTCATATCAAGGAACTTGGCAGGAACATTTGCTTCAAGAGACTTCATCCATGCTTCTTCCGGAAGATCGAAGTAGTGGGAGAGTCGGCCAAGGAGCACGATGTTTACTGCTTTGGAGCTACCTGCCTGCTCAGCCAATGTGAGGCAGTCAAGGGCATCGACCTTTGCGCCTGTTGCTTTGAGTTTTTCAACAAGGTTATCAGGATACTCTGCAGCGCCGGTGATAACTGGCATTGGATCGATCTGCTGAGTGTTGGTAACGATCTGTCCGTCCTTTTTAAGGAATGGAAGCCACCTTGCAGCCTCAAGGAGCTCGAAGGATACGATGTAGTCGGCCTGTCCCTTGTCGATGACTGGTGAAAAGACCTTGTCGCCGTATCTTACATATGTTACAACTGAGCCGCCTCTCTGGCTCATTCCGTGTACTTCTGAAACCTTTACGTCATAGCCCTGGCTCATTAAGAGATGTCCAAGGAGTTTACTTGCAAGAAGTGAGCCCTGTCCGCCAACGCCCACGATCATAATATTTTTGGTATTCATTTTTTTTCTCCTTATTCTTGTCCCGCTGCACTAAACTCGAAAATACCTCGTTAAGTGCACGTGACTGGTTCGCACTAGGTTCGATACTACCTCACCAAGTGCTCTACACAAATGCACCAACAGGGCACAGCTGACTGCATACGTTGCAGCCAACACAAAGTGTGTTGTCGATGGTTGCCTTGCCGTTCTTCATGGAAATAGCAGGACATCCGATCTTCATGCAGGACTTACATCCAACGCACTTATCGTGGTTAACGGAAAGCGGAGGATTGTGCTTAACATACTTAAGAAGTGCACATGGACGCCTTGAGATGATAACTGAAGGAGCCTCGACTGAGAGCTCTTCTTTAAGAACTTCGTCGCACTGTTTAAGGTTATATGGATCCACAACGCGAACTCTCTCAAAGCCCATAGCTCTGCAAAGGGCCTCAAGATCGATCTTGCCGGCAGGGTCTCCCTTGATGTTGTAGCCTGTTGTAGGGTTCTGCTGGTGACCTGTCATACCGGTTATGGAGTTATCTACTATGATGATGGTTGAATTACTCTGGTTGTATGCTACGTTTGCAAGACCTGTCATACCGGAGTGCATAAATGTTGAATCTCCGATAACAGCTACAGTCCTTCCTTCAGACTCTTTTCCCCTTACCTTGTTAAAGCCGTGAACAGCGCCGATGGACGCGCCCATGCAAAGAGTCATCTCGATGGCACCAAGAGGTGGAACAGCGCCAAGGGTGTAGCATCCGATGTCTCCAAGAACTGTGCAGTTATTCTTTTTAAGAGTGTAAAAGAGTCCTCTGTGAGGGCAGCCTGCACACATTACAGGAGGTCTCATTGGAATGTTGTCAGAAAGAGCAAAGCTGTCTGCAGTCTCTTTTCCGAAGGCCTTAGCTATGAGATTCTGTGAGAACTCATCGCAGACAGGAAGAAGTTCTTTTCCTGTGACAGTAAGTCCAAGGGCCTTAACATGATTCTCGATTATGGGATCAAGCTCCTCAACAACAAAGAGCTTATCTACCTTAGCAGCGAAGTCCTTAATGAGTTTCTCTGGAAGAGGATTGGTCATTCCAAGCTTAAGAACTGAAACGGAATCGCCGAATACCTCTTTTACATACTGATAGGAAGTGGAGCAGGTGATGATACCAATCTCTGTTCCGCCCATTTCAACGCGGTTAAGAGGGCAGTTTTCTGCGTACTCTATAAGCTTTCTTGTGCGCTCTTCAACGATTGGATGACGTTTTTTGGCATTGCCAGGCATCATAACGTATTTAGCGATGTCTTTTTCATAAGGAAAATCTGGAACCTGGCGCTCGCCCACAGTTACCAGGGACTGGGAGTGAGCAACTCTTGTGCACATCTTAAGGAGCACTGGAGTGTCGAACTTCTCAGAGATCTCATAGGCAAGCTTGGTGTACTCAAGGGCCTCGGAAGAATCTGATGGCTCGATCATAGGAACTTTGGATGCGATGGCGTGATGCCTTGAATCCTGCTCATTCTGGGATGAGTGCATGCCTGCATCGTCAGCCACAACGATGACCATTCCGGCATTTACACCGGTGTAACTCATGGTGTAAAGCGGGTCAGCAGCCACGTTAAGTCCAACGTGCTTCTGGGCACAAAAGCTCCTGCGGCCTGCAAGGCTGGCTCCGAAAGCGGACTCCATGGCAACCTTCTCGTTGGGGGCCCATTCGCAGTAGATCTCATCATATTTAGCAGCTTCCTCGGTTACCTCAGTACTTGGGGTTCCGGGATAGCTTGAAATAAAGCAGACACCGGCCTCATAAAGACCACGGGCAACAGCCTTATTGCCCAGCATGATCTGCTTATCTTTGTTGTCGTTCATTTAAAAACCTCCTACTTTTTACACTAAAATATTTATTATCAGGACTGATTCTGGTCTTCGACGATATGCGCTCCGGCGTAGATCTCGCGAAGCTTTGGCTTGTCAATCTTGCCGGTTGCGTTTCTTATGACATTTGCGAAGATGATCTTTCTAGGCCTCTTGTACCTTGGAAGATCCACGCAGAACTCATCAACCTCTTCTTCTGTTAAGGTCATTCCCTCTTTTACCTGGATGATGGCAGCTGCAATCTCACCAAGACGCTGGTCGCGAAGACCGATAACTGCGGCGTCGTGGATCTTGTTGTTCTTCATAAGGAAGCTCTCGATCTGAACAGGATACAGGTTCTCACCGCCGGAGATGATGACATCTTTCTTTCTGTCTACCAGGAAGATGAAGCCTTCCTCGTCCTGACGAGCCATGTCTCCTGTAAAGAGCCAGCCGTCTTTGAGGATTTCTTTTGTTGCCTCAGGGTTCTTGTAATATTCAACCATTACGCCGGGACCCTTGACGCAAAGCTCACCGATCTCGCCCTGCTTAACGATGTTTCCTTCTTCATCGACAATCTTGGTCTTCCAGCCATATCCTGGAACTCCGATGGCGCCAACCTTTCTGACATTTTCCATTCCAAGGTGTACGCAGCCAGGGCCGGTGGATTCTGAAAGACCATAGTTGGTGTCGTATTTGTGATGTGGGAAGTACTCAAGCCAGTGGCGCACCAGTGATGGTGGGATTGGCTGAGCACCGATGTGCATAAGTCTCCACTGTTTTAAGTGGAAGTCCTCAAGCTTTAGCTTGCCGCTGTCGAGGGCAGCAAGGATGTCCTGAGCCCAGGGCACAAGGAGCCATACGATGGTGCATCTCTCCTCAGAAACTGCTCTGAAGATTGCCTCAGGTGAGTTGCCCTTAAGAAGTACTGCGCGGCTTCCGGTATAAAGAGATCCGAACCAGTGCATTTTTGCGCCAGTGTGATAGAGGGGCGGGATGCACAGGAAATTGTCTGCGTGTGTGGTCTCATGGTGCATGGCCTCCATCTGGGCTGACTGCATCAGAGCTGTGTGGATGTGCAAAATAGCCTTAGGGAAACCTGTGGTTCCTGATGAGAAATAGATTGCAGCATCATCCTTGTCCTCAATAAGGATCTTGGGAGCCCTTGAGGATGCGTTGGATGCGTATCTGTAGTAATCATCTGCATAGGATGGGCACTGATCACCTACAAACAAAAGAAGCATCTCTTTTTTCAGCTTCTGGGCGATGTCCTCGATCCTGCCGATAAATTCAGGTCCGTAGAATAAAACATCTGAATCAGATGCCTTGAGACAGTAGTCAATCTCCTCTGAGTCAAAACGGAAATTGAGAGGAACTGCCACAGCGCCGGCTTTGAGAACGCCAAAGTAGATTGGCAGCCACTCAAGGCAGTTCATAAGAAGAATGGCACATTTCTGGCCTTTTTTAATACCTCTCTCGATCAGCATATTGGCCACACGGTTTGCCTTCTCATCAAACACGGACCAGGTGATCTGTCTCCTGTAATAATTGGTAGATGTTGGCTGGATGAGCTCATATTCCTTCCAGGTAACTCTCTGTTCCTCTTTTATCTCAGGATTGATCTCAACAAGCGCAACTTCATCTCCATAGAGTTTAGAGTTTCTCTCTAATAAATCTGTAATTGGCATAATATAATTCTCCCCCGCTTTAAAGTGCTAAAGTAAAGTATACCTTTTTTTCTTTTAAAAAGCAAATATAAAGGTGGATAAAGTCAGAAGGTGTGATGATTTTTCAAAAAATTTAGAGTTTATTATTTACTATACAATTGATAAACGACAAACCGTGTATTACTATAGTGGTAGCGCAGCTTTTTATGCGAATTTACAGAACAGGAGATGACAAAACGTGAAGACAAAACGAGGATCCTTAAAAAAGACATTACTAACCAAGATCATCATCTATTCAGCAATCATTATCATTGTTATCACTCAGCTTAGTATTAAGCTTGCTGTTGATAATATTGAGCCTCTTACATACAACATTCTGGCGAGAGAATCCGTAACTTATGCAAGTGAGATACAGAGCTGGTGGAGTGGAGTTAAAGAGAGAGTTGCTCAGACTGCATCAGTTATCAAAAAGTCTCCTGCTATGTCTCATGAAGATATGAGAGATCTTCTTCTTGCTCTTACAGCTGAGGATCCTGACTCCCAGGATATTTACATGGCTTATGGAAAAGAAAATGTATTCCTTGATGGTTCAGGCTGGATCCCTGACGATACCTTCGTGTTTACAGACAGACCGTGGTATCAGGGAGCAATTGCAGCAGGAGGAAATGTCTTTTCATCAGAACCTTACGTAGATGCCTCCACAGGTAAGACCTGTCTTGCATGTTCTGCCATGATAAGTGATGGAACGGTTTTGAGCAGCGATATAAACTTTGATAAAGTTGCAGAGAAGGTAAATGGCTTTACTTCCTATGCACCGGATGCCAAGTATTACATTATAAATAAAGATACAAAAGACATACTTATAAGCAATGTGACTGAGAGCGTTGGACAGACACTGGCTGATACTACAGATCCTGTTGCTCAGGGACTTGCAACTATATATGATTCCCTCAACACATCAGTTACAAGTGATGGCAGCAAGGTTAAGACAGCCAAGACTCCAGCAGGTTCTATGATGTTTGTTGCAACTGACATCGAGGGCACATCCTGGGTGGTAGTAAGTGCTGTATCTTCCAATATTTTAAGTGGCGCCATCATCAAGGTAATGGCCCTTACAATGATCATTGGATTTTTACTTATAATCCTGATGTCAGTGCTTATGTACTTTACTATAAGGAAGTCCATCGGGCCTGTTACCACAGTTACAGAAAGACTTACAGATATCAGTCAGGGCGACTTTACAGTTGCACTTGTTCCTGAAGGAAACAACGAGATCACAACTCTTAGTGAGAGCTTAAATACATATATTGAAAAGATGAGGACAACCCTCAACAGTCTGTCTGGAATTTCAGGAGAGATGAGCACCCGCGCAGGAGAATGCTTTGACATCTCCCACAGCCTTTCAGATGCTAACCAGAATCAGGGTGAGTCCATTGAAAAGCTCAACAGTACTTTAAATGCCATGACTTCTTCTATTGAAGAGATTGCAGATGCTGCTAACGAGCTGGCATCCACATCAAGTCAGCTGGCTACCAACGCAGAAGACGTTCGTGCTCTTTGCGATCAGACCATGGAGGCTTCCGGCAAGGGCAAAGGCGAGATGGAACTTATGACCAAGAACGTTACAACCCTTGGAAATACCATCAACGAGCTTACAGACCTTATTAAAATTACTGCCAAGTCAGTTGAAGAGATCACAGGTATCACAGAGGCCATCAATGCTATTTCAGCTCAGACCAATCTTCTTTCACTCAATGCATCTATTGAGGCTGCAAGAGCAGGAGAGATGGGTAAGGGATTTGCAGTAGTAGCTCAGGAGGTTGGTGCTTTGGCAAACCAGTCATCTGAAGCTACCGACAACATCAGAAGACTTATTGAAGATGTTACCAAGAATATTGAAGATATCAACAACAAGGCTGATATATGTGTAAAAGATATGGAAGCCTGCATAAACGGTGTTAACGAGGCAAACGATTCCTTCAACACGATCTATGAGGATGTCAGCAAGGCTACAGAGGGCATCGTAGAGATTGCAGGCGGAATCGAGAGGATCAACGATGTTGCATCAGGTAACGCTGTCACTACCAAGGAACAGGTTTCAAACATCAACGAAGTCCTTGGTCTTAGCGATGTGATCGTAACTGAGAGTAACAGACTCCGCCAGGAAACAGAGAACATCACCGCTGTATCCGAGAACCTCAACAAGTATTCAGACGAGATCAACTCAGATCTGTCACAGTATACACTGTAACGTCCCCACTGACTCACCCCCTTGTCTTGTTATCGCTGCATTTTATTCAGCAGGTTCCCTACAGGGTTGTAGTGGACTTTCATGGCGCCAACAGGGCAGAACTCCTGACAGCAGAAGCACTTGATGCACTTGCTTCGGTCTATGGAAGGGATGTTGCCGGTACCCTTTGGGGAGGCGCCCTTTGAAGGGACCATGGTAATGGCCTTGGCAGGGCAGGTGTCATGGCACTTTTTGCAGCCTATGCATTCGGCCTTTTTGACCAGGGGCTTGGTGGAGTAGGCAAGCTTTACGGCAATTGATTTTATCTTGTTAAAAGCGCTTCCGCCCTCAAAGGTAATGCTCTGATGGATGGTAGCTCTTTTAAAATCTTTTATTACTGCATTGTCAATGTTATAGGTTCCAAGGATGTTTACTTCACTGATGTCCTTGGGACCAAGGCCTCTATCATTTGCCACAAGCAGTGTATGGACGTCATTTATCCCCATTCCGATCATATGAGCACAGACCATATCAAGGCTGTAAGGTCTTTTGGAGGCAAGGAGCGCACCGATATGTCTCTTTTCTCCAGCTGTTGGACCGTTGCCCTCCATTCCGTCTATGGCATCCACGATGTAGAGGACGGGTTTAAAGAATTCGTTCAGATCCACCATGACGTTGGCGAAGGCCTTCTCCTCAGGGAATCTCATGTGGTAGTCGGGCTTGGTGGTTCCGGGGATGCAGCCAAACATATTTTTGACTGCGCAGCTCATGCCCATCATGGCGTGGGTCTTGAGCTTGGAAAATCCTATTATGGCATCCACATCGTCAAGCCAGCCGGTGTAGATAAAACTCTTAAGGGACACGGCATCAGGACATTTTCCGTCCTTTATGGAAAAGTCAGTGTTGAGGGTGACGGTAGCCCTTGGCATGCCAGGTACAAGCCCTTCTGGTCCTGCAATGCTTTCAAGCTCATACAGCCCGCAGGCTTTGTAGATGTTCTGAACGAAGGCCGGGGTATAGAGCCCTCCTGGACTGTCTCCAATAACAACGCTGGCGCCTCTTTCAACTAAGAGTTCGCAAAGTCTTCTAAGGAGCACAGGGTGAGTGGTGATGGCCTTATCAGCAGAAGAACCTGTAACAAGGTTTGCTTTTATTCCAATCTTCATGCCGGGCTTAACAAGATCAAGACCATCTATAAGTTCAAGACTCTCATCCAGAGCTCTTTTCACCTCTTCATATTCATAGCTGTCGCACTTAACCAGTGCTACCGGGGTATTTGACATCGGTGATCATCCTTTCCCACTTATAACAAGAAGTTTTCAATAGTACTCTTAATTATATTGGATGCAGGTGGTACATGTGAAGACTCAAATGTAACTAACGAAGATATGTTAAAATGAATAAAGCGAGGTAACGGCATGCCATTTTTATTCGAGAAAAAAGAGCACAATAAAGATGCTCATAAATATATAGAGATCACAGGTTTTGAAGGAACAGCAGGAGACCTGGTGGTGCCAGCGCAGATAGAGGGACTTCCTGTGGAAGTTATTGGCAATCATTCGTTTTCGGGGCGTCAGGATCTAAAGAGTGTCACCCTTCCTGAAACCATCAAAACCCTCTACGGCTTTGCTTTTCACAACTGCAGGAATTTAAAAAAGATATCTCTCTTTGACAGTATTGATGATTATTACGATGGTGTCTGCAGGCAGTGCGACAGTTTGAGCGAGATCGATATTACCATAAACAGGAGTTGGTTTGAGGTTATAAGGAACTTCCTTGCAGACAACGACAGGACTTTACACTTTACAGTCAGAGTCAGCCAGGGATCAGCTGACTATGTGACAAGCTCTCTGACTTTTCCTGAGTACGTGTACGACTTTAACGAGAATACCATGGCCCGCACCATTCAGTTTTCAATCGCAGGTTCTGGCATGTTCTACAGGGAGTGTGTGGACAGGCGTAGTATCAACTACCGCGAATATGACAAGCTTTTTGAAAAGGCCAAGATCGACGGCGGAAGTATATCGGAGGATATAGCAGTGGGAAGGCTCCTTTATCCGGTGGAGCTGGATGACAGATACAGACTGATGTACGAAGAGTATGTGGCAGGAAGCGGCCTTTCTATATTGAAACGATATATCGAAGGCGCCAAGGATGATCCTGCCTCGGCAGTAAATATGATCAGAGAACTTCTAAGATACAGCGGGGAAAAAGAACTTATTTCACGGGGCGCTATAGATGAGGCAATTTCATGCTCTGTAGAGCTGGGGCTTACTGAAGTGACGGCAATACTTATGGAATCTGGAAGCGGCGCAGGCTCAGAAAAAAGCGTTGCTATGAGGTTTGAGTTTTGATAATTGAATATTTGACATCAGATGGTATAATCTTCGTTGGCTGCCTTGGCAGTTAGAATTTAAAGTGTTAAAGGATTATTTGTTATGAGTGAAAATAGCAGAGGTGGATTCGGGTCACGTATTGGATTCATTTTAGTCAGCGCAGGATGTGCTATCGGAATTGGAAACGTGTGGAAGTTTCCCTATGTGGCAGGGCAGAATGGAGGCTCTGTCTTTGTTTTGTTTTACCTTTTATTTCTGATCATCATGGGAGTACCTGTAATGACCATGGAGCTTGCAGTTGGAAGAAAGAGCAGGCTTACATTGGTCAAAGGCTACAAATCCCTTGAAAAAGAAGGTTCAAAGTGGCATATCCACGGCTGGGTATCCATGATAGGAAATTACCTTCTTATGATGTATTACACCACTGTTGCAGGCTGGATGTTTGATTATTTCTACAAGTTTGCAACAGGTGAATTTGAGCATCTTGAAAATGGCAGTGCAAAGGCTACATTTGACGGCCTTATGACAGACCCCATCGAGATGGGGATATTTACAATAATCACTGTCCTTATCGGATTTTTGGTACTTAGCTTTGGCGTTCAGAATGGCCTTGAGAGGGTAAATAAGTTCATGATGCTGGGGCTCCTTTTGCTCATTACAGTTCTGGCAGTTCACAGTGTCATGCTACCTGGAGCAAAGGAGGGGCTTTCATTTTTCCTTTTACCAGACTTTGGCAAAGCAAAGGCCGTAGGTATACACAAGGTTCTGGCAGCAGCAATGAATCAGGCGTTCTTTACACTGAGCATCGGTATGGGCTCAATTGAAGTTTTTGGAAGCTACATGTCAAAGGACAGGGCTCTTAGCGGCGAAGCTATGAGGATCAGCGCGCTTGATACCATGGTTGCCATCCTTTCAGGAATCATTATTTTCCCTGCATGCTTCTCTTTTGGAGTAGAACCGGAGCAGGGACCATCACTTATTTTCGTAACTCTTCCTGAGCTTTTCATCAACATGCCTCTTGGAAGGATTTGGGGAACACTTTTCTTTGTATTTATGAGCTTTGCAAGCTTTTCGACTGTAACTGCAGTATTTGAGAATCTCATCGTGTGCCTTGTGGACAACTTCAAACTCTCAAGAACTGCATCAATAGTGATAAACTGCATCTTTATGATCTTTGCATCCCTACCATGTGTTCTTGGCTTTAACAAGTGGAGCGGCGTTACGTTCATGGGTGGCAGGAACATTTTGGACTTCGAGGACTTTTTGGTAAGTAACCTGATCCTTCCAATCGGAGCGTTAGTCATTCTTTTATTCTGTGTAACAGGCCTTGGTTGGGGATTTGACAACTACCTTGAGGAAGTAAATACCGGAGAAGGCACAAAAATGCCGCATTGGATACGAAACTACCTGCGCTTCGTTCTGCCTGTTCTGATACTAATAATCATTATCAATGGACTTGTGTGAATTTTTGATTCAAATTCTACGTTTTTTTGTAATTTTTCTTACCTTTTTCGATTCTCGAAAACATATAGAAATGATATAATTGTCAACGTTCGATGTTATAAACTATAAATATGTGTGAGGTAGAAAATTACATGAGAAAAACAACAAAAGCTATGATGATAGCCGGAACTGGTACAGTACTTGCTCTTGGTATCGTATTTGGTACAGGAAAGTTTGCAGTAGATGCTCTTGCTCAGTCAGGTGCTATTGCCAAAAAAGTTGAGATACGAGTTGAACCTGAAGTAACTGAGCCTCAAAGGGATATTCAAGAGGTACTTAAAGAACAGGCACAGGAGAGAGCAACTCAGGAGGTAGCAGCCCAGAGAGAAGCCCTGGTTGCAGAGGGTAGCAAGGCTGAGAATAAAACTGTAGATGGCGTTGAGTCTCAGGTTAAGGGCCTTTACCTGCTTAATGATATAAAGGGTATGTCCATAGTTCCTGACAGTAGTTACTACGCTGCAGAGGGCAATACTTCTGAGGATCCTTCAAAGTGTGAGATAGTAGCATATGAGACTGATGCAGCAAAGAGCCCTCAGGCAATTGAATGCGTAAAGGAAGTTCTGTCCACAACTCAGCCAACAGCTGTTATGGGACCTAGTGTCAATGTACAGTATAAGTGGCCTGCAGGACAGGAAGACTCCAAGATGGTTGGCGATTTCAAATTCGGTATTGATGAGTCTTTTGCAAAAGAAGGCGCAAATTATGCTGTAGTTGCTATTTATCCTGGCGGATTCTATCAGATCTACAAGGATACAGATGACAACCCAAATACTATTACAGTCCGCGCAGCTGGTAATTACACAGACAATCTTGCAATGTATACTCTTATAAGGTTAGACTGATAAATATATTTAAGACTGCCGCAATTTCGCTTGCGGTAGTCTTTTTTTATGCCCATAATAATTACTATGAGAGAAAAAAAGACTGATCTGATAATAATAGTATGTGTGTTGGAAATCGTTGCTATAGGGGTACTATTTGTACCAAAGGCATTTCCTTTTCTTATTTTGCCGGATGAGTTTGGTTACTGGTACAATGCGGCAAAGATTCTGGAGCTTCCCTGGAGAAGCGTGGCGTCTCTTGGAAGCTACTATTCCTATGGCTATAGTGCTGCTTTGCTGCCGCTTTTGGCGCTTCCTGTAAGCGGTCTTTTTGCATATCGAATTGCGCTTATGATCAATCTCGCATTTATGATCATTGCTGCATTTATACTTAGACACGATATAGGAAAAGAGTCAGTACTTATCCTTTTGTTTCCACCACTTGTGATCTACAGTCTGTCTACTATGTGTGAGGCATTTGTTTTTCTTTTACTGGTGCTTACTTTACATGGTCTGAAAAAGTTTTTGGATGATATGAGCTTTTTTACGGGAGCTGTGTTTTTGCTTCCAGCATTCCTTCTATACATAACTCATAACAGATGTCTTCCGGTTTTTATCCTGGCTATCCTTTTTGCTGCTGAAAAGTTATCTGACAAAAAGAGGCTTGCAACTGGGATTTTTCTTGCTCTTTTGTTTTCTATACTTTTTGTCTGTAGTTTCTTTGCAAAAAATTATTTCACATCAGATATAACAATGACTGAAATCTACTCGTCCACAGGCTTTATGGCCATGATCCCAAGGATTGGAAATCTCTTTAGTCTTGAAGGCGCCGTAAGATTTATAGTTTCCTTTGCTGGAAATGTCTTTTACATAGTGGTATCGACACTGGGAATAGGAATCCTTGGCGTTAAAAGGCTTATCAGATTAAATCGGGAAAAAGATGATCTTAGTTATTTTTTTCTACTGTCAATATCCCTTGAAATGCTCATTTCTTCGCTGTTTCTTTTTAGCGCAGATTCTTTTACATCAGTGCTGTATGGCAGATATATTGATCCGTTCTGCGGGCTGTTATTGGTGCTGGGGGCAAAAGAGCTGACGGAAGAAGCAGGCAATTTGAAGTGGAGTCTGTACGGGCTCTTGGCAGCGCTGATTGGTCTTGTGCTTGTGATCCTGAGAGGACAGGGGTATTTAGATCATGATGGAATACTTAGTATTGGTGCTGAGTATCTTTCCTTTGCACTTAAAAATGTAAGTGTTTTACTGGCTGCAGAACTGGTGCTTTCTTTGGCTGTTGTTATCTTGCTTTTGTGGATCCAAAAACGATCTGGAATGGAAAAGAGCTTTTGGGCGCTGGCAGTTATTTTGCTTCTGTTTACTTTTACCACTTTGGGTACGACCTGGAGTGGTGCAATTTCTTTTGTTAGAAGCGAGTCTGATGCGGCTGGGATAATTGCAAACAATAAGGATGCTGAGGTATATTATATAAACGAAGATGGCTCTGAAGTGGTGCAGATACTGCAGTTTTACTTGAAAAACAGAGAGGTTTTCGTAATTGACAAGGAAGAGATTTCTCTTTTGCCAAAGGATTCAATAGTTGTCACCATGATCAGCAGTAACCTTGCAGAGACTCTTTCTGATGAATATGAACCTGTGTGTACCACGAATTGCTTTAAAGTATGGGTTCCCAAATAGGATGTATGGATGATCGGCGAAAACGTGACAGACTCCCGCAGCGAGCAGCTTAGGCAAATGGGAGTACAGGTCCTTGACGCTGCAAGGACTGAACTTTATATGGACATGAGATTCATGGGGGCGGCGCTTTCTGCTCTCTCCTATGAGATGGATCTTTCTACCACCAGGGTTGGCACGGATGCAGTGAGCATTCGCTTCAACCCTTCGTATATTCTGCGGCTTTTTGTGGAGGAGCCCGGGAAGCTCAACAGGACCTATGTACACATGTTGCTGCACTGTATCTTCAGGCATATGTATACCTCTGAGAGGTACGAAGATACACGGCTCTTTGACCTGTGTGCGGACATTGTGGTGGAGTCCATTCTTGATGATATGGACTATCAGTGCATCTACCGGGTCAGCAGCGACTTTCGAGACCGCTGGTATGCGCTTTTGACAAAAGAGCTAAAGGTCCTTACAGTTGAAAAACTCTACCGTTTCTTTTCTGATGAGGCAAATATGCCAGATGAGAGGGAATATGAAAAGCTTGAGCGGGAGTTCTTTTTGGATGACCATGGATTCTGGCTTAGGATGGAAGATAAGCCAGGGGATGACGACCAAAAGGATGACAAGGGCAGGCCCGATCTTCCGGATGATATGGAGACTCCAAACGGGCCAGATGGCGATGGCAAGAAGACTGAGAAATACATAAATCCCCGCCGCCTTCAGAAAATAAAAAACAGGCAGAAAGACTGGGACAAAGAGGCAAAGCGCCTTGAGACTGAGATAGAGACCATTGGAAAAAACCAAAGCGACAAGATAGGAAAGCTCTCCTGGATCCTGAAGTTTGATAATACAAACAGGCGCTCCTATAAAGAGTTCCTTGAAAGATTCAAGGAGCTAAGAGAAGAAGGCGGGATCGATCTTGACTCTTTTGACTACGGAATGTACGCTTTCGGTCTTGAAACTTATGGTGATATGCCCCTGATTGAGGAAAATGAATTTAGGGAAGTTAAGAAGGTGGCGGAGCTTGTCATAGCCATAGATACTTCCGCTTCCTGTCAGGATGAGATGGTGCAGAAGTTTCTTAACGAGACGGGATCGATGCTGCTTGCGTCCGAGAACTTTTTTCAGAAGATAAACATTGTGGTGATCCAGTGCGATGATCAGGTCCAGAAGGTGGATGTTATTACATCTGCAAAGGACATGGAAAAGTATTCGGAGGGCATCCACGTGGAAGGTGGCTACGGCACGGATTTTAGGCCGGTGTTTGAAAAGGTAGATGAACTTAGGCGCGTTGGCATGTTTGAAAACTTAAAGGGCCTTATCTATTTTACAGACGGATACGGAACATTTCCTGAAAAACCCACGGACTATGACACAGCCTTTGTTTTTATAGAGGATTCGGATTACGAGGATGAGAAGGTGCCAGACTGGGCACTTAAGCTATACATGTAGGATTGGAGATAACATGAACATTGATCAGGCAAAAGAGGAAGTTAAAAACGCAGTAAGGGCCTACCTTTCAAAGGATGAAGCCGGCCAGTACGAGATCCCCGTGGAGAGGCAAAGGCCCATTTTACTCATGGGACCTCCCGGAATTGGCAAGACTGCCATCATGGAGCAGATCGCTCACGACCTTGGGATCAACCTGGTGGCATACACCATAACCCATCACACAAGACAGAGCGCCATAGGCCTTCCCAAGATATCAACAAGGACTTTTGGGGGAAAAGAGTATTCGGTCACCGAGTACACCATGAGTGAGATCGTGGCTTCTGTCTATGAGCAGATAGAAAAATCCGGAATAAAGGAAGGGATTCTTTTCCTTGATGAGATAAACTGTGTGTCTGAGACGCTGGCCCCAACTATGCTTCAGTTTCTACAGTACAAGACCTTTGGAAGTCACAAGATCCCGGATGGCTTCATAATCGTAACGGCTGGAAACCCTGCAAGGTTCAATAAGTCTGTAAGGGATTTTGACATTGTTACTCTGGACAGAGTAAGGCAGATCAATATTGAAGAGGACTTTGATGCCTGGAAGGGCTATGCTTACAAGGCTTCTATCCACGGCGCCATACTTGCATATCTTGAGATCAAGAAGGACAACTTCTACAGCATAAAGACTGATGTTGACGGCAGAAGCTTTGTGACAGCAAGAGGCTGGGAAGATCTTTCAAGAGTCATGAAGGTCCATGAGAAGCTGGGGATTGCAATAGATGAAAACCTGTGCTCACAGTACCTTCAGAATACTGATATCGCCAGAGATTTTGCAACTTACTATGAGCTGTATCTTAGATATAACCAGGTGTACAGGATACCTGATATCTTAGAAGGAAGATTTCCTGAGGATAAAGAGAGTCTTAGGAAAGGCTCTTTTGACGAAAAGCTCAGTGTAATTGGCCTGCTTACTGACGCTCTCATGGGAGAGTTCAGGGACTACGGAAGGCAGCAGGCGGTTCAGAAAACCCTCTTTGAAACCATCAGGAGCGTTGCAGCAGAAGGCGCTTCAAAAGCTGCTGAAGGTGGTCAGATAAGTGCTTCCAGGGAACTTGCTGCAAGGCAGGCGGCACTTGTTGAGGAAGTTAAGAACAAGAAGGAAGCTGGCATGATCGACAGGGACAGCGAAAAGAATATGCTCCTTGCGGCAGATGCCATGGGTGAGTGCGTAAAAGTGCTGACAGATGGCAGCCTGAGTGCAGCGTCATGGGAAGAGCAGATGGCAGAAGCCAAGAAGTGGTTTACGCAGCGTGAGGACAACAGGCAGGAAGCTATCAGGAAAGCAGGGGAGCACCTGTCAAACAGCTTTGCGTTCTTTGAGGAAGTGTTTGGCGATAGCGAATCTCTTTCAGGAAGCCAGGAGATGGTCATCTTTTTAACAGAGCTTTCAAGCGCTTACCATAGCCTTAAGTTCGTAAGAGAAACAGGAAATGAAGCCTATTACAAATACAACAAGCTCCTTCTTTTATCCGACAGGAAGCAGGAACTTAAGGAAATGGCACAGAAATTGGTGTTTTGATAATGATTTTGACTATGGAGAGAGCCAGTGAAGAATAAACTTCATTGGCTCTTTTATTAATTTATATCAAGAAAAGTGATTAAATTCACCATGATGTATTTGTTCAAAATTGTGGTATGATAATAACCATCAATAAAAATGATGAAAATTATCTTGCGATTGTATTAATTATCAACTTAACCGCATCGAAAATATGTCTGTATAATTAATAATGATCAAGAAAAACAGAATCGAGGAGCAAATATGAAAAACGTAGAGAAATACCAGAGACAGTACTTTATGCCACCAAAGCCTTCTTACGACTGGGTCAAGAAGGACTACATTGATCACCCGCCAATCTGGTGCAGCGTTGATCTAAGAGATGGCAATCAGGCCCTTATTGAGCCCATGAGTCTTGATGAAAAGCTGGAATTCTTTACAATGCTCGTTAAGCTTGGCTTTAAAGAGATCGAGATCGGTTTCCCTGCAGCTTCAGAGACTGAGTTTGAGTTTGCAAGAACCCTTATCGAGAAGAACATGATCCCAGACGATGTTACTGTTCAGGTTCTGACTCAGGCAAGAGAGCATATTATCAAAAGAACTTTCGAAGCCGTAAAGGGCGCTCCAAAGGCTATCATTCACCTTTATAACTCCACATCTGTAGCACAGCGTGAGCAGGTGTTTAAAAAGAGCAAGGAAGAAGTTATGAAGATTGCTGTTGATGGAGCAAAGCTTCTTGATAAGCTTGCAAAAGAAACAAATGGCAATTTCTCTTTTGAATATTCACCAGAGAGCTTCCCTGGAACAGAGGTAGACTATGCGGTTGATGTCTGCAACGCAGTTCTCGATGTATGGAAGCCAACCAAGAAAAACAAGGTAGTGATCAACATCCCTACAACTGTTGAGATCGCTATGCCTCATGTGTTTGCAACTCAGGTTGAGTACATCAGCAAGAACCTTAAGTACAGGGATGCAGTCACTCTTTCTCTCCATCCTCACAACGACAGAGGATCAGGTGTCAGTGATGCTGAGCTTGGATGCCTGGCAGGAGCTGACAGGATTGAAGGAACTCTTTTCGGAAACGGAGAGAGGACAGGTAACGTTGATATTGTTACCCTTGCTCTCAACATGTATTCCCACGGCATTGATCCGGGACTTGATTTCAGCCACATCACAGAGATTGCTGAAACCTATGAGCGTCTTACAAGAATGCGCATCTATGAAAGACAGCCCTACGCTGGACAGCTGGTGTTTACTGCATTTTCCGGATCCCACCAGGATGCTATCTCAAAGGGATTCTCCTGGCACGAGCAGAAAAAGGACGGCGGTATCTGGTCAGTTCCTTATCTGCCAATCGACCCCAAGGATCTTGGAAGAGAGTACGACGGAGATGTTATCAGGATCAACTCCCAGTCCGGTAAGGGCGGCGTAAGCTACATCCTTAAGACCAACTATGGCATGATGGTTCCAAAAGAGATGCAGGCAGATATCAGCTATACCATCAAGGATATCTCAGACAGAGAGCATGCTGAGCTTTCACCTGCAAGGATCTATCAGATATTCGAAGATAAGTACGTTCACAACGACAACGTATTCCGCATTCCTGATGTACACTTCAAGCAGATCGACGGAATCCTTGCGGAGGTTACGGTAAGTCACGGGGATAAAGAGCACGTGGTTGAGGCAAACGGTAACGGACGTCTGGATGCTGTAAGTAACGCCATCAAGCAGTACTTCAATATCAGCTACGAGCTTTCAACCTACGAGGAGCACGCTCTTTCAAGAGGTTCATCCTCCAAGGCATGCTCATACGTCGGTATCACCTACAATGGCCAGAAGTTCTGGGGCGTTGGAATTGACGAAGATATCATCAAATCTTCCATCAATGCTCTTGTAATTGCTGTAAACCAGATCGACACTGTAAGGAACATCAAGAACAACAAGGACGAGAGGATCAACTCTATCATCAACTACATTCAGGAAAACTACCTTACCGTAACCCTGGATGACCTCTCAAGCCAGTTCTACCTTTCAAAGCCATACCTGTCCAAGTACATCAAGGAAAAGTCAGGAATGACCTTCGGAGAAAACGTCAAGAGAATAAGGCTCAACAAGGCCAGCACCCTCCTTCGAAACGGCAACATGAAGGTTGAGAAGGTCGCTGAGGCAGCAGGCTATCAGAACGTTGAGCACTTCAACAGACTCTTTAAAAAGAAGTACGGCATGACTCCGGTTCAGTACCGCAGCAGCACCAGATAAAAAATAAGACAAGACACGGGGACGGTTCTACTGTCTCATTGCGCGCAATGAGACAGTAGAACCGTCCCCGTGTCTTGTC
>SVGB01000027.1 GCA_015056565.1 Butyrivibrio sp.
TCCCTGAGTAAGGACATCGTCATATATGTTTTTAGACGTATGATACGCACTCTTAATCCTGTCAGTTACCTGCTCAGTTTCTTTTGACATTCATTTTCCCCCCTCATCCCTTAAGTCCTCTGATCTTTTCATTCTCTTTTCCAAATTCATGTATAGTCATTATAACTCTTAACGTTAGCTTGTGCTAACTTTTTAAAAAAAATAAGGGCGCTCCATGTGAGTACCCTTAAAGTCTTGTTAGCTATAACTCTCAAATCCATCGTCATATAACAAAAAAACTATAAAATGGTCCATTAACCCCGTCCCTCAGGACCATATTTTTTTCTTACAAAAAATCCAAATACATTTCTTACCAGTGGCCCGGCAATGAAGATCTGCCAGCAAAGTGCCATCGGGAAGTTCATGGCTGTGGTCTTAAGCCAGATGGCAACAAACTCAGCGCCGGCATCCTTAAAGAGGATTGTGGCAACAAGGCTCATAAGTGGGCACATGAGGCACACTGACATGGAAGAGATAGCAAGGATCATCATGATCATAGGATCTTTTCCTGGTGTTACAAATCTGAACGCCAGCTTCTGTGCAAGCTTTCCAACAAATAAAAGCTCTAAAACTATGGCGATTGGCCACATGATCAGCATTTCCTTAAATGCTGCAAGAAAAACAAAGTTCTGCATACCGCCTACATTGAGGGCAATATTGTAGCAGATCATTGCATAGACCATGACGAAAGCCATGAAAATTGTGAAAATAACATCCTGAAATTTGTTCTGTGGTAACATACCTGGGGTTCTCCTTTCATTGTCCAGGGGAAGACCAAGGCGTGTTGTTCGTTATCACCACAAAAGGTGTGCGTTTCCAATGATACCAGCCCGATATCTTCTTGATTTTTTCGCGTCGATTTGTGATTATAGCAGATTTTTTTTAGGTAAGTAATAGGGAATTTGTAAATGGTCCACTAACCCCGTCCCCCAGGTTCATTCCTTCAGGGGCTTTATTGATTTTCTCCACTTAACTCTGGCGCCGATCTTGAAGTTTTCGAAATCTCCCGTGCCGTCAATTATGTCAGCTAGCGCCTGCATAGCAAGAAAGCCCCTCTCGTAATTAGGGACACTTACTGTGGTAAGGCCCACGTACCTTGACATGATAACGTCATCAAAGCCGCAAACCGAGATATCATCCGGCACTCTTATACCGTTTTCCTGAAATTTCCTTATGGCGCCGATAGCCATCAGGTCGTTGGCGCAGACCAAAACCTCCGGCATACCAGGCTGCAGCATTATGAGCCTTGCGGCAGCCGCGCCGCTTTTTTCTGTCCAGTCCCCTTCATATAAGAGGTTTCTGTCAAAAGAAATATTGTTCTCCTTAAGAACATCCCTGAAGGCCCTGTATCTCTCTTTGTTGTCATCCGAATCAATCCCGCCCAGGAAGGCAAAAGAGCTAAAGCCCATGGAGACGATCTTTTCCACAAGCAATCTCTCACTCTCGTAGTTGCCTGTAACCATGTTTTTAATGAGTTTATGAGGCATCTGACGGTCTAAAGTCACCATGGGGATCCCTTTATCTGCAATCCCAAGGATTGTGGAATCTTCTGTGCTCCAGTCCATTATAATGCAGCCGCTAATACTGTCTGAATCTGCGTATTTTGCGAAATTCTCCTTGGTACAGATAAGGAGGTTGAAATCTTTTTTAACCGCATAATCACTGATACCATGCAGAACATCAAAGTAAAACTGCGCATCAAAGTCGCTGAAATTGATGACAACAGTATTCTTTTTCCTGCCACCTGCAGATGTCTCAGACCTCTTGTGAACGTAACCAAGCTCCTTGGCGGTCTTCAGGATCAGATCCCTGGTCTCTCGGCCCACGTTATTTTTATTGTTAAGAACATTTGAAACGGTGGTCGGTGAAACCCCGCATTTACTTGCTATATCCTTGATACCTACCATCGTTTATACCCCTTAACCATCTCATACATTTTCCATAAACTTCAAAATAAAGGCCTTAGTATAGCTTCCATAGGGCTGTTTTAGATGAATATCAAATCCATGCATGTCCATTACCTGCTTGGCAACTGACAGTCCCAAACCGCTTCCTGTATTTTTGGATCTTGAGTCATCTCCTTTTACAAAGGGCTCAAACAGCTCCTCTTCGCTTTTTTGGATCGCAACGCCGCTGTCTGCGATAGCAAAAAACTCAACGCCAGAGGCTCTTTTTATGATAAAACCAGCCTTCGTACCAGCTTCATTGTGCCTTATTATGTTGATTATCAGGTTCTCAATTACTCTCTTTAGATGCAGCTCATCTGCACTTATATAAAAACTCTCTTCCGGAATATCAATATCCACGCTGATCCCTGCATCTTCCAGGTCTGAGTAAAAGCCAGCTATTATCTCAGTAAGAAATGCATGAAGCTCAATATTTTTCCTTGCCAGTGCAAAGCCTTCGCTTCCTACCCTGACGTACTCAAAGAGCATGGTTATAAGCTCTGTCATTCTTTTGGATTTTGCTGCGATGGCTTCAAGATACTCTTTTTCCTGAGCATCATCTTTTACCATGCCATCTGTTATTGCTGATGCATAACCTCCTATGGTCATAATGGGAGTCCTGAGGTCGTGGGCAAAGTCCGAGAGCATCAGGTTTCGTTTAGACTCATAGCTTTTACGCTCTTTTTCTCTTTCAAGTTCCAGCTGCTCCACCTGTTTTGTTACCAGTCCAGCATAGATCATGATCCCCGCAACGATTGGAATTGTAATGAGAAGCAGAGAAAAAAGAATCAGCGCAATAACTGCGGACGTTTCAAGGGCATTGTATACATACGCATTATTACCGGTGATTATGCCCCAAAAAACTCCAAGAATGCTACTGACAGACAGATCCGATGCTCCCGGCTTCCCCATAAGGTACCATATAAAGGGAAAAAGAATATAGTTTAGTATTGAGCCAAGCAGCATCTCACCTGCAACTACTATGATCATGACCATGATCAGGCGTTTTATCAAAAAACCTTTTAATTTATCCATACTGTAGTTTCCCAAAATTCACTCTTTTTCTATGCGATAGCCAAGGCCCCTGACAGTCTTGATATAAGCTGAAGGGTCCTCACTTAGCTTGGATCTTAGCTTACTTATGGCAACCATGATGTTATTATCAGCGACGACGTAGTTATCTCCCCAGGCGCATTCATATATCTTTTCCTTGGTAAAGACCTTGCCCGGGTTTTCCATGAACAGCTCCATCATCTTAAGCTCTGTGGATGTAAGCTCGATCTTTTCATCTCCCCTGTAAAGGATACAGGCATCAGTGTCAAGTTTAAGGTCAAGAAGCTCTATTATTCTGCCAGACTCTGGCTCTTTATCCCCCTTAAGTGCATGAAAGCGCCTTAGGTTGGAACGCACTCTGGCTACGGCTTCAAGGGGATTGAAAGGCTTAACCATATAATCATCAGCACCAAGATCAAGTCCTAATATCTTGTCAGGATCAGTGTCCTTAGCGGATATGATGATAACCGGAATGTTGTTGTTTTTACGCATCTCCTTGAGCACGTGAAATCCATCCATTTCTGGCATCATAACGTCAAGCAGGCAGAGACTGATGTCTCCGCCTGCAAGGATCCTAAGGGCTTCCTGCCCATCGCCTGCTTCTTCTACGGCATATCCTTCATTTTCCAGATATAGTCTTAATAAGCTCCTGATTTCCGCCTCGTCATCTGCAATTAGGATCTTGTCCATTATTTTTCTCCTGTAATGTCTTAGATTAGTTGCCTGCTTCTTCTGAAAGATTGCCATATACAAGTCTTTCATAAAGGGCTGCTTCGGTCATGTTCTTATATGGTCCAACATAGAGCATTTCAAGAATTCTTGCTGTGAAAAGAGACAGAATATCCCATCCAAGGAAAGAAAGATCAAGTACAAAAGTCCTCCACTTCTGGCCCTTCATAAGCTCTTTACTTCTTGCAAATGCCTCATCTTTGGTCATCTCCGGGTTATCAGCCAGAAGGTAAGGTATCAAGCGATACTCATAGCTCTTGATGATACCTGGAATGATAAAAAGTAAGCCCCAGAGAAGTATATAGATATCTCTCAAAAGAGTTGTCTTAACAATGTTGAGATAGTTGTTATCGAATGCATAGGTTATCTCGCTAACGCTTGCTTTCTGGTTAAGATTCTTTAGGAAGAACCTTTTGCATCCTACTTCTATTGGATTGATAAGGAATGCGCTAACTGCAAGTACCACTGCGATTATCACTATACCGGCAAGACCGCCTATAACCGCTATGATAGGAGCCGCTTCCTTTGGTATATCAAACCCCATGGATAACTGAGCCTGTTCCAAAGCTGTTCCGGCTTCTGACTGCGCATCATTTGACTCTATTGATGTCTGTATTTCATTTTTGCTATTTCTGCCACCGCCTACACCTGAAACTGAACCAGCAGCTCCGCCAACCAGCACCAATAGGATAAAACTTACCAAAACAGTCTTCCAATAGTTAAATAGAAATGCTTTCTTACCTCTTGTTTTTAGTTCTTTTCTTGTCCACATATTTTTTCCTCCGTTTATGAATGTGCCGAATGTGTGCTTGTTTTCATTCGGTTTTGTTATCTTATGAACCAATGATAACAGGCTAACCTTTCTGCCAAGCGAAAAGAACCTTAACATAACCTTAACACATCCTGAATTTATCCGGTATCCCGAAAAGAGATTTAGGAAGAATACAGGCTCAGTCTCTTTTCAGCCTTTGCATGATTGTCTCCAGTGCCTGCTGGTGATAGTCCTTATTTCTGTAACCTGCCCACTTTGGCAGCTCTTTTTTCTGCTTGACTGCTTTCTCGATGTGGCCATAATAGTCAAGTTTCTTAAGGATATGCTCATAGGATTCGTAGCTTTCTGCAAACTCCTCAAGCATTATCTCGCTTCTGCGTCTTAGAAGGCGCATCATATCATCGATGCTCTTCTCTTCATCTTTCTCATATTCAAAGAAATCCTGTATTTCACTTATGGACATTCCGGCTTTTTTGAAGCAGTTTATGGCGCTCAACCTTCCAACATGGGCATCGCTGTACACTCTGCGGCCATTGTCAGTTCTTTCCACATTGGTTAAAAGACCTATTTCCTCATAATACCTTAAGGTAGACGCCGCAACGTCGAATTTTTCTGATATCTGCGCTATTGTGTAAGTCATTTTGGACCTCCAAAAATTTTTTGTTGACTTAAAGTGTACTTTAAGTATTATGCTTTGTAAAGAATCGAAAAAATGACATAATAAATATATATGTAAAGGGAGGTATACCATGTATACAGCAAATGAAAACAGATATGAAAAGATGCAGTATAATCGCTGCGGAGCCAGTGGCCTTAAGCTCCCGGCTGTGTCTCTTGGTCTTTGGCACAACTTTGGCGATACTGGAAATTTCGAGAACATGAAACAGATGTGTTTTACCGCCTTTGACAACGGTATAACTCACTTTGACCTTGCCAACAACTACGGCCCTGCAGAGGGCAGCGCTGAGGCGAACTTTGGAAAGATCTTAAAAGAAGATATGTCAGCCTACAGAGACGAGATGATAATCTCCACCAAGGCTGGCTACTATATGTGGCCAGGACCTTACGGCGACTGGGGAAGCAGAAAGTATCTCATCGCAAGCCTTGATCAGTCCCTTAAGAGAATGGGTCTTGAGTACGTGGATATCATCTATCATCACAGACCAGATCCTGAGACTCCACTTGAAGAGACCATGGAAGCCCTTGCTCAGATTGTAAGAAGCGGAAAAGCACTCTATGCCGGCATCTCCAACTACGACGGGCCTACTCTTGAGAAGGCAACCAAGATCTTAACTGATCTTCACGTTCCTTTCATCATCAATCAGAACCGCTACAACATCTTCGACAGAAAGATTGAGAAGAACGGTCTTAAGGAGAAGGCAAAAGAGCTTAATAAGGGCATTATCTGTTTCTCTCCTCTTGAACAGGGTCTTTTATCAGACAGATACCTCAAGGGAATCCCTGAGGACAGCAGAGTTCGCACAGACGGCAGATTCCTTCAGGAGAACAGGATAAACGAGGACGTTCTTGTAAAGGTAAGAGCACTTAACGACATCGCTTCAAAGCGCGGTCAGACTCTTGCTGAGATGGCCCTTGCATGGATCTTAAAGGACGGCTATGTAACTTCAGTCCTTGTGGGTGCTTCCAGACCTTCTCAGATCCTCGACAACATCAAGGCTATCCAGAACACCACCTTTACAGAAGAAGAGCTCAGAGAAATCGATAAAATCTCCCTGAGCTGAGGTTTCTTTTCATAAAAGATCAAAGAGGTCATCTCAATCAGATGGCCTCTTTTTTATCAGTCTTTATACTTCAATCACTGTATAGGTATCTCTTGTCTTTTTTGACTCATAAAGAGCTTTGTCGGCAGTTGCGATCAGGTTGTTTACAAGGTCAGTTCCGTAAGCTCCGCCAAGACTCATGGTGAGCTGAACCTCCGGATGATCATCTAAAGTGATCTTTTTAACTGCGCTCGTTAGCTGTGAGAGCTTTCGTTCAAGGGCTTCCTTGGAAATATCAACGAATACCATCATGAACTCATCGCCGCCGTAGCGGATCACTACATCATCTTTTCTGACCGACTTTGCCAGAACCTCGGCGACTTTCTGGATCGCCATATCACCGCCCCTGTGGCCAATGGTGTCATTGATCTGCTTGAACAGGTCAATATCTCCCATTACTACAGCATGACAGGGTTCATAGATAAGCTTTTCATCCAGGAACCTTCTGTTCCTTATCTTGGAAAGAGAATCGATATAGATCTCTGCTTCAAATTCGGAAATAAGCTTTTGCTGAGCAAGAGTCTGGAGCTTGGCGTCTGTGGTATCAGCGCAGCCGTAAACAATATGTGCAAGGCTTCCGTCTTCATTGCGATCGCCAACCATAAAGACACCGTTAAACCAGCGATGGGCGCCTTCACTGTAAAATTCCAAGGTTGTGGAACCATGTTCTTCAATGGCTGCAAGGATAGTATCCTTATTGAGCCAGTCATACAGGCTTTTGCGAAAGCTCTCAGCAACGGAAGAATCCACATTGTTCTTAAGGAACTGAAGAGCATCCGGATCCTTGGGTACTGCCTCCACAAACTCATTGGTACTTATCATTCGATAGCTCATGTCTTTGACATCAATAAACATAGAGAAGTTGAAGACCTTGCCAATGGCTTCGATGATCTTTAAATATTCCTCAAGTTCTTGCTGAGCAGTGATATCGCGGTAGCATCCCATGTAGATCTCCAATGATCCATCATCAGGGCGTCTTATAAATCTTCCGGCTCCTGTAACCCAGATGATCTTGCCATCTTTTCTCTGCATACGATAGGTTGCATGAGTGATATCCGGCAGATCACGGTGCATCTTGACCGAATCCCAGAACAGCTTCACGATTCCGTCCCTCTCTTCAGGAACCAGCGTCTTAACCCAGCTGTCAAATTCATTAGGAAGGTCCTCTAAGCCATCATAACCAAGCATCTGTCTGGTCTCATCGTTAAATTCAAAACTCGTCAGATTCTCGTCGCGGTCAAAGGTACAGAAATACATACCGGCTTTTAAGCCTTTAGCGAACATGTCCTCTCTGAACTTCGCAATTCGATATTTATTATTTGCCGCCTCAATCCTTCGATTGCACTCTTCTATTAGTTCCTGCTGATCCTTGGGATAATCAGATATATCAAATAAAGGAATTGCATCATTTACTACAATGCTATCTTCAGCAGCAAACTTTCCTACTCCTTCGTGCAGACTATCCGCTACTTTCTCTTTATCCATTTCATCTCCTTAAAGTGATGTTGATATATGCATTATTATTGTATACCTAAATATTAAATATCGTTAACTTTAATTTAATGATACTACAAATTTCCCAAATATTTTATACACTTTTTAGAATATATAGTGTATAGTTAAATTACAAGATACAATATATAGTATTTATTTAAAAAGATCTTTTGCGTGCCATTTTGCATGCCTCCATAACAGGGCGATGCTTCGTGTATCATATATACGCCCAAGCATCGCCCCTCCTTTCCTTTTTCAGGTAGTTATTCCTTTTATTTCAAGAAACCTTTGTATCTTCTCATATCTGTCATTGATTGCGCGGTGCGCTTGGCCGGGGATCCAGCTTCCGTTGTGGTGATGAACGCTGTAGCTAAGGTCCGTATTATAGATGATCCCGGTGTCAAAGCTCTTTCCCGTAAGGGCCTCAAAGGGATAAACAGTTATGTCTTCAACAAACTGGAAACTTCCGTCCTTTTTAAGGCCGTGCTTTTCAATAACCTGAGTGTAACGCACAGGACATGTGGAGTTATCCCAGGTCCCGTCAGCTTTTAGATAAGGTCTCTTTTCATAACTCTCACAGATCTCCTCAATGATCTGATTCCCGGGTCTTGCACCCATTCCGGAGCCGCATTCTATGCGCTCTAAGGATTCAAAGCTCATGTAGGCATCGTTGTACAAAAGATCATCAATGGGGCGTAGCATCTCCACATCAAGGTCCATGTAGATCCCGCCAAACCTTCTCAAAATGTCAGCCCTGGCGTAGTCAGAAGCAAAAGACCAGTTCTTATGCTCTATTGCCTGGTCAAAGAACAGGCATTTACTGGGCTTATAAGACTTAAGGTTCCAAATCTTTATCTCAAGATCACCAGCATATTTTTTCCAGGAAGCAAGGCATTTCTGGTACAGCGGTGGCATAGGATCATCGGAAAACCAGAAACTGTGAATGATCCTGGGAATTACAGGGGTGTCATGCTTTATATAATTTACCGGCGGCTTTTTTGCAGATAAAAGCTGCATATCTTCATATAAAGCCTCAACGAAGATAGACGGAACAGCCTCAAACACTGACAATCCGGCATCTTGACGCAGCTGGGAAAGGATCTCTTCATATCCTGTGACAGCAATCAGAATGACCGTGCAGCCAGGATCCATGGCAGCCAGACTCTCTTTTCCTATTGTATGAAAAGACCTACCGGCAAATTCAATGTCTTTTGCTGCTTTACCATCCACAAATCCCTTCAGGTTGTCAATAAGGCCACTCTTTTCTAAAAATGGCAAAGTGATATTGCGAAAGTGCTTGCCACTTCCATAGCAGATAATGTCTTTAGTTTTTAGCTCATCAAAATACTCTTTTATCGTCATTCGCCAAATATTTTTTTGCTGATAGCGTCGTACTTATCTTCTGTTATCTCTTCATCGTTGTAGAAGTAGGTGCGGTTTCCAGCATCGTCCTCGTACCAGTACAGGTTCATGGAATCCGTGACCTCAAGATCGCCATTAAATTTGTACAGCCGGTAGGTACAGCGGCCTACATGAAGGGTATCCTGGAAAACGATCCAGGTAGCGTTATCGTAAGTAATATACCTGCAGACAGTTGCCGTGCCGGTACCTTCAGCAAAGTCAACAACCTTTCCATTCTTGCAATCAAGGCACATTATGCCGTAAATCGTATCAATTATGTACTCTGGCTCTCCGTCGTTATCGACATCTACTGGGTCAAGGACTTTCTGATAGTCGTT
This sequence comes from Butyrivibrio sp., assembly GCA_015056565.1. GTDB lineage: Bacteria > Bacillota > Clostridia > Lachnospirales > Lachnospiraceae > Butyrivibrio. Next base: position 9,554 of record SVGB01000027.1, read on the forward strand.
CATGTCATCTAAAGACCATCCCCACTCTCTGGTGTCAAAATACCCTGTATTACCATCAATATCCTTATATTCTGCCTGGATCTCACCTGCACAAAATGCGTCAAACAGCTGCTGTGGAGTCATCTTGCTAAGCTCTTCCTCTGTATATTTTGACTCAAAAGGCTCTTTTTCTGCGGCAAAATCTGCTGTCACATCAACAAGGACACCATCTTTTACCCTGTACATGTAGCAGAACGGTGTTTCATCAAAAACATCATATCCGTCAAGGAAAAAGCATTTTTCACCGCCTACGTTCTTAAACTCTTCCTCTAAATAGTAGGTGACATTTGGGCTGTACCAGCCAAAAATCTGGTCTACCTTGAGCTCTTCATTTACAAACCAGACATTTTTAGAAAACCAGCGGGAGTCATCAGTTTCATCAAGGTATCCCCTTAGAACAAAAGCTTCATCCATGCCATTTTCGTCGAAATCCACGAGATAGTAGGCAAACTCACCCTCCTGCATCTCCTCTGTGGCTGCTGCAAATTCGTAAACAGCGTCAGTATATTCATTCTCGCCAACAGTCAGTTTAACGACCCCTTCGAGGGGCTCATTTTCTGTAGTGGCCTCTTCCTTGGCATTTTCTTCGCTTTCCTGTACTTTATCAGCTGAGCTTTCTTCTGTGGCACTTTCCAAAGGCTCCTCTGCCGCCTTCCTGCCGCAGCCGGATAATGCCATGACAGCGCACGCTCCTGCCAGCATGATCAGTAATTTCTTTTTCATAACTTTTCCTCCAACAAAAAACCTACAGCAGTAAAACCGCTGTAGGTATATTATAGCCTTATTTTCTATTTTTTCTTCACATTATTTGATAACTGGCTCAATTCTCTTAGCGATCACAACAGCCAGTGCCAACTTAAGAAGGTCTGGGATGATGAATGGGAATACGCACCATCCAAGTACTGTAACAAGTCCAACCTCTCCGCTGGTTTTGATGTAAACATTCATGAACCATGCGGTTCCAAATGCATAACACACTGCAAGTCCGAGGACCAGCGCGATTATCTTAACCACAAGCTTTTTGCTGATAAATCTGGTAAAGATGATGTATATGATACCTGTGAATAAAAATCCGATGATATATCCGCCTGTACTTCCTAAAAGAACTCCAATTCCTCCAGAAAATCCTGCAAAAACAGGAACTCCAACTGCTCCAAGAAGCACATATACAAGGGTTGCAAGAGTTCCTCGCTCTCCTCCCAAAGAAAGCAGAACAAAGAACACTGCAAATGTCTGAAGTGTAAATGGAACCGCTGTTGGTATGCTGATCCAGGAGCAAATAGCAATAAGGGCTGCTCCAATGGAAATGTATACCAGATCCAGTACCTTGGTATTATCTCTTGTCTTAGCTACGTCTGCACTACTCATGATGTATTTTCCTCCAACAATTAAGTTTGAACACTTATCTGAAGGTATCACATCAAAAATGGATTGTCAACCCGCATCATTTATCAGGGTGACAATCTAATATCTTCTCGATCACCCTTGCTATAAGGGCATTCTTGGTAATTGTGGCCTTGCCAGTAGGAAACAGGCTGCATGCTCTTTCCTTCACATCATCAGGAAAGCTGTCTATGTCTGAATCAAAGTTAATTCCTATGCCAGCAACTATCCACTGCAGGGTATTGCTGTCAAACTCGCTTCCAGACTCAAGCAGTATTCCACATATCTTTTTCCCATCAACATACAGGTCATTAATGCCGTAGATATAAGGCTCTATGCCACATAGTTCCTTGATTGCGCTTATCACTGCGTTTCCAACAAAAGAGGTGACGGCTTTGCTGTCAGTACAAAAAAGCTTCGAAGGATCAAGGACAACGCTCATATAGAGCCCTCCCTCTGGAGAAAAGAATGAATGATCCTTCCTGCCTCGTCCTCCAGTCTGGGCCTTCGCAACAACAACGGTTCCGTGAGATGCGCCTTCCATAGCAAGCTCTTTTGCCCTGTCACTGGTGGATTTAAGGCTCTCATACACCAGGATCTGAGCCACTTCAAAGTCCGACGGCAGACAGGCTTTTATCCCCTCTGCAGAGATAATGTCATTATTTTCCGTCAGCTTGTAGCCCTTGTTGCTGACTGCCTCAATAACATAGCCCTTTTCCCGAAGGTCTTTTATCGCCTTCCAGACTGCGTTTCTTGAAACACTGCACTGCCTGGCCATCTCCTCTCCTGATATATAGGCGTCTTTATTAGATTCAAGTATAAAAAGTACTTTCTCAGATGTAGTCATACCTATATTATTTCACTTTAGCTATCTTCTCTCCCAGAGCTCTGTACTTCTCGATGAAGGAGTAGGCCTTATCTTCCTGGTTTTTGACATCACCGGATCTGGCGGCTTGTTCAAGCTCTTTTGCCATGTCGCTAAGCCCCACCGCTCCGATTGATTTGGACATGCTCTTTATTGAGTGCATCATCAGCGCATAGTCGTCGTAGCGCTTTTCTTTCAGGCACTTATCAAGCTGGTCAGCTTTCTCTGCAACAGATTCTCCGTAGGTTTCAAGTGCAAACAGATAATCCTCCGGATCTCCACAGTAATTAAGTCCCTCTTCATAGTCAAGTTCAGATATGTCCTTTACTGCCTGAGGTATATCTGTTTCTAGCTCCGGCTCTTGCTGCTTTTGAGGCATCAAAACCTGTTCAGCTAAAGGCTCTTCTACGCTGTTTCCCAGATCTGCGCCGATATGCTTGGTAAGCATTTTTTCCATCTCTGAGATATTTACAGGCTTAGACAGGTAGTCGGAGAAGCCTGCCTCAAGAAGCTTTTCCCGGTCTCCAAGAATGGCGCTGGCTGTCAGTGCAATAATAGGAATTCTACTTGCCTTTTCAGGATAGGTCTCCTTTAGCTTTTTCAGGGTTTCGATCCCGTCCAGACCTGGCATTCTATAATCCATAAAGACAATGTCATAGTCACTGTCGCCAAAGAGCTTTATGCACTCTTCTCCGCTTGATGCGGTTTTGACAGTCATCCTGGTACGCTTGAGAAGTCCCGTAATAACCTGCAGGTTCACAGGCATGTCATCTACAACAAGTATCCTCTTTCCAGCTGCAGTAAATATATTCTTATTATTCTTATCAGAGCTTGTTAAATGTCTCTGAACTGTCGGATCAAAGTTTCCTATAGGCTCAGGATCTGAAACTCCCTGCCAGAACTCAAAGCAGAACTTAGAGCCTTTTCCATACTCACTTTCCGCAACAAGTTCAGAGCCCATGGCCCTTACAAGTTCTCTGGATATGGAAAGTCCAAGGCCTGTGCCTTCGATATTCTTTATTCTTGAGATATCCAGTCTGTCAAATGGTGTAAAGAGCTTTGCCATGTGCTCAGGCTTTATTCCTATACCGGTATCGATAACAGAAACAAAGAGCTTGACCTTCTTTTTATCCTGATCAAATTCACTGCACTTGATATCCAGGCACACACTGCCTTTTTCTGTATACTTAACACCATTACTTAAGAGATTTGCAATGACCTGTTTTACTCTGAGTTCATCGCCAAAGAGCTTCTTAGGAAGATCCTTATCTGCCCTTATCTTAAAGTCGATACCCTTAGCTTCCGACCTGAAATGGATCAGGTTGTAGAGGTCGCTAAGAAGGTCTTTTGAGGAATATGTATCATCCACAAGCTCGATCCTTCCAGCTTCTATCTTGGAGAAATCAAGGATGTCGCTGATAATTCCAAGAAGGCTGTTTCCAGCTGTGTTGATGTTGTCGGCATAAGAGAGGATATTCTCGTCATTGCTCTCTCTTCGTATCATCTCATTCATGCCAAGGATCGCTGTAATAGGAGTCCTGATCTCATGAGACATGTTGGATACAAAGCTGCTCTTGGCTCTGTTGGCTTCTTCCGCCAGTTTAAGGGCCTGGGCCAGCTCTTCTCTCTTGGCCATAGATTCACGCATCTGGGCATCAATATCAGAGAATCCAAGTCCCACTGCATGGACTATGTGATCATCTCTTTCACCCGGCAACCTTACGCCAGCCATGCTGAGCATCTCATAGCTCTCATCGCCGTCTTTGCAGGTCAGATAGCGGAAAGAAACGACCTTCTCTTTTTCAAGGGCCCGCCTTGCGTTCGCAGGATTTATAAACTTAAAGAACTCGTCTCTGTACCTGTCAGAGACATATTTATTACCGTATTCAGTAAGTGTTGATAGATATGGAAAGTGCTGCCCGATCTCATATTCCAGAGTGAAATTCTTGCCCCTCTTGTAGCAGATGGAATCGTCGGTATCAAGGTTCACATAGTAAACACCCTTGTAGTCCGATGCCAGAGCATTGATCATGTTATCCTGCTCAACTCTCTTTTTCTCCTGCTCAAGGAGCTCTTCCTGCATGGCAAGCTGCTCCTCCAGCTCCTGCTGCTTGATCCTGTTCTCGGTCTCACTTACTTCCATCTCCATCTGAGCCTTGGCTGACTGCCTCTGCTGGACGATGATAAGTGTAAACATGCCCACAAGAACAATTGCTGTAAGAAGGAACTGGATAAGGCTCCTTGTGATTATGGACTGGGATATGCTGTTTATCTGCTCTCCGATTACACTCTCACGGATCAGATATGTCAGCATCCAGCTCGTGCTGTGGATCGGAACATAGTACAGAGTTTCATTTATGCCATTATAGGTAAAAGAAACTACTCCTCTGGTACCGGACTCAAAGTCCTCTATAAACTGGTCATAGGAATAGCCTTTGTCAAATGCAGCCATTTTCATGGCAGAAAGCAGGTTGTCTTCCCTTGCAAGTCCGCCAAGGACCATATCGGTCAGAGAAACTCCGGACTCCGTATATATGTTGCAGAAAGTCGTGGTGTTGTTTGACTGCAGGGAGACGTTTTTGACCATGGTATTCATGTCAATCTCCATAAAGCAGACAATGAGCTTTCTGCCCTCCACCACCAGATTGTCCGCAGGAACTGCTATAATGACTTTTTTCTCACTGCTCTCAGGATTTTTGATGGAAATCTCAGGCTCAGTCAGGTTTATGTAATCGATGTCGTACTGATCAATGTCAGATCTGGTGCCTCTTGAAGTATAGATAAGTCCGTTAGAATCTATAAAGGCAAACTTATCGAGGTCATAGAGCTGCTTCATCTTTAGCTGATAAGCTTTTAAGCTATCAATACTTGCAAGATCATCAGCAGTAACGAGTCCAAGAGCTGTATCAAGGTCTCTTATGTAGTCGTCTAGCGCAGCAGAAACAACCTGCTCTCTTCTTTCAGCAAGCTCACTCAGAAACAAAAGACTTACGTTTCTCACGGCGTTTTTTGTATCACTTCCGGCCTTGTTTCCAACAGCAATGGTTCCAAGGGTCAGAATGGCAACCACGATAGCGCAGCCAATTATGGCAATCGATAAAGTTTTGTTTCCTTTTTTATCATTCTTCATGCATTAGATATTCCTTATCTTCATCAATCATCTGAATCATAATATCTGCAAAAACAGGGTCAAACTGAGTTCCTTTTCCCTTTTCGATCTCTTCTCTTACTACCTCCTGTGGCAGTATGTCTCTATAGCTTCTGTGGCTCGTCATGGCATCATAGGCATCTGCCACAGCAATTATCCTGGCTTCTTCCAAAATTTCTTTTCCACTAAGTCCGTCAGGATAGCCCTTTCCGTCATATCTCTCGTGATGCCATCTGGCGCCTATAGAGAGCTTTGGCATCTCTTCCACGCTCTTTAGGATCTTATCGCCGATTGCAGGATGGGCCTTGATCAGAGCAAACTCTTTATCCGTAAGCCTGTCAGGCTTATTGATGACAGCATCCGAGATGCCGATCTTACCTACATCGTGAAGCAGTCCCATCATATAGATGTCATCCTGTTCCCTCTCAGAGTATCCGTATCTCTTGGCAATTTCCCTTGAATACTGGGCAACTCTGTCGGAATGACCGTTGGTGTATTTGTCTTTGGCGTCAATTGCCTCAGCCAGAGCCTTGACCACGTGCCTTGAGAGGCTGTCACACTCTGCCACTTTTTTCTCTATCTCCTGAGAAAGAGATTTATGCATCATGGACAGTTCGATGATATGTGTAACCCTATGAATAAGCACATCTGAATAGATAGGCTTTCTTATGAAATCCTCAGCCCCAAGCCTTAGGCCCTTCATCTCAGCTTCGTCGCTTCCTTCTCCTGTCAGGAAGATCACAGGGATCCGCTCTGATTCAGGCATAGCCTCTTTAAGGCGCTGCAGAGTCTCAAATCCATCAGACGCAGGCATTACAATGTCCAAAAGAATGAGATCCGGCCTGTTCTTCTTCGTAATAATATAGTCAAGAAGCTCCTCTCCGGACTCAAGAGTAGTTACCATAAACCCGTTCTTGTTAAGGATCCGACTCACAGTTTTTCTGTTATAATCTTCATCATCTACAACAACAACCCAGTTCACTTACTGTTCTCCTGTTATCACAATTAAATAATCAAATATACTTCATAATATAATTGTACTATAACATCTGCACCCTGGTTACCTTAAATTATCAAAGGAGCGATCACCCTGTCACATTTCACGCATGGTGAATTCTGTGTCTTCGTCGATAATGCCCAGCATCACTTTTCCAAATTTTGGATCAAACTGCGTTCCAAGACCTTTTTCAATCTCTGAACGAACCTTCTCCTGACTCATGGCGCCGCGGTAGCTCCTTGAGCTTGTCATGGCATCGTAAGCATCCGCCACAGCTATGATCCTTGCCTCTTCAGGAATCTCTTCTCCAGCAAGACCATCAGGATATCCCTTGCCATCATAGCGCTCATGGTGCCACCTTGCGCCTGTGGCAAGCCTTGGATTTTGCTTTATGCTCTCTAATATCTTGCCTCCGATAACAGGATGTGTCTTGATTATGGCAAACTCCTCGTCAGTCAGCCTGTCAGGCTTATTGATAACCCCATCCGGCACTCCGATCTTACCTACGTCATGAAGTAGTCCCATCATGTAAAGTTCATTCTGCTCATTTTCAGGAAATCCCAGCTTTTCTGCGATCATTTTGGAGTACCTGGCAACTCTGGATGAATGACCATTGGTGTAAGCATCTTTTGCATCTATGGCCTCCGCCAGGGCACTTACCACCTCCATGTTCAGCTCTTCCACCTTCTGGTTGTTGTGCTGCTCGATCCTGTATCCAAAATAGTAGAAGAAAGATATTAGCAGGAAGATTATCAGAGATACCAGTATATTTACCGCAAGCTGCGAGTGAACCGTCTCAAGGAGTTCTTCATTGCTGACAACGATCATCACAACCCACTTTTCCATAAGGGCGTGGACGAAAAGAGTGTACTTCTCGCCGTCGATATCTGCATCAAACTGGCCCTTTGCAAAGCTTACCATTCCCCTGTGGAAAACATCATCAGCCTTGCCCCCCAGCTTATCCCTGTCCTTGTGGGCAATGATAAATCCGTCCTCGTCAAGGACCATTCCATAACCTTTTCCGGCAACATTTACATTCTCAGTTATTTCCTGGATATAGTTCACCATCACGTCAAGGCACACAACTCCCCTTGGAGATGATGACCCTTCTCTTTTACTGAGGCTCTTTGCAAAGGTTACGACTATCTCTCCTGTCTGGGCATCCATGTAGGGAGAAACTATGGCAATATTTCCATCTGCCTCAAGGGCCTGTTCATACCAGTCCCTGCTTTCTGGATCGTAGTCATCAGGCGGAATCCAGCCTGAGCCATCCATGTAGACCCCATCAACATATGCATAAATACCGGTAAAATTCTTATCAAACTGTTTGGATTGTATATTGGTCTGTGTAACAAGATAATCATAGATCTCTTCTGAAGAAGCTCCATTTTGGCTCATTATATCCACAGAATCTGCTACAACCCTTAAGGTGGTCTTGGCAACCGTGATGTAGTTTTCCAGTTCAGCCGCAGTTGACCTCACTGCACCTTTAGCATCTTCGTTGATCTCTGAAACTGTAGCATTGTAAAGAAGCTTAGTGTTGTATATCACAACAAAAAGCATGAGAGAAAAAGTGATGATAATGGTAAAGATAAAGCTGAACCTGCTGCGCCTTGAGGCGTCCATGTTCATTCTTGTAGCCAGAATCTTTACATAATGATTGTCTATAGCATATACCAGAAGCATCACAAGCAGACACAAAGCCACTGATATGACAAAGAGCATTACAACAATCCTGTCTGAAGCGGTGGTTCCAATCTGCATATTGAGCATGGAGTTTTTGATCACTGTGGCCAGTATATAACCTCCAATAGAGGCTCCACCTATCAGTACAGACACGATAGCTTCAAATAACATCTGATATCTAAACTCAGAAAGTTCCCCTGTAAACCTGACATTAGAGGCTTTTCCCAGAGTTTTTTCCGCTGCCCAGGCAAACATAACGATCAGTATAGAGCGGACTATCGTCAGATAAAAATAGGGATCAAGGAACTGATTTTCAAAGGTAAAGCAGGACACAGTCCACATGCCATACTCTGTAATCAGAAACAAAATTACTACAATGGCAAAATATGGAGGTTTTGCCCCTTTTTCCTTGTTCGCACGGTAATACATGATCTTCTGCATGCACAGGATCATGATAATGGTGGTAATACTTACCTGCCATATATTGTTCAATAAACCGCCATACTGGATATACAGGACAAACTGCACGACATTCGTAAGAACAGGCCATAGCATCAGAGGGTGAAAATAGTCTTTTTCACTATCAGAGCTGGTCTTTAGAACAGCGACCATAAGAAGCAGGTATCCGACATTCCAGCCAAAATAGGCCAAAAATTCTGATACCTCCGGATATGTATTCATTACAAGTGAATAAACAGTCCAGTAATAATCGCTTAAGAAGTTTGCTAAAAAAAACGTTATCAGCAATAAATACCAACGCTTTGGAGTCTTGATATATTTAAAAAGAACACCCAGAAGTCCAAAGCATGTAGCAGCTAGCGTGATCACGTTTTCAAAATCGTCAAGGGTCATTGAGGTCTCCTCACAGTAACATTTAGGCGATATCTTTCATTCATTATACCAATTATTATGTACTGGAGGTATAGAAAAAAGAGCTGGCATTACTTCCAGCTCTTTTCACGCTCGTTTCTTTCATCTTCTGTTTCCCAGTCCGGAATGGGGATTTCCTTGTGGAGTCTGTCCAAAATAGTATCAAGCCCCTCCGGTTTGTGGTAATAGAAGCCCTGGCCAAGCTCGCACCCTGCGCTTAAGAGGAACTGCCTCTGCTCCTCAGTTTCCATTCCTTCGCACAGAGTGTGTATGCCAAGCTTGTGTGCCACATCTATCATGGCTTTTAGTATTTCACGGTTGGCGCCATTATGGTCATTAAGGTGCAGCAAAAGCTCCATGTCAAACTTAATAAGGTCAATGTCGAATTTACTAAAGACATTGAGGGATGAATAGCCGCTTCCAAAATCATCGATCCAAAGCTTATAGCCATTTTCCCTGATCTTACCCAGCTGTTCGTTGAATTTATCAGTAGCCATGGCCATTCCCTGCTCTGTGATCTCGATGATAAAGTAGCTCTTGTCTATGCCATACTGCTCAATATTGTACTCATTGTAGATTCTGTTGATCTCGCCAACAACATCAATATAATCGAAATCCTGCCTGGAGAAATTGATGGAAACCGGCAAAAGCGGAAGACCTTCATCATAGCGGATCTTTACCTCTTTACATACGGTTTCAAATATATACAGGTCCAGCTCGTACATAAGATGATATTTTTCAAGCGTAGGTATGAAATCATCCGGAGTTATCATTCCCTTTTCAGGGTCGATCCACCTTGCAAGAGCTTCAAATCCCATTCCGTTTCCGCTCTCAATGCGCAAAAAGCACTGGTAAAAGACCTTGATCCAACCATTTTCCTTAGCTTTGCCAAAGCTTTCAACTATATACCTCTGCTGATTATATAAGGTGTCATCTTCTGCAGTGTAGAACCTGTAGAAATTGTTCATCTCCTCGCCGGCAAGCTTATTGGCTCTGATGGCATGGTCAATGGATTCCCTTAAAGAAACATCTTTATTTCCAACAAATATTCCGACCTTTAACCCTGAAGTTGTTCCGTAGGCCTGACTCTTTATCTTCGAATTGGCTCTTTCGATCCTGCTTATGAGCTCCTCACGGCTGTTATAATCATCGATAACCTCAAAAAAATCAGATGCAAACCTGGCAACTATCCCATGGGTAAACTCAGCCATAAGGACATTTGCCACCAGGATCAACAGTTCGTCGCCCTTTTCAACTCCATACCTTCTGTTATAGGACTGCATGGAATCCACATCCAGATAAAGGACTACAGGAGTTTCGCCTCTTTGGACGATTTCTTTCATCTTGGCATCTCCATGCTTATTGATGTAGTTGATATTGGGAAGATTGGTTAATACGTCGGTATAGAAATAATCCCGCTGAAAGAGCTTGTACTTATCAGAGATCTCTGAGAGCAGCTCTTCATGCCTCTGAACATCTGCATAAACTAAAAAAGCCAGGTCTGTACCATCTTCCACGGTCTGCCAATAGCCGGCTGCATGTACCAGATGATAGCCGTCATCTCTTCTTACTCTGAAAGTGACGTCATATTCAGATTTTTTGGCAAGAAAATCAATGCTGATAGCACGAAGCTTTTCTCTCTCATCAGGATGCACTTTCTCATAAAGGCCGTCATTTATCTTGTCTCCATAATAGTTATACAATTCATCACGGGAAATATTGTTAAAATCAAGAAATCCATCAGAAATAGCAAGCGGCCGATACCCACCACTTGCTAAAGGTCCAATGATCAGAAGCGGGACCTTGAGTTTCTCGTATGATCTTTTTATCTCATCAGGAATAGTATACAAAAGGTTTTCTCCACAAAATCCCAACAACAATAAAACAATCCTACGATAATATTGTAAGTTAAGTTTAGCATTCGGGCAAGGAAAGCACCTCCGCCTATAAAAATTTAAGAATTTGGTTATAATTACATTTTCCAGTTCTGAGCGATCATTTGCTGCTTGGTCATACGGCTGTATATGATAGCTGCAGAATCGACATATATAGCCATCTTAAGCTCTGTGATAAGAGCCATCTTCTCCACATCTCTGATCTTGCCCTCAAGTTCATCCATATATCTTTCTTCAGCGTTGTTAGCCCTTAAATCTCTAATGGATTCCAGACATTCCTGTATTCCATGTGGCGCGCTAAAAGCCTATCTTTTTAATCTCAGCTGCCAGATTTCTTCCATATACCTCACAGCCAAAGCAGTTTGGATGGAGATTGTCAAGGAAATACTCCGGGAAATGAGGAACCAGCTTCATTCCGTCTACTATTTTTACGTTTTTGTACTGACCTGCTATAGCTTTGACTTTTTCGCAGAAAGCCTCAAGTGTTGGTATTCCGTCTGGGTTATCGCCTCTCCAGATGGGAGTTATGCACAATACAGGGATGCTTCTGCCATAGATGCCCATGAGAGTCTCGTAGTATTCCTCTACGACGCTCATGTCCTCATCCCCATACTGGTTGGTCCCAAGTGCCACGATGATCTTATCAGGATCATAGCCTTCCATCTTCATAAGGGACTTCTTGTCGTATATATAGCCACCGATTCCCTGATTGATAATGTCGTAGTTCAGGAGCCTGTTGGCGACACTGACATATGTGCATGCTGACCTTAAGGGGCCGTAGCCTTGAGTTATTGAATCTCCAAGCCACAGCACCTTCTGTCCCTTTTTAGCCTTTGTAACCCCTGCGTCAAGTGCAAGATTTTTGATAAGGACTGTGGCGTCTGCAGGAAGGTATATCACTACCCTCTTCTCGCCCTTGGGAAGCTCCCATTGGATCCTGCCACAGTCCATAATGTCTTTTACATACACGATCCCGCAGATAAGGCCATCTACTGAGAGTTCAAATGAGTCAGGGGAGCCCTTCCATATGATCTTGTAATCAAAGGACAGCTTGTCTGCAGTCGTGGTAAATTCCAAAGTTTTGGCAGTTGTGGCTATACACCTCTCATACCAGAAGTCATCAGCAGCCTTAAAATACTCCATCTGCTTCTTGGAATACTGAAAGGCCTGTAGATAACCATCCTTTGTTTCTTCAAATTCATATGCTCCATAATAAATCTCTTTTAACTCTTCATTCGTAAGGATCATGTAATATTAACTCCAGGATAATTGTTCTTTGGCTGCATTTCCCGATACAAATGGTCCAGGAAGGATGTTAAGACCACGGCGATTGCCAAAATAGTCGCGGTCAAAGGTAATAGGCGTACCGTCAGGATTTTCATACTTCTGAGAGGGTTCAAAAGCTTCACCAAGGGTATCAGTGGAGATCATGCCATCCTCAAAGCACTTGAGTACTTCATAGATATTAGTATCAAGGAAGTATTTTCCATCCTTTTCAACAAGGTCCACATTTACCTTCCCTGGATCAGCAACAAAAGCGTTGTCCTCGTTTTTCCAGGATCTTGCACCTTCGAAATACGCATTTCCATCTATCCATACAGGAAGATGTGAGAAATGGAAGGGATCATGCTTCATCATATTCGGATATTTTTCTTCCATATCAAACTGTTTTAGCCACTCATCATAGGTAGGATACTCATCAAAGAGGTTGGTACCAACCTTTCTGTTCTCAACATACTTCTTGTCAGGCTCAGAATCATTGAGCAGGACTAGATCATCTGAAGGCCACTTCTGAACGAATATGTTGTTGTAGATCCTGTCATCGCCGTGAAGAATAGTCATGAAGCCCATAACCTCGGTTCTGTGAGGGAAATGATATGGTGTATATCTCCAGGTTGTTCCCTCTCCTACCATTGTAAATGCGCCTGCGCACAGGTTGTGGACCATGGCAACGCCCTGAGTAGCTATTCTGAGCGAAACATCAGACAAAAGAACATTGTTGTCAATAAGTGTAGGACCATGACTTACTTCTACAAAGATATCCTGGCAGGTCATACCGCCTTCGAGCTGCTTAGCAAACTCCGGACGCTGGTTGTCATGAAGAAGGTTCTGGGTAATCCTTGTTCCCTGAGCCTCCCAGTCGCACCAGATACCCATTGTGCAGTGGTGAATGTGATTTCTTCTCATTATAACATCTATAGCTGCGTGCATCTTGATACCTGCAATCTCAGCTCCGCCAAGTTCCATCATATTGTTGATGTGATGAATGTGATTGTCCTCAATAATGCTGAAAACACCGCCCATACGTCCAATGATACCGCCCTGCTCGCAGTGATGGATATTATTGCGACGAATGATGTGGCCACCGATCTTTTCTTTTAACCAGCCATAGTACTGTCCTCTGCAGACAGAATCTCTCTCCATCTGTGTGGGACTCTTAACGTGCCTGGTTGTATAGAAGTTACTGTTCTCGGGATCGAAGTACCTTCCAACGCAGATTCCAGCGCACTTACTGCCCCAGATTTCATTATCTTCGATTATCCAGCCTTTGCTCCAGTGCGGGCTTATCATTCCATCCTGATAAGCTGCAGGTGGTGCCCAGGTGGTTGCCGCCTTATTGATGTTAAAGCCGCTTACTGTGATGTAGCCTACACCCTCTTTTGAAGGCATAAAGCACTCACGTCTTACAGTGATCTCAACATTTTCATTGTTTGGATCTGCTCCGCCAAAGTTTGCATAGAATATGGTCTCATCTTTTTCCTTATCCTGTTTGGCAAACCATTTTTTCTTGGATTTTTCAGGAACCCATGAGCATTCATAGACCTTTGCCTCAATACATTCATCTACGCTTGCAGCTTCGTAAAGAGCCTCATCATTAAACCACACGCAGCCTGTGTGTTTGCCGGGAGTGGCAAAATACCAGTCTCCATAAACCAGTGTCGTATATGGGTTGTAGTCGCCAAAGACGCTGTTCTTAACCTTCGCTGTCCACACATCCCCATTGTACTGTGACCAGCCTGTGATCTTCTCTGCACCGGTTATCACAGCTTCAAGAGGCTTCTCACTTCTATATACTATGCGCTGCTTCTCTGTTCCAGGATTCACAGGATCAACATACTCCCTGTAAATTCCAGGAACCACAACTACTTCATCTCCTGCTACTGCCACTTTGGCTGCTTCATTTATACTTCTGAAAGGTAACTGTTTACTTCCATTACCGTCATGTTTTGCGTTTACATCAACATATATTGTCATACATACCCCTTCTATTTATACCGTAAGTAAAATCTTGTGACTTATGCTTTTTCAATGATCATCCTTTTACTGCACCTGCCATCATGCCCTTGACAAGCTTGTCCTGGAAAATGATAAACAGGATTATCATAGGAAGAACTGACAGTGTAAGAACCGCCATATTGATCGGAATATTAAGTGAATGCTCACCCTTAAACTGTCCAAGGGCAAGAGGAAGTGTCTTTTTCTCCGGAGTTATGAGAAATGTGTTTGCAAAAGCAAATTCATTCCACATGGATACGCCATTATAGATCGCAAGTGTTGACAATCCGGATTTTGAAAGAGGAAGTATCATCATAAAGAAATTCTGATAGCGGTTGCAGCCATCGATTTCCGCAGACTCCTCAACTTCTTTTGGAATTGTTTTCATAAAAGCCGTCAGGATGAATACTGACATTGGAAGCGCAAAAGCAACATAAGGTCCGATCAGAGATCCCAGGGAGTCATAGAGTCCCACTGTGGTTGTGAGCTTAAATACCGGGATCAGGGTTACGTGCATGGGTACGGACATCATAGCCACAATTGACGCATATATAAATCCATTAAGCTTAAATTTCATTCTTGAAAGCGGATATGCTGCAAAGGCTGAAATGATCAGCATAAGCACAAGAGAAATAGCCACAACGATCACGCTTCTTAAAAAGTATCCAAAAAATCCATGAGTAACAACTTCAACATAGTTCTCAATTATCCATGGATCAGGAAGATGGAAAACGCCCTGCTGAAGCATGTCAAACTGCTTTCTAAAGGAGTTCATCAGCATGAAAAAGAAAGGCGTAAGTGTAAGCGCCAGCTGGATCAGCGCAAAAATAATGGCGATAGTCCATGCAATCCTTGATTTTAACTTAGCTTTTTTATAATCAACTTCCTGTGTGTTATTCATGTTACTTACCTTTATTTCCCCTGTCATATTAATAATCCTCCCTAACTTTAAAGACTTTGTTAAAGAGAAGCGCTATAGCCGTGATCAAGATAAACATACCTGCGGCTACTGTTGAGCCGTAGCCCATGTTAAACTGCTGGAATGAAAGCTTGTACATGTATGTAGCCATAAGCTCTGTGGTTCCTGCAGGTCCGCCCTGCGTCATGTTCCAGATCATATCGAAATATTTAAGGGAACCAATAAGTGACATTGTGCAGGCAGTCTTAAATATTGGACCAAGGAGTGGTATCGCAATATGACGGATATACTGACCTCTTGTTGCTCCATCAATAATTGCTGCCTCGTAAATCGCAGTATCGATATTTCCATATCCTGCAATGAAATAGACCATGTAAAATGGAGTGAACTGCCAGGCCATAACACCTATTATGGTGAAAAGAGCATTTGGCGCCGTTCCAAGCAGGTCGATGGTAACTTTTTTGCCCTGAATAAGAGATGCCATAGATGAAATGAGTCCACCATTAGTTGCAAGGGCATAAACAAAAAGGAATGCGATGGCAACTGAGCTCATCAGATATGGCAGAAACCATATGATTTTAAAGATATTGAATTTCTTTCCCCCTGCGTCAAGAAATGTTGCAAGGAGCATACCAATTGGAATCTGCAAAAGAATTGA
Organism: Butyrivibrio sp.; assembly: GCA_015056565.1. Taxonomy (GTDB): domain Bacteria; phylum Bacillota; class Clostridia; order Lachnospirales; family Lachnospiraceae; genus Butyrivibrio. Next base: position 25,290 of record SVGB01000027.1, read on the forward strand.
GAAAACCATTACGACGAGGTTGTGCTGAAAAGACTTCCAGAACATCTCGTCATGGATAAGTGCCTTCCAGTTTTCCATCCCCGTATAGATCCTGTCACTGGAAATGCCGTTCCATTTAAATCCACTGATAGCAAAAGTATCGATAACAGGATAAACGATGAAAACAATGATAAGCGCCAACGCCGGTAACAAAAACAGCGTTGCCGCCACAGCTGTACTCCTTGCCCTGGCCTTTGCAAGTCCTACATTAGTAACCTTCTCCATTTACTTCCTCCTAAAAAATGCCCGCAGGAAATATATATCCTGCGGGCAGCGGTTTTAATTCCAGCCGCAGCTTGAATCAAATGTTTTTAATTTATTCAGTCAAAGCCTTCTGCATTGCAGCATCCTGCTCCTGTCCAATTTCTTCTGGAGTCTTCTCAAGACCAAAGAGCTCAGTCATACAGTTCTTGTGAACTTCTGTTACAGATGCAGGAAGGTACTGGTCATACCAAAGCTGAACGTTTGAAGCCTTGAAGAACTCATCGATGATGTACTTGTTGTTAGGATCGTCGATGTTCTCGTTAAAGCCCTTGATTGAAGGAACTGTTCCTGCTGCTACCTGCTGTTCGTTATAGGTATCATCATTGAAGTACTGAGTTGCAAGCACATAGCATGCATCAAGCATATCCTGATCAACAGACCCGTCGCTCTTAAAGCAATTGAATGTAAGTCCCATACCAATAGCAGTTCCGATCTCAACGTTCTGAGGAACACCAGCTGCCTTAGCCTCTGAATCCTCTGGGAAGCGGAATACGCCGATATTCTCGTTGTACCATTCCTCATTGTCGGACTTGATTCCACCAACCTGCCATGAGCCGTGAAGCATCATTGCTGCAGAACCGTCATACAAAAGAGCTCTATCCTGGTTGTCATCAGCTGAAAGAGAGTTAACTCCATCAGGGAAATATCCCTTCTTAACCCAATCCTGGATCTTCTCGCCTGCGAAAATAAATGCAGGACTTGTGAAGGAACCGCCATTCTCCTGTGTATATGCAGCATCAAACTCTGCATTTCCTGAATGACGTGCTACAAGGTACATGTAGTACATTGATCCAGTCCACTTTGAAGCATTTGCAAGTGAGAAAGGAATGATTCCGTTTTCTTTAAGCTTCTCGCAGACAGCCTCAAGCTCATCAATAGTCGTTGGAACTTCTATTCCAAGTTCTTTAAAGATTGTCTTATTGTAGAAAATATCACAGCCTGTAAGTCCGCTGAATGGAATAGCAAGCATCTTTCCGTCATATGTTGACTGTGCAACAGCTGCATCAACAAATTCAGGATGATCATACTTAGCATACATATCAGTTATATCATTAGCAAAACCAGACTTGTAGTACTCAGCCATAGGGCCACCGCCCCAATGGCAATAAATGTTAGGACACTGACCAGAACTCATTGCTACTACAAGCTGCTGTTTGTAGTTATCATTCTGCTGGTGAACCTGATTGATAGTGATGTTTGGATAGTCAGCCATGAATCTCTGAACAGCACCTTCAGAAATTGACTTGTTAGGATCCTCAGTTGAAATATCCCAAAGAGTAATCGTCATAGGCTCTGTTGTAAGCTCTGGAAGGTTCTTTCCATCTGTCTGCTTGCCTGTAGAAGCAGCTGCTTCGCCGCTTGGAGCTGCTTCTGTAGTAGCTGTCTGAGATGCGCCCTTGTCAGAACCCCCATCTGCAGGGGCCTGAGTAGATGAGTTACCGCAGCCAACCAGCGCTGTAACAGAAAAAATTGTTGCCAGGAAAACTGCCAATACTTTGTTTTTCATGCTATATCCTCCTAATGTAAATTTACCCACCTTTACCTTAATGTTTTTTGAAAAAAGCTTTCCTTGTTTCGAAACAATTGAATGTTTTTGTTCTTGTATATAACTCTACATGGATACTGAGTTCTGTGCTATTATATTATTGCTATAAACCATACAAAAATTGCTATTTAGGGGAACAATATTTGTTATGAAAAGTAATTTAGTATTAGCTGAACGGGCCAAGGAGAAAGTCCAGCATAAGATCAACACCAATTTAAGGATGTTCATAAACCGGCTACACGCCGATTTTCCACCGCACTGGCACACAGATATCGAGATCATATGGCCCAAGGAGGCTCCATACAAGGTAATCTGCGGAAATCAGACCTATGAAGTGGATATAGATGACATTCTTATTATCTGTCCCGCGGTTCTTCATGAGATCTTTTCCCCAACTCCAGGTGCCAGGATCTATATACAGGCTGATTTTTCAGGGATCATTTCCCTAAAAGAGATAGACAAGGCGTTTCGTCTCATGTCCCCTGCCCTGCACGTGAAAAAAAAGACCTGTCCTCCCGAGGTATATGAACAGGTCTGTAACTATCTTGAAATGATCATGGAATTATATTTTGGATCTGCCCCATCCATAGACGATGAGGATAAGCCCGAGGATGAAAAGATCACATCTTACACTGAGCTTGACCCCTATGGGGAGCTAGAGATTTATTCTATACTTCTTGAGTTTATTGCTTTTTGCGGAAAAAACTTAAGTGTTTTCCAGAGCTCTGATCCTGCCGCTTCTGAAAATACCTGCAAGAATACTCTTTCTCTAAGCAAGGTATGTACTTACATTTCAGAGCATTTTTCAGAGAACCTGACTCTTGAGGACATAGCAACTTATGCAGGGTTTAGCAAATATCACTTTGAAAGGATATTCAGCGATTATACTGGTTTTACCTTTTACCAGTATCTTCAGCAGATGCGCATAAGCTACGCCCAAACTCTTTTATCCAATCCTGAGCTGTCAATTACTGAGATCTCTTACCAGGCAGGTTTTGCCAGTCAGGCGGCCTTTACCAGAGCTTTCAAAAAAAATACAGGATACCCGCCATCACAGTTCAGAATGCTGAATGAGGTGCAGCATCCTCTGCCTTCCAACCCATATTTTGCGTCAAGGAACTGAATTTTAAAATTCCTTTTTCCAATAATACATTTATCATAAAACAAAAAACAGCTCCAAATTTACACTCATTTGGAGCTGTTTTACACTGAAATTCAAATCCAAAGTCTTACTCAGTATATTTATATTTTTTCATAATCTGACCAGATATTATGCAGATGGCTGTTCCTGTCACACCAAGAATGAACATCATCATTGCGGCACCTGAACCCTTACCGCTTCCGAAAAGAAAAGTCCAGAATGGATCATTACTTCTCATAGCCATAAACGGTTCGCAGATCTTGTCTACAAAGAGTCCGCCAAGGAAAAGTCCGATTGGAATAGTAAAGAACTGCAGAGTATTTCTGCAAGCATATACTCTTCCCTGAAGCTCTATTGGAATAACATTGCGCATTATTACATTCTGGTTGGCTGCCATGAGTGGAACAAACACCCATCCTATTATCTGACCTATGCACCATAAAACAGAGCTTCTTGCAAAGGCCAGTAAAAAGTTCTCTATCCCCAGCGCAAAAAGCATCGTGAGATATATGACTCTTACCCTGTCCTTGGGCTTTGGCAGGATCATTGGAAGGAAACTTCCTGCTACCATGGCCAGTCCTGAGCATGCTGTTACGATCCCATACACGTTGTTACCTTTTTGAGGTATAACAAGGGCCGGAAGTACAGCATCAAAGGCTGAAGCTGTGAGGTTAACCCCCGCCATAAACAGTATTACAGTAAGTATGAGCGGAGTTTCTTTTAGGAACTTTAGCCCCTCTTTAGCCAGTTTGATCACGTTTTCGTCCTTACTTGTTCCGTCCTTGATCTCAGGCAGTTTTATAAAGAACAATAATGCCACAAATGCTATGGCAAAAGACATAAGATCTACGGCGATCACTGTATCCAACCCTGCCAGTCCATAGAGTGCTGCAGCTATGAGCGGATTGCCAATTGAAATAAGCGAACGTGACAATTGCTGAAAACCACTGGTCTTTTGATAATGCTCTTTTGGAACGATAAGTGAATATGCCACTTCTGACGCAGGCTGCTGAACAGTGTTCATAAGACCTGAAAAGGCATTGATGGCATATAGATGCCACATGGTCAGCGTATCAGTTTTGTACAGTACAAATACAGCTACCGTCGTAAGCGCCGCTAAAAGATCGCATATGAGCATGGTTTTCTTTTTGTCGAATTTATCTGTTATAGCTCCGGCAAAAATGCTCATAATGACATATGGTGCATAAGTGCATATCGTAAGCGCTGCTGTACTCAGCGCTGATCCAGTTTTTTCATACATCCACAGCGTAAGCGCAAATCCTGTTATTGCACTTCCAAGCTGTGATAGACTCTGTGTGATCCAGATTATGTAAAAATCTCTTAATTCCTTTATTCTGTTTTTCATTATTATTTAACCTCCATACAAATATTTTTCATCTGCATGGAGCATATACACTGCAATTGATCATGTCCTTCCTCCTTCTTGTTATTTTAAACGGATATCATTCTTTTGACATCACATTCTTTTTCCAA
>SVGB01000004.1 GCA_015056565.1 Butyrivibrio sp.
ATAAAATCGACAAAAATGCGTAAATTCAAGGATTTCTAGGTATCGCTTCTTTGTAGCAACACCGCAGTCTCCACATGGCCGCTCCAGGGGAACATATCACAGGGGCGGACTTTTTTAAGCTCGTAGCCTCCGTCTGAGAGAATGCGAAGGTCACGAGCTAGGGTTGCGGAGTCGCAGCTGACGTAGACAATGCGGGATGGAGACATTTTCAGCATGGTCTCAAGGCACTTTTCATCGCACCCTTTGCGAGGGGGGTCAACTACGATGACATCTGGGTGGAGCGCTTTGGTGTTATCATCTTTTTCACCACTCATACCTGATCCAACAGTTGTTCCATCGCTTTCAGCTTCCTTACTCAGTCTCTCATAGAACTCCGGAAGGACTTCTTCAGCCTTGCCACAGTAAAACTCAGCGTTCTTAATGCCGTTATTTCTGGCATTATTCTTGGCGTCCTCAATAGCTTCAGGAATTATCTCAACGCCGTACACCTTCCCTGCAGATCCTGCCATAGACAAAGTTATGGTTCCTATACCGCAGTACAGGTCCCATACAGTTTCTGAGCCTGTAAGAGCAGCGTATTCTATTGCCTGACCGTATAGCTTGTCAGTCTGTTTAGGATTAACCTGATAAAAAGAAAGGGGAGAAATCTCAAACTGAAGACCTTTAAGAGTGTCAGTAATGGTATCCTTCCCCCAGATCGTGTGGATCTCAAGGCCCATGATCACGTTGGTCTTTTCAGTATTTATGCTGACTGAGATGCTGGTCATTTCTGTAACCCCGGAAAGGGCATCGCAAAGAGCCTGCTGCCCAGGGATGTACTCTACTAAGCCGCTCTTTCCCCCTACGCCAGCGGACCCACTCTTTCTTCCTCTGTAATTGATCACAAAGCATACCATGATCTGACCACTGGTAAAACCCTTCCTTACAAGCACGTGCCTTACAAGGCCCTTACCACTTACCTCATCGTATGGTGCAACGCCAAACTTCTCCATGTGAGCTATAACTATATCAAGGATCTCTTTATTCTCCGCAACTCCAATAAGGCAGTCATCTACAGGTATTATGCTGTGGGTCCTTCCCGCATAGTAGCCTGCAACAATCTTGCCATCTCTATTTCTGCCAATAGGATACTGGGCTTTATTCCTATATCTCCAAGGCTCGTCCATTCCGATAATAGGCTCCATAATTGAGTCAACAAACTCACCGTCAAACCCGCCAAGTCTTACGATGTTATTACGGACCTTGTTCTGCTTAAACTGTAGCTGCCTTTCATAGGTCATGTTCTGAAGCTGGCATCCGCCGCACTGCCTTGCAATAGGGCATTTCGCCTCTTGTCTGTAGGAGGACTTTTCTACAACTTCCTCAAGATGGGCGTAGGCATAGTTCTTTTTCGCCTTCATTATCTTGGCCCTTACCTTGTCTCCAATTACCGCATCTTTAATAAAGAGGGTATAGCCATCGATTTTGCCTATGCCCTCTCCGTCATTTCCAATATCTGTAATTTCAACTGTCAGCATCTGATCCTTCTGATACTGACAAAGGGATTTCTCTTTTCCCATATAAAACCTCATTTACTTACAACAAAACTATGGTCACTTGCTGCTCCATTTTAATCTGTGGAGTTCGCCCTCTTTTTCAAGGCCTCTAAAGTCGTTCTGTCTAAGGGCCTCATACAGCACAATTGCAACTGAGTTTGAAAGATTAAGGGACCTTATATCCTCTCCCATTGGGATCCTGATGCAGGTATCCTCATTGTCCACCAGGATCTCTTCAGGGATTCCCGCGCTCTCTTTTCCGAACATGATGTAGTCGTCCATGGAAAAAGAAACTTCGCTGTAGGTTCTTTTTGCCTTGGTGGTGGCGTACCAGATCTTTGCCCCAGGGTGCTGTGCCTTAAAATCTTCGTAGTCTATGTACCTTGTTACATCAAGCTTATCCCAGTAGTCCATTCCGGCTCTCTTTAGCTCTTTTTCATTGATGCGAAAGCCCAAGGGCTCAATAAGGTGAAGGGATGTACCTGTTGCCACGCAGGTTCTTCCTATGTTGCCGGTGTTCTGAGGAATCTCCGGCTGGTGAAGTATAATGTGCATTTATTCGTCCTCTGCGTCCATGACTGCTGCCTTTGGAAGGGAGAAGATAAACTCTGTTCCTACCCCGGGAGTACTGATGACATTTATGTTCTCGTCATGGGCTTTTATGATTTCTTTTACGATGGAAAGACCAAGGCCTGTTCCCTTCTTGTCCTTACCTCTTGAGAGATCGGATTTATAGAACCTGTCAAAGATGAGCTTCTGGTCTTCCTTGGGGATTCCGATTCCGGAGTCCTTGACTGAAACGAAGACCTTGCTGTGCTTTTCCGTGGTCTCGATCTTAATGGATGAGTCGTGGTGACTGAACTTGATGGCGTTGTCCACAAGGTTATACAGTATCTGCTGGATCTTGCTCATGTCTGCATTTACAAACATCTTTTCGTCGGTAAGTACAAGCTCGATGGCAATTCTTTTCTCTGTGCAGGTTCCCTCAAAGGATTCTGAGACATTTCTGATAACTGCGTTTATATCAAAGTCGCTCTTATCAAGAAGCATTCCCTTGGTACTCATGTTGTTAAGGGTCAGCATCTCGTTGGTGAGCTTGGTAAGTCTGTCGGTTTCGTTTATTACGATGCCAAGATAGCGGTCGTACATCTCAGGAGGAATGGTTCCATCCTGCATAGCCACCAGATATCCTCTGATGGATGTAAGGGGCGATCTGAAATCGTGGGATACGTTGGCAATGAACTTCTTCTGGTCATCCTCCTGCCTTGCGATCTCACCAGCCATATAGGACAATGACGCAGCAAGGTATCCCATCTCATCTTCAGATTCCACAGAGAACTCATAGCCCATATTTCCCGCAGCGTACTGCTCTGTAGCTGTGGTGATCTTTCGAAGTGGCACATAAACCAGCTCTGTGAAGAAGATCAAGATAATAAGAGACAACAGGAAAAGAACTATCAGCATCAGGTAGGAAATATTAAGGAAGGTGTTGGCTTTTTCCTGGATTCCGGCTACCGAAGTGTGAATGACAACGTAGGCCTGGACCTTATAATTGGCCGTGATAGGCGCAAAGACACTCAGCATCTCTTTTCCAAAAGAGCCCCAGAAGGTTCCTGTGGTGTAGTAGGAACTTCCGGTAACTGTCGGGTCAAAACCCTCGATCACAACTTCATCAGCAGGTCCTAAAAGCCTTGCGGAATCAAGAACAAGTCGGCCTGAAGGGTTGACGATCCAGATGGGAGACCCGTCCATATACATGGAAAGAGATGTAAGTTCCCCGTGAACTGTCTCAAGGGAAGTCTCTGAGTTGTAAAGATCCGCTGCATAGGTGTTGGCAATCTGTGTGGCCATTTTGTACATGCTCTCTGCCTTGTCGCGCTTAAGCCTGTCGTAGGTCATACCATATACAAAGGTGGCAACCACAACAAAACCAAAGATACCAAAGAGCAGATATGCAAGCAGGAACTTAATGTAAAGAGTTCGCTTCATTTACTGCTGTACCTCGAATTTATAACCTATACCCCAGATGGTAGCAAGGCGCCAGTTGGCGTGATCGCTGAGTTTTTCCCTGAGGCGCTTGATGTGGACATCAACTGTCCTGGTGTCGCCGATATACTCATAGCCCCAGATCTGATCAAGGAGCTGCTCTCTTGTGTATACGTGATTGGGTGATGCTGCAAGGAAATATAAAAGCTCAAGTTCCTTGGGAGGCATGTCAACTCTCTCGCCCATGTAGGTAACAGAGTAGTTGGTCATGTTGATCTCAAGATCAGGATATCTTACAACCTTGTCGTCAGACTCTGAAGACTCTGCTGCCTGGGGCTTATATCGCCTAAGGACTGCCTTTACCCTTGCCACAAGCTCTTTTGAATCAAAGGGCTTCTCCATATAATCGTCAGCCCCCATCTCAAGGCCAAGAACCTTATCAAAGACTTCGCCCTTGGCTGAGAGCATGATGATAGGAGTCTGAGACTTGGTACGCAGCTCTCTGCAGACCTGATAGCCGTCAATTCCTGGAAGCATAAGATCAAGGAGCACCAGATTGGGCTTAAAGCTATCGAAGGTGCTGATAGCAGTCTCTCCGTCATTACATATTTTTGTCTCAAAACACTCTTTTACAAGATAAAGTGAGATGAGCTCTGCGATGTTGTTGTCATCGTCTACGATCAGGATCTTCTGTTTAGTAACCATTTTTCCCCCCTTACTTTATGAAAGTAACTATTGTAACCCCGGCGTCGCCCTCGCCAAATTCCCCAAGCTTAAATGACTTGACGTAAGGAACGCCCTTTAAATACTGATGTACAGCCTGGCGAAGGGCTCCAGTTCCCTTGCCATGAACAACTCTTACATTGTTAAGATGTGACATATATGCATCGTCAAGATATTTATCAAGGGCCGCAACTGCGTCGTCTGAATTCTTGCCGATAAGATTTATCTCAGTTCTGATGCTGGTTGCCCTGGAAAGGTCCATTTTGCCTGAAGATCCAGAGCCAGAGTTTCTTCCGTAGAATTTCTTCATGGCTTCCTTGGGATCCTCATCTCCAACGAGAACAAGGTCCCTTATGTTTGCCTTGGTCTTCATGATACCGCACTGGACAAAGAGATTACCGTCCTTGTCGGGCTTACTTGAAATGGTCCCCTTAAGTCCCATGGAAACTATCTTTACGCTCTCACCGAGCTTAAGCTGAGATTCCTTTAATATAGGATGTGTCTCTTTTGGCTTGTCCTTCTTGGCTGCTGCCTTGTTCTTGTCAGATATCTTCTGGGAGAGCTTCGTCCTCTCACGTTCAAGATCCTGCATGGTTGCTGATGGTCCGGCCTTCCTGAAGGCCTTGATGGTGTCATCAGCTACCGCCTTGGCTTCCATAAGGATCTCTCTGGCCTCTTCATTGGCGGCCCTTAGGATCTCTTCCTTCTGAGCATCTATCTTGTCGGTCTTTCTCTCAAGCTCCTGCCTTAGCTCTTTTGCCTCCCTCTTGTACTGCTCGATCTCAAGGCGCTCGCTCTCAATGATCTTGCGGCTCCTCTCAAGGTCAGCCAAAAGATCTTCAAACTTCTTGTCATCAGTTCCAATCTGCTCTTTAGCCGCTTCGATGATCTTGTCGGAAAGACCAAGCTTAGATGATATGGCAAAAGCGTTACTCTTTCCCGGAAGTCCGATAAGGAGCCTATAGGTTGGCTTAAGTGACTCGACATCAAACTCGCAGCTGGCATTCTGAACGCCCTTTGTGTTAAGGGCGTAGACCTTGAGCTCGCTGTAGTGGGTTGTAGCAAGAGTCCTGATCCTTCGCTCATGTAGCTCATTAAGTATTGAGATAGCAAGAGCTGCTCCCTCTGTAGGGTCAGTTCCTGCACCAAGCTCATCAAACAGGCACAGTGAGTTTTCATCTGCGTGTTTAAGTATAGATACAGTATTAGTCATGTGGGATGAGAAGGTTGAAAGAGACTGCTCAATACTCTGCTCATCTCCTATATCCGCATAAACTTCTTCAAATACCGCAAGCTCTGACTTATCTCCTGCAGGGATCGCCAGGCCCGCCTGCCCCATTATAGTAAGAAGTCCCACTGTCTTAAGTGTGACGGTTTTTCCACCGGTATTGGGACCTGTGATAATGAGCATGTCAAAATCCCGCCCGCCGTAAACGTCTATTGGCACCACCTTGTCTTTTGCAATAAGAGGATGTCTTGCCTTCTTAAGGTCAAAGGCGTGGTGCTCGTTAAATACAGGAGTCATTCCCTTGATCTCCAGGGCATAGGACGCCTTGGCAAAAGTAAAATCAAGGTCTGTCATGATCTCGGAATCATACTTGATGTTCTCTACATGCTCAGATGCCATGATGCTGAGCTCCATAAGGATCTTGTCTATCTCAGCCCGCTCTTCAAGGGCCATCTCACGAAGCTTGTTGTTAAGCTCAACTATGGCAGCAGGCTCTATGAAAAGAGTTGATCCGGTCGATGACTGATCGTGAACAATTCCGCTTATCTGTGACTTGTACTCAGCCTTAACAGGGATGCAGTACCTGTCGCCTCGCATGGTGACAACTGCGTCCTGAAGGTAAGATCTAAGGCTTCCGTTTATCATCCTGCCAAGCTGGTCGTGGATACGGTCATTGGTGAGCATTATGCCCCGCCTTATGTGCTTAAGGGCTGGACTTGCCTCGGAGCTCATCTCGTCTTCTGAAACGATGCATCTTTTTATCTCTGTTAAAACCGGAGTAAGGGGCTCAAGCATTGAAAAAGACTCTGTCAGTGAGTCGCTCTCTTCCTGCTCCCTTCCTGGTCTTCCGTAGTTCTTTACCCTTCCCACGTTCTCAAGAAATGATGCCAGCTGAAGAAGGGATACCATGTCTAGTGAACTTCCGATCTTAAGGGCCTTAAGTGTTCCCTCAAAGTCCTTGTTGTCCCCAAAGCTAATAGAGCCTTTCTTAAAAAGTCTTGCTATAGCGTCAGCTGTCTTTTTCTGATTGGCTCTGATCTCGCTTATATCTGAAGATGGAAGAAGTTTTTTGCACATCTTCCTTCCAGGCTCTGAACTTGCATGTTCTGAAAGCCTCTCTATTATCTTGTCGTACTCAAGTACCTTTAATGCTTTTTTATTCATGTCAAACCGTCTGCCTTGCTAAATACCTAATAATCCAAATTACAGTTTATCATTTAAAGCGCTCCATGACTAGTATTTGTCTAGTTTTAGCCAGTAAGCTATACTATAATGTATGTAATGTTTTTGGCTAAGGGGGATCCAATGGCATCAAACACAGATGAAAACAATAACAAGCTTGCCGATACCGGTTTTATCAGCGAAAAGATAAAGCAGCGCCCGATCAACAGAAAGAAGCTCCTTAGGCGTACTGCCATCACTTTCTTTTTAGCCATCATATTTGGTATAGTGGCATGTTTTACATTTCTTTTGCTTCAGCCTGTCTTCTCCGATCAGCTCTACCCTGAGGAGAAGCCGGAGGCAATATCTCTCCCTGAAGAGAACGTCCAGGATGAGCTTACTCCGGAGGAGATGTTCGCTGCGGAGGACGAGATCGCTGCTGTGGAAGCAGAGAATTTCGAGTCAGCCCAGAAGGATCAGATTGATGAGGCAATTGCTTCTTATTCCTTCGACGCTTCAGATTACAGCAAGATGATGGCTTCACTAAAAGAAGTCTCAACAGATATAAGCCGTAGCATAGTTACTGTTACAGCTCTTTCCAGTGACACCAACTGGTTCAGTGAGTCCTTTGAGAGCAGCGGTTCTTCTTCAGGTGTCATCATTGCAACCAATGGATCATACTATTATATTGCTGTTCCAGCTGCCGCCATCACAGATGCAGAGACTATAAGAGTTACATTCTTTGATGGCGCTGTCACCACAGCTGAACTGAGCCTGACTGACGATGTAACCGGCCTTAGCGTCATTAGCGTTAAAAGAGCAGATCTTTCTGACGCCACAAGAGACAAGGTATCTACCTCATCACTTGGAAGCTCCAACTCTGGCTCACTTACAGGACTTCCCGTCATAGCAGTTGGCAGCCCTCTTGGAATACAGGGCTCAATTGCCTATGGTATCATCACTTCGGAAAAGACAGCTCTCGGACTTGAAGATTCATACTACAAGCTCCTTACCACCGACATCTACGGAAGCACTAACGGAAGCGGCGTCATTGCCAACTTAAGCGGCCAGGTAATAGGCATAATCGATATGTCCTACAACTCCAATGACCTTGAAAACCACATCTGCGCCATCGGGATCACAGAGCTTAAGTCTCTTTTTGAAGACCTTTCAAATGGCCGCAACAGGGCTTATCTTGGCATTCACGGAACAACAATTCCAAATGACATACAGGTGTCCATGAACATACCTGCAGGAGCTTATATAACTACCACTGAGATGAATTCTCCTGCAATGATGGCAGGTATTCAGAGCGGTGATATCATCACTTCAATCGCTGGAACTGAGATTTCTTCTTACGAGCAGCTGGTTTCAAAGCTTGCAGGCTGTGCTCCAGATGATGTAATATCAGTTACTGTGCTTAGGCAGGCACCAAACGACTATGTGGAGCTGGATATAGACATTACTCTTACCAGCGCAACCCATAACTAATATAGAATCAAAATAGAATCGAGGTTTTTTATGAAATTTATCAAAGACTTTATCCCTGGAGAAAAGGTAGCTGACATCTACATGTGTAAGCACAAGCAGGCTGCCACCACAAAAAATGGCAAGGAATACTATTCAGTTATCCTCCAGGATAAGACAGGAACTGTAGACGCCAAGGTGTGGGAGCCAGGCGGAGCAGGCATTGACGAGTTTGATGCCACTGACTGCATCGATGTTTTTGGCGAGATCACCAGCTTTAACGGAGCACTTCAGGTAAACATCAAAAGAGCAAGAAAGTGCAGAGAAGGCGAATATGACCTCTCGAACTTCCTTCCTGTTTCTTCAAAAGATAACGATGAGATGTACCAGGAGCTTCTTGGTATCATTGGAACCATTGAAAATCCTTACCTAAAAAAGCTTCTTGAAGAGTTCTTTATAAAAGACAGCGCATTTATAGAGGCCTTCAGAAAGTCCAGCGCTGCCAAGACTGTTCATCATAGCTTCATAGGAGGCCTTCTTGAACATACTCTAAGCGTAACAAGGCTCTGCAACTTCATGGCATCAGCTTATCCTATGCTGAAAAGAGATCTGCTTCTTACTGCAGCTATCTGCCACGACATAGGTAAAACCAGGGAGCTTTCTCTTTTCCCGGTAAATGACTACACAGACCAGGGGCAGTTCCTTGGCCACATCGTAATGGGATGCGAGATGGTTGGGGAAAAAGCAAGGAATATTGAAGGATTTCCTGAACTCTTAAAGCAGGAGCTTCAGCACTGCATTCTTGCTCATCACGGAGAATTCGAATACGGATCTCCCAAGAAGCCAGCCCTTATGGAAGCTGTAGCCTTAAATCTTGCAGATAACACAGATGCCAAGATGGAGACCTTCACAGAAATACTGAAAAACGTCACCACTCCTGGATGGCAGGGATTCAATAAATTCTTTGAAACCAATATCTATCCTACAAAGATCGACTAATCCAATAAAAAGAGCCCAGCTATCTCAACAATAGCCGGGCTTTTACTTTATTCTTTACAGTTTACTGATAAATCTCTCAAGTCTCTCCATAGCAGCTTTAAGATTTTCCAAAGAATATGCATAGGAAACTCTTATATATCCTTCTCCGCAGTCACCAAAGGCTGTTCCGGGAACAACTGCAAGCTTCTCTTCCTTAAGAAGCCTTGTACAAAACTCGTCGCTGCTCATTCCAAACTTCTTGATGCATGGGAATACATAGAATGCTCCGTAAGGCTCAAAGCATGGAAGTCCGATCCTCTCAAATTCATTTAAGAGGTATCTGCGTCTGTGGTTGTACTGCTCGCGCATCATTGCAACGTCATCATCGCCGTTCTTAAGAGCTTCTACAGCAGCATACTGGCTGGTGGTTGGAGCGCACATGATTGCAAACTGATGGATCTTGATCATCTGCTCCATTATTTTGGCTGGTCCGCAGGCGTATCCAAGCCTCCATCCAGTCATGGCGTAGGCCTTGGAGAAACCGTTGATGAGGATGGTCCTCTCCTTCATGCCTGGAAGGGATACGATAGATATGTGCTTGCCACTATAAGTGAGCTCTCCATATATCTCGTCGGAGATAACATAAAGGTCTTTTTCGATAACTACCTTGGCAATCTCTTCAAGGTCCTTCTTTTCCATAATGGCGCCAGTTGGGTTATTAGGGAAAGGAAGCACTAAGATCTTGGTCTTATCTGTTACCTTCTCAAGAACTTCCTGTGCTGTGAGCCTGAAGTCGTTTTCCTCTTTAAGCTCAATTATTACAGGAACTGCATCTGCAAGGATTGCGCAGGGTTCGTATGATACGTAGCTGGGCTGAGGGATCAAAACCTCATCTCCCTCATCTATCATGGCTCTGAGGGCAAGGTCGATAGCCTCTGAACCGCCGACTGTGATGAATATCTCTTTTAAAGGATCGTAGGTAACTCCCTGGGTCCTCTTTATGTAATTGGAAACCTCAGTCCTAAGCTCCTTAAGACCTGAGTTTGAAGTATAGAAGGTTCTTCCCTTTTCAAGAGAGTAAATACCCTCATCTCTGATATGCCAGGGAGTGTCAAAATCCGGCTCACCAACACCAAGGGATATTGCGCCTTCTGTCTCCAGAACAATATCAAAAAACTTTCTTATTCCAGATGGCTTAATATCAACCACCTTTTTTCCTATGGGGTTTCTCATGGTGAAACTATCTCCCTTGTGTCTTCATATTTTTTAGTAAGGATTGTTCCGTGGTCCTTGTATTTCTTCAAAATAAAGTGAGTAGCTGTGCTAAGTACAGTATCCAGTGTAGAGAGCTTGTTGCTCACAAATCCAGCAACCTCCTGAAGGGTCTTACCCTCGATAATGACCATAAGATCAAAGCCGCCGCTCATAAGATATACGCTTGTAACCTCAGGATACTTGTAGATCCTCTCTGCGATGGAGTCAAATCCAAGGCCCCTCTGCGGAGTAACCTTTACTTCAATAAGGGCATTTACCTTCTCAATGCTTGTCTTGGACCAGTCGACCATGGTGTGATAGCCGCAGATGATGCCCTCTTCCTCAAGGCTTCTAAGTTCGTTTGCCACAAGTATCTCCTCAGCCCCCAAAAGAACGCTGAGCTCATGGACATCGATACGGCTGTTTTTCTCTATGATATTTAGTATCTCTTCTCTAGTACTCATCTTTTTCTCCCATCTCATATTTATAAACTCTATGATACTACACAAATTTGCAGTTTCACAAAAGAATTCTGTGAATCTCATCTGCCTGAGGCAGCTCCAGGAATCTCTTCTCTTCGCCATTTACGATGACCCTGTCATTGCCATCCTGAAGAAATCCGATGGCCGCCGCATTTACGCCAATTTCATTTAAAGCCGAAATCATTTTTTCCTCATTGTCACATGCGATCAGAAGGGCTCCTCCGGATGTCAAAAAATATGGATTCGCCTCTAGAAATTCACAAACTTCAATCGTCTCCTGCCTTATGGGGATCTTTTTTAGATCCACACTAAGTCCGGTTCCTGCTCTCTCAGCCATCTCCCAAAGAGCTGCAAATATGCCTCCTGAGGAAACGTCGTGAATTGAGCTAGCGCCGGACTTTATGGCGACTGCAGCCTCACTATTTATGGGCAAAAGAGCTTTGAATCTTTCCGCTTCTTCGATAAAAGGAACGGGATAACGCTTCTTTAGCTCTTCCTTTTTTTCTTTTGCAAGTATCGCTGTGCCCTCCAGGGCAACAAAGCCCGCTACTATAAGAGCATCTCCCGCCTTTGGTTTGCAGTCAAATACGGGATTCTCTCCTGGGTATCCCACAGCATTAGCCGTTACAACCGGCCTTGTCACAGCACTTGTAACCTCTGTGTGTCCGCCAGCGTAGATAATGCTGCATGCTCTGGAGCCTTCAATAGCATCAGCAACTATTTTCTTTAGCTCTTTTTCCTCAGCATCAACCGGAAGAAGCACTGATAGTGTCACGTGATCCGGAATGATGCCCTGGGATCTTAAGCTGTTTACCACTTTTACCACAGCATAATATCCAGCATCTGAAACGTCCGCCACCAAAGGAAATGTGGCGCTAAATGTCTTTTTATCATAAGAAAAAGCGCAGTCTGACCCCACAGCTGCGCTTTCAATGTTTTTATATTCTGTTCTGATCTGCTTTAAAACTGAGCGCTTAAGTGCATTCTCAGTTATCTTGCCTATCCTCATGAATTCTCCAGTAAATGATCAGTTAGTCTCAATAACTTCAGCTGTATCAACAGCTTCTGCCTGCTGCTGTAAAAGAGCATTGGCTGCTCCAACTGCATCTCCTACAGCCTGGGCTGCTGCCTCTTCGCCCTCTGTTCCGGCTGCTGTCCTTGCTGCTGCCAAAGCTCCAGCTACGGCCTTGACTGTACCAACATCGCCTGTTGCAATGGCTGTCTGAAGCTGTGCCACTGCAGTTGCATCAGCTCCGCCTGTTCCCACTGTGATGATCTTGGGAACCATCTTGTAGTTACTTGAATTAACTACTTCCTTGGTGGTCTCACCATTCTCAGTAACGATCTTCCAAAGCTGAGCCTTATAACCAAGGTGAGCCGACTGGGTTCCAACATATCCAACATTCTGGGAAGGATCTGTTACAAACTGATCTGCAGAAGCTGGTGTTGTCTCTAAAACCTCGCTCTTAAAGGAAACGTGACGACCCGCATTCCTTGTCTCCACGCCGTATATTGTGAATGTAATGTGCTTGTCAGAAGTAGTATAACCCTCTATATAAATAGGATGTTCTGTGCTGTTTACGAACTTGAAGTTCTTGCCACCTGACTCTGCTATGGCAGCGTCTGCAGATGGATCCACATAGTTGACGATCATTGAATGATTGTGTCTTTCTGTAACTTCAAGCTCCGCTAAAAGAACCGCATTGTAAAGTGTCGTTGAAACCTGGCAGATTCCTCCACCGACGCTCTCTACAACAAGTCCATTGAGGTAAGAACCTGCAGGGAAGTATCCATTAGCCTCTGTAAAAGGAGTGATGGTATCAAGAACAGAAAACTCTTCCCCAGGATAAATGGTTGAACCATCTATTAGCCTGCAGCCATTGGCCACGTTAGCGCTTCTTGATGCTCCTGATGACTTGTAGCTTGTTGTGAATGTTCCAAGAACATCCCTTACCTTGGCAAGCTCCTCAGCACTTCCCTTTGGCTCATCTGCTTTGACGATGAGATCAACCCTTGTCTGTCCCTTGCCAAAACCATTCTGAATAAAGTTCTCTATAGCTGAAACTGATCCAGGCTGATCTACCAGATATCCTGTCTGACCATCTGATACAACAAAGCCATCAGCAGTCTTTTTCAGGTTATAGTTTATCGTCTCCTGGTCGTACTCATCGGCGCATCTTGCAACTATGCCTTCCAATAGCTCTTTTTCATAGCCATACTCTATATCAAATGTATAGTTGTTCTTCTCAAGATCCTTAAGTGCTTTGTACCTCTTGATGATGTTGCCCTGATGTCCAAGGGCGTATGCATCTTCAACGATACTGGTATTGCTCCAGTAAAGTCCTATATCTTCTCCTGTAAAGGAAGTCTCCCTTCCCTCACCGGCGGATAATGTGATGGTTTCAGCAGAAACCCCATCAACATACTGAGAAACCGCTGTCTCAGCGTCATCAACACTCATGCCTGAGACGTTTACTGATCCGATATATACACCATTTGCTATCTTTCGGGCATCAGATTCTGCTGCATAGGCCTTCCCTGCTGGGAACAACAGCATTGCAAGCAAAATAAGTGCCGCGCAATTAAATTGTTTTTTCATAACACTTCCCCATGTGATATCATTAGATGGAATGAACCACGATTTACTGAAAGGATATTATAGATGAAATTCCCTTTTTTAGCAACCTTCATATTGTTCATCGTCTTGTTCAATATCAGACTCCGTCTTGCTTCCAGAAAAGAGGAACAACAAGAAGAAAAGTTTTGGGACAGGGAGCTTCGCTCTAACAGCGTCAGAAAGAAAAGTCTCGATACCCTTGAATATGTTCACCTTCCTTACGATCTGCTTCCCTTTGGTACCGCTGGCGATGATGAAAATCTTCAGGAAATAGAGGATGAGCTTACAGCTCTTAAGGACTTAAAAATTGTAAACTTAACCGGAATAACCAATACTGATCTTAAGCTTGAATATGGAACAGCCAATATCACAGCACTTACTGAATACGATCAGAACTATACCTCTCTTGTAATAGCCCTCCAGAAGTGGGGTGATGCGCTTTACACTTTAGGAAGGTTTGAAGATGCAGCAAGCGTCCTTGAATTTGCAGTTAAGACCAGAACTGACATAACCGCAACCTATCGCCTTCTGATCGATATGTATAAGACAAAGCTTGGACTCAATGAACAGGAGATCCAAAGAAAACTCGATGGTCTTGTTCCCATTGCCAACAGTCTCAATTCCCTCAGCAGATCCACTATCCTAAAGCTTCTTGAGCCTTCGGATAATGATTCTGATCCTGAATAAAACTAATAGTTAAGCCGCGGAAGACTATAGCTTCCACGGCTTTTCTTTTATCAAAGGCTGCTTACAAATCTGTCAAAAGCTGCCTGTCCTTCAGGGGTGCGCTTATAAACTCCCGCATCTTCAAGGACATGCATGAATACTTCTCCAATTTCCTTCTGGATTATCTCATCTATATTGTCTTTGTTTATGCTGTCATATTTAACCTTAAACTGATCCACCCAGTCTGCGTGCTTTTCAAGGGTCTCATCAGCTCTAAGATCAACCCCTTTAAGGATAGCATCCTTAAGATCAGCCATCTCGTTCTTAAGTCTTGCAGGAAGTACTGCAAGGCCCATTACCTCAATGAGTCCGATGTTTTCCTTTTTGATGTGATGAAGCTGCGCGTGAGGATGATATACCCCAAGAGGATGCTTATCAGTAGTGATGTTGTTTCTAAGGACAAGGTCAAGCTCGTAGTTTTCGCCCCTCTTTCTTGCAATTGGGGTTATTGTGTTGTGGGGTGTTCCATCAGTTTCTGCAAAGATAAATGCCGCTTCATCTGTATAAGATCTCCACTTATTAAGGATAACATCCGCCAGCTCTATTACTCTGTCTGAGTCCTTGGCAGACAGTCTGATAACTGACATAGGCCACTTAACTATTCCGCTCTCAACATCCTCAAAGCCTGAAACAGTGAACTTCCTCTCAACAGGAGCCTTTGCCATTGCAAATGTATAGTGTCCTCCCTGGAAGTGGTCGTGGCTAAGGATAGAACCACCAACGATTGGAAGGTCAGCATTGGATCCAACGAAATAGTGAGGGAACTGTTTTACAAAGTCAAAGAGCTTGCAGAAGGTGTTGTGCTCGATCTTCATAGGAATGTGCTTTGAATTAAACACAATGCAGTGCTCGTTGTAATAAACGTATGGAGAATACTGGAATCCCCACTTTGAATTCTGGATAGTAACAGGGATGATCCTGTGGTTTTCTCTTGCTGGATGGTCAACTCTTCCTGAATATCCCTCATTCTCCCAGCAAAGCTGACATTTTGGATAGCCACTCTGCTTGGCATTTCTTGCAGCTGCAATAGCCTTTGGGTCCTTCTCAGGCTTGGAAAGGTTGATTGTTATATCAAGATCCCCATACTCAGTCTCTGCTGTCCACTTCATATCCTTGGAGATCCTGTAGCGCCTGATGTAATCAGTGTTTCTGGAGAAGTTATAGTAATACTCAGTAGCTGCTTCAGGGCTTACTGCATACTTCTCATTAAACTTCTTTATAATAGCGCTTGGTCTTTCAGTCAGTGCGCCCATAAGCTTTGTATCAAAAAGATCCCTGTACACAACGCTGTCATTCTCAATAAGCCCTGATGCTGCAGCGTAGTCATCAAGCTCTTTTAACACGGCCTCTAAAAATGTACCATCATCAATAGCTGCCTGGTCTATGTTGGCTGACAGACCCTTGATCTCATCAGTATCAAACTCAGCGCTGTCCTGTCCCAATATGATAAGCAGGCTGTTTACTGAGTAAATAATATCTTCTTCCTCTATAAGCCCCGTCTTAAGTGCGTAAGCTACTAGATTCTTAACTGCATTAAAGTTCATGGTATTCCTCCAAAAATTTGCTGATCAGATAACCTCTGGGCCACCACCTATTGAAACTGTGTAGAAAGTAGCATCATACCCAATCTTTTTCTTGTAGTTCTCACCAACTACCTTCTTGAAGTTATCAATAGCTTCGTCCTTGACGATAGAAACAGTACATCCGCCAAATCCGCCGCCAGTCATTCTTGATCCGATAACTCCCGGGATCTTCCATGCCTCTTCCGCCAGGGTATCAAGCTCTATACCTGTTACATCGTAGTCGTCACGAAGAGATTCATGGGACTGTCTCATTAGCTTTCCAAACTTCTCAAGCTCCCCTGCCTTAAGAGCCTTAACAGCCTCTATTGTACGCTGGTTTTCATATACAGCGTGCTTTGCCTTTTTCTGCATATCCGGGTCAGTCAAAAGATTCTTGTTAGCTTCAAACTCTTCGATTGAAAGGTCACCAAGTCCCTTGATATCAAGGCTCTTCTGAAGGATTGCAAGAGCCTCCTCGCACATGCTTCTTCTGGCGTTATACTGTGAGTCTGTGAGCTTGTGCTTTTTATTGGTGTTGGCGATGATGATCTTGGCGCCGTCGAGATTTATAGGTGCATATTCAAAAGAAAGGTCGGCTGTATCAAGGAAGATCGCGCTGCCTTCCTTACCCATGGCTACAGCAAACTGATCCATGATACCGCAGTTGCAGCCGTTGAAGTTATTTTCTGAGTACTGACCGATAAGGGCAAGGTCCTGATTGGATACATCAAAGCCATAGAGATCTCTTAAGATAAATCCTGTAAGTACTTCAAGAGAAGCTGATGAAGAAAGACCTGAACCATTAGGGATATTGCCATAGATCACCATGTCAAAGCCCTTATCAAGCTTCATGCCTCTGCCTGCAAAGGCCCAGATAACTCCCTTGGGATAATTGGTCCAGCCCGCCTCACTCTTTGACTCAAGATCTGAAAGAGAGGTCTCTACAACGCCTGTTCTGTCCAGGTTTACAGAATAGAAACGGATCTTGTCGTCATCTCTTTTTGCTGCAGCACCGTATGTTCCTATAGTAAGTGCACATGGGAAAACATGTCCGCCGTTGTAATCTGTGTGTTCTCCGATAAGATTGACTCTTCCTGGAGCAAAATATGCCTTGACGTTGTCGTTCTTGCCAAAGACTTTTTCAAAATTCTCAAGAACTGCCTTCTTCATTTCCTGATCAATCATATAACCCTCCTAGTTTTGGTACTCTTGAGGAAACATGGTAGTTCCCTCAAATCAATAATTCATGTTTTATGACCTCATCATACACAAAAAACGGCTAATATTCCATGCCTCTTTGTTTCTGAAACATGTCAAAATGTTAAATCGGAAAAAAGCCGACAAAAAACCGCCGGAATAAATTCCGGCGGTCAAATGATCCAAACTTATTAGTTTTTAGCAGCTTCAAGAAGCTTGTCTTTGAGCTGGTTCTCGATCTGAGAAAGCTCTGCCTCTGCCTCGTGACGCTTCTGCTTGCCCTCTGTCTGAATGCGAAGAACTTCGTCCAGAGTGGTGATAAGAGACTCGTTGGTATGCTTCAAAGTCTCAATATCTACGATGCCTCTCTCTGCTTCCTTGGCGCTCTCGATTGTAGCAACCTTGAGGGCGTCTGCGTTCTTACGAAGAAGGCTGTTAGTCATATCGTTAACTTCTCTCTCCGCTCTTGCAGCCTGAGTAGCATGCTCGATACCCATCGCGATAACCATCTGGTTCTTCCAAAGAGGGATTGTGTTTACAATAGTTGACTGGATCTTCTCAGCCATCATTGTGTCTGAAGACTGTACCATACGGATCTGAGGGCCTGTCTGCATAGCGATAGTTCTTGTAAGCTCAAGGTCATAGAGCTTCTTCTCGAATCTGTCGCACTTGTTTGCAAAGTCCTTGGCTGCCTCAGCATCCTCAGGAAGTCCTGAAGCCTGAGCCTTGTTCTGGAGCTCTACAAGAGTAGTATTTCTCTCCTCTTCAAGTCTCTTCTTACCAGCAAGGATGTACATTGTAAGTTCCTTGTAGTAGTTGAGGTTAAGGTCATACATCTTATCAAGAACATCAACGTCCTTAAGAAGTGTAACCTGGTGTTTCTCAAGCTCGTTGGCAATAGTCTGAACGTTAACTTCAGCCTTGGCATATTTAGCCTTAAGACCTTCAAACTTGTTAGCACTCTTCTTGAAAAGAGCTCTAAGTCCCTTCTCATCTTCCTCTATCTCAAAGCCCTTGAGCTCAGTAACAAGATCAGTGATCATGTTTCCAACTTCGCCCATGTCCTTGGTCCTTACATTCTCGATGGCCTTCTCAGAGAAGTCTGCAAGCTTCTTCTGAGTACCAACACCGTAGTTCATAACACCTGTAGTATTGGAAATATCGATCTGCTTGCTGAAGTCCTCAACCTGCTTGAGCTCCTCTGCTGTAAGCTGAGCCTCAAGTGCAAGATTGCCATTGGTCTGCTCCTTGGCTGGTTCTGCTGCAGCAGGTGCTGGTGCTTCCTGTGCCTGAGCCTCTGCCCCAAAACTAAGTGATGGTGCTGCTGGAGCTGCACCAAATTCTAAATCTGCTCCCATATCATCCTCCTAAGAACTATATATTCTAAAATAGTTGTCACTAATTTGTGATCGATTTATTTAGGCTGTGTCTGTGCCTGTGCTGCCTGGCCTCCAAATTCAAGGCTCTGGGCTGCAGCCTGTCCTACCATACTCTGAGCAACTGCCCCAGTCTGAGCTGTGATTCCCTGTCCCTCAACAGTAAGTCCATCCTGGGCCATCATGGTCTTCATAACTGAAATGTCAGAAGAAATATCCCAAGCCATATCCTGGAACAGGCTGTCAAGGAGACTCTCAAAGGCCATGTTTATGGTATCCATAGCATCGTCGATCTCTTTCTTGGTCTGAGTGATGTTCTCGCCAACCTCTGGCTGCTTATCAAGCTCCACGTAAGCATTGAGAAGCTTTTTAGTGGTAGGCAGGTAGTAATTCATCAGCTTGTGAAGCTCATCGGCACTTGATGGATCTTTTTTCACCTGAGCGAAGATCCTGTTCATGATCTCCTCAAGTCTGTAGAGCTTGTTGGACATCTCCTCTGTATCAGGGATAACGTCGTTGATCTGACGAACAAATACGATATATTCCTTGCCCTCCTCAAGGATCTGGATCTCCTTGTCGGAAAGGTTCTTGTACTCAGCGTTCTTGGCTCTCTCAGCTGCAATGGCTGCCTTCTTATCCTCTTCAGCCTTCTGCTCTCTGGCGATCCTGTCGCTCTCAGCTCCAAGGTACTGCTCGTAGGCTCTGTCTGTGACCATGCACACTGTCTCAGTGCTGTCAAAACGGGCTCTTGGAAGGAATCCAAGCTTTATCATGTTCTTGATGTCCTTAAGAACACTCTTGTCGCTTCCCATTGTAGCCTTGGCAAGGTCTGAAATATTGAAGAACTCCGCCTGCTTCAGCACTGATCCATACTGGTAATACTTTTTGGAAAGCTCAAATTTCTTTTTACCCTGTAAAAAGAAAAACAAACTGCCGGCAACGATTACTCCCAAAGTGATAGATCCGGCAATCGATCCGCTAAGAATAGCTCCAAGAAGCGGCAGAAGGAAAAATGCTCCGATGGCTCCTGAAATGGTCATCTGTGGAACTCCAAGGAATTTGCTGATGTTCTTTTGAAGGAACGGGAACACCACTGTCCTTGCCCTCTGCTGCTGAGGGTTCTGAGCCTGCTGCCTCATCTGGCTCGAATAGTTGACCTTTCTGTCTACACTTACTGACTTCACAACCCTTGCCACGTCTGAATGAAGGGTGCTGTAGTCGTTTCTGTCTATGGCACTTGAGACACTATTTAAAATCTCATTTCCTGCTTTTAAAAAATCCTGAATATCGTTCTGCAAAACATAATCCTTTCACATTTAACCAAAATGCATAATACATTTTACAGTAAAACATTAGAAAACACAATTGTTTAGAGGGCTTGAAAAGGTTATATTTTGCATAATACAATACAATTATCAAAACATTTTTCTAAAAACACGAGGAACATTCATGGAAAAAGCCTATAAACTGCTTTTTAACACAGAAGAATCCGATGATCTTTACGTATACTGCTGCGGCCTTTCCCAGACTCTTCCTGGACACAGCTTTGGACCAGCCCTAAAGCCCCACTACATGATACATTACTGCTTAAGTGGAAAGGGCAGATTTTCTATTGGTGGAAAAAACTATCCCCTGAAGGAAGGCTACGGATTTTTGATCGTACCTGAAGAACTTGCTTACTACGTCTCTGACGAAAAGGATCCCTGGACCTACACCTGGATAGGCTTTGGAGGCAAAAAAGCTGGCGAAGTCGTAGCTCAGCTTGGGCTTTCCCTTCAGCAGCCAGTCTTTAAAAGCGACGCCTCCAAGGACATTTATGACATTGTAAAAGACATGATGGACCACAACACCTTCAGCGTCGAAGATGTTCTTCGTCGAAACGGCCTTTTGTCAATGTTTTTGTCCGTTATTGCATCCGGTATCAGCGTCACAGCAAAGAGCGACAGCGGAAGCGACAACAACTACGTGACCAGGGCTCAGGCCTACGTCCGCAGCAACTACTGTAACCCCATCAAGGTCACAGATATTGCCAACTACGTCTGCATTAACCGCAGTTACCTGTACACTCTTTTTGAAAAGACCCTTGGCATCTCACCTCAGCAGTACCTTACAAGCTACCGCATAGCCAAGGCCACAGAGCTTTTGCAGCTCACCAAGCTCCCTATCGAGTCAATCGCCATCTCCTGTGGCTATTCGGATCCGCTGGTATTTTCAAAGGCGTTCCGCCAGGAAAAGAAAATGTCGCCCTCGGTCTACAGAAAGAGCCTGCCAAAGAGCGACACCCCTGCTGGCAACAAAGAAAACTTAAAGCAGGTGGAAAAGCTTATAGAAGAAAGACATTTGGAGTCAAATGATCCAAACTGAAAAAATCCCGCCACTTTCGTGGCGGGATTTTCTAATTGGCTTATTTACTTAACATCCATATTGAGCTTATCCAGATGCCAAACTTCATCAACATATTCCTGAATAGTTCTGTCGGATGAGAACTTACCGCAGGATGCAGTGTTGAGCAGTGACATCTTAGCCCAGCGCTTCTTGTCTGCATAGGCGTCTGTGATCTTTCTGTGAGCCTCAAGGTAAGCCTCGAAGTCCTTAAGAATGAAGTACTGGTCTGCCTTGTTGGAGTTAACTGTGTTAAGAAGGCAGTTGTACAGAGGCCTGAACAGCTCTTTATCGCTTGAGAATGTGCCATCTACAAGGCTGTCAAGAACGCTCTTGACGTTAGGATCTGAATTGTAGATATCCATAGGATTGTAGCCGCCATTTCTCTCAAAGTCCATTACTTCCTGAGAAGTAAGACCAAAGATAAATGCATTCTCTTCACCAACTTCATTTACGATCTCAACGTTAGCACCATCAAGAGTTCCCAGTGTCACAGCACCGTTGAGCATCATCTTCATGTTACCGGTTCCAGAAGCCTCTTTACTTGCTGTTGAGATCTGCTCAGAGATATCTGCTGCAGCAAAGATGAGCTCTGCGTTTGAAACCTTATAATCCTCAATGAATACAACCTTAAGTCTTCCCTTGATATCAGGGTCATTGTTTACCACCTCAGCCACAGAGTTGATAAGCTTGATGGTGAGCTTGGCTGTAAGGTAACCAGCTGCTGCCTTGGCACCAAAGATATATGTCTTTGGATAGAAATCCTTTGAAGGATGAGCCTTGATATCCTTGTATTTGTGGATAACCTGAAGGATATTAAGGAGCTGTCTCTTGTACTCGTGAAGTCTCTTTACCTGAACATCAAAGATTGACTTAGGATCAACCTCAACGCCGTTGTGCTCCTTGATGTAGGCTGCAAGGCGCTTCTTGTTCTGGTACTTGATATCCATGAACTCCTCAAGGGCCTTCTTGTCATTAACAAATGCCTTGAGCTTGTCCATCTCTGAAAGGTCTGTGATCCAACCATCTCCGATCTTGTCAGTAACCCACTGTGCAAGAAGTGGATTAGCGTGAAGAAGGAATCTACGCTGTGTGATACCGTTGGTCTTGTTGTTGAACTTCTCAGGCATCATCTCGTAGAAGTCCTTGAGCTCTCTCTTTTCAAGGATCTCAGTGTGAAGCTTGGCAACACCATTTACTGAATGTCCACCAACAATGGCAAGATGAGCCATCTTGACCTGATTGTCATAGAGGATAGCCATGCTGCGGATCTTGGCCTGAACATCAATGCCTGCGCTTCCAGTGTACTGGCGCATGATCTGGTCAACAAATCTTCTGTTGATCTCATCTACGATCTGATAGATTCTTGGAAGAAGTCTCTGGAAAAGATCTACTGGCCACTTCTCAAGAGCCTCTGCCATGATGGTGTGGTTGGTGTAGCAGCAAGTCTTAACAGTTACATCCCAGGCCTCATCCCATGTGAGGTAGTACTCATCCATGAGAAGTCTCATAAGCTCTGCAACTGCTACTGTAGGATGTGTATCGTTGAGCTGGAATACAGCTTTTTCGTAGAACTTCTTAATATCGTCGTGATTTTTAAGGTATCTCTTAAGAGCAGTCTGAACTGAAGCAGAGATAAAGAAATACTGCTGCTTGAGTCTTAGCTCTTTTCCTGCAATATGATTGTCATTGGGGTAAAGGACTTCACAGAGCTGGCTTGCAAGATTCTCCTGCTCTACAGCCTTCTGATAGTCGCCCTTGTCAAAGGAATCTAGCTGGAAGCACTGGATAGGCTCAGCATCCCAGATCCTCAAGGTGTTAACAACGCCGTTTCCGTAGCCCACAACAGGAAGATCATAAGGGACAGCCTTAACTACCTGATACCCCTCCTGCTTGAACACTGTTCTGCCGCGGTCATCGGTGTACATGTTTACATAACCGCCAAACTTAACTTCCTTGGCGTACTCGTTTCTCCTAAGCTCAAATGGATTGCCGTTCTCAAGCCACGTATCCGGGACCTCTACCTGATAGCCGTCTCTTATCTTCTGACGGAACATACCATATTTGTAGCGGATACCACAGCCATAGGCCATGTAACCAAGAGTTGAAAGAGAATCAAGAAAGCACGCTGCAAGTCTTCCAAGGCCGCCATTACCAAGGGCTGGATCCGGCTCCTGATCCTCAAGTACATTTACATCTATTCCCAGTTCATCAAGGGCGTCCTTAACTGGTTTATATGCCTGAAGATTGATGATATTGTTACCAAATGCCCTACCCATAAGGAATTCCATGGACATGTAGTAAACTATCTTTGGATCCTGCTCGGCTGCTGCCTTCTGAGTAGTCATCCAGTGGTCAACTATGGCATCCTTGATGGCATAAGCCGCCGCCTGATATAGCTCCTGAGGATCTGCTTCCTCCATAGTTTTCCTGTACAGAGTCTTAACATTGTACTGAACGCTTCTCTTGAACAGGTCCTTGTCAAAAGACATCTTCTTTTTCTTCATCATATCCTCCTCATAAATATCAAATTTACCTAACTATTTTACCGCAAATTCATACACAATTCTATAAAATATCCGTAAATTAGCCGTAAAGGCAAAAAGAAATCCCCTGTGTATCGGCGTTTGCGCTCCACTGCACAGGGGAAAACTGTTATTTTCTTGTGTTTTGCTTACTGAAGGAGGCTGAGTACTCCTAAATATGCAAAAAAATGTAAATATTATTTCTTTTGAAGGATCAGATACTTACCTGTGCTGGAAGAATTCATTGCATCTTCAATCTTCTTTGACACTGTATCATCGTAGTTTCCTGACTCAACAAGTGCCTGCGCATCTTCCTTTTTTATCACAACATAATCCGATGCATAATATCTCACCGTCAGGCTCTCCCATGTATCTCCTTCGTAAAGCTCCCCATTATACACATCAGGCCTGTACCAGGTGCTGCGGTAATCCAGATCACTCCATATCATGACGCTCTTTTGAGGGATTTCGCTGTACATCTGGTCCCAGTCGCTTTTTACCACATCAAAAGCCGTAGGTCCATCGTTCCAGTTTGGAATCTCTTTTACATAAGAAGCGCAGTTTATTGCAGTAAACAGAAGTGAAAATACAGCTATCACCCTTATTACGCCGCTGCTTAAAAGACCATTCTCACTAATAAGGCAAACAAGACCCATAACAAGAAGCACTGTAGCTGGCGCAAAAAATCTGAAGTAGAAGGTGTCCATGCTGGATCTGTAGCGCACCAGAGTAAAAATGACGTAGTAGGCTGCTGAAATAATTATCAGTGACATGGCCCTTACATCCTTCTTTTTGCACTTGATGATCGCGTACGCCATAAGCGCTGCCACAAGTACAATAAACCAGACGCTCATTGCAGGTCCAAGCCTGTCAATAAGCTGTGGCACTTCAAGCGAGAACACGTTAAATATCTCAACCAGAATGCTGTTTACAAGGTCTCTTGTAAGGCTGGCATAGTCATCCCACCAGGTTCCTCTGCTGACGCCTGTAGGATATCCATTAAATATCTTGTTCATCACAAGATAACCGCCGCCTATTACTCCAAAAGCTGCTCCGCTAAAGAAAAGTCCCAAAATCTTTTTGGTAAATAATCCTTTTCCTATCCCTTCAGCCCGAAGCTCTTCTATCACCAGGAAAAGCCAGTAAGCCCCTGCAACCATCCACAAAAACAGTCCAAAATATCTGGTAAGGAATGCAAGACTTCCCCAGAGTGTCAGAAATACAAAGCTTTTTGCCTTTGGATCTTTTTGGCTGATGATCTTTGCAAAAGTCAGAGCAAACAGCATCATGAAAAGGATAAATGGCACTTCGCTCCAGGTGTAGTAGCAAAGCCCAAGAAAACCTGCATTAGTAAAAGCAAGGCTGTATGCCCAGGCCTTCCCTTTAAATTCCACAAACAAAACTGCGAAGATCACAGCAATCGTCAGTATTGCCACAATCTTGCCTGCAAGGTAGGCATTTGCTCCTGTGACTATCATTACCGCAGCGATCATCAAAGGATATACTATTGGCCAGTTGGCAAAATGGCTCTTATAACCAGCAAGTCCCTCGTAGGAAAAGCCGTTACCTGCCACAAGATTTACTGCTTCTCTCATGTATCCGTCAGAATCTGAGGAAATATAAACACCATCTATATAAGCTGTCTTTAAGATCTTTACTGAAAGAGTTATAAACAAAAGAATAAGAAACAGAATATTAAAATAAAGCAAAGCAGTTTTGTTCTCTTTCAAAGCCTCTGCAATTTTTCTGATCCTGTCCCCTGCAAGGAGAAATCCTATGGCAATAATTCCAGCCAGGATCACCAGCGGGATCGAGTAATAGAAAATATCTCCATAAATGACCTCAGGGCTTGTAACCACTTCAAAGCCCAGTGAAATTCCAGGTTCATAGCCTGAAACCTTCATAAAATATGGATCACAGCCCAAGGGCAGAAATTCAAAAGTGTATGTTATATCCTTAGCCAGGTCAAAAGGAGCATATAAACTGTGCCAGCTTCCTGCCTCTACATCTGCCATGTTTATGACATCTTCCCAGATAGCTTTCTTATCAGCTCCAAACAGGGAAACCTTAAGATAAGGAACTTCCGAATCTGAGACAGTGCCATTTCCTGTGTTCACCAAAAGGATCTTAAGAGATCTTACTGTCATATCCTCTTTTGGTGTATAGGTAACTGACAATGCTTCCCCGTCAGTCATCTCCACATAGACTGGCTCCTGTCCAAGGCGTGGCAGCATTTCTTTTGTCTTATCAAGTCCTGGGACCTTCCTAAAAAGCAGTGCCACTAATAGTCCGCAGATCAGCAGGATCGCTGCCAGAGCTATGTACTTTCCTTTAGTTACTCTTTTCTCCATAAAAACCTCTTAAGTTGTCAGTTTGACAGCGTATCTGCAAGATTGACTGCTCTTTCTACCGCAGCATCTGAGTTGTAGTGATTGTGCTCACCCCATCTTCCAATGCCAAACACATTGTTTTGTCTTGCAAAGCCGAGTATCTCTTCCATTGCAGCAGGCTTATCCAGAGTATTCACAGGATAAGCATACTCCATATGGAAATTTTCTAAGGAGCCATCGTCTTTAAATCTCTCAGAGCGAGTTTCAGTCCAGTAGCCCTTTGCGCCGGGATAGAAGTTTTTCCTTACCAGGATCCTGTGGTGATCAAGGCTTTCATCCGGATAGTAGATCCACTGGGCATCAGTATCCATATCTTCAGGATGATATGTCACCTCTATTGATGTATGGGAAAGCTTGCCAACTGCCTGCATTACGCTATGAGGCGCGCCAGAAAAAGCCATGCTCCTCCAGGGCACAGTGACAATAATGTAGTCCGCGCTTATTTTCCTCCCGCCGTCTAACATGACTTCTCGTTTTTCAAAGTCAATTGTATTTACCGGCTCTTCCAGATGAAGTCTTTCGCCCAGATGGTCCCCCATTCTCTTCCAGACTTCGCCATATCCGTATTTAACCGGGTAAAAGAACTTTGCATGGCCAGGCTGAGTTCCAAAAGCCCGTTTTTCCCTGCAGGACTTTAAAGTCTCTTCATAACTGGTATTTGGAAGCTTATCAAGCCAGTAAATACCAAGTTCGTTTAAGTTATCCCCAAACATCTTGCGGTTATAGGGCAGCATATAGGTATCGGCTATAGCATCTCCCAATTTCCAGGTGATCCAGTCCACGAATTTCTCAGGGATCTCTTTTCCGGTATTACAGCCCGCCTTGGCAATAGAGTCAAGAAAGTACTTCTGTTTATCCTCAGGCAGTTCCCAGATGTTAGCTTCAAAGGGATGATGGAGCTCGTACTGATCAAACCTTATCCTGCTGTCCCTTTCATATTGCCTCCATTCATCACGGGGCATAAAGTCAAAGAGCAGCTCGCACACTTTTGGTCGCCTTACATCAAGAAAGTGTCCTCCCCCTATATCTAAAGGGGTTCCGTCCACATCCTTTGACCTGCACAGTCCCCCTGCTTCATTTTCTTTTTCAAGTAGCACAAAATCACTTTCGCCGTTACGCAAAAGTGATTCTGCAAAACTAAGCCCGGATGGGCCTGCTCCTAATATTAGAAACTTAGTCTTCATTTAAGTACCCTTTTTTCATTCTTTTTAAGCATAAAAAGAATTTTCAGCGCCTCTGTCACCGACTTAAGCTTCAGGCTTGAAGAGCTGCCGGTATAGTGGATAGGAACCTCTACATACCTGAATTTTCTGCAATAATAGCGCATCTCTGTCTGGTACATATGTCCTGTAGACAGGATGGCATCAAGATCCATTCCCTTAAGGATCTCTGCCTTAAAGGCTTCAAAACCACTGGTCATATCCTTAAGCGTAGTGCCAAGAACTGCATTTGAAAGGATTGTTCCACCGCTGCTCAAAAAGCGTCTGTAAAGTGGCTGACTGTTTATTCCGCCGCCCTCAACGAACCTGGATCCGAATACGCAGTCATAACCCTCATCGAGCTTCTCAATGAACTGGGGGATCTCTTCAGGTTTGTGACTTCCACCGCCGTCCATTTCTATTATCTGCTCTGCGCCATCCTCCAAGGCTCTCTTGTAGCCCTCAAGGTAGCAGCTGATAACCCCGGTGCTCTCAGGGAAATATATACATTTTACTCTGCCGGTATGTTCATAGCTTCTTATTATGTCTGCGGTCCTGTCCTTGCTGTAGTCATCCACAACAGGGTAAAGACACAGGTTATCATAGGGCAGTGATAAGATCTTGTCTATCACCACCCCCATAGTAGCCTCTTCGTTAGCCACCGGCATAACGATAATAGTTTTTTTCATATCAGAACATCAAACCTTTTCAACGCCGATTGTAACTTTTTCACCGTTGATATCCCACTCTTTAGCGTTGGCCACATCGGATCCGTATACAACCTCGTTGGCAAGTACTTTTGTTGAGATGCTGCTCTCGTTAGCCTTAACAATGCCTGCAAGCTTGTCGTTGCCGTTTAAGGAAACCTTGATGTGATCCATAACTTCGAATCCGGAATCCTTACGCATTGTCTGAACTTTACTGATAACCTCAAGGACAAAGCCTTCGTTTAAGAGCTCCTCAGTAAGGTTGGTGTCAAGAACAACTGTGATTCCCCAGTTCTCCTGAGAAATGAAGCCTTCCTTCTGAGCCATCTCGATAAGGAGATCTTCCTTAACAAGCTCTACGTCAACATCGTTAACTGTGAACTTGATAGAGCCGTTTGTGTTAAGCTCATCCATTGTAGCGTTGCCATCAAGAGTCTCAAGGTAAGACTTGATAGCTCCGATGTTCTTGCCATACTTAGGTCCCAGTGTCTTAAGCTGTGGCTTGAAGCTGTAGCTTGTAAAATCTCTTACATCGTCTGTAAATGCAACGTTCTTGACATTGAGCTCTTCTCTGATGATATCTGTGTAGAACTCGCCTACAGTCTGCTCTGCCTTTACATACATCTGTCCGATTGGCTGACGGTTCTTGATGTTTGCTGCATTTCTTGCTGCTCTTCCAAGAACTACGATGTCGAGAACTTCCTCCATATCCTTCTCAAGCTTGGTATCGATAAGTGACTCATCAACAGCAGGGAAGTCGCAAAGGTGGATTGACTCAGGTGCATCCTTGAAGCTGTTTCTTACAAGGTTCTGGTAGATCTCCTCTGTCATAAACGGAACCATAGGAGCCGCTGCCTTGGATACAGTAACAAGAGCTGTATAAAGAGTCATGTAAGCAGAGATCTTATCCTGCTCCATTCCCTTTGCCCAGAATCTCTCACGGGATCTTCTTACATACCAGTTACTCATCTCATCTACAAAGTTATCAAGAGCCTTACCAGCTTCTGGGATCCTGTAGTTACCAAGGTTGTCATCCACAGCCTTTACGCAGCTGTTAAGCTTAGAAAGAAGCCACTTGTCCATAACTGTGAGCTTATCTGGCTCAAGCTTGTAATTAGCAGCGTCAAAGCCATCAATATTTGCATACAGTGTAAAGAATGCATATGTGTTCCAAAGTGTTCCAAGGAACTTACGCTGTCCCTCCATAACTGCATCCCCAGAGAAACGGCTTGGAAGCCATGGTGCTGAGTTGGTGTAGAAGTACCATCTGATGGCATCTGCACCGTATTTTTCAAGAGCATCAAAAGGATCAACAGCGTTGCCCTTTGACTTACTCATCTTCTGTCCGTTTTCATCCTGTACAAGACCAAGAACGATAACGTTCTTAAATGCTGGCTTGTTGAAAAGAAGTGTTGCCTCTGCGTGAAGTGAGTAGAACCATCCTCTTGTCTGATCTACAGCCTCTGAGATGAACTCAGCAGGGAACTGCTTCTCAAAGAGTTCCTTGTTCTCAAATGGGTAGTGGAGCTGTGCAAATGGCATTGCTCCTGAGTCGAACCAGCAGTCAATAACCTCTTTTACCCTATGCATCTTCTTGCCGCACTTAGGACATGTGATCTCGAACTTGTCGATATATGGTCTGTGAAGCTCAACTGTTTCAGCTGCAGGATCTCCTGAAAGCTCAGCAAGCTCTTTTCTTGAACCTACAGAAAGCTGATGGCCGCAGTCATCGCACTCCCAGATGTTAAGAGGAGTTCCCCAGTATCTGTCACGGGAAATACCCCAGTCCTGAATGTTCTCAAGCCAGTCGCCGAAACGTCCCTTACCGATTGACTCAGGAACCCAGTTGATCTCCTTGTTGTTGCGGATAAGGTCATCCTTAACCTCTGTAACCTTGATGAACCATGAAGAACGAGCATAGTAAAGAAGTGGTGTAGAGCATCTCCAGCAGTGAGGATAATCGTGCTCCATCTTAGGTGCTGAGAAAAGAAGTCCTCTTCCATCAAGATCCTTGAGTACCTCAGGATCTGCGCTTATTGCACCCTCATCCATTTCCTTCTGTGTAGGCTTGCATCTGTAACCTGCGAAAGGAGTTTCTGGCTTTAATTTACCTTCGCTGTCAACCATCTGTACAAGAGGTGCGTCGTACTTACGTCCAACTCTTGCGTCGTCTTCACCAAATGCAGGAGCGATATGTACAATACCGGTACCATCTGACATGGTTACATAGTTGTCGCAGTAAATAAAGAACGCCTTCTTGTGCTGCTTGTCAGCCTCATCCTTGGCACACTGATAAAGTGGCTCGTATTCCTTGTACTCAAGGTCTGTTCCAACGTATGTCTCAAGAACTTCGTATGCCTTCTGACCTTCCTCTTTTGACAGACCTCCAAGAACTGTGTCTGCAAGAGCTTCTGCCAGGTAGTATGTATATCCATCAGCAGCCTTGACCTTGACGTACTTCTCATCAGGGTTTACGCAAAGACCGATGTTTGAAGGAAGTGTCCAGGGTGTTGTTGTCCATGCGAGGAAGTAAGCATCTTCGCCTGATACCTTGAAACGAACGACAGCTGTGCGCTCTTTTAATGTCTTGTAGCCCTGTGCTACCTCGTGAGATGAAAGAGGTGTGCCACAGCGAGGGCAGTAAGGAACCACCTTAAATCCCTTGTATAAAAGACCTTTCTTCCAGATCTCATTAAGAGCCCACCACTCGGACTCAATAAAGTTGTCATCATATGTAATGTAAGGATGCTCCATGTCAGCCCAGAATCCGACTGTACCTGAGAAATCTTCCCACATTCCCTTGTACTTCCACACAGATTCCTTACACTTTTTGATGAAAGGCTCTATGCCGTACTCTTCGATCTGCTCTTTGCCGTCAAGACCAAGCATCTTCTCAACTTCCAGCTCTACAGGAAGTCCGTGTGTGTCCCAACCAGCCTTACGAGGAACAGTGTATCCCTTCATTGTACGATATCTTGGGATCATATCCTTGATGGCACGGGTAAGAACATGTCCGATGTGTGGCTTACCATTAGCTGTTGGAGGGCCATCATAGAACATATACATCTCGCCCTTGCTGCGGGTATCAACACTCTTCTGGAAAATATCTTCTTTTTTCCAGAACTCTTCGATCTTTTTTTCTCTGCCGACAAAATTCATATCGGTATCGACTTTGTTATACATTTTGAGCTCCTTTCATCACATAAAAAGCCCCGTCCTTGTAAAAAGGACGAGGCCAATAATATACACTCGTTATACCACCCATTTACATACGCGCCGGAATATCCGGTTGAATACGCTTCCCGTTAACGTGGGGACTCACGGCAAAGATCTACTCGAAATAAAAACATGTCACGGGGACGGTTCCTTTGTCATCTTTTCTTTTGATCCTGCAGCTCGGAAGTGATTTTCGACTAGCAACTACTCGTACCTGCTCGCACCAAATGCAGGCTCTCTGCAAACTTTCGATTACTACCTACTGTCTTCGTCACAGCTTTTCTATTTATAATGCACACATTCTACTACTAATCGTTAAAACATGCAAGAACTAATTCGCTAAAATGTACGGCTCAGACGGACTTCTTTGTCCATGCCTCAAACTCTTCGTCTGTACATTTTACGTAGTGGGAACCGCTAACCAGATGCTCTGTGCCCTTAGTGTAGTCAATCCCGGACGTCTTGTAGTCGTAGTTTATGGCTTCGCGGTTCTTTTCCAGCTCCGGATTAGGGATCGGGATCGCAGACAAAAGAGATTTCGTATAAGGATGGATTGGATTTGAAAAGATCTCATCCGTAGTTCCTGTCTCCAGTAAATGTCCAAGATGCAAAACTCCGATCCTGTCAGAAATGTACTTTACCATAGAAAGATCATGAGCGATAAACAGATATGCAGTTCCAAGCTCCGCCTGGATGTCCTTCATAAGGTTTACTACCTGGGCCTGGATAGAAACGTCCAGAGCCGAGATACACTCATCTGCAATAACAAGCTTGGGATTGAGGATAAGAGCTCTTGCGATACCAACCCTCTGGCGCTGTCCACCGGAGAACTGATGGGGATATCTGTCAGCATGCTCCTTGGCAAGACCAACCTTCTCAAGGATAGCCTCAACGCGCTGGTCTCTCTCTGCCTTGCTGTTATAGAAGTGATGCACATCCAGTGCTTCTCCGATGATGTCCTTGATCTTTTTTCTTGGATTCAGGGATGCCATTGGGTCCTGGAAGATCATCTGCATCTGAATACGGAGCTTTTCTTTTACATCCCTGCTCATCTTACCGGATATGTCCATTCCGCAGAAGTTTATGGTTCCTTCTGTTGGATCGTAAAGCCTTATTATGCTCCTTCCGATAGTGGACTTTCCGGAACCTGACTCGCCAACAAGACCGTAGGTCTCGCCAGGATATACTTTAAAGCTCACATCATCTACAGCCTTTACTGTATAGGTCTTGCTTACAGGGAAATATTGCTTAAGTCCCTTTACCTCCAAAAGAGGCTCTGCATTATAATTTGCTGTCATTTACCATAGCCTCCTTCTTCATTCTCTCGATTCTTGCCTTTAGCTCTTTTGGCATCTCAACCTTAGGAGCCCTTGGGTCAAGGAGCCATGTAGCTGCCCAGTGGGTCTCTGAAATCTGGAACATTGGAGGCTCAAGCTTGTCGTCAATCTCAAGAGCATAAGCATTTCTTGGTGCAAATGCATCTCCCTCCTTCTCGTGGAGAAGGTTTGGTGGTGAACCAGGGATCGTATAGAGCCTGTCATCGTCTGTTCCAAGGTCAGGCATTGCTGACAGAAGTCCCCAGGTGTATGGGTGCTTGGGCTCATAGAAGATCTCGTTGATGTTACCGACCTCAACGATCTTTCCTGCATACATAACGTTTACGTAGTCTGCAACTTTTGCCACAACTCCCAGGTCATGGGTGATGTAGATTACTGCAATATCTCTCTCCTTCTGAACCTTTTTGATAAGCTCAAGGATCTTGGCCTGAATGTTAACATCAAGAGCTGTTGTTGGCTCGTCGCAGATAAGAAGGTCAGGGTTACAGGAAAGAGCTATAGCGATGACAACTCTCTGTCTCATTCCGCCTGAGAGCTGATGTGGATACTGCTTCATTCTCTTTTCAGCATCCTCAATACCAACTTCCTTAAGAAGATTTACAGCCCTTTCATAGGCGTCCTTCTTGTCGATCTTGTAGTGCCAGATCATGCCTTCCATGATCTGCTTACCGATGGTCATTGTAGGATCAAGGCTGGTCATGGGATCCTGGAACACCATTGCGATCCTTCTGCCGTTGATGTGCTTTCTGATCCACTTCTTGTCCATTTTAAGGATATCAGCTTCTTTCCACTGGGCATTCGCATCGTTCTCAGGGTTGTAGTCGATTCCGCCCACGTTGTCGCGATATCTGTAGATGATTTCTCCGCTGTTTACAACTGCGTTCTTGGCAAGGATTCCCATGGCTGCACGCATTGTAACTGACTTACCAGAACCAGACTCACCAACGATGGCTACAGTCTCGCCCTGATAGAGATCTATATTAACTCCTCTGATGGCATGTACCTTACCGGCAGTTGTCTCAAAGGTGATGTCCAGGTTTTTGACATCAAGTATTTTTTCACGTAATTTCTTTTCTTCACTCATCTGGTCTTACATCTCCTTAAGCTTGGGATCCAGGGCCTCTCTAAGACCGTCTGCCACCAGGTTGAAGCTCAGCATCAAAAGCGCCATAACAACAATCGGTGGAATTATCTGATAAGGGTGTGTTGTAAAGCTGTTGAAGCCTTCTGAAATAAGGGAACCAAGTGAGCACCTTGGTACCGGAATTCCAAGTCCTACAAAGGACAGGAAAGCCTCAGTGAAGATAGCTGTAGGAATTGAGAACATTACCTGAGTGATGATGGGTCCGATAATATTAGGAAGGACCTCGCTGAAAATGATATGCATGCTTCCAGCACCCAGCGTTCTTGAAGCAAGAACGAACTCCTGCTCCTTGAGTTTTAGCATCTCAGCTCTTGCAATCCTGCTCATGCCCACCCATTCTGTCAGCATCAGGGCTACGATAATGGTCAGCATACCAGGCTTAAACACCAAAAGAAGAAGGGTTACAATAACAAGCCTTGGAATACCGTTGGCAATCTCTAATATCCTCTGCATGACCATATCAACCTTTCCGCCAAAGTATCCGGAAATAAGGCCGTAGCTCATACCAATGATCATGTCGATGATAGCCGCTGCAACTGCGATGATAAGTGAAACCTGAGCTCCGGACCAGGTTCTTGTCCAGATGTCTCTTCCAAAGTTATCACTTCCGAACCAGTAAAAGGTGTCAGGGAGCTTGTTCTCAAAATAGAGGTTAACTGTTTTGGTTCCCTTGGTGGTTGCGATGTTTTCGTGACCATCAAAAAAGCCTGTGTACTCTATAAGAGGAATCCTCGGTGCAAGATTCTTTTGAGAGAGATCCTGCCCCGAGTATGTATAGCTGTTCATTGAAGGTCCCACAAAGGCAAAGAAAGTAATGACAAGCACGAAGATAAGTCCAAACACCGCACTCTTTTTCTTTCTAAACCTTGCAACAACCTCTTTCCAGAAACTCTGGGATGCGAAGTTGGAATCCACGAGAATATCTTCTGTGTTTCCTTTAAGCTTGAAGTCCGCATCAGTAGGCACGTAGGGCTCTTTTGAAAGCATAACTGTATCTGCCATATTAGTCTCCCTCCTTTGCCACACGGATTCTTGGATCGATCACGCCGTAGAGGATGTCCACCACCAGCATGATCACGATGTACATTGCTGAATATATAAAGCTAAGAGCTATAACCACGTTATAGTCATTAGACTGGATTGCGTTTACAAGGAGTGACCCAACTCCAGGAATGGAAAAGATCTTTTCCACAACCAGTGAACCTGTCATAAGGTCAACAACAAGAGGTGCCAACACGGTAATGATAGGAATAAGGGCATTTCTAAGTGCATGGGAAAAGATAAGCTTGTTCCCCGAAAGTCCCTTGGACTCAGCAAGAAGCATATAATCAGAGCCCAAAACCTCTATCATCTCAGCCCTTGTAAACCTGGCGATGGATGCCATGGTGAACATGGACAGCGAGATTGAAGGAAGGACGCTGGATCCTATCACATCTTTTGCTGAAAAGAGCATTGGAAACCACTTGAGTTTAAATCCGAACTGGTAAGACAGAGCCAGCGCAAACACATAGGAGGGCACTGACACTCCGATTACTGAAATGATCGTTGCCAGGGTATCCCAGAATGTGTCCTTCTTAAAGGCAGCAAGCAGGCCCAGTAAAAGACCAACAACAGCTCCTATCATAACTGCCGCAAAACCAACGCCTATAGAGATTGGAAGACGGGATGCGATAAGCTGTGTGATCGGTGTATTCTTGGAAATCTTGTAGCTAACTCCAAGGTCTCCTCTAAACATATTAAAGACATACTGGAAAAACTGAACGATTATCGGTTTATCCAGACCATATTTTGCGTATAATGCAGCCCTCTGAGTGTCGTTAAGTTTCTCATCGTTGAAAGGAGAACCTGGCATCAGCTGCATCAGTATAAAAAGTATCAGTGTGATGGCCAGCAGTGTGAAAAAAGCTGTCACCACTCTCTTAATAACATATTTTTTCATGACTACCCCAATAGAGAAACTGCGCGAAGACAGATAGTATCCACCACCCGCCCTCGCGCAGTAGCCTTCTTTATGCCTTATTTTTAGATCAGTTCTTTACTGCGTTCTTATATACTCTGTTGAGAGCAACAGGGTGGAACTCGATTCCTGATACTTCGGTAGAAATAAGCTCAGCATTGCACTGAGTGTAGAGAGGGAAGATAACTGCCTCGTCCATTACGATCTTTTCTGCATCGTAGAGTGCTGCCCAACGAGCTGTAGCATCCATAGCTGTCTCACCAGTTGTGCACTCGTCGATGATCTTGTCATAATCAGCATTGCTCCAGAAACCGTAGTTGTTGGAGTTGTTTGTTACCCACATTCCAAGGTATGTCATAGGATCAGCATAGTCAGGGCCCCAACGTGTAAGTCCGAGCTCGAACTCGCCTTCCTGCATACGCTGTACTCTTTCCTTCTTAGGCATCT
This sequence comes from Butyrivibrio sp., assembly GCA_015056565.1. GTDB lineage: Bacteria > Bacillota > Clostridia > Lachnospirales > Lachnospiraceae > Butyrivibrio. The sequence goes on from SVGB01000004.1 coordinate 35,597, forward strand.
GCTGAAGTTCAACAGTAAGTCCAGGAAGTGTTGTCTCAAGCTGCTCCTTAACAACCTGTGCAACCTTGATAGGAGCATCGTCTGCATCGTGGATCATTGTAAGTGTAAGCTCTGTGATGCCAAGTTCCTCAAGTCCCTTAGCCCAGTAGTCTGCAGCAGCTGCTGCGTCATACTTACATACATCTGAGAACTTGTTCTGGTCAGCTGAGAAATCTGATCCGTCTGGGCCTGCTGCGAAGTCCATAGGAACAGCTGTAAATGTAGGAGCTGAACCATCCTTAAGTACGTCTGTTGTGATAGCCTCTCTGTTGAGTGCCATTGTGATAGCGTAACGGATATTTACGTTAGCAAGCTCTTTTACATCCTGGATGTTAGGGCTGATGTACCAGAGGTATCCTGCACCAATTGCCTGGAATGCTGGATCATCCTTAACCTGGTCAACCTGCTCACCATTTACAAGAGTTGTATCAAGGTCGCCATTCTGGTAGCTCATAAGAGCCTGCTGTGAATCCTGGATAACCTGATAGTTAAGTCCGGCAAGCTTAACGCTGTCAGCATTGTAGTAGTCGGCATTCTTGGTAAGGTGAATAGTTGTTGCTGCTGGCTGATAGTCGTCAAGTACAAATGCACCGTTTGAAAGAGTTGTCTCAGGGCTTGTAGCGAATGTATCTCCAACGCTCTCATAGAAAGCCTGATTTACAGGGTAGAATGTTGGGAAGTACATAAGTGAAAGGAAGTAGCTGACAGGAACGTTGAGCTTAACCTCAAGTGTCTTGTCATCAACTGCTGTTACGCCAAGTTCTGTCTTGTCCTTAGCACCGTCAATGATCTCCTGTGCATTTACGATCTGGCCGATATCGCTGAGCATATAAGAATACTCTGAAGCGATTTCAGGATCAACTGCTCTCTGCCATGCAAATACGAAGTCATTAGCTGTTACAGGCTCGCCGTTGCTCCAGTTAGCATCTGCGCGAAGGTGGAATGTATATGTAAGACCGTCATCTGAAACGTCTACGCTCTCAGCAATAGCGTTTACAGCCTGTCCATCTGCATCCATCTGCATAAGACCATCTGTGTAATCTGCGATCACCTCAAATGAGGTTCCGTCTGTTGCCTGCTGTGGGTCAAGTGACTCAACTGGTGTCTCAAGCATTACGTTGAGATCCTCTCCTGAACCCTCTCCTGTAGACTCTGCTGCAGTAGCATCAGCACTCTCTGTTGTGTCTGCGCTCTGTGTAGAATCAGCAGACTCTGTTGTCTCTGTCTCAGTAACTCCGCTAACAGCAGAGCTTCCGCATCCGATCATGCTCATGGCTAAAACTGAAGCCAGCATGACAGACAAAATCTTTTTCTTCATAATGTCATCCTCCTGGTGATATTAATGCTTATACGTGTATACAATTGATGTATATTAACCATAGTAAGCGCTAACTACAGGGAATGTCAACAAAAACTTTATCACTTTAAACCGCTTTTCCTTCAACGCGCCTAATAAGCAAAGTGGAAACCCGCAAAAATAGGGCAACTGCGCCATTTGCAGCTGCCCTTTGTTTCAAAAAACTTTTTTATAAATATCTCATGAGAGCATCAATATCATCCTCTGTTGTTGCCCAGTCAGTGGCAAGTCTTATGACTGTGTGAGTGTCATCATACTTTTCCCAGAAGCTGTAGCCTACGTTTTGTGACAGCTCTTTTAACTTGTCATCACTTACAATAATGAACTGCTGATTTGTTGGAGAATCCAGGAAGAACTCATATCCCTTTTCTGTCAGTCTTTCCTTAAGGAGCTCTGCCATCTCAATTGCGTTTTCACTTATCTCGAAGTAAAGGTCATCAGTAAAAAGAGTGTCGAACTGGATCCCAAGAAGCCATCCCTTGGCAAGAAGGGCTCCGTGCTGCTTGATAACCGGAACAGGGTGGGCTGTTGGTACTCTCTTAGGGAACACAACTGCTTCTCCAAAAAGGGCTCCCACCTTGGTACCGCCGATGTAAAAGACATCTGTCAGAGCAGCGATGTCCTTGATGGTGACGTCAGTTCTTTTGCTCATAAGACCATATCCAAGCCTTGCGCCGTCAAGGAACAGGGGAATCTTAAACTCTCTGCAGACCGCCGAAATGTCTGTAAGTTCCTTCTTAGTGTAAAGTGTTCCATACTCTGTGGGGTGGGAAATGTACACAGCCCCAGGAAAGACCATGTGCTCGTGGTTGCCATCACCATAAAAGGTCTCAATGTATTTCTTAAGATCAGAAGCGTTGATCTTACCTATATCAGATCCGTACTTATCTGTATCTTTTTCAGCGCCTTTGTTTGGAAGAGTCAGAACCTTGTGTCCCGAGAACTCGATAGCACCTGCTTCGTGAGCTGCTATGTGGCCGGTATCTGCTGTCACAATGCCCTCATAGGGTTTAAGAAGCATATCGATTATAGTCTGGTTGGTCTGGGTTCCACCCACCAGGAAGAACACGTCTCCCTCAGGGCAGCCACATTTTTCCTTGATCTTGTCTGCAGCACTTTTGCAGATATCATCAGTGCCATATCCCGGCATCTGGTCGAAATTGTTTTCCATAAGGCGCTCTAATATCTGTGGATGAGCCCCCTTTGTGTAATCACTGGCAAAAGAAATCATATCCAGCCTCCTTAGAATTCTATTACTTCTTCAAGGGCTCTTACAAATTCCTCAAGCCCCTCTTTATCAGTCTCATCAAACCTTGAAAGGCTTGGGCTGTCTATATCAAGAACCGCCACTACCTGTCCATCTTTATGGATAGGTACGACAATCTCTGAGTTGGATGCACTGTCGCAGGCGATATGTCCAGGGAACTGGTGGACATCTTTTACAAGCTGTGTCTTATCTTCTGCCACAGCAGTTCCGCAGACACCCTTTCCAACCTCTATCCTTATGCAGGCAACCTTCCCCTGGAAAGGTCCCAGCATAAGGGAGCCTTTATTCATAATGTAAAAGCCTGCCCAGTTAAGGTCTTCCATGTTGTCATATAAAAGAGCTGAGGCATTCGAAAAAACCGGAATGAAGTTTGGTTCATCGTCTGCCAGAGCTTTGATCTGCTTAGCAAGTAACTTGTAATCTGTCATGGTTTCTTGTCTCCTGTAAATATGTAGGTTTGAGCCCTCTGGCTCATCCTCTTGATTCTAACACCCGTCTTCATTGTGCGCAATCTATATATTGAAAATGGTCATATCATGGTAAAATCACTTGGAGGAGGAGTAATGAAATGAGTAAACTTATTGAAATCAGGGGCCTTACCAAGGTCTATGATGCTTGTACAGCCCTATACGACGTCAATCTTGAGATTGGCAGCGGAAAAATAGTTGGCCTTCTTGGACCAAACGGAAGCGGCAAGACAACAATGATCAAGATCCTGTGCGGACTTCTTCGTCCCACAAATGGATCTGTTTTTGTAGACGGACAGCCAATTGGTATAGAAACAAAGCGCGTCATCTCTTATCTTCCTGATAAGACATATCTTGATGACAACAGGTCCATCAAGGACACCATCAACCTGTTTGTGGACTTTTATAGTGACTTTGATCCATACCGGGCTTATGACATGCTTGGAAAGCTTGGGATCAATCCAGAGGCCAAGCCCAAGACTTTATCTAAAGGTAATAAAGAAAAGGTGCAGCTCATCCTTGTCATGAGCAGACGCGCCAAGCTCTATATTCTGGATGAGCCTATCGCAGGCGTAGATCCTGCTGCAAGAGATTACATCTTAAATACCATTTTGACCAATTACGATCCACAGGCCACAATCCTGATCTCAACACATCTTATTGCTGATGTTGAGAAAGTTTTAAATGAAGTAATCTTTTTACACAATGGACAGGTTGCTCTTCATGCCTTTACTGATGACCTCAGGGCAAGGGAAGGTAAGTCCGTTGATGAACTGTTCAGGGAGGTATATAGATGTTCGGCAAATTACTAAAACATGAGATTATTGATACCTGGAAGATATTTTTACTATTGGATGTTGTAGCTCTTTTGCTAGGCGTCATCGTCGGCGCTGTTGGGTTTGTGGCTGTTCAGATAAAAGACATGCCAAGCATTTTGATAATTCTTTTAGTACTTGGAGTAGTTGGATATCTGATGCTGCTCGTATCCTTAAGCGTCCTTACTCTTGTTTATATCGTAGTGCACTTTTACCGCAGCATGTTCAGTTCCCAGGGGTATCTTACATTTACACTTCCTGCAACTGCTACTCAAATAGTATCCGCTAAGCTCTTATCAGCTGTTATCTTTCAGCTTATAAACTCTGTATGTGTAACTCTAAGTATCTGCTTAGCTGTATGGGGCGTCATGATAGCAGGCTATAAAGAGGCCCTTGATGAAGTCCTTGAGTTTCTCTATGACTTTAAAGATTTAATCATCGAAGCTTTTGGAATAGCTCCAGGAACCACCGTTCTTTATATAATATTTGGTATTGTAAGTTTGTTCTCAGGCATTCTGATCTTCTACTGCTCTATGTGTATTGGCCAGCTTTGGCATAAGCACAAGGTCCTTGGCTCTGTTGTTGCATACTTCGCCATCACCATCGTAACCAGGATCATTACCACTATCGTCCAGCTTACCAGCGGCTCATTTGGAATGCTCCTTTTCGACTACGATCTTGATCCTACCAAATACTTCTCGCACACCATGACCATAAACCTGATCATCAGCCTCATCGCTGCCGGGCTTATGTACTTTGGCTGTATCTATACTACCAGCCACAAGCTCAACCTCGACTAAACAAGACACTAAATACGGTTCTTTCGTGACAGGGGGACGGTTCTTTTGTCATGTTTTATCATGATAAAACATGACAAAAGAACCGTCCCCGCTGTCACAAAAGAACCATACCCACTAACTCTTTTTTCATTTCTTTTTACAAATATACAATAGATGATTTGTAAGTCCTAAAAGTTCTCTTTTCTCAGATACTGTCAGATACCATGCAGAAAGTTTCTTAAAGTCTTCGTCAGAAACGCTAAAATCGCCCCTTTGCTCTACTGGCTCTAAAAGTCCATCGACGCCAGTGGTTGTAATATATTCTACAGGCTTATCATTAAACAGATCCTCAAACTCAGCAATATCATATCCAGTAAAGAGCTGCTCTTTAAAATGCCTTACTTTACTATCTTCAGCAAAGTTCTCTTCCTGGCCAAACCCCCAGTTTCCATAAAAATAGTTGGAATACATGATCGCATAAACTGAGATAAACGCAAACAGTATAACTCCATCCCTTTTTGTAACTCTGATGGCCTCATCAATTGCCCTGCTTACCTCTTCCTTATCATACAGGTGGTATAAAGGGCCAAATACAAGAGTCACATCAAAAGAACTGTCTGCAAAAGCACTTAGGTCCGTGGCATCTCCCTGCAGTGCCTTTAAGTTTGAAATCCCCTTGCCATTTTCTTTTAGTACTTCAAGGTTTTTATCTACCAGCTCAACTGCAGTAACGTCCATCCCCTCTTTTGCCAAAGCGATGGAATAGCGCCCTGTGCCTGCACCTACCTCCAAGACTCTAGAACCCTCGCTGGCGAACCTGTGGATGTAGTTCATGGTAGTTGCATACTCAAGCCTTCCATGTACACTTCGCTCCAGCCTTACATCTTCTTCATACTGGCTGTAGAAGTTGGTGACAATATCCTGCCTTGAAGCGCCCTCCGGTATCTGGTTGATCCTGGTAAAGTACTCAGTCTCATTCTCGTGATGGATATAAGCGCCGTTCTTTTGCTGCACTTTAAGGCTTGCAGGATTGTCCTTGTTCACCGACATGTAGACTTCGTGGATGTTTATCTCCCTTGCCTTTTTAAGGGTCAGTTCAAGACCTTTGGTAGCATAGCCCTTTCCGCGGTATTTTTTGGAGATGCAGTAGCCGATATGCCCCGGCCCTTCCCTTAGGAAGTCATTCAAATAGTGTCGGAGATTGAAAACGCCTACGTAATTATCCCCATCCGCAAGAACAAAGGTTGTATCTGCAACAAACCCTTCCGGAAGCTCTTTTCCCTGTGACCAGTTTCGCTTTTTCTCAATCCATTCAAGAAACTGCTCATAATTATAACCGTAGACATTGTTCATATAGCCATTTTCATTTTCGGGAAAAGACATATAGAGTTCGTAAGTTTTTTGGTAGTCTGAATCTTGCACGCGTATTAATTCCATACTGATCTCCTCCTGACACTCTTTTTCTGAAAATATATAAAGAAGAGGATAATTGACAGACTATTTTTTGTCAAGAGAGAAAGGTACTATATAATACCGGATCAGCATGTGCTAAAGTCAAAGAAGATAGAGCATAACCTGATCTGAAAGGAGAATTTCATGAAAAATATAAGACTGGTCCTTCTTGGAGAATTATTATTGTTCCTTGGAATCTTTTTGTTTAACGTAGTATTAGGAGGCGACGGGTTATCAGCTATAGCATGGTTTCTTGACATGCCTTCACTTCTGATAATAGTGCTATTTTTAATCCCCGGACTCCTTATCATGGGGGCCTGGAAGGATTTTACCAGATCATTTTCTGTTGGCATCAAAAAGTTTTCACTTTTGGAGCTCAAGAACATAATCGAAGCAGTAAATGCCGCGCAGAAACTGACCATATATGGTGCACTCTTTGCCATCATCATATCCAGCGTGCTTTTGATGGGACATCTTGATGATCCTGCTTCTTTCGGTCCCAAACTTGCAGTATGTTTTCTTTCTGGATTGTACGCAGTGATAATTGAATTCCTGCTTCTGCCACTTCGTCTTAACGCAGAGAAAAAAATGAATGAAGAAATGGACCTGGGTGAATGAAACAATCTGAGATTACAAAAGAACAGTATCTCAAAATTGCACAGAAATTCGGCTTTACAAAACGTGAACTGGAACTGGGCTTTCTAAAGGTGTCCGGATTTTCAAATCGAAGGATTGCGTATATGCTTGGAATTTCAGAACAGACTGTAAAAAACCATTTCACCCATATCTATGAAAAAGCCTGGGTACCTGGGCGAAATGAGTTTAAGGAATTATTTTTCGAAGAATAAAAAATGGGACGGTTTGCTGACACGGGGACGGTTTGCTGACACGGGGACGGTTCTACTGTCAGGTTTTATCTTAATAAAACCTGACAGTAGAACCGTCCCCGTGTCAGCAAACCGTCCCCGTGTCTTATATTATTATTCTTTAGCGACCGTCTTTTTAAGTACCAAAAGTGTACCAAGCATCAGGATGATTCCGATTGGCAGACATACAAACCAGTTCCTTACAAAACCGGAAATGATGTAAGCCACAAAGGATACAGCTGCTGCAGTCATGGCGTAAGGCAGCTGGGTTGAAACGTGTTTGATGTGGTCGCACTGTGCGCCTGCGCTGGCCATGATGGTTGTATCTGAAATTGGTGAGCAGTGGTCTCCGCAAACAGCTCCTGCCATGCAGGCTGAAATGGAGATGATCATAAGCTCGTTGCCCATGTTGGAGCCAAATACGTTTACGATGATAGGAATAAGGATTCCGAAGGTTCCCCAGGAAGTTCCTGTGGCAAATGCAAGGAATGTTCCAATAAGGAATACTACTGCAGGGATAAAGCTCATTACTGCGCTGTTGTCGGCAAAGTTCTCGAAGATTCCTGCAACATAATTTGCTGCGCCCAGAGAATCTGTCATGGACTTTAGTGTCCAGGCAAGTGTAAGGACCAGGATAGCTGGAACCATGCTCTTAAAGCCTTCAGGAATTGAGTTCATGCAATCCTTGAAGCTAAGTACTCTTGATGCAATAAAGAAAATAACTGTAAGGATAAGTGCTGCTACTGAGCCATAAACAAGACCAACAGAAGCATCAGATCCTGAAAAAGCATCTATAAAGCTTGCACCATCAAAGAATCCGCCTGTGTAGATCATTCCGATAACGCAGCAGATTATGAGAGAGGCAATAGGGAATATCAGGTGAATAACTTTACCCTTTACAGATACAGGAGGTGCAGGCTGATCGCTGGCACCAAGAAGACCTTCACCCTCTCCAAAGGAAGGAAGATAGTCTTTTACTTTAATGTGCTCCTCAGCCTGCTTCATTGGGCCATAATCAAATTTCATGAATGTCAGTCCGAACATCATGGCAATTGTAAGAAGAGCGTAGAAGTTATAGGGAATAGCACGAACAAAAAGTGAAAGACCATTCACGCCATCGACAAATCCTGTTACGGCTGCTGCCCATGAGGAAATTGGCGCGATGATACAGATAGGAGCTGCTGTGGCATCAATGAGATATGCCAGCTTCTCCCTTGATATTTTTTGCTTGTCAGTAACCGGTCTCATAACTGAGCCTACTGTAAGGCAGTTAAAATAGTCATCGATAAATATCAGCATTCCAAGGACTATTGTAGCAACCTGAGCCCCAGCCTTGGTCTTAACATGCTTTACTGCCCATTTTCCAAATGCTGCAGAGCCTCCCGCTCTGTTCATGAGCATGACCATAGTTCCCAAAACCACCAGGAAGATAAGTATACCAACATTCCAGGAATCTGAAAGCTGCGCGATCATGCCATCTACAAAAACATGCTCGATGGTTCCGGTAAAACTAAATCCAGAATAGAGCACTGCTCCGACAACCACCCCAATAAACAATGAAGAATAAACCTCTTTGGTGATAAGCGCCAGCGCAATTGCTATGATCGCAGGAAGTAAGGACCAGAAAGTATCGACAAACATAGTATTCTCCTTTGCGTTAAAGTGTTAAAGTTATACTTATTATTTTGCAGAATACTATGTTTTGTCAATGAAAAAATGGCGGAAATCTCACATTTCATCTACGACCTGGAAGATCACGAACTTCAGATAGTACGAAGCTGCTCCTCCCCAGAGGATCGGATGATCCATGGCCTGCTGCCTGAACTCCACCTGTCGAAGCCTCTTGTGAGCATCTCTTGCTGCATCACCAATAGTCTTAAGGAACAGCTCTTCATCCATAAAGTGGGAGCATGAACATGTTGCAAGGTAGCCTCCGTCCTTTACAAGGCGCATTCCTCTAAGGTTGATCTCCTTATACCCAGTGACAGCCTTCTTGATTGAGGCCCTTGATTTGGTAAATGCAGGAGGATCAAGGATTACCACGTCAAACTTCTCTCCCTTTTTCTCAAGCTCAGGAAGAAGTTCAAATACATCAGCACACTGGAATGTGGCAACACCTTCAAGGCCGTTGAGCGCTGCGTTTTCCCTGGCCTGGTCGCAGCCAAGGTCTGAAGCGTCAACACCAAGAACTGATGCAGCTCCTGCTGCCGCTGCGTTTAGTGCAAAAGAGCCAGTATGTGTAAAGCAGTCCAGAACTTTTTTGCCCTTGCAAAGTCCTCTTATAGCCTGCCTGTTAAACTTCTGATCCAGGAAAAATCCAGTCTTCTGGCCGTTCTCCACGTCGACATAGTACTTTACGCCGTTCTCCTCTATAAGAACCTTGGTGTCAAAAGAATCCCCAATAAAGCCCTTGGTCCTCTCAAGGCCCTCAAGCTCTCTTACCTTTGCATCGCTTCTTTCGTATATCCCGCGGATCACTACTCCGTCTTCAGCCAGGACTTTTTTGCAAAGGTCAAGTATCTTGTTCTTCATCCTGTCTGTACCAAGAGCCAGAGACTCAATGACAAGCACATCTGAAAACTTATCGATAGTAATGCCCGGAAGGAAATCTGCCTCCCCAAAGATAAGCCTTGTGGACAGCCTTGTAAGGGCATCAGATCTCTCTTCGTCTGTAATTGTCGACAGCTCTTTTCCCCCAAGAAGGTACTCTTTTATGTAGCTGCGCATGATATTCTTCCTGTGATTCCAGGCGTCCCTTACTCTCTTTTCAAGGAGCATCAGATCCACAGGGTTATCCTTTTTCCTGGACATGATGCGGACTCTTATCTTGGATTTCTCGTTGATAAAGCCGTACCCAAGAAAATATCCGTCGAAATCGTGAAGCTCAATAATGTCGCCATTTTCAAAAGAGCCTTCCACGCGGTCAATTTCATTGTCGTATATCCAAAGGCCTCCAGATTTAAACTCTCTGCCCTGTCCTTTTTTCAAGATCACGTTTGCCATATACATTATCCTCACTGTCTCTATATTACTGGTTATGGATTACCAAACTTTGTTTGCCAGCTCTCTACAGTACTGTGCAGAAAAGCTAGAATCCTGCTTCACAATTTCATTGGTTTTCCCTAGTTCATCAGTATATTCCGTTAGCGGATATACTATAACCCCTTCATGTCCATTCTGCAAATGGGTTACAACAGGGGTTACACCATAGGATTTGATCACAACTTCGCCCTTGGCGTTCCTTCCTATTGTGACATCAGCCATTCCACCCACCATGCGGTTTGCAACTCCCTTTCCTTTGCCAGAGGTCCAATTCACAAAATTACCTAGGGAATAATACACCAGCATATCTCCGTTTCCATGATTATTGGTAATCCCAGCTGTGTCATCCTGCAGCATCTCTATGGGCTCTATTACATGAGGATGTGTCCCAAGAACAAGGTCTGCTCCGTTTTTCCTGAAAATCTCTGTCCAGTACTTCTGATTAGAATCCACATCTAGTTTGTACTCTGTCCCCCAATGAGGACACACGATGGTGAAATCAGCATTTTCCTCTGCGTATTTTAGGTCTTTTTCAACCTTATTCCTATCAAGCATATCCACTGCATGTGGCATTCCCTTCGGCTGTGGGATCCCATTAGTTCCATAGGTGTAATTAAGGACTGCTATCCTGATACCTTTCTTTTCAACAATGTCGATATTGTTGTAGGCATCTTCTGTTTCATTTATTCCAACAACTGTTATCTCCGGATGCTGCTCCCTCCAGTATTTACAGCAATTAAGAAGCCCGCTTTTCCCCTTATCCAGCGCATGATTGGTTCCGTGACACACCACATCAAATCCTGCATATACCAACGCATCTCCAATCTGATACGGAGCATTAAACGACGGGTATCCTGAAACACCGAGCTCCTGTCCTCCGATTATGACTTCCTGATTGACGATGGCAATGTCTGCGCTACTTATATCTTTTTTCAGATTCTCAAAAATAAAGTCAAAATTATATGATCCATCATCTCTTTTGGCTGCTTCTTCAACAGGCGTGTGAAGGAGTATATCTCCAACCATTACTATGGTGATTTCTGTATCTTTCTCTGGTGCTTTGGCCTGTGCACAGATGGAAAAAGACAGCGACATCAATATGCAAATGGCTAGTATCCTCTTTTTCATGACATTTACCCCTTACATTTTCCCTTATATTCTATTATAACGTAAATTTTTAAAATTTCTGTTGACAATCTGATCTTCTATCATGTAATATAAACATTGCGCTGCGACAGCAGCTTAATATATAAATGCGATAGTAGCTTAGTTGGTAAAGCGCCACCTTGCCAAGGTGGAGACCGCGGGTTCGAGCCCCGTCTATCGCTCTAATAAAAAGGACGTCCGACTGGATGTCCTTTTTGTTATCACTATATAATTATCTTCTCTCCTCTGGTCAGAAGACCACTTTGTTTCTGCCAGATTCCCATATTCTTCATAGGAAATGATCTCGGGAGAAATAAGGAGCATCTCTTCACCGCCCCATCTTCCGCACATGAGTTATTCCCAGAGTAACAGCCGCTACCATGTACTGCCTGTTATCCAGGTACTCACCGTCAAATCCGGTCTGATATGTCCTATCTCTTAAGGTTTGATTATCTTTTATATCTTCCATGTGATTAAGACCTTTAATTTTCAGCTCATAACCGGCACTTCAAAAGTAAATCCAGTAAGGTTTCCGATCTTTTTGGCCTTGCCCCTTGTAAAGTCCTTGAGCATCATGTTGTGGGTTCTGTCAAAAAACATGTATAGGTACACAGTGGTGTCTTTTCCCATTTTCTTTTTTGCTGCAGAAGCTGCCCAGTATACAAGATCCTCGATCAAGGCTCCTTCGTCGCTGCCGTAGGCTGCTATGCCCTCGATGAAAAGAGCTTCATCCCTGATAGTGGTAAGTAGCCCCGCCTGGACAACATGGTCGTCATCAACTAAAAATAAGCTGGTTTTGGCATCGTAATAATCCCTGTCCATGATATAAAGTCCGCTTGCTGTGGCCTCACCGACAAAGTACTCCCACTGGGCATTAGAAAGGTCCGATACATTGACACATCCCATTTCAGTCATTGGCTTTCCATCTCTTATATCAGAGAGGCTAAACTCATAAAGGGGAAGCTTTTTATCGTCAACGAAAAAACCAAGATCTTCCATGAACTCTGCCCGTTCTTTAGAATTCTCCTCGGGGATGTATTCAGATAGATAAACAGCACTACACTTTCCCTCCTGCGCCATTTCCTGAAGGAACCGTATAAGCGTCTCTTCAGCTTCAGGAGACTTATAGGCGTCATCTATGATCACCTCCCTGGCAGAAAGAGATACTTTCCCATCTTCGTCTTCCGGGACAGCTGCTATCGCCATGACACCACAGGCAGTATCCGATTGTTCCTCATAGAGGCCAACAAACAGATCACATTCTTCTTTTGTCTTTTCGCTAAGAGGTGTTACAAAAACTCCCCGGTTTTCATCGTCTACTAAAGTCGCTGCAAAAGTCATTGTTTTAATTCTCCATATGTGTACTTTTAAGAGTATGCTGGTAAATCACATTATCTAAAATAATCAGCACATTTGCATATATCAATCCATATTAATTTTACGTTATTTCGTTTGGTATTTGGATTAAATTTCTATAAAAAACAAGACTGCCGCCCGGGGGTAGACATCCCCAGGCAGCAGCCCTGTTAAGAAATAATAGAAAGAATTTTGGCAACAAGTGCTGCAAGGAATCCCAAATCAGAGCCTTAAGAAAAAACTATTGACAAAGCAGTTGTTGTGGTTTAATATTTATTTTGCTGTCGGCAATGACAGGAAATGCGATAGTAGCTTAGTTGGTAAAGCGCCACCTTGCCAAGGTGGAGACCGCGGGTTCGAGCCCCGTCTATCGCTTATTTTTATGCCATTTTTGAGTTCATTACATCCACAAAATATGTACCAAAAAACAGGGCACGAGATCATCTCTCGTGCCCTGGCTGTTTTTAAAAGTTATTAATCAAAAAATACGCCGTTTGGATTGTACACCGTTTTTGGATTGTATACCGTTCTTTGAATTCTTAGAATTCTTTTCTGCAGTTCTTTTCATAAGAGCATCTACACTACCTGCTGCATTGAGCATTCCAAGTTCATCATCTGAAAGAACTTCAATATCAGTCTGATATCTTGATTCAACATCCGCTATTATAGATGCAAGCTTATCATTAGGTGCGAATTTCTGATAATCAAAAAGTCTTGCCAATTTATTTTCCATAATTAACCTCCAATTCAATAAGCGTCTTTATTTTGCCTTCAATGTTTTATACGAATGAATAAAACCTGTGGCAAATTTTTTTACAACATTTCTCTAAGTTTTCCTAAAGCCTCTCTGTGCCTTAACTTGGCGACGCCATATGACAGGTTCATTTTAACTGCTATATCCTGAAGGGTAAGTCCCTTGTAATACCTGAGTACTATTATGTCCATGAGCTCCTGCGGAAGTTTGCTCAAGGCATCAGCAAGAAGCTCAAGGCTCTCATTGTTTAATACCTCATCCTCAATGGTGCTGCCTTCATCACTAAGATCCTCCGGAATCTCAGAATGAACATGATTGGTCCTGTAAAAATCTATGACTGTGTTGCTGGTCATAGAATATATCCATGTTGAAAGGCTTGCCTTGGTCTCATCATAGGTATCCAATTTGCTGTATATCTTTACAAAGATATCGCTGGTGATATCCTCAGCGTCCTCCGGTGAGTTTACATGATTGCGCACATATCCAAAGACCTTGTCCCTGTATTGGGTATAAATTTCCTCTTTAGTCAGCATATTAATGTCCACCCTCTTAGAAAAAAATATACTAGTCAACTTTCATTATACCTTAATTACTCCACTTGCTAAAGAAAAGAATATAAAATATAATAATTTGGTACCTACAGACTTCGGGGCGTGGCTCAGCTTGGTAGAGCGCTGCGTTCGGGACGCAGAGGTCGCGTGTTCGAATCACGTCGCCCCGATTTCGATTCTTTCAATAGATGGTGTCTTCCATGTTATTTAATTCTCTGGAATTTATATTGTTCCTGCCTATAGCGTTCTGCTTGTACTGGCTTAGTTCAGATAAGATACGATGGATCATACTTCTCATAATAGACTGGTATTTCTACCTGTCGTTATGTCCTAAGTTTTTCCCTTTGCTGCTATTTATAACTTTCATAAGCTGGATCTTTGCAATAGTGATGGACAGGCAAAAGTCTTCTTCAAAAAACAAAGGCTTCATGCTGGGCTTTTCAGTTTTGATCTGCCTTTCCTTTCTGTTCTTTTTTAAATACTTTGGATTTGCTTCTGAAATTGCGGCGGATATAGCTGGTGCCATAGGATTAAACCTCCATCCCAAAACAATTTCTTTAGCGCAGCCTGCAGGAATCTCTTTTTATACCTTTATGACTGTAGGCTATCTTGTGGATGTGTATAAGGGCAAGCTCAAACCAGAAGCCAACTTTTTTAAGCTCTCCCTTTTTGTTTCATTTTTCCCACAGATAATAGCTGGTCCTATCGGAAGAGCCCCCAGCCTTCTAGGACAGTTCTTTGAAAAGAGAAGCTTTGACAGCGCCAGGGCAGAAAGCGGTCTTCGCCTGATCATATGGGGATATTTTAAAAAGCTTATAATTGCTGATTCTCTTTCTCCTTATGTAGATGGCATTTATACTTCAGTCTACGACTACTTTGGGATGACCTTTATCATTGCTTCCCTGATGTACACAATGCAGATTTACTGCGACTTTTCCGGCTATTCAGACATCGCCATTGGCGTAGCCAGATTGTTTGGCATTGACCTTATGGAGAACTTTAAAAGCCCGTATTTTTCCAGGTCCATAAAAGAGTTCTGGTCAAGATGGCATATCTCCCTGTCCACATGGTTTAGGGACTATGTTTATATCCCTCTTGGGGGCAGCAGGAATGGCGAGTTTAAAAAGAACCGGAACATCATACTCACGATGCTGGCAAGCGGACTGTGGCACGGTGCAAACTGGACATTTATTATCTGGGGCGGACTTCACGGAATATATCAGGTGATAGAAAGCCTGCTCAGAAGATTTACTGGTGAAAAGAAAGATCGCAAAGCAGGAGTTTTTTCAAATCTCCTTCACTGGGTCATAACCTTTATTCTGATAGATATAGCCTGGATCTTTTTCAGAGCAGACAATTTCTCAGACGCCTTTTATATTATTTCCCATTTACACAGCGGAGTGATCCTTCATTTTGCCGCTGCCTGGACCAAGATGCTGGTAGATTTTGGTCTTACAGGTATTGGTCTTATTAAGCTTGTTGCACCAGTTGCTTTGCTTGTGGTATATGACTATTGTTCTCTTAGATGTGACATTTCAACTGAGTTTTCAAAAGTTCCCATCTATCTTAGATGGCCTGTATATATCATTCTTACTGTATGGGTAGTGAACACTTCGCTTCACGGCGGAACCACCCAGAGCTTTATTTACTTTTCGTTCTAAATGGCAGGATCAGGTAATAGTATGAAAAACTTTTTGATCAAGTGCATAACATTTTTGGTGATCGTCGGTTTGATCTTCGCTATCCCGGCTTTTGTTATCGATCCCTATAACGTCTTCCATGCGGATAGCGTCAGAAACAATGGTATCGAGCCGAACAAGCGCTACATCAAGATGCGAAATGTCTTAAGAAACCCGGATAAGTATGATTCCTTTTTGTTTGGATCTTCAAGAGTTGGGTATTTTGATGTCGCAAAGATGGGAAACGGAAAATACTATGACATGTCCTATTCTGAGGGCACTCCGGCTGAGCACCTTGAGGACCTTGAGATACTTATTGCAAATGGAATAGTGCCAAAGAATGTTTATATCGGCATTGATGATATCGCATATTTCGTGGACCCTTCCATCCATCAGAAAATGCTGTACAGAAGAGCATTTCCCTGGAATGGTTCCCCTATAGAAAAGCTTAAGTTTTATCTTGGATATTTTGATCTTATAACTCTTAGTGAGTCCTTAGAAGTGTCAAATGCTTACACAGACAATGATCCTGATTTTGGAAAAAGACTCCTTGAAACCGGAACAGAAAGACTTGATATGCCAACAGCTTTTGATGAGAACGAAACTGCTGCCACCTGGTCTGACTACTATTCTCCAAGATCAGAGGTCTTTGAAGAAATATCAGAAATAAAGTCCCTGTGCAAGGCCAATGGGATCAACCTGGTCTTTTTCACCAATCCAATAAACATCTATACCTACGAAAAAGATATAGAAAATGGATATATAGTCTTCCTTGAGGAACTGTCAAAAACTACTGAATTTTACAATTTTAGCGGAATAAATGATATCACGACAGATATGTCAAACTACTACGAGACAAGTCACTTTAGTCCCGAAGTTGCTAATATGATGGTGTCCTGCATGCTAGAAGGCACTACAGATTCCCATCTGTCAGAACAAGGCTTTGGCGTACTAGTCACCAGCCAGAATGCCGATGCACTAGTACAAACCTTATATAAGCAGGCAGATGCCCGCAATATTGCAGTAAACACTTACCCAGATAATTAAGCCTGGGGGCTTTCTTCCTCTGGAGCTGCACTCTCTTCTGGAGCTGTGCTTTCTTCAGAGATTGCTTTTTCCTCTACACCTTCGCTTTCCTCTGGGAGGTCCTTTTTCTCTGTAAGATCCTCAAGGAGGATTGTCATCATATCTTCACTTGTAGGATTTTCAAGGGCTGCTACCCTCCTTGCCTGGTTAGTGATGATCTCTTCAAAGAGGTTTCTCACTTCTCTGGCGTTGGCGAAATTGTCGATGTTAGCGATCTTCCTTGCAGTGATCAGTGCTCTGATCTGATGCTGAACATCCTCTTCAACCTTGTAGTCATATTTCTTGCAATTCCTGTTAAAGATCTCTTCAAGCTCATCAATATTGTAATCAGGGAACTCAATGTACTTGTTGAAACGTGACTTAAGTCCTGGGTTACTCTCAATGAACTTCTTCATTGGATCAGTATACCCTGCAACGATGACAACAAAATCATCTCTGTTATCTTCCATTGCCTTAAGGATGGTATCTATTGCTTCCTGGCCAAAGGCGTCATCCTTCTGAGCCAGGGAATAAGCCTCGTCAATAAAGAGCACTCCGCCCTTAGCCTTGGCGATCTGTTCCTGTGTCTTAATGGCTGTCTGTCCTACATATCCTGCAACAAGTCCAGATCTGTCTACTTCCACAAGCTGTCCCTTGGACAAAACGCCAATCTGCTTGTAGATCTGTGCAATGATCCTTGCCACAGTTGTCTTACCTGTTCCAGGATTACCAGTAAATACCAGGTGCAGAGAAACCGGAACAGACTTAAGTCCCTGCTCCTGCCTTGCCTTCTGGACTTTAACAAAAGCTGTAAGCTCCTTAACATCTGCCTTTATGGTTGACAGACCGACCAGCTTATCAAGAGTCTCCATAGGATCCTCCAAGGGCTCCTTGACCTCTTCTTCCTTAGGTGTATTTACATTGCCATCTTTTGCAAAAAGAGCTTTCGCTTCCTCAAGTGCCTCGTTGGCATCCTGAACAGCATCCTTCTTCTCTTCTGGCTTTTCCTCTGGTTTTTCCTGAGGCTTATTCTCAACCTTGGCCTCTTCTTTACCTGCTGAGGTACTGCCCGACAAAGTGCCTGTACCAGAAGAAGTGCTTCCTGCTGAAAAGAAATCCCCGTAGATTCCACCAAGAAGATTCTTTTGCATGTTAGTTATCTTTTCAAGTGTTTCAAGTTCCTTGTCAAAATCTCTTCCCATAACAACTCCAAAAACCAATATTTGTCTTAGCGACTATACCATTGTAAATCAAAGTCCACTAAATAAAAAGAAAAAAATAACGGTACGCCCTGTGTGGCGTACCGCTATCAGTAACTATCAGTCGTTTAAGAACCATCCATTTCTTGAAAGGAATGTTCTGTTTAATACAAGAGCATCTACATTCTGTCCAATTATTTCGGAAGCCTTAGCCTTGTAAGTAGCAGCGTTTGCTGTACCAAGGTTCTTGTAGAAGTCATATGCCATCTTGTTGCTGCCATCAAGATTCTTAAGTCCCTGTGCGATATGGCTCTCCATCTCGTGAGCATCATCAATCTCTCTAAAGAGGATGAAGCTTGAAATATAAGGATTATTCTCGGCCATTGTGTATGCATAGGTGATTGATGCTGCCTGAGCATCCTCGCCAAAGCTTGATGTGTAGCCAATCTCTGAAAGAGAGATATCTCTTACGGCTCCGCTTGGAGCAAGGAATGAAGGCTGGCACATGTAATCTGTAAGGATGTAGATATTCTCCATAGTGATATATGGAGTTGTGATGCTGGTATTTACATACTGTGCCTGCTGTTTCCAAGCATATGGATCAAAGAGTGGTGCATTGTAAGGGTGAACTGAAAGTGACCAGTCAATGTTACCCTCTCTGTTTATGTAATAGTTGAATCTGTCAAGGTACTCTTTTGAAAGGAAGCATCCTGGATTAGACTTTCTGTTCCACTCCTGATCAAAGGAAGTGTAAACCCTTGCGTTGGCATTAACTGCCTTGATCTCGTTGTAGAAAATACGGAAAGCCTTAACATACTCGCTAACATTGAGCTCAATATTGGTTGAGTTAAGGTAATACCACTCAGTTCTTGCATTAACCTCATTACCGATGACCCAGTTATCAACTGTTCCATAAGCTCCGCCTGAGTATCTCTGAGCAAGGAAAGCTGCAATAGCCTTAAGGTGCTGAGTACCCTCATCCTCATCAGTATTCATTGCATATCCCGGGCAAACATGGTCATCTCTTGAAAGAGGATGAATAAGGTCTGCACCTGCTTCAGTCTTGTTGTTGAGGATAGTCATTGTGAGCTGGAAGTTGTTGATAGCACACCAGCGAACAAATCCATCATACTGATCAAGAGCTGCACCGTTGAACTGATAAGGAATTCCGTTATAAGTAAAATCAATTGTCCTGCCATCCGGGCTTGGTCCTACAATATCGCCCATGTACAGGTTGTAAACTATCTGAGCAACTCCCAGATCCTTAAATGTTTCAGGGTTGACTGATCCAGGAAGAATTCCCTTCATTCCGTGGTCATTTCTGGTAACTGTCTTGCCTGCCTTGGCCTCTGGGTTTGTGATGTAGTGCTCATCACTTACCTGTACCATTGATCCGCCGCTCTTAACTGCCACAAGGAACTTCTTGCTAAGGTTTGATCCCTCTGAATAGAAGTTGAGTGGGAAAGTAAATGTGGCGTTTGCTCCCTTTTCTGTGGTAGCTACAACTGTTCCTACACATCCATCCTGGTATACTTCATCAGCGTAAAGGTAATACTTACCGTCATCTGACCCTGGAACATTCTTAGTTGATACATTTACAACTACATTGTCACCTGAGATCACGCAGGAGTTGATGCTTACAACTCTACCTGCCGCCTCAGCAACAACTCCCCTGTTATCTGTTACAAGTCCTGTTACTTTACTGGAAAGAGCCACTGTTGCAAGAACTGTGACTACTGCCAGTATCTTTCTTACTGCGTACTTTTTTTTCACAACAAAAACCTCCACTTGGTCCACTTATGCCTTGCTGATGGCATCAGTGAAACTATCCAGTGCCTCTAAATCTTTTGTTCCAAGGGCACTCTTAATAGTTAATACATTCTCAAGAATATTCACGTTCTTAAGATTTGTCAATTTGTCTGACATCATCTTAGCTGTTACAGGCGCCCAGGTTCCGTTCTGCGCCAGGGCAAAAGTCCTGTTTTGAACGCCCAGTGCGATCATGTCATTAATAAATCCTTCCATTGGTGGGTAAATTCCACCATTATAGGTTGGGCACATAAGGACAATCTTCTTTATCCTCCACACTTCACCTATGAGATAGGATACGTCAGTTCCGGATACATCATAAACCTTAACGTCCAAAGCGCCCTTATCCCGCAGGGATGAAGCCACTTTTTCTGCAGCGCTGGCTGTATGTCCGTACAAACTGCCATACACTACTATAACACTATCTGACTCAGATTCATAGGTACTCCATTTCTGATATTTTTCTAAAAATACGTTCAGGTCTTTCCTCCATACCGGTCCATGAAGAGGAAGGATCATCTGGATATCAAGGCCTGCTGCCTTCTTCAGGACTGCCTGAACCTGTACGCCATATTTTCCAACAATGTTTGCATAATATCTTCTTGAACTCTTTAAGAAATCTTTTTCAAAATCGTACTCATCAGCAAAGATCCCGCCATCAAGGGCTCCAAAGGTTCCAAAGGCATCAGCAGACAAAAGAGCCTTAGTAGCAGCATCATATGCAAATAATACCTCTGGCCAGTGAACCATAGGCGCAGAAACAAAGTTGAAAGTGTGGGCTCCTGTTGAGAGGCTGTCCCCTTCCTTTACTTCAAGCTTGTTGTAGTCCTTAGACTCCGGGAAGAACTGCTCCATGAACACGAAGGTCTGCTTCCCGCCAACCACAGTTACCTCTGGGAAAAGAGCTGTCACCTTGTCGATAAGTGAGCAGTGGTCAGGCTCCATGTGCAGAACCACAAGATAATCAAGTTTTTTCCCGTTAAGGGCTGTTTTTAAGTTTTCTATGTACTGATCTGCCACTGTGATATCTGCAGTGTCAAATACAGCAGTCTTTTCATCATCTATAAAATAGCTGTTGTAGGATACACCCTCCGGTATAGGGAAGATGTTCTCAAACCTCTGGAGACGTCTGTCGCTTCCGCCAATCCAGTAAATTCCATCAGTAATCTTTTTTACATTGTTCAAGTCTTTTTCCTCCTGGTTTGTTATTTAAACTCTAAAATTGTCTTTTCAACAATCTTAATATCAATAGGTTTAGATACGTGAGCGTTCATACCTGCATCAAAGGCAAGCTGTACGTCGTCTGCATAGGCATTTGCGGTCATGGCGATGATAGGTATCCTCTGTGACCAGTCAGTGCCCAGGGCCCTTATGGCAGATGCTGCCTCGTATCCGTTCATTACAGGCATCTGGATGTCCATAAGGATCATATCATAATCACCCTCATTGGCAGCCTTAAACATCTCTACAACTTCCTGTCCGTTAACTGCCCTGGTTACTGATGCACCTTGCATAGCCATAAGCTCTGTCAGTATGTCTGCGTTGATATCGTTATCTTCTGCAGCAAGGAACTTCATACCATCAAGAGGATTCTTTTCCTCCTTTGCCTGGCTCACACTTACCCTGCTGGTGATGTCCTCGATCAGCTGTTTGAAAGTAGATACAAAGAACGGCTTTTGCATCAGGTCGTTGGCACCTGCTGCCCTGATCTCATCCTCAACAGCGGCGAAATCATCAACCATCGCAATAATAAGAACGTTGTTCCTCTTGTCCTTTGCCCTGATGCTCTTTATGATCTCAGCGGCATTCATACTGCCAACAGTCTCATCTACCATGATAACATCAAATGGCTGATTTTCCGCCATACAGGTGTCAATAAGGTGGAGAGCACCAAATCCTGTGGGGGACTCCATAACCTCCACGCTGTCGTTTTCAAGGTTGTTAGCTATCTTGTCGCATTCATAGTGGTTGGCATCTACAAAAAGAACTCTCTTAATACCGTGGGTTATCCAGAAATCTCCGTAGCTGCTGTCTGCAACCTTAAGGCGAAGGTTGACTATAAACTCACTTCCCTTGCCCTCTTCGCTCTCTACACGGATCGTTCCGCCCATTAGTTCCACAAGGCTCTTGGTGATCGCCATACCAAGGCCTGTTCCTTGAATACCCTTGGTCTCACCCTTCTCTTCCCTGGTGAAGGCATCAAATATCTTGTCCTTGTACTCAGGCTTCATTCCGATTCCGTTGTCTTTTATCGAGAAGCGCAGGTTCGAGAATCCTTCAGAAGCCGTGGCACTTTCGTTTATTGTAAATTCTATCCTGCCGCCTTCAGGAGTGTACTTTATTGCATTTCCAAGGATATTCATCAGGATCTCATTGATCCTCTGCTTGTCTCCCATGAACATGTCATGTTCCATATTATCAAGACGCACAATGTATTCCTGGTTTTTTGCCTTTGCCTGGAAGGTGATGACTGAATTTATCTCTTCAAGTAAAAGCCCCATTGCCATCTCGCTGATATCAAGGGTGGTCTTTCCACTTTCGATCTTACTCATATCAAGAACATCATTTAAAAGAGCAAGCAGGTTCTGGGATGCCAGTGATATCTTGTGGCTGTACTCCCTGACTTTATCAGCCTCCTGGGCATGTTTGTCAATGAGCAGATTAAAGCCTGTAATGGCGTTCATAGGTGTCCTGAAATCATGGGACATGTTGGCCAGGAAGCTGGTCTTGGCCTTATTTGCTGTCTCTGCGGAATTAAGTGCCTCTTGCAGAGTATGATTCCTTCTGATCTCAAATGTTCTGTCGTAGAGAGCGATAGCAAGTCTCTTTCCTCCATCATCAATGGTGCTTATGATTACTCCACGATAGTAAAGGTGTTCGTTGGTCTTTACGTTCTTAAGCCGCAGTTCCTCGAAGACCTGCACATCCTTTGCATTAAAAGAAGAAGTGATGATCTCTCCAAGTCTTCTTTCTTCAGCGCTTCTCTGGGCCTTTTCAAGGCATCTTATATCGGCCTTTAGTTCATCTATAGGAATTCCAAGTATTTTTTCTGCATTGGCAGTTATAAAACTTGGAGCAAATGAACCTTCGTTGATAACTGCAAGGATATCGTTATTTCTTTCAACCACAAAGTCAAAGAGCCACTCTCTGTAGTGAATATCGTTTTCCTTAAGTGCCAGCTGCTCTTTGTTCATCCTGTCGATCTCAAGCACCATGTTGTTGAGGGTATCAGCCATTTCCTTCATAGATGCTGACAGCTGGCTGATCTCATCACTGCCTGTGTCGTTATTCTCAACTCCAAAATATCCATTCTTGATCTCGTTAGCCATGTTGTTGATGGCAACAATCCTTGAACTAAAATTCTCAGACACTTTGGTTCCAAGAAAAATGGTTATCATGAACAGCACAAGCGCTATAACAACGACAGAGAACAGGATCCTGAACACGTCAGATGTGATCTCGTTTCTGTCTATGTAGTAATACAAGATCCAGTCACTGGCGATACTGGATGAAGGAACCAGGAAGTATCCGCTCTGGGCCTCAAATCCTTCAACACTACCAGCCTTGATGTGCTCTATTATTTCCTGATCAAGGGCTTTATCTGAAATCAACCGGTGGCTTACCACATTATTGTTCCGATCCAGGATCACAACGCCGTTATCTAAGTAGCTACCCTGATTAACCAGGGAGAAAAAGTGTTCATTCCTGACTTTAAGAACGATCATTCCGATCCTCTTTGATGAAGTTCCGGAATCCAGAAGTGCCTTGATAAGGTAGACGCCGCCTTCTCCATCAACCATCCAGGTTGTTCCATACTCGTTGTTTGTAAACTCATACCACTCTTTCTCAAGCTCTGTCTCAGGTTGTTTCAGAAAATCCCCCACATGGTTTTCCAGTATGAGATCCGAGCAGATGACAATGGACTCAATATTATTGTCGCTGCTTAAGTAGTACCAGATAAGGGGCTCAATCTCTTCGTTAAGCTCATCTGTCAGAGCATATGGGTCCATGTGGTTTCTTTCAAGAGCCCTTCTGAAATCGTCTTCATAGGAAAAGAACTTTACTACATCATTTTCTCTTTTGGCATTATTCTCAATACCATAGGCTATGACATCAGCATTGCCTTTCATGGTTATGCTGGTCTGCTCAATAAGGTTGTTCTTCGCCACAATATATGCATAGATACCCAGTATAACAATAGGAATGATGATAAGTATGGCAAACATTGCGATAAGACTACTTCTTATGCTTCCCCGCTTTTTTCTTTTATCTGTGTTATCCATCTGACACCTCTAGTTATCTTTTCTTAGTATCTCGGCTACTTTTTTATCGACATTTGAAAGAGCTTTGGCTGTGGACTGTTTTCCCCTCACCACCTGCTGTAATTCTTTTCCAAGCTGGTAACGTATCGGGCGGTTTAGCTCAGTTCCCCAGTCATTCCAGGGTAAGAATACAAGCCCCTGGGCAATGCACTCTGTAATTCCATCGTATACTTCACTGTTTTTAAACTCTGTACCTATGAGATAGGTCTGGCTTCCTGGCCTGTCCTTCCAAAGAGCCTCCTGACCTTCTTTTGTAGCAAGGCAGGCAAGCACTTTCCTTGCTTCGTCTTTCTTTCTTGTATTGGCATTTAGTGCAAGACCCACATCGCATCCCCCTAAAACAGACTTCATCTTTCCAGTTCTGCTGTAGAAGGGAAGTGTCCCCATGTTGATATCTGGATTTAAGCGGATTATGGCA
Source organism: Butyrivibrio sp. (assembly GCA_015056565.1). GTDB lineage: Bacteria > Bacillota > Clostridia > Lachnospirales > Lachnospiraceae > Butyrivibrio. The sequence goes on from SVGB01000004.1 coordinate 59,980, forward strand.
TTATAGGTCTCCGGACCGCCTACTGTCATTGCAGCTTCGCCATATGCAAATTTCTCAATTGTTGTCCTGTTGTCAGTGGTGTACATGTCTTTTGTGAGGATCTTGTGCTGGATCAGATCCTGCCAGTCCTTAAAATAAGGTGCAAGTTCCTCTGAAAAAGTGCTCCTGCCGTACTGAAGCCTTCCACCGAATCCACTTCCTCTGTCTGAGCCAAAATAATTTCCCGCCACAACAGCCAACGCCGTGTTGCTAAGTGTGAGAGGGTCTTTAAGACTCAGTGAAAGAGGTCTTATCTTTTTTTCAACTCTGAGTATGTCGCAGGTTTCCAAAAAAGACTGAAAAGAATAAGGCGCCTTAATGCCATTTTCCTCAAAAACATCTTTGTTATAGTAAATACATTCGAACTGAGATGTGTTTGGAACGGCATAGACCTTATCCCCATAGTCAAATGCTCTTTTTGAGGTGTCGGAAAAGTCCTTGCAAAGATCAGACACATCCGCTATATACCTGGTGACAGCGTGCTTTTCCACCATCTCCTGGTCCATATATATTATGTCCGGAGCACCGTTATAGGATAACTGTGCATCCATGATAGACTCATAGTTGCTCTTGTCGATATATACAAATTCAAATGAATAATCTGGAAATTGATCGGTCAGATATGCCTTGAGATTACTAAGATCATACTCGCGGTACCAGGAAGCGATCCTTATCAGGGTCGTTCCATTTGAAAGAATATTATCCATGTCTTTCATATCTGTATCAGATGACACCGCAAACACAAGGCCCGCCTGAGAAAAATTCTCACAAAGCGCACCTGTTATAAGCGATAATAAGAAAACTACGGAAATAAAGATATTTCGAAGTCTTTTGCTCTTCATATGTCCCTCATAAGAATAGCTGCCAAGATGCTTATCTTATCAATATCTTCTTTATTTCCCCAACATAAACCATATGGTAATCGCCGTTTTTATAAAACTCGTCGATTATCCCCTTATCTACAATGCCATCCTCTGCAAACTCTTTGTAATAAAGGAGTTTGCAGGTAATTACATTGTCTGCCTCGTCGATAAATGGAATACCATCGTCGTAATTCACATTGAGCCTTGCTCCGGCAATCTTGTTCTCATCACGGCCAGAAACAGCATCAATGTACTTGATGGCGCCCCTGAATTCATCATGATTAAGAAAGCTAAGAGAAAATTCTCCATTTTCCTCTACAAGCTCTCTTGTAAATCTCTTTTCCCTAAGGAAAATATATACTACTCTCCTGTTCCACAGGTATCCAACTGCTCCAAAAGAAGCTGCTGCAGTGTTTACCTTATCACCACTGCCTGCAGTAACAAGCATTTTTAAGCCGGTGAACTTAAATGGTCCCTCATCGACGTCTGCTGGGTCTACTGGCTGAAAAACGTGCATAGATACCTCCTTTTAAGCGCGGAAACAAAAGATCAGAAATCCCTGATGGTGTCCTCTTCTGTGAGTCCGGTATTTTCAATTTTTATTATCGTTACATCGTAACTAATCTGGTCGTTCACTTTAATAGTAACACGGTCTCCTACCCTGTGTCCAAGTAATTGTTTACCAAGGGGAGATTCAATACTGATGAGGCCTTTTAAAGAATTCTTCCTCATTGTTGTCACAATTTTGTAGGTCTCAAGTGAGCCATCATCCTCCATTTTCAATGTGACAGTCTTGTTCATGCCAACTTCGTCATCCTTGGCGTCATCATCTATCACTCTCGCAGTCTTGATCATCCTCTCCAAGAATCTTATTCTGCTCTCATTCTGATTCTTGGCTTTTTTTGCTGCGTAGTATTCAAAGTTCTCAGACAGATCACCCTGGGCTCTTGCTTCCTTTACATGTTCAAGAAGCTCTTTTCTAACAACCACTTTTCGGTGCTCTATCTCTCTTTCCATGTCCTCGATATCTTTTTTGGTAAGTTCGTTGTTCATATCCTGCTCCACAATCTCTAAATTAAAAAGGGTAAAGCCATAGGCTCTACCCTTTGCATAAACTCTTTTGTAGCTATCAAGCCTTTCCAACTGATCCGAAGAGTTCCATCTTCTCTTTAACTGTGCCCTTGATTGCCTCAGCACCAGGAGCGAGAAGTTTACGAGGATCAAAGCCCTTGCCCTCAAGGTCCTTGCCTGCCTCAACATACTTACGTGTTGCATCTGCGAATGAGAGCTGGCACTCAGTATTAACGTTGATCTTGGATACACCAAGTGTGATCGCTTTCTTGATCATGTCAGCAGGAATTCCTGTGCCGCCGTGAAGAACAAGTGGCATAGCTCCTGTCTTCTGCTGGATAGCATCAAGTACGTCGAATCTAAGTCCTGGCCATCCCTCTGGATACTTACCATGAATGTTACCAATACCAGCTGCAAGCATATCAACGCCGAGATCAGCGATTCTCTTGCACTCGTCAGGATCAGCACACTCGCCCATTCCTATAACGCCGTCTTCCTCACCGCCGATTGAACCAACCTCAGCCTCGATTGAAAGACCAAGCTGATGAGATACGTTAACAAGCTCAGATGTCTTAGCTACGTTCTCTTCGATATCGTAGTGAGATCCATCAAACATGATTGATGTAAATCCAGCCTTGATGCACTTGTAGCATCCTTCGTATGTGCCGTGGTCAAGGTGAAGTGCTACTGGAACTGTAATTCCAAGGCTCTCGTCCATAGCCTTAACCATTGCTGCTACTGTGGTAAAACCAGTCATATACTTACCAGCGCCCTCAGAAACACCGAGAATTACAGGTGATTTGAGCTCCTCAGCTGTAAGAAGAACTGACTTAGTCCACTCAAGGTTGTTGATGTTGAACTGACCAACTGCATAGTGGCCTTCTTTTGCTTTTACAAGCATATCTTTTGCGGATACTAACATTTTGATTTCCCCTTTACTATAGTTTTTGATGGTTATAACAATTATATACTCGCTTTAATTTGGTGTAAAGGCACTAGAATTCGATTACATTGTCTGACCAGAACTCTTCATCCGATACTTCAGTGAAACTGTTGTACCTTAAAACATAGCCGGTATTTCTTGACATTGTAAGGCTCAAAACACCGTCACTTACAGTTTTACTAGTTACTGTTGTATCAAATCCTGTCTGATCAGAAACAATGAGCTGCCTTATCTTCACATCCCTCGGAATACCAAGAGACCATACCTCTATATCCCTGGTCACCTCAAAGTTATTGTTATTTATTGCCACGATCACAGCTGCTGTGCGGTTAAATCTGCCATATACTATGATGTTGTTTTCTGCATACAGCTCTTTTATCGAGCCCTTTCTAAGCTCAGGGCAGGCGCTGTGAATGCGGATCATTTCCTTGTGGAAAGAGATCATCTGCTTGTCCTCTTCGCCCCAAGGGTATGTGCGCCTGTTGTCAGGATCTGTAAATCCGCAGACTCCAGCCTCATCTCCATAGTATATTGTTGGTGCGCCAGGCCATGTCATCTGTACCATAACAGCCTGCCTCATCTGATATTTCTTTATACCAGTATCAGCTGATCCAGAAACCAGTGTATCGCACCTTCCAACCTTCTGGTTTGTCCTTGTAAGGAACCTTGAGTGGTCGTGGTTTGAGAGCTCATTCATTGCAGTGTACAGTGATGGCATTGTAAAGTTCTGACCGCCCTGATAGAGCATGGTGTCAAAGAATTCTCTGGCATTTCCTACCCTAAGGGGCTTAAACTCGTCACTGTGCTTGTCCATTCCTGTCAAAAACCAGGTGAGGGGCTCCATAAAGGCATCATAGTTCATGACTGTGTCCCACTCATCTCCCATGAGCCAGTCTTTTGCTGGTCCATAGTGCTCCGCCAGAATTATTGCGTCAGGCTTTGCTTTTTTGACTTCCTGTCTGAACCTTTTCCAGAATTTGTGGTTATACTCCGGTGAATGTCCCAGGTCCGCAGCAACATCAAGACGCCATCCATCTGCATTGTAGGGCTCAGATACCCACTTTTTACCAATCTGTATTATATAGTCCTCAAGCTCTTTTGACCCTTCATAGTTGAGCTTGGGAAGAGTGTCATATCCCCACCAGCCATCATAGCTTCCGTTGTATGGCCATGAGTCATTTGAAAAAGAGAAATAGGACCTGTATGGGCTGTCTGCTGAAATGTAAGCGCCCTTTTTGTAATCCTTGACATCTTCGTAGATCCTCTCTCTGTCAAGCCACTTGTTAAATGAACCGCAGTGGTTGAAGACACCGTCAAGGATGACTCTCATATCTCTGCTATGCGCTTCTGAAACCAGCTTGGCAAAGAGCTGATCGCTGGCCTCAAGGTTCTTTTTGCTGGTGACTCTCTTTATGTACCGTTCTGCCCGCTTGTTACTTGTTTCATACTGGGGCAGTATATCTCCTCCATCTTCAACAATCTTGCCAAAGTGAGGATCGATATGGTCATAGTCCTGAGTGTCATATTTGTGGGAAGAAGGCGAAACAAAGATAGGATTGAGATAGATAACCTCTACTCCCAGATCTTTAAGGTAATCAAGCTTGTCAATGACTCCCTGAAGATCTCCACCGTAAAAGTTGGCAAAGTCTCTGCCAGCTTCCGGATCCTTTTTCCAATCCTCTACATACTTGGAAAGAAATCCGTTATATGAATACTCTCCTGAATAAACATCATTGTTTTTATCGCCGTTATTGAACCTGTCCACAAAGATCTGGTACATAACTGCGCCTTTGGCCCAGTCTGGAGTTGAAAAACCAGGGATAACAACAAATTCCATACTGTCCATAAGATTCCCGACAGCTCCTCGCTTGTCGTAGTAGCAAAAGCTCTCGTCCTTGCCTGTGATCTCAAAGTGGTAAATAAAGGGATCTTTTCCGATGTTTACTGAAATGTCGTAGTAGTCGAAACCGCCCTCGGTCTCGCTTAGCTTCATCTTCCTTCTTTCGTTTCCGTACACTAAAACCACCTGCGATGCGTCTTTATGGGCACATCTGAATCTGAAGTCCGTGATCCTAAAGGCGTCCGGCTCCGCGGGACGAAGGTAGTCCAGAGTCATATCATGAAAGAAAGCGTTTGTGTTCATAGATCAGTAATTGTCCTTAGATAAATTTATTAATAGCAAAAAAGACAGCGGGTAAGCTGTCTTTTTAGAGAAGGTATTTCTTTCTTATGGGGTATAGCAAAAAACTATATAATGTATTGGGGGGTTACGCATATTATAATAGCAACCCCTCGGCCCCGCGTAAAGACTAATACTTCACAAATTTGTCAAAAACAGCTTGTTGTTTTTGTGAAAATTGCACAATCAAATTGTCACTTCAACATCTTCTGTAATGGTGTGACCTTCGAAAAGAGCCTCAAACTCTTCTCTTCCAATCTTCTCTTTCTCGATCAGAAGATCAGCACTGGCGTGAAGGACATCCTCGTACTGCAGGATGATCTCTTTTGCCTTGGCATAGCACTTCTCAATAATGGTCTTTACTTCCTTGTCGATCTCACCAGCAACCAGCTCAGAATGCTTCTTGCTGTGGGAGATATCGTATCCAATAAATACATCCTCTTCGTTGTCGTCATAGCTTACAACGCCGATGCTATCAGACATTCCGTACTTGGTAACCATACTTCTGGCTTCCTGGGTAGCTTTTCTGATATCGCTTGATGCGCCTGTCGTTATATCTCCAAAGATTATCTCTTCAGCGATCCTTCCTCCAAGGGATACCATGATATCCTGAAGCATCTTGCGCTTTGTGAGGAACATCTCATCCTTTTCAGGAAGTGGCATTGTATAGCCTGCTGCCCCAAGACCTGTAGGAATGATGGAAATCGTATGAACTGGTCCCACATCCGGAAGAATATGGAAAAGTATCGCATGTCCAGTCTCGTGATAAGCAGTTATCTTCTTTTCTTTATCAGAAATTATACGGCTGTGCTTCTCTGTACCGATGCCAACCTGGATAAATGCCTTGTTAATGTCATCCTGCTTGATGAACTGTCTGTCTTCTACAGCTGCATTTATAGCAGATTCATTTAAGAGGTTCTCAAGATCAGCGCCTGTAAAGCCTGCTGTAGTCTGAGCAACCTGCTTGATATCAACATCATCTGCAAGAGGCTTGTTTCTTGCATGAACCTTGAGGATCTCTTCTCTTCCGCCAACATCTGGCCTTGAAACAGTGATCTTACGGTCGAAACGACCTGGTCTTAAGATAGCCGGGTCAAGAATGTCTACTCTGTTGGTTGCTGCCATAACAATGATGCCTTCGTTTACGCCAAAGCCATCCATCTCAACCAGCATCTGGTTAAGGGTCTGCTCACGTTCATCATGTCCACCGCCCATACCAGTTCCGCGCCTTCTTGCCACAGCGTCGATCTCGTCGATAAATACGATACATGGAGAGTTCTTTTTTGCCTCCGCAAAGAGGTCTCTTACTCTGGAAGCTCCCACGCCCACAAACATTTCAACAAAGTCCGAACCTGAAATACTAAAGAATGGTACTCCTGCTTCCCCGGCAACAGCCCTTGCGAGAAGAGTCTTACCAGTACCAGGCGCGCCCTCAAGAAGAACTCCCTTAGGGATCCTTGCACCAACTTTCGTGAATTTCTCTGGGTTTTTGAGGAACTCTATGATCTCTGACAGCTGCTCTTTTTCTTCTTTGAGACCAGCCACATCGTTAAGTGTTATCTTATTGTCCTCTCCAGTTGACATCTTGGCTCTGCTCTTGCCAAAATTCATCATCCTGCTGTTTCCGGAATTGGCATTCTGAGCACCAGAAAACATGGAGAACACAAATACCATGACCACAAGCCCAACAATTATTGGAATAATGCCATTTATCAGAACGTTCTCAGTTGGAACATCCTTAACTTCTACATTTACTCCATTAGAAACAAGATATGTCTCGATAGCAGCCACATCTGTGGAATAGAACACCACATCATCGCTTCCGTCACTGAAGCTCACCTTCACAGATCCTGTGGGCGTTTCAGCGTTGGGCATGATCTCAACATATCTTACTCTCTGGGATGCAACATCGCTCTCAAGAGAGCTTCTTGAATAAAGAGTATCCCTGCTGTTTACAAGACCTCTTCCATATTCAAGGAGCACCACTGCAAGGAGCAGCACAATAACAAATATAAAAATAGAATTATAGTTTCTAGAACGGTTCACTTATGTGTAATCCCCCTTCACAATACTTTCCAGGATATCAGTTAAACTCCACTACCCCAATATATGGAAGATTACGATATCTCTGATCATAGTCAAGACCATAACCCACCACAAACTCATCGGGGATCTCAAATCCAGTGTAGTCAACCTTGACGTCTGTAACTCTTCTCTCAGGCTTGTCAAGCATAGTGCAGAGCTTGATGCTTGCAGGACCTCTGTCGCCCAGCATCTTGATAAGGTATGAGAGAGTTCTTCCAGAGTCTACAATATCCTCAACGATGATGACATTCTTGTCCTTTAAAGGTTCATCCAGATCCTTGACGATCTTAACAACTCCGCTGGACTTGGTTGCGCTTCCATAGCTGGATGCTGACATAAAATCCATAGTCACAGGAACAGTGATGCGCTTTGCAAGCTCACACATGAAGAACACGCCGCCCTTAAGGACACATACCAGATGAACGGTCTTGCCAGCATAATCCTTGCTGATCTGATCCCCAAGTTCCTTGATCCTTTTGTCAACTTCTTCTTCTGAAAGTAGTATACGTACTGATTCAGCCATTACTCATTCCTCCATCATCGATTTTAATCTCTAAAATATATCTGGTAGCTTCACTGACCTTGCAGGAAGCACTAATACGGTAACCCGGCACCCATAAAACATTGTTGCCATCAGCAACTATCACCATCTCATCCCTCTTGTCTTTTGGGATCTTTTCATCCGTCATGAACTTTGACAAGAGCTTCTGGTGGATAGCATCACCCTGGCTGATACTTATCTTGTCGTCTCCCCTTCTCGTCCTAAAGGAAACTTCTTGTATTCTATCATAATCGAACCATTTAGTATATGTCCAAGTGGGAACCTCTTTCTGTTTATCATAGGAAAAAACTGACAATGTAACCCTTCCGAGTTCTGGAATCACAATTTGAGTTTCCTCTCCAACTGAAGGTTTAACAGTGACAGTTTCTATGTCCTTCGTCTGGTTTCCTTTTTGGGAAATTTCAAGCCTGCCATAAGTTCTTTTGGCACATAGTCCGTAAGGCAGATCCACCGATGCCTGTCCATCTTCTGACTTCAAAAGATCAAGCACCTCTTCCACGTGGACTGCTCCAATGTCCTTGCGATTTTTTACCAGCGTTTCAAACATCAAAAGAACTATGTTCTCCCGGATTATCTCTTTTTCAAGAAGGATATCCCTGGTATCCACACAGACACTACCATCCTTGCTTGTTACGATCCTGTCGAAGGCATTCCCTGCAACCTCTCTGATATACTCGTCTGCCTTGTCAAAAGAGGCTGCAGCTGCGCATAAATGCTGGATTGTCCTGTCATTTACGTTCTTTTCCAGTTCCGGAAGTATCTCATTTCTTAAGAAGTTCCTTGTGTGGATGCTCTCAAGATTGGTCTTGTCAGTGCAAAAAGAAATCCCGCTCTCCTTAAGATACTCCTCTACCTCAGCTCTTGTGACGCAAAGAAGCGGTCTGACAATATTATCCCTCACAGGCCTTATGGCTGCGCCGCCGTGAAGCCCCGATCCCCGAAGGAGGTTCATAAGAAGAGTCTCAGCAACGTCGTTCTGGTGGTGAGCAACTGCAATATGGCTCGCAGAAATCTCTTTTACAAAGGAGGAAAAGGCCTCATATCTGGCTATGCGCCCAGCTTCTTCCTCTGTAAGCGACTTTTCTTTTGCCATAAGGGGAATGTCCACAGACCTGCTGACAAAAGAAATACCTCTCTCCTTACAAAAAGACCTGCAAAAGTCCTCATCTTCTCCAGCTTCACTGCGAATAAGGTGGTTGATATGAATAGCGAAAAGCTCGATCTTCAAAAGAGGCTGTAGCTTTTCCAGAACCGTCAAAAGAGCTGTGGAGTCACCTCCACCTGAAAAGCCGACAACTACCCTTGCGCCTTCAGGAAACATCCCGTTTTTCTGTATGTAGTTAAGTACTTTATTTGAAAATTTATCCATATCAGCATGTAAAAAGCGCAGACTAATACGTCCCCGTATCGATGTCTGCGCCAAGTGTCAAAAACATTTCAGTTATCCGAGTTCTTGAAGATGATCTCCCCCGGATAAACCAGTCCCAGCTTCTCTTTAGCTGTGTCCTCTATGTATTTACGCGTCTCTGTGTACCTCTCGTACTCAGCTATCTCGTCGCTTCTTTGAGTCTCGTACTCAATCTGCTCCTCAAGAGCCTGTTCCCTGGCCTGGTACTCTCTGGCCTTCTGAAGAAGTCCTATACTCTTGATGGAAACTACAGTCACAAGAATCAGAACTACTATGCTGGCCCAGACAATTCCTGCCCGGTTCTGGAAGCGACGCCTTTTATAACGTGCTCTGGTCGCCATGTTATACCCCACTCACAATCCTTTATCTGTTAATTTCATTGTAATACAGTGATTTTGGCGCGTCAATCAGATGTACTTGTAGAGATTTGTTACATCTTCCTTGTGTATGGTCTCCTGAACATCCAAAACTTCTACAGATACGTCCTTGTTACCAAAGCCAATGGTGATCTTGTCCCCCACCTTGACCTCTGCTGAAGCCTTGGCAGGGCGGCCATTGATCTGAACTCTTCCTGCATCGCAGGCCTCATTGGCCACAGTTCTTCTTTTTATCAATCTTGTTACCTTTAAATACTTATCCAGTCTCATTTATCTAGTCTCCTGATGCGCTGGCGGTGCTTGCTGCATCACCTGCTTCTTCTTTCTTTGAATTTCCCTGGGTACTGCTATCTTCCCCGCCCTCTGAAGTGCTCGTTGCTGCCTCAGAGCTCTCTTCCACTGATGCGTCTTCAGATGGTTCTGTGGATTCCCCGGTCGAAGCCTCAGCTGGACTGGAATCTCCCTCCTTCGACGTATCCTCTGCCGTTGAAGAATCTACAGCAGAATCGTCTCCAGAAGCCGAATCACCCGTGGATCCTGAATCCGATGAGGAGGAATCATCGGAACTTGCCGATGAAGCTGCAGAGGATGAGGAACCAGAAGAGCTCTCCTCATCGTCACTCTTTATCTTAACAAGATCAGGGAATGTGTAGTTTAAGTCCACCTCATCCTTGTCGATGCTGATCCTGTAGCTCTTAGTCTCGTACCCGTCCATCTTAAGGATAACCTCGTGAGTTCCGGAAATCTTCGGAACATGGGTAGGTATCATTCCTATATATGCCCCATCAAAATACAGCTCAGCGGCATAAGGCTTGTCGAAATAAATGTAATAGCCGTTTATTACCTTATTCCCTGGCTTTTCATCTGATGAATTGTCACTAATTGTAGCTGCTGTAGTTGCTGCAGATGCAGACGTCACAGATGAGCTGGTGAGGCTGTTATCAACGCTGCTCTTTAATGAAGCACTATTTGTACTGGTAGCATCAAAAGAGCTTGCTTCTGAGGAACTGTCTGATGAAGAGTCATCATCTTTTTCCATCTCCAGTGATATCACTGAATTGGGCGTTCCAATCTTTAAGTATTTGTTCTGAGTCTTGTACCCATCAGCTATTATCTTAAGATTGTGATAACCATATTTTATGGACTGGGGAACTCCCGTAAGGACCTTTTCTCCATCCACAAACACCTCTGCGGTGTCAGGGATGATCTCAAAGGTAACCAGTCCCTCTTTTGGCTTGGTTATATTGACGTTACTTGTATCAACTACTGTTTCCTGGTTTCTTGAAACATTTACCTCAGAAGTGTAGCTTGCTCCATTTCCCAGGATCTGCAGTGTGTAATCTCCTTCAGGTGCACTAAGGAGCATGTTTGGCGATATCTTGTAGATAACCTCGTTGTCAAGCTCGATCCAGGAGCCCACAAGGCTGTGATCCTCCACTGTATCTGAAGAAAGGCTCACATATCCGTGGCCACTGGTCACAACTACGCTATAAATATCCTTGCCAATACCGCTTACTGTGACCTTGTCTGTGGAAAGAACGTCCTCAGCAAGAGCGATATTGCCATCTGCCATGACAAGAGTCTTGGGGTCTATCTTGTAAAGCTCGCCTTTTACCTTGGCTGTTCCATCTCCCCTTACAAGCTCGTGTTCCCTTGTATCCTCTACTGTCCAGGCCTCAGATGATACGTTTAAAGATGTGATGTGCTTGCTGCTCTTTAAGAACTTCACATCAACTATCTGCCCCACCTCCAAAAGTGCCGCAGAAAGAGCTGTTCCTCTCACATCATAGATCATGCTGGTATTGTCATAGGACAGGGTATAGGTCTTGCCTGTCTTGTGATTTCTGAATCTGATCTGCTTTTTTACTGTATCGATGTCCCTTATGGCCGCTGTATCAAAAGAGTCATACTTACCTATAAGGGATACACTGACTTTGTCTGCATTTTCAGCCGCGTAGGTTATGCTCTGTGGTGATGACAGGAGCATCGCCGCAACAAGCACGCTCGAAACTGTTATTTTCAAAGCCTTTCTAGTTCTAAACACCGTATCCTCCAATCAAGTCTGATCCGTCATGTACTTCTTTCTTAGGCGCTCCGGCTCTAGCAAATAATCTTTGGTATTTCTGGCAGGATCCTCAAGCACATCCTCCAGCATTGCCTTTAATATATCCCCCATCTGCTTTGAGGGTTTAATTCCCAATGATATAAGGTCTTTTCCGTTAACTGCAAGGTTCTTTAAGCTGACACAGTCATTTCTATCAACTATCTCCTGATAAACCTGCCTTGTCTGCTCAATGAGATCAAGCTTTTCCTGTCTCATGTATGTGCTCTGAGCCATGGTGTCCGCATATCTTATCTCAAACAAAAGCGGGAAGTCCTCCTCGCCCACTCTGTTTATGGCTCTTCTGATGACAGCCGGGCTTGGCTCATACCTGTCGTCGTGATATTTTACCAGGTTGCTGACCCTGTCCATGGTATCCCTGTCAAACTTAAGGCGCTTTAATATGTCTTTTGCCATATTGCTGCCAAGGGCTGCATGGCCCTTAAAGTGGGAAATGCCTTCCTCATCTATCTTCATTGTAGCAGGTTTACCAAAGTCATGCATCAGCATGGTCAGGCGCAGCAGTTTGTCTTTTCTTACATTGGTAAGAGCCACGATGGTGTGCATACCTACATTGTACATGTGATGGATGTTGTTCTGATCTGTCTCCATGCACCTGTCAAATTCAGGAAGAACGACTGCTGTGATCCCAAGCTCATACAAAAGCTCCATCTTTTCCGGATGATCAGATGTAAGGAGCTTCACAAGCTCAGTCTGTATCCTCTCAGCACTTATCTTTTTTAGAGTAGGAGCAAGCTCTTTTATAGCTGCTACGGTTTTTTCCTCTATGTCATAGTCAAGCTGCGCAGCGAAACGTACTGCTCTCATTATCCTTAAAGCATCCTCAGAAAACCTCTCCTTAGGCTCCCCCACACAGCGTATTATGTGATCATTAAGGTCTTCTATTCCACCAAACTTATCAACCAGGCCTTCTTCCTCATTGTAAGCCATGGCATTTATGGTAAAGTCCCTGCGCTTCATATCCTCAACCAGATTCCTGGTAAAGGTAACTTCACTTGGGTGACGGCTGTCCTCGTATTTGCCATCAATGCGGTAGGTGGTTACTTCGTAGCCCTCTTTGCCAGCCATTACAGTGACGGTTCCATGCTCTATTCCAGTATCAATAGTTCTCCGAAACAGCTCTTTTACCTGAGCTGGAAGGGCGTTGGTAGTGATGTCCCAGTCCGATGGTTCTTTTCCCAGGATCGCATCCCTTACACATCCGCCGACAATATATGCCTCATACCCTGCCTGGTGCATGGTATCCAGTATCATCTTTGCATTCTTTGGTATTTCTATCTTCATACCTTCATAATAGCCTAAAGACCTAGATTTGTGAATAATTGACTAGGAATTTTATTGTTATGGTAATATACTTAATATATGTAATCATGAGGAATAATTTATGAAATTATGGAACTATAGACAGCTAGAAAAACTGATCCCGGCTTTTGTGCTTATTGCGATCGTAGCCTTTGCTATCTTATCTTCTAATAAATTCTTTGTTAGTAGTACATCACGCTATGCCCTTGACGATGGCTGGACCATCACCTTTAAGGGCGACAAATTAGAGTCTACCACTCTGTCCAATTCCGGCGTAGGAATTGTGGATGCCGGAGAAATTGTGACCATTTCCGGTACTCTTCCAGATGTTGGCATCAGCAATCCCTGTGGCTCCATGTACACAATCCATGCAGTTGTTGACGTATATCTGGATGGCAAGATGATCTACACCTATGGAAGAGAATATCGGGAAAACAAGAAATCCGTTCCCAGACATTCAAATGTCTTCCCTCTTGGCTCAGATTATGCAGGAAAAAAACTGACCATCATCCTTACCGGATCCAGGATCCATTCATTTTCTGGCCTGTCCACAGTGATCATTGGCGACAAAAACTCTCTTTTCATAGAGAGGATCCTGTCCATGAGGCGAAACATCGTCATCGGTGCATTCCTTATTGTGCTTGGCGTGATCCTGATGGCTCTTTCTCCATACATGTTTTTATACCACAACAACGACTTCCGTCTGTTCTTTAGTGGATTTATTTCACTTATGCTGGGGCTTTATACCTATTCTTTCTATGGTATCATTGACCTTATTACTGACAATTCCCGGCTGAACATGATCATGGAATACTCTTCCCTATACAACATACCTACTGCTATAATCGGTTACTTTATGTCTGTATATAAGGGAAATCTAAAAAAAGCCTTCCGGTTCCTGTTTGTGCTCAACACTATTGTCTATTGTATTGTCTTTGTATTCTGCGTGTTTGGAAGAGGCAGGATCTACGAGTACACACCGATCCTTCATTCCATGGCAGGTACCGAAGGTGCTTTTGCAGTGGCAATGATAATCAAGACCTTTATTGGATCGTACAAGAACAAGAAAAAAAGACTTGTAACGTCAGATAACGTCTTCGCTTTTGGCCTTCTGCTACTGATGATGATGTCTATCATTGATATCATCAAGTACAACTACAGGAAGTTAACCCCTGATACCAGCGATTCATTGGCAACTATCAACGGTTTCATGTTTGGATCCCTTATCTTTGTGTCAGGTCTTCTTATAAGTTACATGCTCTATGTGATCTACAACTCAGACCTTGATACCATGCAGAACAAGATCTCTTCGCTGGCATACACAGACCCGCTTACAGGTCTTGCAAACAGAGCCCGCTGCGAACAGGTTATGGAGATGCTCACTTCTGAACATGGTCCTTACACCATAATCAGCCTTGACCTTAACAAGCTCAAGGAAGTAAACGACAATCTAGGCCACCATGAAGGTGACAGACTGATCTCTGGATTTGCCACAATTCTCTCTGATTCCTTCTGGGATGCCAACCTGGTAGGCAGAATGGGCGGCGATGAGTTTATAGTTGTCCTTACTGAGGACAGAGCACTTAGCTGTACCAGAAGGATCCACAATCTCTATTCAATGATCAATGACTGGAACAGAAAAGAACAGCGCTTCCAGTACAGCGCTTCCTATGGCTATGCCTACAGCTACGAAGTTCCCTCAGGTTCTGCCCAGGAAGTATATATGCTCGCTGATAACAGAATGTACGAGATGAAGCGTGAGCATCAGAACTCACTAGCGAAGGGAGGAATAGTACATGCGTAAGATCCTTTCGCTTATAACCCTTTCAATTTTAATAGTCGTCTTTTTCCTGTACAGCGCGCACCTGCTCTTTTCTTTTAAGCCAGACAACATGGTGTACAAGCTCGAGCGCGGCTGGACAGTTACTTACCACAATCAGCAATATCTTAACACTGACCTGGAAAAGCTTGGCGATCAGCTTGAGACCAAGTTTGCCAAGGGCGATAATATCGTTCTGTACTACTCAAAACCCCTGATAGACCTGGGGGTAGACACACCATACCTGTTCTTCAAATCCCAGTTCTGCTCTTATGAGGTTTATCTGGACGGAGTTTTGATCGACAGCCAGTATACAGATTCGGATAACAGGGGCTTTGTAGGAATAAGCTATCAGCCAATCCCTCTTCCATCTGATTATCCTGGAAAAAAGCTGTCTATCACCCTTACTGTTATTGAAAATGAGACAAAAGCCAATCTTATAAATCCTATGATCGGCCAGTATGAAGATATATACAGGGTCCTGCACCAGTCTGTAATATTCCCGTTCTTTACAGGTTGCTTCCTTCTGGTGTTCGGAATGGTATTCTTCGTGATCTCACTGATATTCTACATGGGATCCCCCGGCGTTGCTAACCAGCTGTTTTGTTCACTCCTCACCCTGATACTGGGTGTGTGGACACTTACAGCTTTCGATATCATGGACCTCATAGTACCATCGGGAATGGCAACTACCCTTGAATATCTGTCACTTTACCTGATAGCACCTTGTATTTACCTTATTGTTTACGATCTTCACAAGCGCCAGAACAATAAGATACTTATAATTATGGGCTCCGCAACCATGCTATTCTCTTTGCTTTTCATGGTTCTTCACTACTCAGACATCGTTCACTTAAATCACTTTGAAGGACCATACTACCTGATGTCATTTGTAGGCTTTGCCCTGCTCCTTGCCTATGACTACATTGATATACAGAGTAAGTCCAAGAATTCGTCACTGATAGTAACAATGGTGGGGTTAACTGTTCTTTCCCTTTCACTTTTGGCTTATTCCCTGACCTCTGTTATTGGTAAGATCGCGGATTACAGACAGAGCTGGTTCCACATTATACTGATCCCTTTTGGTTCTGTTTTCTTTGTTATCATGCAACTGCTCAATTACTTCATTTTCATGACCCACTCTTTTGCCCGTAAAAAAGAGTACCAGGCTCTTACCAAGATCGCCTACATTGATAACCTTACGGGACTTCCAAACAGAGTTGATTTCGATGAAAAGATGGCAGCGCTTGATAGATCAGATTACGACTTCTGTCTGATCAGCCTTGACCTTAATGGACTTAAGGAAGTCAATGACAACTCCGGACATCCCGCAGGAGACAGACTTCTTCGTTCCTTTGCCCACGCTCTTGCTCAGACCTTTGAAAACATTGGAGACTGTGCAAGGATCGGTGGTGATGAGTTTGTTGTAATGTTAAAAGACATTGACTCTAATACACTTGACGGGCTTTTGGAAAAACTTGATGAAACCCTTTTAGAGCTCGATAAAGTTGATGTTGAGATCAATCACAGCGTCTCCTATGGTTACGCCTACAGGCATGAAACCGAGGACAAAAACGCACATACTGTGCTGATGCTGGCTGATAAGCGCATGTACAGCTATAAAAAGCAGCATTACGCCCACATGATGACAAGAAGATGATAGATTTTCCCACTAAGAAAGACCTGAGCAGCCGCTCAGGTCTTTTACTGTTTTCAAATAAATTAGTATGCTCTTCCCCAGTAAACCATCTTGGTTGCAGGTTTTCCACATACTACGCAGGTATCTGAAAGGTTCTCCTGCTCAAAAGGAATACATCTGCTGGTAACATTGTAGTCTTCCTTGATCTTGTCCTCACATTCCTGACATCCACACCACATTGCCTTAACAAAGCCCTTGGTCTCTTTGAAGGCATTTGCGAACTCATCCTTGTTGTGAGCTGCAAATGTATGCTCTTCAAGGTGCTTTTTAGCTCTGTTAAACATATCCTTCTGGATTGTATCAAGGAGCTCTCCAACCTTTGTTGAAACCTCAGAAATAGCGCACTCGATCTTCTCTCTTGTGTCTCTTCTTACAAGTACGCACTTTCCTGCCTCAAGGTCCTTAGGTCCAATCTCGACACGAACAGGAATACCTCTCATCTCCTGCTCAGCAAACTTAAAGCCTGGTGTTCTGTCTGTATCATCTGTCTTAACTCTGTAAGCTGAAAGGCTCTTTTCGATGTCTCTTGCTGCCTCTAAAACGCCTTCTTTCTTCTGCTGGATAGGGATAACAACAACCTGGATAGGTGCGATCTTAGGAGGTACTACAAGTCCTGAGTTGTCGCCGTGTACCATGATCATAGCTCCGATCGTACGGGTTGTAAGTCCCCATGAAGTCTGGCATACATAGTGAAGCTGATTATCTTTTCCTGCATACTGGATTCCAAAAGCCTTGGCAAATCCATCACCGAAGTTATGGCTGGTTGCGCTCTGAAGTGCTCTTCCGTCATGCATAAGGGCTTCTACTGTGTAAGTTGCCTCAGCACCAGCGAATTTTTCCTTGTCGGTCTTCTGTCCCTTAATAACTGGAATTGCCATGTCATTCTCAAGGAAATCTGCATAGACATTAAGCATCTGCTGTGTGCGCGCCTCAGCCTCTTCCATTGTTGCGTGAGCTGTATGGCCTTCCTGCCAGAGAAACTCACGGCTTCTAAGGAATGGTCTTGTCTCTTTCTCCCATCTTACAACGCTGCACCACTGGTTAAGAACCTGTGGAAGATCCTTGTAGGAGTGGATCTCTCCCTTATAGTAATCGCAGAACAGTGTCTCTGAAGTAGGACGAACGCAGTATCTCTCTGTAAGAGGCTCAAGTCCGCCATGTGTTACCCATGCAACTTCTGGAGCAAAACCTTCTACGTGGTCTTTTTCTTTCTGAAGAAGTGATTCTGGAATGAACATAGGAAGATATGCATTCTGAACCCCAGTCTCTTTAAATCTTGCATCAAGATGCTTCTGGATCAGTTCCCAGATAGCATAGCCAGCAGGCTTGATAACCATGCATCCCTTGATATTTGAATAGCTTACAAGGTCGGCCTTAATGCATACGTCTGTGTACCATTGTGTGAAATCCTCATCCATGGATGTGATCTCTGCAACTAATTTCTTGTTGTCTGCCATAGTTTTTCTCCTCTTTCTTTTGATAGAATGATAGAAGTTGTGGATACGAGGTCTTTCAAAAAAATAAGCCTTCGCATCCCTAAAAACAGGGACCGAAAGCTCGGCGGTACCACCCTATTTAAACCTGTAAAAACAGATTTCACTTCATTTATACCCTTAACGCGGGGAACGCTGTATTTATGCTAACGCTTTCATACAGGACTCCAAGGCAGGTTCACTGATTTTCCGTAAGAGCCTTCCACCAATGGCTCTCTCTCTGAAACGTGATTACAGTTACTAGTCCTCTTCAACGTCTTTTTTATATTTAAATTTGATTTTAGTTATTTTAACTTTCATTGTCAATAACGAATGAAGCGGCTATATGCTTACGCCACCACAAAACCATGCAAAAAGACCGGCTGGGGACCGGTCTTTTTTCGTGGATATTCTTCCACAATTTAGAGGTTTTTTATAAAGGAAATACGTTATGGCGAACGTAATTCGGCAAATCCTGGGGTCCTTAGCGGTTTAGCTCGCTTGTTGGACCATCTGTGTGGTGATTTTTAATGATACTGTCTATAACTTTAAGGTCACAGGCAGGCAGATCACCAGGTACTGTATTTTTAACTGCTGAAGTGGCATTTCCATAGAAAAGAGCTTTTTTGGGATCGTCATACTTAAGCAGTCCGTAGAGGACACCTGAAACATATGCATCTCCTGAGCCTATTCTGTCTATTACATCGATATCCTTGTAAGGATCCTCTGTAAAGAACTTGTCGCTTTCAGCGCTGTATATAGTCGAAGTGAAGTTGTGTTTCTTGGGAGAAATAACTTCTCTCTGGGTGGTACATACTATCTTGACCGGATAATCTTTGGTGTAGCTCTTCATGATATCCGTCAGATCACCGCTCTTTTGCATCATGCGACGTGATGTCTCTTCAGATACAAAGAGAACGTCCACGTATGGAAGGATGGCGTTTATCGAATTCCGTGCCTCTTCCTCGCTCCAGAGGTTAGCCCTGTAGTTACAGTCAAAAGAGACCTTGGCGCCATTTTCCTTGAAGCGCTTGATAAGTTCTGTGGCAACCTCTCTTGTATTCTTGTTAAGAGCAAGGGAAATTCCGCTAGTGTGGAACATCCTGGTGCTTGAGTACACGCTATCCGGGATCTCATCAAGAGAAATCCTTGTAATTGAGGAATTCATCCTGTCGTAAACTATGGAAGGCTTACGTGGTGCTGCGCCATTCTCATAGTAGTAAATACCAAGTCTTGCCTCAGGGGACTCATCATAGATAAGGTAGTCATCAGAGACGCCTTCAAACCTGATCCTGTTCTTGATAAATGTCCCAAGTGCATTTGCTGGAAGCCTTGATATAACGCCGGTACGAAGCCCCAAAAGAGCTACACCGGACGCTACATTAAGCTCAGAGCCGCCTGCTCGCTTATCAAACACATCTCCCCGTGTCATAAGCTCATAATTGGGCGGGGAAAGTCGAAGCATAATCTCACCGAATGTTAAAAGATCAAATCTTCCATCTCCCATAGCAGGCCTCCTATTAAAAAAGTCCCATCAAAAACAAAAAACTTACTGACATCTTGATGATATCAGTAAGTTTTTTCTAGTGTAAGTGCTTACACTGTCTTTAATGTGGAAAATCTTGAACTGTGTGTGTTTGAATGAAAGAGAGGTTTGTGTCTATATATTTCAGGCAACTGCTGCCTTCCTAACAGAAATTGTAACGTATCTCTTCTTATCGAACTTCTTGATGATGTGGTAGATGATAACTGCTAAGAAAACGATACCACTTACGATTCCAAATACAGGATAGAATGCGCTCATTCCAAGAATTGTCATTCCCTCGAATACCAGTGTCATGATGATGAATACCTTTGCTAATGTCTTTGCCATATCTTTGATCTCCCTTCAGAGTTTTTATTGTGTTGTTTTTGTTTACATCTATTTATACGAAGGGAAAAAAGTTGTGGCAAAAATTTTTTGAGTAAATATTTTTTTATTTTTCGGTGCATTATTTCTGTAATGAGCGCAAGGACAATCGTCTATCAGACACAATGGCAAGATTGAGCCGTAATATGTGCCAGGAATTACGTCTGAATCAGCGTTTTTCATAAATTAGACAACTACATAAAATTTCATTACATCTTTCTTTGCTGGTCCTGCTATCAAGACGTAGGAAATACCTAAGTTTTAGAATTGCCCTACGTCTCATATTCTATTTTTCATTATTCAGTAGTCATTTTTACAGCAGTTCTCAGTGTTACAAGCCATGACATGAAAAAACTTGGACTGTTCCTACGACTCTAATCACAAAATAAAGAATACAGCTGTACGTTAATTATTTAACAGTATCCCTTTTTAAGAATTTCTATAAAAAGCCGTAAATATCTTTGTTTAATGGCTGCCTCTTTAAGTATTTCTTATATACTTGCACCTATACCCATTGATAAAGTCTGTAAATATCCCCATTTCACATCACTTTCATCCCTGTCTGGAAGTATCTCTATCATTATACTTTGACAATATAACCTCTCCAGACCTTAATGTTTCCTTAACATCAATAGCCCTCTGGTTTGAAGATCCTCTAAATCTCAGCATCAGATCTCTCTTAGCTTCCACAAATTCCCCATCCACAAGCACATCCGTCATTGAAAGAATTGCATCAGTATCCTCTCCATGACATCTCTTATTATCTGGATCTGTCAGTTCTTCCCAAAGATATCCGGAATAGATCCAGATTGTTTTCTTGGGGAGTTCTCTCTTGATGCGTTCAAGAAGTGGTCTTATCTCTTTTTGATTGACTATTTCCATTGGTTCTCCGCCAAGAATTGTTAATCCTGCTATGTAATCAGGCTTTAAGGACTCTATTATGTCATCTTCTACTTCCTTAGTGTAGGGTTCTCCGTAATTAAAGTCCCATGTCATCTCATTGAAGCAGCCTTTACAATGATGAGTACAGCCACTCACAAAGAAAGCTGTTCTGCACCCTACTCCATTTGCAACATCATTATAATAAACCTGTCCGTAATTCATGACTCTCCTCTTGATACAACACAAGCCGGGAAGACTCCCGGCTTGTATCTATTTTATCTTTTTCATCTCCCGAAAACGCCTGACATCCAAAGGAACCAGCGTGTTTTCTAACATTAAAGCTTTGGATTGGACATGTGGAGAACTCTTTCCTTGATCTCCTGTGTACGTCCCTGATTCCAGAACTGAGTTCCGATGTAACCACAAGTACGTCTTGCAACGTTCATCTTGTTCTGATCACGGTTTCCGCAGTTAGGGCATTCCCAAACCAGCTTGCCATCTGTATCTGTAACAACCTTAATCTCTCCATCGTAGCCACAGCACTGGCAGTAATCTGACTTGGTATTGAGCTCTGCGTACATGATGTTGTCATAGATATACTTCATTACAGAGATAACAGCTTCGATGTTGTTATTCATATCAGGAACTTCAACGTAGCTGATAGCTCCTCCTGGTGAAAGAGCCTGGAACTCTGACTCGAATTTAAGCTTGGTGAAAGCATCTATCTGCTCTGTTACATGTACGTGATAGCTGTTTGTAATATAGTTCTTGTCTGTAACATCCGGGATAACGCCAAATCTCTTCTGAAGAGCCTTAGCAAACTTGTATGTTGTAGACTCAAGTGGTGTTCCATAGAGGCTGAAGGAAATATTCTCTTTTGCTCTCCATGCTGCGCACTTGTCGTTAAGGAACTGCATTACCTTAAGAGCGAAGTCTTTTCCTCTTGGATCTGTATGTGATACGCCCTTCATATACTTGGTGCACTCGCAAAGTCCTGCGTAGCCAAGTGAAATTGTCGAGTAATTGCCGAAAAGAAGTGGATCAATAACTTCACCCTTTTCAAGTCTTGCAAGCGCTCCGTTCTGCCAAAGAATAGGCGCTACATCTGAAGGTGTTCCAAGAAGTCTGTTGTGTCTGCACATAAGTGCTCTGTAACAAAGCTCACAACGCTCCTCAAGGATCTGCCAGAACTTATCCTCATCCTTAGCTGATGAGCAGGCAACATCTACAAGGTTAAGGGTTACAACACCCTGATTGAAACGTCCGTAGTACTTGTGTGCTCCCTCTACGTAGTTACGAGCCTTGGCTTTATTGCCCTGGTTGCAAAGGCCTTCTGCATTTGATTCTGAATCAGGAGTAAGGAAGGATCTGCATCCCATACATGGATATACATCGCCTTTCTTTAACTCTTTCATCTTCTTGGCAGAAATGTAATCAGGAACAAGCCTCTTAGCTGTGCACTTAGCTGCCAGCTCAGTCAGATACCAGTACTTGGAATCCTCAGTGATATTATCCTCGTCAAGAACATAGATGAGCTTAGGGAATGCAGGTGTGATGAGCTGTCCCTTCTCATTCTTTACTCCGTAGATACGCTGCTTGAGCATCTCCTCGATGACCATTGCAAGGTCTTCTCTTGCCTGACCTTCTGGAACCTCATCAAGGTACATATATACTGTGATGAAAGGAGCCTGTCCGTTGGTTGTCATAAGTGTGATGACCTGATACTGGATAACCTGGCATCCTCTCTCGATCTCTTTCTTAACTCGCATCTCTGCGATCTCGTTTACCTGCTTCTTGTTGATCTTCATTCCGGCAGTTTCAAACTCACGAGCAACTTCATTTCTGAACTTCTGTCTGCTGATGTCAACGAATGGTACAAGGTGAGATAAAGTGATACTCTGTCCGCCGTACTGTGAACTTGCGATCTGAGCAATTGCCTGAGTTGCGATGTTACAAGCTGTTGCAAAGCTGTGTGGCTTCTCAATCATGGTCTCAGAGATAACTGTTCCATTCTGGAGCATATCCTCTAAGTTTACGAGACAGCAGTTGTGCATGTGCTGAGCAAAATAGTCAGCGTCATGAAAGTGGATAAGTCCCTCTTCATGAGCCTTAACAACATCATCAGGAAGAAGGAATCTTCTTGTGATATCCTTGCTGACTTCACCAGCCATGTAATCTCTCTGAACGCTGTTTACAGTAGGATTCTTGTTGGAATTCTCCTGCTTAACTTCCTCGTTGTTGCACTCGATAAGAGACATGATCTGCTCATCAGTTGTGTTGGACTTTCTTACAAGGGCATGTTTATAACGATATGTGATGTATTTCCTTGCAACCTCAAATTTACCGGATTTCATGAGGCCATCCTCAACCATATCCTGGATTTCCTCCACACTGGCTGCACGGGTAAGAGATGCGCACTGCTTCTCCACGGCCTTCTCTATATCGCTGATCTGTCCTTCTGTCAGCTTCTTTTCTTCTGTAACTTCATCGTTAGCCTTTTCAATAGCAGCTATGATCTTGCTTCCGTCAAAAGCAACTTCTTTTCCGCTTCTCTTGATAATCTTCATATGAACCCCCTGTGATTTGGTGCAACAATACTCTTATACAAAATTGTAGCCACAAGAACAACTATATCTTGTGGTTACATTTATATGATAATACATTATATTGATTATTTCAAGCTCAAATATTTCTTACCTGTTCAAGGCGCAAATGCAGTCGCTGCAAGCGTTTGATGGTTTCCTTATCCAAAACTTTCTTTCCAGAAAAAAAATATTCTGTATTTCGTAAACACAATATATTGTGTTCGTCATCCATTTTCTTATCTTTATCTGGTGATATCGATAATCCCATTACATCTGCCAAATGCCTTACAGTGCCGTCATTACCGTCGATTAAAAGAGTCTTCTCCCCAAAGTACTGTCTGTATGCCGGTTTAAAGTAATTAAAATGGGTGCAACCAAGAACCAGTGCGCAGTAATCAGACTTATCATAAGCTGAAAACTGACTGTTTACATATTCTGTCACATCCGGGGATTCAAACTCCTCCCTCTCAGCGAACTCTACAAGCCTTGGCATTGCCAAGAGATCAACTCTGTGATGTTCGTCTACCCTGTGAAGCAGGTCTTTTAACTTATCTTCCCTTATGGTCACAGGAGTTGCGATGACCATTATCCTCTTATCATCTGTTCCCTCAACAGCTGGTTTTACAGCCGGCTCCATGCCAAGGATCGGAAGATCAAAACGCTTTCTCAGTCCCTTGATGGCGACACTGGTAGCTGTGTTGCAGGCTACAACTATGGCATCAACTCCTTTATCAATAAGAAACTGCGTGATCTCTGTAGCGTAGCCTATTATCTGCTCTGGGGTCTTAAGCCCATATGGAACATGCTCTGTATCTGCATAAAATATAAATTCCTGGTCCGGAAGCTGATGATAAGCCTCGTGAAGGACTGACAGTCCTCCTATTCCGGAATCGAAAATTCCAATTTTCATACTCTTTTCTCCTGCAGAGCCAAGACTCTTTTGCACAACCCTGCCTCAGATTATGATAGAATAAGTACATGGACGAAAAGATATTTGATGAACTGCAAAAAATATATGACAACCAGCGCCTTGGGGATCTGGTTCAGGAAATATGCGAGTACTACGCCACAAAAGAGAGCTACGAGGACAACTCCTATGAAGATGAAATTGAGCCTCCTGAAATTGTGGAGTCTGCATACATTCTCTTTTGCCTTCAGAGCAGAGAACAGATCCTGGATGAGTTTTCCATCGTCAGGAAAAAATATCCTTCCATTTATGAAAAGATAAGTTCCCTCTGTGATACTATCCTCATAAATATGGATTATCGTGCCCTGGAAGAAAAAAACGCCGAGGCGATTGCAGGTTACCTTAAGGATACCTCTGTAACAGATATCCTTGATCATGTGGAAACCTTCTCCCGCTCCAGCGAGAGCCTGTCTGAGGCTCTTGATAAGTTCTACAAATATATCCACTCTAAAAAACCATGATCACTTAACCTTTAAATACTTCATGGATCCGTACAGCTGCTGGCCCTGATAGTCAACAAGAGCCCAGCTTCCATCGTCACTGACTGCAATCCTTTTAAGCTCTGTGCCCTCATCTGCTTTGGCAACAATGCTGTCGTCGCTTCCAGTGCTTGGAACTGATCTTAAATTAAGAGAAGATGCCCCTGACACCTCTACGGTGTCATTTTTTTCTGTATAACCAGCTGGAATAGCAATGGCAACTACCTGAGTTGAAGCCTCGTCAGGATCAGGCGCAAAGTATCTGTCAAAGACCTTTACCTTGAGGACCATTCCAATAACCACAAGAATAACTATTCCTGTGAGGATGGAACCCACTCTCACAACAAGATTCATGTCGACGCCGCCCTGTTCATCCTCGTCCTGGTACTCTTCGTCGTCATACTCCTCATCATATTCTTCATCAGATTCTTCGTACTGGCGCCTTCTGACTGGCTCACGGTCAGGCCTTGGCCTTACCTCTTCCCTTCTTGGTTCCTGCTTTTTGGGCGCACTATCCTCAGCAGCCCTGCGAACAGACTCTTTCCTCTTTTGTTCCTGCTCGTCCTTCTGGCGCTGCCTGATATATTCCTCGCGCTCATCAGCATTCAAAAACTGATAGGGATCTTCAATTTCTATTTCCATGGTTTCCTGGGAAACCGGTTCTTTTGATGATGCAAAAGTTTCTTTTTCTGTTACATCACTTGAGGTAGCAGTAGGCTTAGCCTGCGCCTCTGCATCTTTGTGCTCGTTACTTGCGTCTCTTTTTACGTAGTCTTCAAAGTTTGCAATCTTGTCGCTCATAACGCCTCCCCCATTATAATGTAAAGTGCTGGCAGGTTATGCCAGCACCTTGTCGATTATTCCCTGTAATTTAGCCTTGTTAAGCGCCCCAACGGCAGTCTCAACAACTTCGCCATTCTTGAAGAATGCGAACATTGGAATTGACATAACGTTGTACTTCTGAGCTATTTCAGGTGACTGGTCAACATTGATCTTGCCAACCTTAAGTTCACCTTCGTACTCATCTGCAAATTCATCAATCATTGGGGCCATCATCTTGCATGGTCCACACCAGTCTGCTGAAAAATCTACCAGAACCGGTAATTTGCTCTTAAGTACTTCTTCTTCGAAATTCGCTGTGTTCAGTGTGTAATCCATTAATTACTCCCCTTTCTGCTTATGATGTATTTGTAAATTGGGTTGCCTGCCTGAGAAAAGCGTTCTTCGTACTCAGTCATAACGTTGCCAACCATCATCTTTTCATCATGGTGAAGATCATAGGTCACTGCATCCAAGGTCCAGCCAGCTGGCTCAACTTCATCAAGGGCAAACATAAACAGATCTCTGTTGTCCGTCTTGAACTCCACTACCCCCTCCGGAACCAGTATCTTGTCGTATCTCTCAAGGAACTGTCTGGAAGGAAGGCGCCTCTTGGCGTGTCTGTCCTTGGGCCATGGATCTGAGAAGTTGAGATATATCCTGTCCACCTCTCCTGGTGCAAATACTTCAGTAATATCCTCTGCATCCATCCTTATGAAGATAATGTTTGGTAAAAGAAGCTGCTCCTGCTTCTGCAGTGCCCTTAAAAGCACGCTTGAGTACTTCTCAATACCAACATAGTTGATGTCCGGATGGAGCTGCGCCATATCCATAAGGAAACGACCCTTTCCCATTCCAATCTCTACGTGGACGGGATTGTCATTTCTAAAAACGTCTTTCTTAAATAAGCCCTTTTTCTGCTCAGGATCCTTGATAGTGAAGACACTGTCTGCAATCACCTCTCTGGAACCTGCGATGTTACGTAATCGCATCTAAAAACCTGCCTAAAAATCTTATATAAGAATTTTACACCATTTGCCCCAAGTTTGGAAGTATTGTATTATAAGCATACTATGAAGTCTATGGGGAAGAGTAAGTTTTCCAATTTAATATATAGAACGCTGTCGATTCTTATGGCTCTGTCATTAGGTCTTTTGACTGCACCTGTCACAGCTCTGGCTGATACTGACTACGCAGCCCTTGCTCAGGAGAGAAAAGAGCTTCCGATACAGTCAAATTCTATTGCCCAGTGGCCGCATGGTCCGGAGATCACTGCCCAGGCTGCCATTGTCATGGATGCAGCAACCGGTACCATCCTCTATTCCAAGAATATACATGAGGAGCTCTTTCCAGCCAGCACCACCAAGATAATGACTTGCCTTCTTGCTGTAGAGAACGCCTCCTTGTCCGATACCATAACCTTTTCAGACGACGCAGTATTCAGCGTTCCCCAGGGCGGGTCAAACATCGGAATGGATGTTGGCCAGTCAATAACCCTCGAGCAGGCGCTATATGGAATAATGGTGGGCAGCGCCAATGAAGTTGCAAACGCAGTAGCTGAGCATGTAAGCGGCAGCATTGATGCCTTTGTGGACCTTATGAACGAGCGGGCAAAAGAGCTTGGCTGCACCAATACACATTTTTCCAACACCAACGGCCTTCAGGCAGATGATCATTACACCAGTGCCTACGACCTTGCGCTTATTGCCAAGGCTTTTTTTGACAATGAACTTCTGTGCAAGGTAGGAAATACCGCAAGATATCACTTTACTGCCACTGCCAACCAGCCAGATGACTTTTATTTAATCAACAAACATAAGCTTATTTCAGGTGAGATACCCTACGAAGGAATTCTTGGTGGCAAGACAGGTTACACAGACCTTGCAAGAGAAACACTTGTTACCTGCGCTGAGAAGGATGGGCTAAAACTTATATGCGTGGTCTTCATGGAAGAGTCACCCTCCCAGTTCACCGATACAGTAACGCTTTTTGACTATGCCTTCAACAATTTCCACTCGGTCAACGTTTCTGACAACGACACCAGGTATATGCCTGATGATTCTCTTTTCTTTGAGTCAGAAAGAGACGTGTTTAAGCGCTCCGGAACCATCTTAAAGCTTGGGGAAGATGACTCCATTATCCTGCCTAAGACTTCAGACATAAACAGCACTGAATACGAGATAACCTATGACCTTACAGCTGATGAAAAGAGTCAGATGCCAACTGCCATCGCTAAGGTTAACTACACCTTTAGCGGTGTTCCAATAGGCTGCGCCTACGTATTCTATAATGCACTTTCAAGTCAGGAACTTTTGGACAACACAGTCAAGGACACTACCATATATATAAACGTCAAGATTCTTTTGCTTGCCGCAGTTGGACTTCTGATTGTGATCTCGCTCCTTGGAACTTCAATAACAAGGCTCCTTTCCAACAAGAAACACTCATCAAGAAGCGACCGCATCCGCTTTAACCGCAGGAAAAGAGAATTCAGAAAAAGTCGCAGATCCCATAAATTCTAAAAAAGACAAAGGCTTTATGGTCTTTGTCTTTTCTTTATCTTACGCTGTTTCTTTTTCATTTCTTCCACGTCTTCATTGGAAATAAACCTGCAGGTCTTTACCACGAAAAGATTTCCATTCTCCGCCTTCTTGATCCTGACCTTGGCCTTCATAAAGCCGTGCTTATCGCAAAATGCTGCGCTGTAGTAGTGTTTGCCGTTTGGGGTGAACCACTTGACCTTCCTGCGGATATTTTTTTTGCAGATATAGCACTTGGTGCTCATGATATCCACATTCTTAAGAATATCCTCTTTATTGAGGAACTCCCTTGATATGTACTTGGCGTAGGTGTCGAATACAATCCTGATCTCCTGCTTCTTGGTCTTAGGTGTTACATAGGTGTCAAAAGAGATCTTGCTTAGTGTCTTTTCTCCGAAGGTCCTAAAGATCTTGGCTGTGTACTCAGCATCGGACAGAGCCCTGTGAAATGGGATATCTTTGGGAATCCCTATTTCATCAACCGCTGCTTCAAGGGCCTTTCTGGACTTGCCATCGTCATAAGCAAGGCTGTAGAGCTTTTGTACGTCGTAAAAAGCTATTGGCCTGTCGGCTAAAAGAGGCATTCCAAAAAAGTCCAGGTTCCTCTGAAGCTCAGTAAGATCCAGCGGTCCCCAGGTGCAGAACTGAACGTCATCTCCGCAAAACTCCAGGAAATCTCTGGCTACATTCTGGAACTTGTCACCCTTTGCAAGATCCTCCATGGAAAGATGAATGAGCTTTCCGGTGATCCTGTGCATGTGGGTGTGGACCTGAGGTTTTATGAGCCTTGAAAACTCTCCGATCTTTTCCCTGTTCTCATTTAGTTTTACAGCGCCGATCTCAACGATCTCAAAAGTGAGAGTTTTCCCATCTTCTCTGACAAATGGCGCATCACCCTGATTCCACTCAAGGTCAAAAACCACATAATTACTCATTTAATGATCCTATATTAGAAATAGTATTTCATCCACCTGCCCGCCATATCAATCCAGGGCTCACAGGCAGGTGCAAGCTCTTTTTTCTGCATTGAAAGTGTAAGCTCATTGGCAAGAGAAAGTCCATGGCAGCCTTCTGGGAATATGTGAAGCTCAGTGCTTACGCCAGCCTTTCTAAGTGCTGTTGCAAACAAAAGAGAATTTTCAACCGGAACAGACTGATCTGTAAAGGTATGCCACATGAAAGTCCTTGGTACACTGTAACTTACGCGGTTTTCCAGAGACATCTCATCTACCAGCTCGTCGTACTTATCTCCAAGAAGTTTGACAAAGGAGTCTCTGTGGGCAAACTCTCCAGAAGTGATGACCGGATAGCATAGTATAAGACCATTTGGCCTTAAAGCTTCGATATTGCTAGCGCCAAGACCCTCTGCTATGAAACCATCCTTCCACATGCAGCTGTAGCTGGCTACAAGATGACCACCAGCAGAACAGCCCTGGATCACTAGAGACTCTTCTTTTACATTCCACTCTTTCGCGTGCTCCCTGATGATAAGGATAGACCTTCCAAGTTCAAGAAGTGCTGTGGGATATGTTGCAGGATGGCAGGAATAGCGAAGGATCGCTGTGTGATATCCCTTAGCCATGAAAGAAAGTGCCAATGGCTCTGCCTCTCTGTCAGAAGTATATCCGTACCCGCCTCCTGGACATAGTAAAATAAGAGGTCTTTCCTTAATATAAAGAGATTCAGATGGTTCCTGTATGTAAACTGTAAGCTTTGCTCCCTCTAAAGAGCCCTTTTCTTTTATTTCGAATTCCTTGTATATCATTTTATACCCTTCCCAAACTAGTTTAGATGCCATATCTGCGCACTTTAATAAATAAATGATAAGAGGAAAAAAATTTTTTTGCAATAGGTATTGACATTTTAAATTGCGCGCAATATAATTTGGTTAATCAATAAATTGCACGCAATCATTTTTATATTAACAATCATTCATGGAGGTAATTTCGATGGGATTTTATGATTACTCAGTAACTGATGCACAGGGCAATGATTTTTCTATGGAGAACTACAAGGGAAAGGTTGTTCTTGTTGTTAATACTGCCACAGGATGTGGCTTCACACCTCACTACAAAGATATTGAGGATATGTACGAGAGATTCCACGACCAGGGATTTGAAGTTCTTGATATTCCTTGCAACCAGTTTGCTGGTCAGACACCTGGAACAGACGAGGAGATCCACGAGTTCTGCACTCTTCACTACAACACCAAGTTCCCTCAGATGAAGAAGTCAGACGTTAACGGCGAAGGCCAGCTTCCTATTTATCAGTATCTTAAGAGCCAGAAGGGCTTTGAAGGATTTGGTAAGGGACCTAAGGCTCTTGCAATGAACGTTATGCTCAAGAAAATCGATAAGAATTTCAAGACTAATCCTGACATCAAGTGGAACTTTACTAAGTTCGTTGTTGACAGAGAAGGCAACGTAGTAGCACGTTTTGAGCCCACAGAGGATATGAAGAACGTAGCAGCCTGCGTTGAGAAACTTATCTGATCAAATATATATTTCTAATACCCCCTCAAAGATATAGACGGTGCTTACCTGACACGGGGACGGTTCTGTTGTCAGATTTTATCTAAATAAAATCTGACAACAGAACCGTCCCCGTGTCAGGTAAGCACCGTCTATTATTCTTGTGTATTACACGAACACTCTTACCTTCACAAACAAACGGCCTTTCCGTGTGGTGCCAGTCTGTCCATCATAAATGAACTTGCCATGGCCTCTGACAGAAACCCGTGATCCGGGCTTTATATCGTATCCTCCGGAGTAAGCTGTACGTCCATCAATAAATACTGACTCAGCCTCTATCAGCTTTTGGGCCTCTGACCTTGAAAGATGATAGACAAATGCGATGATGGCGTCTATTCTCTCTGAGGCAACAGAGCCGCTTAATTCCTGGAATTCCGGTCTTATATCGCACTCGGATGCCTTAACTTTTGTGCATTTTACAGAAGTGTGTTTTATACGGATCAGCTCTTTTTCGATCATATTGGCGATTTCAGGAGTTGCAAAGACGTAGGCTTCCTTTTCGCCAGCTAAGATATCTCCTATCTGATCTCGTTCTATTCCCATGTTCATCAGCGCCCCAAGGTAATCCCTGTGGGTCAGTTCATCAGCAAACCTATTGTTTACCGGCACTATATGGATACAGGAAATAGTGCTCTGCTCTTCTTTTTCTGTCAAAAGAAAAGTCTCTTCATCCAGGTAGTCTGGCAGGAAAACGATCATGGCTCTTTCCGCTTCGTCAAAACCCCCATAGAACAAAAATCTTGCGCCGCAAAACTCATTAACATTTTTAGGTACGCCCTCTGAGGCAAAGATCTGATACACATGTGCCTGTTCTGAAAGGGATAAAAATACTGTGTTTGTTGTAAAGCCGTTCAGATAAGCCCTGTTTGCCAGGTCTTTTATTCTTCCAGCCAGAAAATCTCTAGTTTTTTCTTCCATATCTTTAGTATACTAATGCGTTTGTCCAATAGTTCTGTCCATAAATATCTGTGAAGCGGTACATCACATAGACATCCCCATCTCCAAGATATGTGTTGCTGATCTGCATATCGGACATATCGCCCTTTACTGTCATCTGCTCACCAAGCTTATATACGCCGCTAAACTCCTTGTCATAGGTGTAGGCATCGCACAAAAAGTCTATCTTGTCGCCCTCAGTCAGCTCAGTGAGGTTTTTGGCAATAGTCTCTGTCTCGCCCTCCACATAATCATACTTGGCTCCAGCCACGTATCCGTCTTCATTCTCTGAATCAAATACCAGGATGAGCTCTGCTCTGTCTCCATTTATAAGGCAGGGAACTCTTCCGGTTATGGCATAGGAATCCTCGGTGCCCTGAACATCTACAACCTTGTAAGCAACCACCTGACCATCAATTGAAATCCAGGTCTTATCTGTCTGTGCCTTAAGATTGCCATTGTCATCAAAGTCAAAGATATTATCAAGTCCCAGATCTACAAATGCTTCCCCGTCATCATAGTACAGGTTAAGCTCAAGATCCTGGACCATGCTCCACTGGTCCTTTGTGAGGCTTATCACATCCTCGCCATCATCATTGGTAGTCCATAAAAGAGCTGATGAATCAAACTGGTTGTTGGCGATATAATTTGCAGCCTTCTCAACATCGATGCTCCTGCCAAGAAGGGATGCAGTAGATGATGTCAGTCCCGCGCTGCTATAGTCGCTTGAAAGGAATGCAGTAAGGAGCTGGGAGATCATCTCCGCTGACTGTGTTCCAGAAGAAGATGAACCTGACAGTTCGCCAAATAATGATGGCATTGCACTAGATGCACCACCAGCAGCAACCTGTCCGGATGTTCCAATACCTGCAAAGGATGAAATACACTTGGCGTATTCCTCATCCATTCCAATGTCTTCATAGGTATCCACCATAGCGTTTACCTTATTGGGGTTTCCGGCTCTATATGGGAAATAGATGGAAAGGCCGTAGGCATTGGTCATATTTGAGCTTGTTCTGTTGTACTTGATAGAGTCCTTAAGTACATCAGCCAGATCTTTTGCTTCCTGGGTTCCGATCCTGTTGGCAAAGTCAATGATATCAATCTGGTCTATTCTGGCCTGAGCAAACTCTCTTGAGCTTGAACGGGCATTAGATACTGTCTTAAAGTCATCGCCATTTATCATCGCAGAAGTGTCTTTTGAAAACTCTGCAAGTTCCGAAGGCACTGTCTGTGAAAGCTCGCAAAGGTCGATCAGGGAAAGAGTAGTCTTCTGTCCAGGACATGTCTTTGCGCAGGCATCAGTAAACGAATCAATTATGATCTTTGAAAGATCAGTTGTTGCAATAGAAGTATCTTTTGATACTGCGTTGAGCCAGTCTGTGTAGTACCAGCCAACACCAGGCTCTGTCTCCTCTGATGCCACAAGGTAATCAGCGTAGTTTGAAACAACAAGGGCATTCTCAACTGTTGCCATAAGACAGGTGTCAAAGCCAACAAAATCAAAGTTCACCCCGCCATTTTTAAGGGCTGTATTGATACCTGCAAGGCTCATTGCTCCTGCAGACTGGAACTTCTCATCGTATCCGTAGCCACCAGTTGATCCGCCGCCGTGATCCCAGAAGATCAGGATATTTCTGTTAGCAGGAAAAGAGTTTGCCGCATAATTTATGAAACCTGAAAGAGTATCAGCTCTTGTCATAGGAACATTTCCTACGTTGTCATTTAATACAGCAAGCTTTCCATTTTTGATCTGATATATCTGATTGGTAGAGCTTGAAACAACGTTATTCTGCCACTGCTTGGCTCCTCCAGTGTAGATAATGAGGTTAACATTATCCCCAACGTTTGCTGCAAGCATCTCCTGAAGATCTCTTGAAGCCATTCCGCTTCTGCTCTCAAGATCTGCACCGCACATGTATACCATGATGGTAACAACATCCTGACCACCACCCTTTATAACTGTGCGCTTAGCACGAGCCTTGTCTGATACGGATGTATTAAGCCTTCCTGTATTGTTATCTCCGCTCCAGGCTGCGTTTGCACCGCTGCTGGCTCCCTGATATGAGCTGTATCCGCCTCCAAGCAGTGAACCAAGCATAGAAAGGGTTGATCCAGCTGAACTTCCTGAAGATGTTGAGCCAGTAACTCCAGTACTTGTGCTGGTCTGTGGCTGCGATGTTGTTGTCTGATACTGTGTTGTATCAGAGTCGCTGCTGCCGCCAAGGAAGGATGATAATCCGCCACCTCCGCCAAGAAGCACCACAAGAACTATTATTATCATGAATAAGGGACTTCTGCCCCCGGATCTCTGTGGTCCGCCACCTCCCTGGGAAGAAGGTCCGCTACCCATTCCACCTGAATTTACGACTGGTCCTCCGCCAAGAGCCTCTCCTCTTCTGTGAACTCCGGAGCCACCACCAGTCACATTTTTCTTTCTACCAACCGGTCTGTTTTCCATAATATGCCTCCACGATAAACACTCGATTTTACATACATCAATGATACCACAAAAAGGCTGGGAATAAACAAGGGGACAACACACGGGGACGGTTTTCCTGACACGGGGACGGTTCTGTTGTCAGATTTTATTTAGATAAAATCTGACAACAGAACCGTCCCCGTGTCAGGAAAACCGTCCCCGTGTCTTATCCCCTCATTAAATAATCACAGTTCAAGTCTGCCTGCACAGATCAGCTTACCTGATCTTCTGTCAAACAGTAGAATGTCGTTTCCATTTATGTTAATCTTCTCCTCCTGACCGATCTGGTAGATCACGCCGCCAAAGATAACGCTGGTAAGAAGAAACTCTCCCACACGGAGCTTAAGAGTTGACTCCATACCTGTAGGCATCGCACCATAGATAGTTGTGTCGATTTTGCCATTTGCGGCGATATCGATGGCTTCAGGTCGGATTCCGATCACGAAATCTTCGTCAGTGATGACCGGCTCATCAGCCAGAGAATCATCCTGCTCTTCAACCTTCTGGATGTGGTATTTGAACACCTCATCCTTGTTGCTCTTTTCTACAGCTCCCTTCACCATAAGGCGCTGTCTTTCAAATTCTGCCTTGTCCGCAGCTTCTTTGTCTCTTTCCTCTCTCCATTTGTTAAGGTCAAGAGCATCTGTCGGAACAAATCTTGCCTTGATGCCTCCAAGGATATCAAGGGATACGCTGCCATCACTCTGCTGAGTGCCCTTGCCATCAACAAAGTTCATGGAAGGATTTCCAACGAAGTCTGCAACAAAGAGATTTGCAGGTCTGTTGTAAACTTCAAGAGGCGCAGCATACTGCTGAAGAACACCGTTGTTCACAAGGCAGATCCTTGTAGCCAGTGTCATGGCTTCCATCTGGTCATGGGTTACATACACAAAGGTGCTGCCTGTCTCAACATGGAGTCTCTGCAGCTCATATCTCATCTCGAGACGAAGCTTTGCATCAAGGTTTGAAAGAGGCTCATCCATGAAAAGAACCTGTGGCTCAGGAGCCAGTGTTCTAGCTATGGCAACTCTCTGCTGCTGACCACCTGAGAGCTCTGCCGGATATCTGTCCATGAACATCCCGATCTTAACGATCCTTGAGCAGGCTCTGACTCTTGAATCAATCTCTTCCTTTGAAAGCTTCCTGTTTTCGATTACAGGTTCGCCATTTTTTAGTACCTCGTACTTGTCATTAAGGCTCTTGCCTTCTCCCTGGTACTTTGCCTTGATATCGGAAAGCTTCTTTTCATACTCTGAGAGCTTTGCCTTAGCCAGGGTTGCTGGATCGCTTGCTGTGTGCACTCCGATTGCAAAAAGCTCTTTTGCCGTATAGATTGAAAGATTGTAGTTGTCGATGAGCTTGACGTAAGCCTTGTTCTCATCCAGCTTGCCATTCTTATCGCGGCACTCCTCAACTACCTCTTTTACCTTGTTGCCATTTGAAAGGGCTCTTATCATGTCCCCAGTCTGCTTGGCTGCCACATCCACAACTGGCATTTCCTCGTGGATGTTCTTAAGGCCAAAAGAAATGTTCTCATAAACAGTCATGTTTGGCCAAAGGGCGTAGTTCTGGAAAAGAAATCCCACTTTACGCTTGTTTGCAGGAACGTTGATACCTGCATTTGAATCAAATACCACTTTGTCACCAATCACTATGCGGCCTTCTGTAGGGGTCTCAAGACCAGCAATCATACGAAGGATTGTAGTCTTACCACAGCCTGAAGGTCCAAGAAGAGTAATAAATGAATTGTCAGGAATATTGAGACTGACATTATCTACACCGAAGAACTTGCCCCAGCGCTTTGTTATATTTTCTAAAATGATCTCTGGCATGATTACTTTCCTCCTATGCCACTGTCAAGGCTTGCGCCTGTCAGCTTGTTTACAAGTGTGTTAAATATAAGGATCGTTACGATGAGGATAAGGTTTATCGCACTTGAGAATGCGTAAAGCCCCATCTCGTCAAAGTAGTCAAGTGTTGTTGAAAGGATAAAGCCCTGTGTGCAGAGAAGAAGGAATAGTGACAGCTCTCTAAGGCAGGTCATGAACGGAAGAAGATATCCGCTTATGATGGATGATTTCTGGATCGGGATTATGATCCTTGTCATTCTCTTTATCCATGAGGTGTTCTGGATTATCGCTGCTTCTTCCAGCTCGTTACTGATCTGGAGCATTGAGTTAAGTGAACTTCGCGATGCAAATGGAATGTACTTAACAACGCCGGCGATGATCAGAAGCGTATATGTGTTAAACAGATTGATGTGCTCATTTGAGAAGAGGATAAAGAATGCAGCTCCTACTGCGATTGATGGCATAAGGTATGGAAGGAATGCCACGTTGTTTACGTAGTTTGCCCACTTATTTCTTCTCTTTTTAGCTACGGCATAACCGATGAGTGTACCAATAGTTCCTGCGATCAGTGCGCAAACAACTGCCAGGAACAAGGTTCCAAAGAACGCATGCCAGATCGTCTTGTTATAAAGAATACCCGGCTGTCCGTACATGCCGTTTTCTGTGATGTTCTCATTTGTTACCCACCACTTGTTTGTAAGGTGCGCGAGATTTCCTGTATAAAGGAAGCTGTAATCTCCCGGATTTGGAAGGAAGGTCTCAAGGGCAAACAAAAGGATTGGCCAGATACTTGTAAAGAATGTGATAAGGATAAAGATTATTCCTACAAGGTATTTTCCGACTTTACCGATTGAAAGCTTAGTGAGCTGTCCTGACTTACCGGTTACTGTGGTGTAGTTTTTGCGGCTCTTAAGTGAGAGCTGGTTCATTCCAAGGATCAGTACTCCGAAGACCATCATGATTATGGCAAGGATACTTGCTTCTCCGGTGTATTTACTGTTCATGGAAATGTACTTGGTCGATAGTGTTGTAAGGTTCAGATAATGTGGTACAGGATAACTTCCCATTGCGCTTCCGAATACCAGAAGGATCGTGGAAAGAATAGCCGGCTTGATCATTGGAAGTGTTACCTTGAACATGATCTTCCACTTTGGTGTATCAAGGATTGTTGCAGCCTCCTCAAGGTTTGCATCCATATTCTTGAAGATTCCGCCAATGAGGATATAAGCAAATGGTGCATAGTGAAGTCCCAGAACCATGGCACTTGGGAATACTCCCTGACACCACCAGTGCGGCATATAGATTCCAAAGATTGCTGCAAGCAGTCCATCTGATGTTCCTGTTATCTTGTTTGAATAGAACATGTGCTGCCAAACAACAGCCAGTGTCCACTGAGGCATGATGTATGGGAAGATGAAGATGGAGCTCAGGTACTTTTTGAACTTCATGTCCGTTCTTGTTACAAGGAATGCGAACAGTCCGCCAAAAAGTATTGATATAAGACAGGTAAGTACTGAGAGGATGACCGTATTTAGAAGTGGCATCCATAGGTTTGTCTTTGCAAGCTTACTTGTGAAAAGATCTGTGTAGTTAACTATTGTGTATCCGGATACCCTCTTTGTCAGATGCTGATCGATAGTTCCCGGATGGATCGCAAAAGTGTCTTTTACAATTGCGATGATCGGTGCGACTGTTGAAAAGGTCAGTACAATCCCAAACAACAAAAGTATAATGTTCTGAGGCTGGGAAAACCATGTCTTTACCTTATTCTTGAAAATCGCACTTTTGTCTGGTTTTGCGATTGTCTGCATGTTATCTCCTCTTCTTTTAAAAATCACAAGGGCTTATTAAGCCCTTGTGACCATATGATTGCTTATCATTCACCTGGTGCATAATGATCAAGTACGTCGATCCAACTGCCAACTGAGAAGGAAACTTCTGAACAGTATGCAGGATCCTCAAGTACCAGCTCACCATCTGTTGTCCACCAGTCATATCCTCTGTCGTTCTTAGCTGGGAACTCATCTCCGCCGCCCTGAGAGTGATTGAATTTCTCTTCAACCTCTTTTGCAACGTTAGGATTTGCTGAGTAGCCACCCATATCCTTGCCCCAAGGCTCAAAGCCTGCCTCTGTGCATGTCATGAAAGCGATGAATGCGCATGCTGTCCAAGGAAGAGGACTGTTCTTTGTAAGGAAGAGGTAGTGGCAGTAGCCATATCCGCCGATTCCTGTGTAGCCATCCTGGTATGCTGCAACGTTGATGTTGTTAACTGACACTGTAGCTGACTCCTCTACTGAACGGAGCTTTGAATAAACAAGGAGACCTGACTGATCTGTAGCTGACGCATCAACAAGTGTGTTGCAGATAGGGCCATCATCAGTCTGCTCGTTGTAGTTGTTAACCCAGAGCTTGATCCATGCAAGAGCGTAAGCGCCGTTTGCGCCAAGGCCAAGATCGTTAGCATCTGCCTGCATCTCCTGGATTGTAGGCTCAAAATATGCCTTCTTGGTGTCATCAAGCTTGTCATAAGCCTCTTTAAGCCATGTAGCGTACTTGTCTTCTGTGAGCATCATAAGGAAGTTCTTTCCTACGATCTCAGAGTCAACGCCCATGAAAAGAGGGTGTGATCCGTCATATACGAAATCCCAGCAGTTTGTGTAAGTTGCGCTGCCTGTGTTGTTGTACATAAATACCTTGTTAAGTGTCTGAAGAGGTAAAAATCCTTCGTAAGCATCAGCTGTTGTTCCATTTGCTTCTGCCCACTCCTTAGGAACAAATGTCTTAAGGATATCAGTGTCTACCATCTTGGACTGGATCTGGTTACCATCCTGGATAAGAGTCATAGCAAATGTGCCTTCGCTCTTAAGTGAATCAGATGTAAGCTGCTCAAAGATCTTGTTGTTTTTTGGCTGCTGCCACTCGAACTCCATTGTGTATGAAGGGTCGATTGTCTGTAAGTACTCGATGAATACTGGAAGTGCTGACTTACCACGGCTACTGTTTCCTACGCCGTAGAATGTCTTTCCGTTAGACTCTTCAATGGCTTTCTTAGCAAGCTCTTCCATTGACATGGTTTCTGCTTCAGCTATGATAGCATCGATTCCTGTAAGCTCTGCTGCAGGTGCTTCTGATGTCTGCGCTGCATCTGCTGCTGGAGCTTCGGCTGTCTGTGCTGCATCTGCTGGAGCAGACTGTGTGTCAGTAGCTGCTGGAGCACTTGTTGCGCCGCCGCATCCTGTAAGTGCTGAAATTACCATCGTGAAGGTTAAGATTGTTGATAATACTTTCTTTTTCACTTTGTTTCCTCCTTTTATATTTGCCTGATTTTTTCTGAATAAAAAAATGTACTTATCAGGCAACACTCTTTGCTTGATAAGTTCATTCTAATTTTTTGTGTTTTTCCTTTGCAGATGACAATTCTGATATTATTTGTAAATTCTTAACATGTTTTTTATAAATTACTCAAGGCCCTTACTCTGGTAGTCTGAGGGAGTTTTCCCCACAAGCTTCTTAAAAGTATTGGAAAAATAGGCTATATCCTGATACCCGACTTTCTCCGCAACCTCATAGACCTTAACCTGTACATCCTTAAGGTAGTCCATTGCCATCCTGATCCGATACTTTGTAAGGTAATTGTTTATACTGATGTCAGTCTCTGCTTTAAAGAGTCTTGAAATATGCCCCTCGCTTACGCTCATGGATTCTGCCAGAGCCCCAAGGGAAAAATCACTATCCGGGTAGTGGTCTTCTATATACTCAATTGCAGACTGAACATATCTGTTTGAAACCTCTTCTTTTCTCTTAAGAGGAATAAGCTGCTCCTCAAGCTCACTGCTGCTGGCTGGTGCATTTGGGTGAAGGTGTAAGAGCCTCTGGATAGAGCCCTCAAGTTCACCATCAGAGAAGGGTTTTAGGAGATAGTCAGATACTCCAATCCTGACTGCCTGCCTTGCATACTCAAATTCGTTGTAGGCTGTAAGGAAGATCACCTTGATGTTTGGATATTTTTCAATGAGCTTTTCCGCAAGCTCTATTCCGTCCATCTTGGGCATCCTTATATCTGATACCACAAGGTCAGGTCTTTCTTTTTCAGCTACTTCCAGAGCTTCCAGGCCATTACAAGCTTCCCCCACAACTTCGCATCCGATAAGAGCCCAGTCTGTGTCACTCTTTATGCCCATCCTCACATATTTTTCATCATCCACTATAAGTACTTTGGTCATATCATTCCCCTGTTGGCGCTTTCTCAAGGTAAGGAAGCGTTACTATCATTACTGTTCCGCCCTCCGATGGCCTTATGGCCATGACGCCATACTCTTTTCCGTAATAGAGTCTTATTATGGTGTTGACGTTGTTAAGTCCAAGATGTCCTTCCAGTGTCTTGGTGTCATCAGTATTTAATGCTGTCAGCATCTCATCGCTTATTCCCTTGCCATCGTCCTGGACTGAGATCTTTAAAAGATCCTTTCCATCCTGCATCTGGCGCATAGCTGCAATGTAGATATGTCCGTTGTCCATCTCGTCCATTCCGTGAATGATGGCGTTTTCAACGATGGGCTGAAGTATCAGTTTAGGAATAACTGCTTCCTCTAATTCCACCGGAACATCTATGGTGATGTCAAACTTATCGTCAAACCTAATTCTCTGAATATCGCTGTAATTCTCAATGAGCTTAAGCTCCTGGGACAGCTTGCAGAACTGCTTTTCTGAAATGCTGGTCCTTAGTATCCCTGCCAGTGACGCAGACATTGTTGCAACCTCAGGGACATTGTTGGCCTTGGCTACCCACTTGATGGTGTCTAAGGTGTTGTACAAAAAGTGCGGGTTTAGCTGTGCCTGCATCATCTTGATCCTGGTTTCATTGACGGTTCTTTCAGCCTGGACCCTCTCTTCCATAGTATCTTTTAGCTGTGTGGTCATCTTGTTAAAGCCAACAGCCAGCTGCTCAAACTCATCTTCTCTCTCAAGCTCTATCTTGGCGTCGAAGTCTCCTTTCCTGAATCGCTTCATTCCCTGAGTCAGAACGTTTATCGGTTTGGAGACATAGTTACTTAATCTGTTTGCCACAAAAAGGCAGATCAGTACACTTGCTATAGCCAAAAAGATAATTATCTGGTAGCTCGCTCTTACCGCAGTTTCATCAAGAGCCGGAGGCGTGGTGTATATCCCAAGAAGCCCTGTATCACCTATTTCATTGATATATACATTGCTGTCAAACCCTTTGTTATAGAGCTCTCCGTTAAAAAAATTCTCTCTTATCAAGGTGAGAGCCGTTTTATCTTTTGCAGTACCCATAAGGCAGAAAGGCCTTAGGTACCTGTTTGTCAGCATAAATCCATCGTTGGCATTAATAAAGCCTGAGAGCTGTGACTCAAGCTCTGACTGCTGTATCCTTATCACAACAAATCCCGGGATATCGCCTTTAACCACCTGCTTTGCTATCATCAGCGCCCCGCCACCATTTGTGGCATCGCCAGGGTCAAGGGTGTATATAAGTTCCCCCTCATTATCCGAAGCCTCTTTTAATACTGAATAATAAAGCGGAAGTTCTGCTGACTTATAGCCGCTTCTGGTACTGTACATGCATATTCCGCCAAAATACAGGTCAACCACTGCAAAGCCCCTTACCTGCCTGGTTTCCTCATATAGCGCCGTGTAGATGTTAAGTGAGTTTTTCCTTCCTTTGGTAAAAGAGTCTGTAAGCACCTCGTTACCTGTTATGCCATCAATAGTCTCTTCTACGCTGAGCAATATCTCCCCGAGTTTCTTTTCTACCATGGCTTCCTGCTTGGAATCCCTAAGCTCATAGTCTGCTCTGATCCTGGCCTGAAATCCCTGTATCGTCAGGATA
Source organism: Butyrivibrio sp. (assembly GCA_015056565.1). Lineage (GTDB taxonomy): Bacteria > Bacillota > Clostridia > Lachnospirales > Lachnospiraceae > Butyrivibrio. Next base: position 101,754 of record SVGB01000004.1, read on the forward strand.
CCTCCGCCAATTACAAGGATCAGCGTGACCGCAAGGAAGGTTATGAACATCTGTCTTTTAAAGGACTGTCTGACAAATCCCATATCACTGCCCTCCTTTTTCAGAGAGCTGATCCCACAGTAAAAAGACATCCATCTCTTCTTTTGCGGATTTCCTGACATCAAAATCTATCTGGTCCAAAGATCCGCTATAGGAATACCCCAGATCAGTGCGCACAGATCTTCTGTAAAAATTCTCAACTGCATATTCCTGAGTGTCATGGCTTACTATAAAATCAATAAATTTTCCGGCGTTATAGGTGTGGGGGGCATTCTTTACCATTGCGCATCCATCAGGAACTGCGCTGGTGCCATCCTCTGGAAACAGCATGGAGATGTCCTCTCCAAGATCCATTCCCTTCCTGGCTGTCTCCTCCAAGGTTATACCGATGAGGAAATCACCATTTGAAACCTCAGGAACCACCTGACCAGATGAAGGCAGAACTCTTCCGCCAAGCTGATCATAAAAATCCGGCAATATCTCTTTTGCATCCCTTTGAAGGATCTGCTCCATGGTGGAAATAATAGTATAGCTGGTTCCAGAGTTATGGATATCAGCGAAAGCTATCTGCCCCTTCCACTTTTCATCAAACAGCTCCTCCCAGGTCTTGGGAACTTCAGAGTAGGACACAAGTTTTTTATTGTATATAAAGACTATTGGCAGCTCAGTAAATGCCGTCCAATAGTTATCTCTGTCAACGTAAGTTTGATCAAGATCCTCTTTTCCCTGGACAACATATTGCATAAAGAGATCCTTCTGGGCCTCATAGCTCTCGATACCACCGCCAAACATAATGTCGCATTTTCCCTCATCCAGGCCACTTCTTACTTCTGAAAACATCTCGGCCGTTCCGCCTGCGTGGATCTCAACCCATATTCCAGTGCGGTTCTCAAACTCCCTGATGATGGGAAGGTATACTTCTTCTTTATGTGAAGTATAGACAATAAGCTGCTTTTCTTCCGGAACGTTGTACTTCTGTGAAATGTACTGGATCTGGGCCTGCCTCTCACTGTTTCCACAGGAAGAAAGCAGAAGCATCATTGCCTCTGCCACTATTGCTACTAATATTCTCTTTAGTTTCTTTCCTGCATAAACTTTGCTCATCATCTTGTTACCCAATCAGACTATAATCTCTTTTGCCTTATTTTACTATACTACCACGACGCCGTGCATCTTGCTTACCTTGATTTACGCTTAACTTTGTGATAATATACTTATTGCATGTTTCCGTAGCTCAGCAGGATAGAGCGTTCGCCTCCTAAGCGAAAGGTCGTGCGTTCGAATCGCATCGGGAACATCAGATGGGAAGTGCTTTTGATGCACTTCCTGTTTTTTATGTTTAAGCTAATGCTTTCAATCTTTCGATTATAAAAGTAAACCGATTCTCAAATGTGTGCTAAAAGAAAACAGCGGAAAATACGTTCTTGTATTTACCGCTGTAAATGTAGTATTTCTGGTAGTTCTGGTTCTGACATACATTGTTTTTGAAAAAATTAAATTCTGAAATATTAACCCCGCTATTATTTCAGGTCACTGGAAAACTCCAAAAGACTTGTGATGTATACCAAATCTGCAAGACTTGCTTCCGATAGTCTGCAGGCGCTGTCTTTTCGACTTATAAATGTCACATAGCCATCAAAATCATCTGTGGTTAAAAGACACACTACCATGCTTCTGAAGGCCTTTTCATCCATAAAGCTGTAAATATCAGCTTTTTTCTCCTTGTCAATTTCGTGGATGTTGACCACAGCCATCCTGTTAGCATCAAAAAAAGCTGTTATGTTTTCTGAGGCCAGTATTGGAAGCTGCGTTTCTGATGGATTAATTATGACCTTATCTTTCTCAACATTTTTCTCAATACCTGCCACACTTTTATAGTCGGCCTTTTTGATCACATAGATGTAATCGATGTCATATGTTTTTGACACCCTCTCAATTATCTCACGTATGGTATGACTCTTCCCTGTAAGATAGTCCCTCATAAGGTCTCTTATCATGCTGACCTTGGATGAGTTCATGGAAAGATGCTCAACCGGAGTTACCATCTTTCCATTAAGTCCGATTATTCCATGAACTTGGGGCTGATAAATTATATATCTGTTTCTGCCTTTGATCTTGGCAGTGTACAGCATATGATCAGCCAGCATAAAGAGGGAATCGTAGTCCCTGGCATTATCCGGGAAAAGAGCTCCTCCAAGGGATACGGTAATATCAAGCTTATCACCGTAGTTATGATACTTATCTCTTACCGTGTCCTTGATCTTTCCTAAAATCTCTCTGAGCTTGGCCTCTGTATTTATCTTTTCAAGAACCAGCATAAATTCATCTCCGCCGATCCTTCCCACTACTCCGTTTTCACCTACACAGTCCTGCAATATATGGGCCACGTCAATGATAACCTCATCTCCGCGCATATGTCCAAAGGTATCATTGACTGTTTTAAAATGATCTATGTCCATGAGAAATGTATAAAAAGACCCCGACTCCGGATCCTCTATCAGCTCGTGGAGATAATCGATCACAGCCTGCTTGCTCAAAAGCCCTGTCATCTTGTCATAGGTTCCGCTTATGTTTTCTGACTTCATGATCTGAATGTCAGTCATATCAAGAGTTATAGGGCCATCAAAGGCAAGGGATTTCTCTATGTTGGATGCCATCCAGTTCAGCTTGCCTATGTAAGTCCTGACTCTGAAACATGTAAAGCCTATGCTCCCGGGATTTACTGCAAAAATCGCATTCCGAAGCTGCATCACATCCTGGGGAGGTATTATTTGATCCAGGTTAAAGATCTGGTCCGTACCGATATACTGTAAAAATACATCATTGCACTTAAGTACATTCAGATCTTTATCAATGGATATGTAGAATTTTTTGAATTGCTTCATACGCTCTACCTCTTTTTTTCAAATCTTGATCCTGCAAACTGCCCATTGACATTAATCATAGCATTAGTCCTCATATCAGAGCTGTATTGCTGTCTTAAGTGCTATCTCCATCATATCAGTAAAGCCTGTCTCTCTCTCTTTTGCAGACAGATCCTGATCCTTAAACAGGTGATCAGAGCAAGTAAGGATTGTGAGAGCATTCTTTTTCGCCTCTGCTGCATTCATGTAAAGAGCAGGTGTCTCCATCTCTACTGCAAGAGCACCAAAGTTTCTGTAAAGCTCACTCTCATTGCACTTCTTGTAGAAAGCATCTGAAGAAAGAACGTCACCAACGTGATATGTAACACCTTTTTCTTTTGCGATTGCTACCGCCTTCTCAAGGATCTCAAAACTTGCTGTAGGAGCGAAGGTTCCTGGAAGTCCGTACTGGAATCCGTAGTTGGAATCTGTGTGTGCACCCTGAGCAAAGATGATGTCCATGACATTGACCTTGTCCTGAAGTCCTCCAGCACTTCCTACTCTGATGATGTTATCAACATCATAGAAGTTAAAGAGCTCGTAAGTGTAGATTCCAATTGATGGAATGCCCATTCCGTGTCCCATTACAGACACTTCTTTTCCCTCATATTTACCGGTAAAGCCCAGCATTCCTCTCACTTCATTTACACATTTTACATCTGTAAGAAAATTCTCTGCTATAAATTTTGCCCTGAGTGGATCTCCAGGCATGAGAACGGTTTTTGCGAAATCACCTTTTTCTGCACTATTATGTGGTGTTGCCATAGTCTGTCTCCCTTCTTATTTAGTTGGCATTTGGGAAATTGATAAATCCCTGCATCCAAATGTTACCTTTAAATCTCCTGCCCACAGCAGGCTCTCCTAAAAGATCAGCTTCATTTATGCACACGTCAAATTCAAGTTCATTGCAGTTGATCCTCATGATGTGCACATTCTCTCCAGTGTAACTGTTCTTCACTGTCTTTGTATCAGTTACTTCTCCAAGAACTGAGTACTGGTCGCACTCTACACCATATGGCATGAAGTAGGTATCTACAAGGCTGTAGATGTCCTGCTTTCTGATCTTTTTTGAAAGAGTTGTATAAAGGTCCATATCATCCAGAGTCAATGATTCGATGGCAGTCTCGTCTCCTCTTCTGGCGTTATTGATCAGTTTATTTCTATAATTTAATTTCTTTTTTGCCGCTTCCTTTTCTTCTTCAGTCTTGGCAATTGGCATCAGGATCTGTCCCTTTACCGACAGCGCTGAGAGATTAAGAGTTGTTCCCTTTATTGGAAACTTATCTTCATTCTCATACTTCACATATGGAATGATGTTCTGAAGATAGAAAATAAGCGTAACTCCAAGCCTGGGTTCATTGCAGACCCCTGCGTAGGAATAAGTGGCTGCATGTCTTTCGACATTCAGATCCTCTTCTGTACTAACAGCTGAAGGGATCAGATACGGATAGTAATATTCGTAAATGAACTTATCCTCTTCATCGAATTCTCCGCAGACTGCCAGTCCTATACTATCAGCATAATCCCTACAAAACTCTGCAAGCAATATTCCCTCACTATTTGAAACATAAGCTCTTTTATCTGAATTCTGGATAGAGCTTGTGATAAGGCTTGTGAGTTCTTTTCTATTTTTAATTTGTGAAAACCCCACGGCTCGCAAAAATTTATGCAAGGATCCATGACCTCTCTATTACTTATTGTTTGGAATGAGAATTTCCTTGCCACCCATGTAAGGACGAAGGACTTCAGGGATCTTAACTGATCCATCAGCCTGAAGGTTGTTCTCAAGGAATGCGATAAGCATTCTTGGTGGTGCAACTACTGTGTTGTTAAGTGTATGTGCAAGGTAGTTGCCATCCTTGCCCTTGATCCTGATCTTAAGCCTTCTTGCCTGAGCATCTCCAAGGTTAGAGCAGCTACCAACTTCGAAGTACTTCTTCTGTCTTGGTGACCATGCTTCTACGTCACAGCTCTTGCACTTAAGATCTGCAAGGTCTCCCGAGCAGCACTCAAGAGTTCTTACTGGAATATCAAGAGATCTGAACAGATCAACTGTGTTCTGCCAGAGCTTGTCATACCAAGTCTTGGAATCTTCAGGCTTACAGATAACTACCATCTCCTGCTTCTCAAACTGGTGGATACGGTAAACACCTCTCTCCTCAATTCCGTGAGCACCTTTCTCTTTTCTAAAGCAAGGTGAATAGCTGGTAAGTGTAAGAGGCATCTGCTCCTCAGGAACGATCTGGTCAATGAACTTACCGATCATTGAGTGCTCACTTGTTCCGATGAGGTAAAGATCCTCGCCCTCGATCTTGTACATCATTGCTTCCATTTCTGGGAAGCTCATAACACCTGCAACTACATTTCCATGGATCATGAAAGGAGGTACGCAGTATGTAAATCCTCTGTCGATCATGAAGTCTCTTGCATAGCTGATAACAGCTGAGTGAAGTCTTGCGATATCGCCCATGAGATAATAAAATCCATTACCTGCTACTCTTCTTGCTGCATCAAGGTCGATTCCAGCAAAACTCTCCATGATATCTGTGTGATAAGGGATCTCAAAATCCGGAACAACTGGGTCTCCATATTTCTGGATCTCAACATTTTCTGAATCATCTTTTCCAATAGGAACTGACTCGTCGATGATCTGTGGAATGATCATCATCTTGTTTGTTACCTGCTCATCAAGTTCCTTCTGCTTAGCTTCAAGTTCTTCAAGCTCTTTAGCCTCTTTTGCAACTTCATCCTTAAGTGCCATGGCCTCTTCTTTTTTGCCCTGGCCCATTAAAGCACCAATTTCCTTGGAAATCTTATTTCTATGGGAGCGGATCTCATCAGCCTTCTGCTGATTGCTTCTTCTCTCCTCATCAAGCTTTATCACTTCGTCTACAAGTGGAAGCTTTTCGTCCTGGAACTTTTTCTTGATGTTTTCCCTAACTGCGTCAGGATTCTCTCTTAAGAATTTAATGTCGATCATGTTGATCTCCTCCAACTCAATATATTTTAATCAATTTAATTTTATGCTTTTTATCTTCTACTTGTGCTTTCCAATGCCTTGTCTAGTGCCTTCTTTTCCTCGCCAGACAATTCTACATCAGCAACTCCGGCATTTATATCTTTTGCATAAGAGTAGTTAAGTCCATCTGTGCTGTGAACTGAGTTAAGTAAAAATCCATTGTCGTTCTCATCGAGCATGCAGAGTGCAAAACTAAGTTTTCCTCCACTTTGATTGAACGCGTCATACTTCTCAAGTCCAATCTTCTGGAAGGTATTGCTCATACGTCTGTTTATATCAATGATGTCTTTTCTGTTTTTATCATTCTCAGCCTTGATCATTCTGTTGTCATGGAAAAGACCTACTATCTCATCCTCAAGGGAATCTGCTTCCTTACCCTTCATGAATTTGTTGTATTTCTTTTCAAGTTTCCTGAACTTGGCATTGGTGATGATGAAAAGTACAAATAGAACAATAACAAGTACAATGAGCGCGATGAATAATATTCCAGGATCAAGACTCCCCAGTCCTATTGCAGAAAAAATATTGCTGTTCATTTCTCCCCCCTGACGATCACTCTTTACATAATCTGTTTATTATCTTTTCAAGATCATCGTTGCTGTAGAACTCGATCTGGATAACTCCGACTCCGTCACCCTTTGATGTAACTTCAACTTTTGTACCAAGAGCCTGCTTACACTTTTCAGAAACATCTGCATATACAGCATCAATACTTGGGTTTGCTTTTGCTGCTGTCTTTTTCTTGGATGGCTTGCCAAGGCTCTTAACGAGCTTCTCGGTTTCACGAACGCTTAAGTTCTGGTCAAATACCTGCTGCGCTATCTCTTCCTGGTCTGCATCATTAGATATTGACAAAAGAGCTCTCGCATGTCCTGCAGTAAGTAACTCTTCTATAACCATCTCCTGAACTTTCTTGGTGAGCTTTAAAAGTCTCATTGAGTTTGTTACATATACACGGCTCTTAGATATTTTCTCAGCCACCTGATCCTGAGTATAGTTATGATTGTCAATCAACTGCTTGAAAGCAAATGCTTCCTCGATTGGGTTGATACCTACACGCTGCAGGTTTTCGATAATAGCTATCTCAGCAATCTCTTCATCTGTAAGATCCTTGACTACTGCAGGTACTTCCTTAAGTCCTGCCTTTCTGGCAGCTCTCCATCTTCTCTCACCTGCTACGATCATATACATTCCATTTTTCTTAGTTACAAGAAGTGGAGTGATGATACCGTGCTGTTTGATTGAATCTGCCAGCTCAAGAAGATCATCTTCGTTAAAAGTCTTCCTTGGCTGATCTTTGTTAGGCTCAACCTCTGTTATCTTTAAATTCTGTACCTGTCCATCTGCTGGCTTTGCTTTGCTGGATGATACTTCTTCATCTTCTCTTTTTGTTGTGGGGATCTTGGTTGGGATTATTGAATCAAGTCCTTTTCCAAGACCTCTCTTTGCACTCTTTGCTGCCATTGTCTTCTCCTGATTGTTGATTAAAATTTCCTATCTATTACTTCTGCTGCAAGAAGCCTATATGCCTCAGCACCTGCTGACTTTGGTTCATAAAGGTTTATTGGCATACCATAACTTGGTGCTTCTGCAAGACGAATATTCCTTGGGATGATTGTCTTATATACATTCTCTTCAATATGTTCTTTAACATTCTCAACAACCTGAAGAGAAAGATTTGTTCTGGAATCGAACATTGTGAATACAACGCCTTCCATTTCCAGATCAGGATTAAGTCTGTCCTTCACAAGATTAACTGTATGAACCAACTGACTAAGTCCTTCAAGAGCATAGTACTCACACTGGATTGGAACAAGAACAGTGTTAGCTGTAGTCATAGCATTAACTGTCAACATACTAAGAGATGGTGGACAGTCAATTATAATAAAATCATAATTATCTTTTACACTGCTGATTGCATTCTTAAGAATGAATTCCTTGTCTTCTGCATCGATAAGTTCTATCTCAACAGCTGCAAGATTTACATTAGATGGAATGATATCTACATTTTCGCATACATCTTTTGTGATTGCTTCGTCTGTAGTTATCTCTCCGATAAGCAGTTCATAGATGGTGTTCTCAAGTTCATTTTTATCCAGTCCAAGACCACTGGTTGTATTACCCTGTGGATCAGTATCAATAACAAGAACCTTTTTACCCTTTTCACCAAGAGCTGCTGAAAGATTGATAGAAGTGGTGGTCTTACCTACTCCACCCTTCTGGTTTGCTATCGCAATTACTCTTCCCATATTTCCTCCACTTTACTCAAAACGCTATATTGATTGTATCACAATTTATAATCTATAGAATAAAATAACTTATATTTTTACCCTGGTACTAGATATAGATACAAGAATTTGTTTCACTTATATATACAATTTTGTATCAATAAAATGTTTCACGTGAAACTTCCACAATATCTTGGGCATTAATGTTTCACGTGAAACAATTATTAGTATGACAAATTGTTCTGAATTTGAATGTTTCACGTGAAACAAAAAAATCTATAAATCAATATTTAGGATAAAGGTTGCTTAGATGGTGTACCAGCTTTACGAGGATATTTTTTTGAAGTTGGTTCAACCTTATCAACAATACATATTGTTCTGCTTACATCTGAATCAGGCAAACGAAATTCTTCTGAAGATGTAAGCTTTCCTCCAAGAAGATGTAATGCACCCTTTGCTGTCTTAAGTTCATCCTGTGCTTTCTCACTTTTATAAGCAATGAACTTACCACCAACCTTAACATATGGAAGACAGTACTCTGATAATGTGGACATATTAGCAACAGCTCTTGATACTGCAATATCAAAAGTCTCACGAAGAGTTTCTTGTTTTGGAGCACAATGATCTTCTGCTCTTCCATGTACTGTTTTTATAGAACCCTGATCATTGAGTGATAACTCTTCTATTACTTCATTAAGGAAGTTCAATCTCTTATTAAGAGAATCCAACAGAGTAATATTTAAATTTGGAAATACAATCTTAAGAGGTATACCTGGAAAGCCAGCTCCTGTTCCAATATCTATAAGTGAATAATCCTTGGAAGTAAAGTCAAAAAACTTACAACTGGATATACTGTCTACAAAGTGGAGCTTACATACGTCACTAAATTCTGTAATGGCTGTAAGGTTCATTACCTCATTCCATTTGATAAGAAGTTCATAGTACTTATCAAATTGTTCAAGCTGTCTATCTGATAGTTCAATACCAAGAGTCGAAAAGTCTTTTATCATCTGTTCGTATTTAGTTCTCATTAGACTGTCCTCTTTTTAGTGAATCAAGATAAATAACAAGTACTGTAATATCAGCAGGATTAACTCCACCAATTCTTGAAGCCTGTCCTATATTAGCCGGTCTGAACTTTTCAAGTTTCTGTCTTGCCTCAAGTCGTAAACTTGATACATCTTTATAATCAATATCAGCAGGTATTAATTTCTTTTCAAGTTTTTTAAACTGCTCAACCTGTCTTAGCTGCCTGTTAATATATCCTTCATATCTGATAGTAATCTCAACCTGTTCCTTAACGGAATCTGGAAGCTCTTTTCTCTCAGGATCAATCTCAGCAATATTGTCGTAATTGAATTCAGGTCTGCATATCAGTTCAGCCAAAGATGTGGCAGTCTTTAAAGGAGTAGACTCATTCTTTTCCATGAAAGCCTGCATAGTAGAATTAGCTCCAACTTTTGTATTCTTAAGCCTGTCTACTTCTTCCTCTATAAGTTCCTTCTTTTTAAGAAGCGCATCATATCTTTCCTGATCTATAAGTCCAACTTCATATCCCTTTGCGCGAAGTCTAAGGTCAGCATTGTCCTGACGAAGAAGAAGTCTGTACTCTGCTCTTGAAGTCATCATTCTGTAGGGTTCTAGATTTTCTTTTGTTACAAGGTCATCAACTAATACTCCAATGTAACCTTCTGATCTATCAATAGATAAAGACTCTTTTCCAAAAATTTCCATTGCAGCATTTATACCTGCATATAATCCTTGAGCAGCTGCTTCTTCATAACCACTACTTCCATTAAACTGACCAGCTGAAAAGAGTCCATATATCTTTTTAATTTCTAAAGTAGGATGAAGCTGTCCAGGACATAGGCAGTCATACTCAATTGCATAAGCACTCTTAACAATCCTGCAGTTCTCAAGTCCAGGTACAGTTCTGTACATAGCAATCTGAACATCCTCAGGAAGAGATGAGCTCATGCCATCAATGTACATCTCATTAGTGTAAGTGCCTTCCGGTTCAACAAAGACCTGATGTCTTTCATGGTCAGGGAACTTAACGACTTTATCTTCAATTGAAGGACAATACCTTGGTCCTACACCTTCAATGATACCTGAATATATAGGTGATCTATCTATGTTTTTTCGTATTATTTCATGTGTTTTTTCGTTTGTATAAGTTAACCAGCATGACACCTGAGGTTTTTGAACATCTTTAGGATCTGTATCAAATGAAAATGGAATAACTGGATCATCTCCAAATTGCTCAGACATTTTTGAGTAGTCCAAAGTCTTGCCATCCATTCTCGCAGGTGTTCCAGTTTTAAATCTTCTAAGATCAATTCCTGCGTTTATCAGAGATTCAGATAAAAGATTAGAAGGCTGAAGACCATTTGGTCCGCTATAAGTTATAGCTTCTCCAGTAAGGCATCTGCTCTTAAGGTAAGTGCCGGTGCAAAGAATGACTGCCTTAGCTTCATAGATGATCCCAGAAAAGATCTTTACTCCAGTAATCCTTTTTTCATAACCCTGACTTCTAAGTTCTTTGCCTGAAATTTCCTCATATAAAAGTTCAGAAACTTCTGCCTGCTTTATAGTCAGATGATCCTGAGCTTCAAGAACCCTTCTCATCTCTTTTGAATATTCCATCTTATCAGCCTGGCAACGAAGTGAATGAACTGCAGGACCCTTAGAGGTATTGAGCATCTTGGACTGAAGGAAAGTTTTATCAATGACTTTTCCCATCTCTCCGCCAAGAGCATCTATCTCTCTTACAAGGTGACCTTTTGATGATCCACCAATATGAGGATTACAAGGCATGAAAGCAATGTTGTCAGCGCTCATAGTAAACACGTAAGTTTCAAGGCCAAGCCTTGCACATGCAAGAGCTGCCTCACATCCTGCGTGACCAGCACCAATAATTGCTACATCAATTTTTTCTCTAACTTCAACCATAAATTATTTACCCATACAGAACTTTGAAAAAATTTCTTCCACCAGATCATCTCCTACTTCCTGACCGATGATCTCACCAAGTGAAGAATATGCATTACTAAGATCGATAGTATAAAAATCTTCTGAAAGATCTTTTTCTATACTATCAACAACAAGTTTTAAACTATCAAGCGCTTCTTCAAATAACTTCTTGTGACGAAGGTTGGTAATATAGATTTCCTGCTTAGGAGCCAGATCTCCATTAAAGAAAATGTCTGTAATGGCGCGCTTTAGCTCATCTAAACCCTCTCTATTCAAAAGAGAAGTTGTTATTATAGGAAAATCTATACTGCCACTGTCTGAAAACAGCATAGGAAGGATATCTTTTGATATTTTAATTTCAGGGGTCAGATCATTTTTATTTAAGATTACAATGGTCTTTTTTCCCTCGCAAAGTCTGAATATGTCTTTATCAATATCTTCTACATCAGATGTAGAATCAAGAACATAAAGACAAAGATCCGCCTCTGCAATTTTTTCTTTTGCTCGGTCAACACCAATCTTTTCAATCAGATCTTCTGTCTCTCTGATACCAGCTGTATCAATAAGATTAAGAACGATGTCATCCAGGCGAACTGTTTCTTCAATCACATCTCTGGTAGTACCAGCAATATCGGTAACTATTGCTCTGTCACTTCCAGAAAGTGCATTCAAAAGAGAACTCTTTCCAGCATTTGGTTTTCCAATTATAACTGTCTTGATCCCATCTTTTCTGATGATTCCCTCATCAGCGGACTTAAGAAGCTTTGTAATTTTATCTATCATTGGAAGAATCTTTTCCCTAAGCTTTGATGAAAAACCAGTCAGATCATAGTTTTCAGGATCATCAAGAGCAGATTCTATATATGCCATCTCATATAATATATCTTTTCTAAGAGAAACTACTTCATCATAGATATTTCCAGATAGCTGAGCCCTTGAGCTTTCAAGAGCAAAGCTGCTTTGAGCTTCAATAATATCCATGACAGCTTCAGCTTTTGTAAGATCAATCCTTCCATTTAAAAAAGCTCTCTTTGTGAACTCTCCAGGTTCAGCAAGTCTACAGCCATTCTTTAAAAGAAGAGATAAAACCTCATTCATCACCAGCATTCCGCCATGTGAATTAATCTCAATAATATCTTCACAGGTGTATGAGTGAGGAGCCTTCATAAAAGAAATCATGACTTCATCAATTACTCTCTCACCATCTACAATAAAACCATATTTTATGGTGTTAGGCTGATGGGTCTTTAAGTCTCTTTCTCTTTTTCCGGAAATATAGATCTTATCACAAATAGAGACTGCTTCTTTACCACTAACCCTGATAATACCAATTCCTGCATCGGTCATGGCTGTTGCAATCGCACATATTGTGTCATCATTAAAACTTCTTAGTACGTTTCCCATAGTTTTTACCTAAACAAAACCCCTCAAGACAAATCTCGAGGGGTATCTAGTTAAGATTATTTCTTTAAAGTAACAACTACTCTTCTGAAAGGCTCATCACCTTCACTATGAGTTGTAACATATCTGTCGTTCTGAAGAGCTGAGTGAATGATCCTTCTCTCATATGGATTCATTGGCTCAAGAGCAACTGACTGTCTTGTCTTCTTAACCTTAATTGAAATATTCTTAGCAAGGTTCTCAAGAGTAGCTTTTCTTCTTTCACGATAATTCTCTGTATCAACTTTTACATGGATATAATCCTGAACGTCTCTGTTGACTACCAGTGAAATGAGATACTGAAGTGAGTCAAGTGTCTGTCCTCTCTTACCGATAAGGACTCCCATCTCTGCTCCGCTAAGTTCAACATCAAGAATGTTCTCAGCTGCATTGAAATTTGTATCAACCTTTACTTCCATCTTCATAGCATCGAAGACTTCTTTTAAGAAAGAGTTAGCTTTTGCAATAAGCTCATCGCCGTTAACATCTGACTTTTTAACTTCTTCCTTCTTCTCTTCTTTTGCTATTTCCTTTGTTTCTTTGATAACTTCTTTCTTTACTTCCTTAGGAGCTGAAACTTCTTCAGCTTTTACAGGTTCAGCATTTTCCTCTTTGATTCTTGCCTTGATCACTGCTGGCTTACTTGCAATTCCAAGAAATCCTGATGAACCATTTGAAATAACTTCATAATCAAGTCTATCGCTTGTAACCATGAGGGTTTCACAAGCTTCTGTTATAGCATCGTCCACATTTTTTGCGGAAAACTCCTGGTATTCCATATTTCCTCCTCACAAAGGTAAATTATTTTGAATTTTGTTCGTTAAACTCTTTTACCATATTTGCTTTTGCTAAAAGAGAATCTTTTCTGATGTTCTTGTTTGAGTAAACATCCTGTGCATTCTTAAGCTGCTTTTCTTTCTCAGCTTCGCTGATAGAAGAATTCTTTACTGCGTTAAGATCACCATTTCTTGTTGAAAGATTAGCATAAAGATTCATTTGCTTGGTAGTCTTCTGCTTCTCAAGCTTCTCTTTATACTTAGCTGTGTTCTTGGCAATCTCAGCATCAATGTCAATCTTGTCGATGTGCTTGTTAATAACAACCTGCTGGATTGATCTGACAACAGCACCTGCAATCCAGTAAATACCCATACCTGCAGGAAGACTTAAGCAAAATACAGCTGACATGATTGGCATCATGAGATTCATTGTCTTCATAGACTGCTGCATCTGAGCTGTTGGATCATTAGGATCAACCTTGCCATTATCATTACCAGCCTGTGGCATAAGCTTTACATTGATCCACTGTGTTAAAGCTGCAAGAATTGGAACGATAACTCCACCAATAAGAAGAAGGAAGTTCTTGTCCGCAAATGCAGTCTTCATGGTATACATAGGAGTATCACCTATGTTAAGACCAAGGAAATTGTTAAATCTAAGAAGTGCTAAATGAGTGTTCTCAATTGAAGATGTAAGAGATGGGAACTGTGCAGTTAAGCTGCTCCAATCTGCTGAAGATGCCTTGTTAAGAACATCAATAAATGTGTTCTTGATATAAGTAGTATCACCTGCAGTGAAAGCTGCATCTGTGAACTGTTTCTTAAACTGACTGGCACTTGAAAGATTCGCAAGAAAATCTGCAGCTCCAGTTGTAGCCATCAGATCCTCTACAAGTGGAGAAAATGAATCTCTAACAATAGTAACGTAAGCAGGAATAGAATAAATAACACGGTAAAGAGCAAACAGGATTGGCATCTGGATCAGAAGCTGAAGACAGCTACCAGTCTGTGATACACCGTATTTTGCATAGACTTCTTTTGTCTCCTGCTGCATAGCAAGCATTGAGTCGTTATCTTTTTTACCTTTGTACTTGTCCTGAATAGCCTTAAGTTCAGGGCTCATCTTGCTCTGAAGCTTAGAAAACTTCTGCTGTTTGTATGTCAAAGGTAAGAGACATAAATAAATTACAATAGTGAAAATAATGATAGCAAGACCAATGTTTGGAATACCAATAGCATTTAAAACATTGAAAATGCCATTCATAAGATGACCAAGCAGCCAGGCTACTGGTCCTACAATTCTACCCTGATACTGGGTAAGTAAAACTCCCGTCAAAATGTACCTCCTCAAATCAGTTAGTAAACTAAAAGTTATGGAACCGGATCATATCCACCACTTGAGAATGGATTACACCTTAGTATTCTCCATGCTGCAAGCAGTCCCCCTTTAATGGCTCCATACTTTTCTATTGCTTCCAGTCCATACTCAGAACATGTTGGTATGTATGGACACTTTGTTCTCTTTAATGGAGAGATATACTTCCTATAAAGTTTGATCAAAAAAATTAAGATATGTTTCATCTTAAACACCGCCATTTTTTCTTATGCGGGCCTTCCCTGCCAGGCTAAGTAGAGACTCCTCAATGTCAAAATATGTGGCGTCCTGCGCACAGGCTCTGGCAACGACTACTATGTCCAAACCACTATTGAACATATTTTCATGTAGCCGGTATGATTCTCGAACAAGTCTTGCAAATCTGTGCCTTACAACACTGTTCCCAATTTTCTTACTGCATGATATTCCCAGCTTGTTACAAGAAGTCCCATTTTCCCACACATACATTACAATAAACTTATTAGCAAAGCTCTTGCCCTTCTCATAACAATTGCGAAAATCATTTGTCTTTTTCATTGAATCTGAAAAAAGCATCTTATCATCCTTTTATATAAGGAACAAAAGATTATCAATAGATGAAAAAAGGTCACATATCTGTGACCTTTAAAATCATGCTGATAATCTCTTTCTTCCCTTAGCTCTTCTAGCAGCAAGAACCTTTCTGCCGCCCTTAGTAGCCATTCTAGCTCTGAAACCATGAACTCTGGCTCTCTGAAGCTTATGAGGCTGGAATGTCATCTTCATATTAAAAACACCTCCTTCTTGAACAGACTAACCTTCTATTAAAAGGTCCATTAAATGAGATATGATCTCAAAATTGTCAATTGATTACATCCTGTGTGGAAAAAATCTTTATCATTATAATAGATAAAAAGGGCTTGGTCAAGCCATTAATCCAAGGTTTTTAAATGAAAAAATAATTTATATTTTTTTGAAAAAATAATAACCCACATATAGTGGGCTAAAAAATTATCCACACCAAAATGTTGATTTTGTGGATAACTTGTGAATAATTATTTTTCATGTAAAGATATCCACATTTTTTCTGGATTTTGTGGAAAAAGCTGTACATAAAACATACACAATTTTCCAAAACCCCAGTATTTAAGCCATTTATAATAGTAGATATTTCATAGTGGAAAATGTATAGTTTTTCCACAACCAAAATAATAAATGATTTTTCCACTTATTTTTTAAAAAGTTATCCACAATTTGAGTCTGTTTGATATTTAAAGGCATTTAATATAAAATAGAACAAGTCTAAATTTATGCTTTGTTGGGGTTTTTTTATGCAATCATCTAATGAAATCGTCGAAAAATTAAAGGAAAATTGGGAATCAATCAAAAATACCATCAAGAATGAAGCTGGTATCACTGAAATTTCTTATAAGACATGGATTGATCCTCTTTCTGTATATGGTTTTGAGGACAATACTGTCAAGATCCTTATTCCTTCAGACAATTCTTTCACACTTACTTATATAGTTAATCACTATGTTGATTTCTTTAAGGTAACAATCTCTGAGTTTTTAGAGTCAATGGTAGATGTATCTTTTATTTTAAATAAGGATACTATTAATAATGAAGAAACACATGATGATTTTTCTTCAGAGAGTGATGAAGCCATGTCTTCATCTAATATTGTATACGAACAGGCCAATTTAAATCCAAGATATAGATTTGATACCTTTGTCGTAGGTAGCAATAACAAATTTGCTCACTCTGCTTCACTGGCAGTTGCTGAGTCACCAGGTATTTCATACAATCCTCTTTTCTTATATGGAGGACCAGGACTTGGTAAAACTCACCTTATGCATTCAATTGGTCATTTCATAATTGAACATAATCCTCGAGCTAAGGTTCTTTATGTAACTTCAGAGCAGTTTACCAACGAAGTTATTGAATCTATCAGAAGTTCAAGGGCTGAAAACATGACAAGACTTCGTGAGAAATACAGAACTGTTGATGTTCTCATGGTAGATGATGTTCAGTTTATTATAGGAAAAGATGCAACACAGGAAGAATTTTTCCACACCTTTAACGCTCTTCACCAGGCTGGTAAACAGATAATCCTTTCATCTGATCGACCTCCTAAAGAAATGGAAACACTTGAAGAGAGATTCAGATCAAGATTCGAGATGGGCCTTATTGCTGATATCCAGTCTCCTGACTACGAGACAAGAGTTGCTATTCTTCGTAAGAATGCTGAAAACTCTGGACGCAGCATAGGCGATGACGTTATCGATTATGTGGCATCAAACATTAAGTCAAACATCAGAGAACTTGAGGGAGCTCTCACCAAGATCATTGCTCACTCAAGACTTAATAATGTAGAGATTACTTTAGATAATGCCAAAGATGCTCTAAAGGATATTATCTCTCCTGACACAACCAAGATCATTACACCACAGCTTATAGTCGATACAGTTTGTGAACAGTACGGTATCAAAAAAGATGATGTGGTTTCCAAAAAAAGAAATGCTGAGATTGTTCTTCCTCGTCAGGTAATTATGTATCTTTGCAGAGAACATACTGATGCATCATTAGAAGAAATTGGAAAACTTCTTGGCAAAAAAGATCACACAACAGTCATGAGCGGAATCAGCAAGATAAAATCAATGATTCCAACAGATGAGGATCTTAACAAGAACCTTGATATTATAGTTAAAAAGTTAAATCCTTCTCTTTGATAAATAGTTTTACCCACATATTGTGGATAACTCAGAGTAAAAAAGTAAATTAACAGAGGATTAATTGTTGATTAAGGGTGGATAAGTTTTTTCCACCCTTTTTTTAAAAAATTTGCCTTGTTTATAACTTTAAACTTTTCAACATCTAATTTTTTGTTTTCAACAGCTAAAAATTTGTAAAAAAGCCTTTTAAATTGTATAATAGAATAGGTTTTACACTTATCAACATCTATTAATACTGTTTTTATTATTTATTAATAATTATTTTATAGTTACAAACCTGAAGGGAGTATTATCCAAATGAAATTCGTATGCTCTAAGTCTAATCTTGTGAGTGGATTACAGATTGTATCAAAGGCTGTTCCTTCTAAAACAACAATGTCAGTCCTTGAATGTATCCTTGTAGATGCTACAGAAGGTATCATTAAGTTTATAGCCAATGATATGGAGCTTGGTATCCAGACCATTGTAGAAGGAAATATTGTAGAAAGAGGTTTTGTGGCAATTGATGCCAAGATCTTTGTTGACATAGTAAGGAAACTTCCTGATAACGAAGTAACTATTGAAGCAGATGCATCAAGCAAAGTTACAATTAGTTGCGAAAAGGCAAAGTTCAACCTCATCGGAAGGAAGGGTGATGATTTTACCTATCTTCCTACAATTGAAAAGATAGATGGAGTTGAGGTTACTCAGTTTACACTTAGAAATGTTATACAGCAGACTATTTTCTCTATTGCAGAAAACGACGCCAACAAGATGATGGGCGGAGAGCTTTTTGAAGTAGATGGAGATAATTTAAAACTTGTATCTCTTGATGGACACAGAATTTCTATCAGAAAGGTTAAACTTGGATCAAACTATCCTTCAAAGAAGGTAATTGTTCCTGGTAAGACTCTTGGTGAGATAAGCAAGATTTTAAGTGACAGCACTGAAAAGCAGGTAAGTATCTATTTTACTGACAAGCACGTTTTGTTTGAGTTCGATAAGACAACAGTAGTATCAAGACTTATTGAAGGTGAGTACTTCAGTATAGATCAGATGCTCTCAAGCGATTATGAAACTAAGATGAGTATAAACCGCAAGGAGTTTCTTGATTGTATAGACAGAGCAACTCTTCTTGTAAAAGAGGGAGATAAAAAGCCTGTAATTATCAATGTTACTGATGGAAAGATGGAGCTTAAGATAAACTCCACAGTCGGAAGCATGGATGAAGAAATTGATATTGAGAAACAGGGTAAAGATCTTATGATTGGCTTCAATCCTAAGTTCCTTATTGATGCTTTGAGGGTAATAGAGGATGAGACTGTAGATATTTATCTTGTTAACCCTAAGGCTCCATGCTTTATAAGAGACAAGGATTCTACATATATCTACCTTGTACTGCCAGTAAACTTTACAACAGTTGATTAAATAAAGGATTTTCATGGAAACAATTAAACTTAGAGAAACAGATGACTTTATAAAACTTGGACAAGCTCTTAAAAAGGCTGGTCTTGAGGGTTCTGGTGTTGATGCAAAAATGGACATTCAGTCAGGACTTGTGAAAGTCAATGGAGAAATAGAAGAAAGAAGAGGCCGTAAGCTCTACGATGGAGATGTATTTGAGTTTAACGGGACGCAGGTAAAAGTAGAGAAATGATAATCAAGTCATTGGAGCTGGCTGATTTCAGAAACTATGACAATCTCAAAATAGACTTTAGCAGTGGTACCAACATTTTGTATGGGGACAACGCCCAGGGTAAGACCAATATCCTTGAGGCAATCTATGTTTCCGCAACTACTAAGTCTCACAAGGGTAGTAAAGATAAAGAAATCATAGGCTTTGGCAAAGAAGAAGCACATATTAGGACTATCCTTGAAAAGGATGGTGCTGAATATCGAGTAGATATGCACCTTCGAGGAAATAGGTCTAAGGGAATTGCCATTGATGGTCAGAAGATCAAAAGAGCTTCAGACCTGATAGGCATGTTGAATGTGGTATTTTTTTCTCCAGAGGATCTTAGCATTATCAAAAATGGTCCTTCTGAAAGGCGCAGATTCATGGATATGGAGCTGTGCCAGTTAGATCAGATATATTTAAACAGCCTTTCTAAATACAACAAGCTTGTAGTCGAAAGAAATAAGGTTCTTAAGGATCTGTTCGAACACCCTGAAAACAGTGTACTTCTAGATGTTCAGGACAAACAGCTGTGTGAATATGGATCCATCATCATCAAAGCTAGAGAAAAATTCATCACTGAGCTTAATGAAATAATAAGGCCAATTCATGAGAAACTTACAGGAGGAAAAGAACTGCTGTCTGTTTATTATGAGCCTAATGTGGAACAAGCTGATCTTGAAAAGAAATTATCTTCTTCGAGAAAAAAAGACATCTATGCCAAGCAGACTACAGTAGGACCACATAAAGATGATTTTTCATTTATTGTCAAAAAGTCTGAAGAAGATGATGGCATAGACATCAGAAAGTATGGTTCCCAGGGGCAGCAGCGAACAGCATCACTTTCTCTTAAACTATCAGAGATAGAAATAGTTAAAAAATCCAAGAAAGAGAATCCGGTTCTTTTACTTGATGATGTTTTATCTGAGCTTGACAGCAACAGGCAGAACTATCTTTTGAACACTATTGGAAATATTCAGACAATCATTACCTGCACTGGTCTTGATGAATTTGTTAATAACAGATTTGAAATAGATAAACTGTTCCGGGTAACAGATGGAACAGTAAGTAGTGAAAATTAAGGAGTAAAAAATGAGTAACGAAGAAGTACAGTACGGCGCCGATCAAATTCAAATCCTTGAAGGTCTTGAAGCTGTTAGAAAAAGACCTGGTATGTACATTGGTACTACAGCTAGCAGAGGTTTGCATCACCTTGTCTACGAGATAGTAGATAACTCAGTTGATGAGGCCCTTGCTGGTTTTTGTGACCACATAGAAGTTACTATTAACGAGGATAACACCATCATTGTAAAGGATAATGGTCGTGGTATTCCTGTTGATGTTAACCACAAGTCAGGTCTTACCGGTGTAGAGGTAGTATTTACTATCCTCCATGCAGGTGGAAAGTTTGGCGGTGGAGGTTACAAGGTATCTGGTGGTCTTCACGGTGTTGGTGCATCAGTAGTTAATGCCCTTTCAGAGTGGCTTGAAGTTCAGGTTACAAGAGATGGAAAGGTTTACCAGCAAAAATACGAAAGAGGAAAGGTATGCTATCCTCTTAAGGTTGTTGGCGACGCTCCAGATGGTGCAACAGGTACAAGGGTTTACTTTAAGCCTGATGCTGAGATTTTTAAAGAGACAACAGTCTATGATTTTAATGTACTAAAACAAAGACTTCGTGAAATGGCCTTTCTTACCAAGGGTCTTAGGATAACTCTCACAGATCTTCGCGTAGAAGAAGGTGAAGATCCTATCGTTCAGACTTTCCATTACGAAGGCGGAATAAGTGAATTTGTTCAGTACCTGAACAAGAGTAAGACAGCTCTTTATCCAGAGATAATGTACTTTGAAGGTAACAGGAATAATGTTCAGGTTGAAGTTTCACTTCAGCACAACGATTCCTATACAGAGAGTATCTATACTTTCGTTAATAACATCAATACTCCTGAAGGTGGTACTCATCTTGAAGGCTTTAAGGCTGCTCTTACCAAGACATTTAATGACTACGCAAGAGCAAACAAGATGCTTAAGGACAATGAGGAAAACCTTACTGGTGAAGATATAAGAGAAGGTCTTACAGCAATCATAAGTGTTAAGATCGAAGATCCTCAGTTCGAGGGACAGACCAAGCAAAAGCTTGGCAACTCAGAAGCAAGAGGAGCTGTAGCAGGTATCGTTGGTGAACAGCTGACTTACTTCCTTGAGCAGACTCCTACTGTAGCTAAGCAGATCCTTGAAAAAGCAATCCTTGCTCAGAGAGCAAGAGATGCAGCAAGAAAAGCCAGAGACCTCACAAGACGTAAGTCTGCTCTTGATGGCTTTGGTCTTCCTGGAAAACTTGCAGACTGCTCAGAGACAGACAGATCAAAGTGCGAGATTTTCATAGTTGAGGGAGACTCTGCGGGAGGATCTGCCAAGACTGCTCGTAGCCGTGCAACACAGGCTATCCTTCCACTTAGAGGTAAGATCCTCAATGTTGAGAAGGCAAGAGTTGACAGGATTTATGGCAATAACGAGATCAAGTCCATGATAACTGCTTTTGGAACAGGTATTCATGATGACTTTGATATAAATAAGCTGCGTTATGACAAGATCATCATCATGACCGATGCGGACGTAGATGGTGCGCATATTGCAACACTTATGCTCACTTTCCTTTACAGGTTCATGCCAGAGCTTATCAAGGAAGGTCATGTTTATCTTGCACAGCCACCTCTTTACAAGCTTGAAAAGAACAAGAAGGTCTGGTATGCATACAGCGATGAGGAGCTCAATAAGATCCTCCTTGATGTAGGAAGAGACCAGAACAACAAGATTCAGAGATACAAGGGTCTTGGAGAGATGGATCCAGAGCAGCTTTGGGAGACAACAATGGATCCTGAGAAAAGAGTTCTTCTCAGAGTTAATATCAATGAAGAAAGTGAGTCTGATATAGATGTAACATTTACTACTCTTATGGGAGATAAGGTTGAGCCCAGAAGAGAGTTCATTGAGAAGAATGCTAAGTTCGTTAAGAATCTTGATATTTAAGGATTTTATAATCCATAGAATTGAGGTAATAAGATGGCTGATAACATCAACAATAACAACAATGATCTGTCAGATGATGTCTTTGACAAGACAACCACTGACAGAATAAAGGAAGTCGATCTCCAAAAGACCATGGAAGCGGACTACATCGATTACGCCATGAGCGTAATTGCATCCCGTGCGCTTCCAGATGTAAGAGATGGTCTTAAGCCTGTACAGAGAAGAATCCTGTACTCAATGATCGAACTTAACAATGGTCCCGACAAGCCACATCGTAAGTGTGCGCGTATCGTCGGAGATACAATGGGTAAATATCACCCTCATGGTGACAGTTCAATTTACGGTTCATTGGTAAATATGGCTCAGCCATGGTCAATGAGATACTGTCTTGTAGATGGACATGGTAACTTCGGTTCAGTGGACGGAGACGGTGCTGCTGCTATGCGATACACAGAGGCTCGTCTTACCAAGATCTCAATGGAGATGATCGCTGATATCGGAAAAGATACAGTAGACTTCGTTCCAAACTTTGACGAGACAGAAAAAGAGCCTTCTGTACTTCCCAGCCGTTATCCTAATCTTTTGGTAAATGGTACAACTGGTATTGCAGTAGGAATGGCAACAAATATTCCTCCTCACAATTTGAGGGAAGTAATAAACGCTGTTGTAAAGATGATCGACAATAAGGTCAACGAAGACAGGGATACTGAGATTGAAGAGATCCTTGAAATCATCAAGGCTCCTGATTTTCCAACAGGTGGAATCATCCTTGGAACAAGGGGAGCTGAGGAAGCTTACAGAACAGGCAGAGGTAAGGTTGTAGTAAGAGCCGTTACTGATATTGAGCCAATGAATAACGGTAAGAACAGGATTGTTGTTACTGAGCTTCCATACCTTGTAAATAAAGCAAACATGATCGCTAAGATCGCGGAGCTGGTTAAGCTTAAAAAGCTTGATGGAATAACAGCTCTCCGTGATGAGTCAGATAGAGAAGGTATGCGAGTTGTAATTGAGCTTAGAAGTGATGTTAACCCTAACATCATGCTCAACAAGCTTTACAAGCATACTCAGATGCAGGATTCCTTTGGAATCATCATGCTGGCTCTTGTAAACAACCAGCCTAAGGTAATGAGCATAACAGAAATGCTCACTTACTACATCAAGCATCAGGAAGAGGTTGTAACAAGAAGAACAAAGTACGATCTCAACAAGGCAGAAGAGAGAAACCACATCTTAGAAGGTTTGCTCATTGCCCTTGATAATATCGATGAAGTAATAAAGATCATCAGAGGATCTGAGACAGTAGCTATAGCTAAGGAACAGTTGATGGGAAGATTTGGTCTTTCCGATGTTCAGGCTCAGGCTATTGTTGATATGAGACTCCGTACTCTGACAGGCTTGGAAAGAGACAAGCTGGAGCAGGAGCACGCTGAACTTCTTAAGAAGATTGAGGAATTAAAGGCTATTCTTGCAGACAAGAAGCTCCTTCTTGGAGTTATCAAAAAAGAGATAATTGAAATCTCAGATAAATACGGCGATGATAGAAAGTCACAGATAGGTCATGATGACTCTGACATTGATACAGAGGATCTCATCCCTAATGTGAATACAGTAATTGCCATGACTGATCTTGGATATATCAAGAGAATGTCAATTGACAATTTCAAATCTCAGAACCGTGGTGGAAAGGGCATCAAGGGCATCACAACAATTGAGAATGACTTTGTTGAAGATATCCTTATGACCACAACCCACAATTATGTAATGTTCTTTACTAACACAGGAAGGGTATACAGGCTCAAAGCTTACCAGATTCCTGAGGCTTCAAGAACATCCCGTGGCATGGCTATCGTTAACCTGCTGCAGCTGGCACCAGGTGAAAAGATCTCAGCTATGATCCCTGTAACAGGATTTGAGGATGAGGAGAAATCTCTTTTCATGGTTACCAAGAAAGGTACCGTTAAAAAGACTCCTATAACAGATTTCTCAAATGTCAGAAAAACAGGACTTGCAGCTATCAACTTAAGAGATGACGATGAGCTTATCGAAGTTAAGACTGTTAAGAAGAATTCTGAGATATTCCTTGTAACCAAGAACGGAATGTGCATCCACTTTGATGAGTCTGATGTACGCTCAACAGGCAGATCCTCCATCGGTGTAAGAGGTATGATGCTTGATGATACAGATGAGATCGTAGGAATGCAGATCAACACCCAGGGTGATTCGCTCCTTATAGTATCTGAGAATGGATATGGAAAAAGAACGGATCTGTCAGAATTCCACAACCAGTTCAGAGGTGGAAAGGGTGTCAGATGTTATAAGATAACTGAAAAGACCGGAAACGTAGTAGGTGTCAAAGCTGTTAATGATGAGAATGAGATCATGATGATCACAAACGCAGGCATTATCATACAGCTTCGCATGAATGATATTTCTGTTCATGGCAGAGTCACATCCGGAGTTAAGATGATCAATCTTGATAAGGGTGTTACAGTTGCCAAGATTGCCAAGGTAAGAGAGAAGATCTCTGACGGAGAAAAAGACATCGACAACATCGATGACATTGCTGAAAATGTAGATGAAGAGTCTTAAGTTTTTTAGCATTCTTGTGGGGTGAGAATCTTATGAACATTGGACTTCTTGTAACAGAACTTGAGGACAGTGAAGTAAAGAAAATATGTATAGGTGCTGATAAGGCGGCAAAAGAAAAGGATATAAACCTTGTAATCATTCCGGGAAAATATATTCTTTCCGATGACAAAAGTGGTGAAAAACCCTATGACTATCAGTACAGTGCGCTCTTTGACTATGCCAATTCAAAAGATTTTGATGCACTGATCATCGATATTGAAAGGATTGGATCAAAAACCACTATTCTGAAAAAAGAGGCCTTTCTTAAGAAATTTGAGAATATCCCTTTCCTGACTCTTACTGAGCAGGAGGGATATCCCTTTGTCAATCCGGTAGAAGACGGAATTGATAAGTATAAGCAGCTTGGATACGAGGCTGTATGCGATGCGGTTTTTTACGTTAAGAATCAGATCCTGCCTCCAGCTGAAGCACTTCAGACTTTTAACTATGTTGAAAGACCAGATGCTTATGCACTTAATATACTGTCTGATATGTGTTACCTTCTTTTCCACAAGAAGTATGATGCAGGAAAGGCCTACAGTAGCTTTGTAAGTATTGGACTTGAGCACGGAATCAAAAACAGCGCAATCTTACTTTTTGAAAAAAAGGTCAGAAATACCACCAAGTATCCTTGGATAATGCCAGAGAGTATCTGCGTTAAAAGCGCCATCATGAACGGTCAGGAGATGATCTTTACTGACAATAAGATGGAGATTGGAACTGACAGTATTTTCTCAAATGCCATCAAGGGAAAGAGCTCATCCTATGTACTTGGGGATATATTTGTCGGAGAGTATCAGCTGGGACTTATGATATATGAGTTCTATCCTGACAACCTGGTAGATTATTTTTATACCAATATGACCAGTCTTATAACTGGTGTATCAAGGCTTTCATATCTGGAAAGGGAGCTTGAAAAGACAACAGAGGAACTCTATGAAGTTCAGGAAGAACTGGCAAGGGACGATTCTGTTCTGGATCATATTGGAGATCAGGACTATCTGACAGGTGGTCTTAACAGAAGAGGATTTTTTGCTAAGGCATATGATCTTTTGAAGGACAAGTTTGTGGATGGAAAGTACGCAGTTGTAACCTATATCCACATGGAATCCCTTAAGCGTATCAATGATATGTATGGTCATGAGGAAGGTGACAGAGCAGTTAAGAGAGTTGCAAAGGTTCTGGAAGAGGTGTTTGATGGCTGCATCTATGGAAGGATCAGAGGCGATGAATTTGCTGTTATCATGATAGAGGATGAGGAAGGCAGATCTGAGTCACTACGTGAGGAAATGCAGAGCCAGAACGCGAAGCTCCTCAACGAGCCTGGAAGATATATCAATCACCTGCAGTACTCAATATGTGAATTTAGCCATGAAGAGAACCTGTCTCTTCGTGAGATGCTTAAGGAAACAGATGAGAACCTTAAGAGAATAAAGGGCAATCTATAATGGCAAAAAACTGGTGTCATGGAATGTAAATGGTCTAAGGGCCTGTGTATCTAAGGGTTATTCTGGAATAGCTATTTATACAAAAAATAGGGCTGATAAATAATAAGTATTTATCAGCCCTTGTTTTTAGATTAGTTTCTGGATAAAAGAATCTACTTTTGCCCAGTAGTTGACTGGATCTTTTACAACTCCTTCAATGTGTCCTGAGCCAAGGATCATAAGGTACTGCTTCTTGCAGGAAGCGGCTTCGTAGAGCCTTGAACACATGTGAGGATCAATGAATGTATCATCATCTCCGTGGATGAACAGAGTAGGAGTTTTGGATCTTGTGACTGCCTTGATAGGAGAAACGAGGTTTATATCATAGCCTGCTCTTATATAGATTATCGCTCTGGATATCAAAAGAGCAATAGGGATAGGAACAAATGAGCCCTTAAAGAGCTTGTAGGCTGAGGCGAACTGCTCACGAAGGGTCGTGTAGGAACTATCAGCAATGGCCCCCTTAACATTTTCCTTTAGGTGTTCACCAGTTGTCATCAGAGTAGTTGCTGCTCCCATGGACATTCCGTGAAGAATGATCTTTGCATCTTTATCTTTTTTCACTATGAAATTGACCCATTCGATGATATCAAGCCTGTCATCAAGACCGTAGCCAATGTAGTTACCGCCGCTTTTTCCAAAACCTCTAAGGTCTACAAGCAGACAGTTAAAGCCCTTTTCAAGGTAGTGCCTTGCATATATACCGTTAGATTCATGATTGTCCCAGATTCCATGGATCAGAAGTATATAGTTGTGGGTTGCAACATCTGCAGGTATAAAACTTGCATGAAGGTCAAGACCATCAACTGATGAAGTGTAAACATCCTCTCTTTTGGGGTGATTTCTCACAAACTCTCTACCTTCAGTTATGGATGGATCAAAGTCCTTATCTCCATCCTGGTGTTCATGGGGTTTTGTTGAGATCTTGTAAATGTAGTCTGAAAAAGCATAGACGCCGCCAAGAAAAGCCGCGCCAGAAAAGAGTTTAAAAAAAGTATTCTTTTTACTCATGGAAAAGCCCTTATCTTCCTGTAAATTTAAATATATATTAACATCTTTTACTACCTGTAACAAATTATGATATACTCTTTTCGAGTTTGAAACGTGGAGACGTATAAATGGGTTTTAATTCCTTTAATTTTATACTCCTGTTCCTGCCAATTCTCCTTATAGTCTGGTTTCTTTTGAACAGGTCAAAAAAATATGTCCTGGCAGATATTTTCCTGACAGGTATGTCGCTATACTACTATTACACCTTTGGAGTATCTTTCCTTGTTATCCTTCTTGGGAGCATCATAGTAAATTATGCACTCAGCATGGTGATTGAAAAGATTCCCCAGTCAGGAAAACTGGTCAAGGTAATAGGAGTAATCTTTAATCTGTCCCTTTTGTTTTATTTCAAGTATCTTGGATTTTTCATGGACAACGTAAGTGCCATTGCTGGTACTGACCATTTTACAAAAGAGATACTTATGCCCATAGGTATAAGCTTTTTTACCTTTGGACAGATTTCTTTTATCGTAGACAGGGCAAATGGGGAAGCTGGGAATTACACATTTCTGGAGTATATCCTGTATACAGCATATTTTCCAAAACTTATCCAGGGACCTATAGCTTTCCACAAGGAGATGATAGACCAGTTCAAGGATAAAGAGCTTAGGCGCTTTGACAGTGACAGATTTTCCAAGGGTCTTATGAGCTTTATCATTGGACTTGGTAAAAAAGCTATTCTGGCAGACACCCTCTCAAAAGCCGTAAATTATGGTTTTACCAACACATATTTTTTAGACACCATCACTGTTATCTTTGTGATGCTCGCTTATACATTCCAGATATATCTTGATTTTTCAGGCTACTGCGACATGGCAGGCGGCGTCAGCCTCATGCTGGGGTATGAGCTTCCTGTGAACTTTAATTCACCATATAAGGCTGCGACGTCAAAAGAATTGTGGCAGAGATGGCACATGACTCTTTCAAGGTTCTTTATCAAGTATGTCTATATTCCTCTTGGTGGCAGCAGAAAGGGAAAAGTAAGGACCATAATAAATGTCCTTATAGTATTTGTGCTCAGCGGATTGTGGCACGGAGCTGGCTGGACTTACATCTGCTGGGGACTGATGCAGGGTCTTTTGGTTGTATGGGATGACCTTGGAATTGTTGGTGTAAAGAATAATTCAGAAGATGTAAGATCCAAAAAGCCAAGATATCTCTTAAGAAAAGAGCCTCTTATCATGATACCAAGAGCTCTTTCAAATGCTCTGACTTTTATGATGTTCGTTATATCCCTGGTGTTTTTCAGATCCCAGGATATGGCTTATGCACTAGGTATGTTCAAGAGGGCAACGTACTGGACATATCCGGGATTTTTGCATAGAACAGCATCTCAGCTTGAAATCGGAGAAAACTAT
The DNA here is from genome assembly GCA_015056565.1 of Butyrivibrio sp. GTDB lineage: Bacteria > Bacillota > Clostridia > Lachnospirales > Lachnospiraceae > Butyrivibrio. Next base: position 130,431 of record SVGB01000004.1, read on the forward strand.
GTACTTCGTCAGATATTTTTAAGGGGAAATCTTCCAGGGGGCGAAAATGCAGCATACATGATAACTTTCATAGTTCTTTTACTTGTATCCGGGTTTATCATGACAAGAAAAAATACCAGTGAGATCATAAAGACAACCAAGATGACAACAAGGACAGCCCTTGGATACGCCATCATATTTATCTGGTCATTTATCTCACTTTCAAATGTAAGCACATTTATTTACTTCCAGTACTGATATAGGTTTAGAATGGCAAAAGAAAATTCATCTGCAAATTTCATAAAAAAGCTCTTTGTCATGATCCTTGCGCTCATGGTGCTGGTGTCAGGAATTGTATTTATCTTCGATCCCTTTTACCACTACCACAAGCCATGGCTTGGACTTAAGGCTGTCCTTAATGACAAGGAGTACCAGTGCATAGGGACTCTTAAGCATTTTGATTATGACGCTCTAATTGTTGGATCTTCAGTTATGGAAAACAACGATAATTCCTGGTTTGACAGTGCTTATGGTGTAACGTCCATAAAGGCCATTAGGTCCTACGGAGCAACGGCTGATCTGTGTTATCTCATGGATACTGCATTTAAGGATCACGATATAAAGTATGTATTTTATAACATTGATCCTTCATCTTTGAGCCAGGAGCCTGTGACCACCTACGAATCAACAGGGTGTCCTATGTACCTGTATGATGACAACCCTTTTAATGACTTTCCATATCTTTTTAACAAGGATGTACTTTTTGAAAAGATCCCTTACCAGGTGGCAAATTCCTTTATGGGTGATTACAACGAAAACCTGTCCTACAACTGGGCCAAGTGGAAGACCTTCGGATCCGACATGGCTCTGGGACTGTACCACAGGTCTACGGAAACTGTAGATATGATGGATGAGACGGTTTATGACGATCAGCTTTATGCCAATATTGATTTTCTGGTTTCAGAAGTTGAAGCTCATCCTGACACAGAGTTTATCTTTTTCTATCCGTCATATTCAATGCTGTGGTGGGATATGAGCTACAGGGCAGGAGAGACGGAAGCTGTTATCCACTGTGAAAAAGAGATGACGAAAGCTCTTTTGCAGCACAGCAATGTAAAGGTTTTCTGTTTTCAGGCGGATGAAGAGGTCATCACAAACCTTGATAACTACATGGATACCATCCATTTTTCACCAGAGATAAACAAAAGGATGCTGGATCATATCCTGGCAGGAGAATACGAACTTACCCTTGATAACTACGAAAAAGAGCTGGATAAGGTCAAGGCTTTTTCTGATAAGGTGCAAAGTGAACTTATCGGATACTATGAGGACAACGGGCTGCTGACCTATAAAGCCGAATGGGAATAGTTCTTTTTACATAATCTAAAAAATGGTATATTATATTAAACTGCAATCAAAGAAAAAAGAAGGAAATAAAAGTGAGCGAACAGGCTACTAAGAAGATCGTTCTTACAGGTGGCGGAAGTGCAGGACATGTAACACCTAACATCGCCCTGATCCCAGCCCTTAAGAATGCAGGATTTGAAATATATTACATTGGTTCCTATAACGGTATTGAGAAAAAGCTTATCGAGGACTACAACATTCCATATTTTGGAATATCGACAGGTAAGCTTCGCAGATACTTTGATCCCAAGAACTTCTCTGATCCATTCAGGGTAATGAAGGGATTTTCTGAGGCGACCAAGCTCCTTAAGAGGATAAAGCCTGATATCATTTTTTCTAAAGGCGGATATGTAAGTGTTCCGGTCGTAAGGGCTGCTGGTTTTTTAAAAATTCCTTATATTGTCCATGAGTCAGATATGACACCAGGTCTTGCCAATAAGCTCAGTATGACAGGAGCAAGGAAGATCTGCTGCAATTTCCCAGAGACCATGAGGATCTTGCCTGCAGAGAAGGCCGTTCTTACAGGAACTCCCATAAGGGATGAACTTTCACAAGGCTCCAGGGAGGCAGGCAAGAAGCTCTGCGGCTTTGAAGATGACAAGCCAATACTTATGGTAATTGGCGGAAGCCTTGGTGCCCAGTCAGTCAACGAGACAGTAAGGTACGCACTACCCAGACTTCTTCCACATTTCAATGTTGTGCATATCTGTGGAAAAGAGAAGATGGACAACTTAAAGCTATCTGTCCCAGGCTACAAGCAGTTTGAATATGTTAAGAACGAACTTAAAGATATCTTTGCAATGGCTGATATTGTTGTTTCAAGGGCAGGTGCCAACTCAATCTGTGAGCTGCTTGCTCTGAAAAAGCCCAATATCCTTATCCCTCTTTCAACCAAGTCAAGCAGAGGAGACCAGATGCTTAATGCCAGAAGCTTTGAACAGCAGGGATTTTCGATGGTCATCGATAATGACGACCTTGATGAGGACATTTTAGTTGAGACAATTGGAGATCTTTACAACAACAGAGAGAAATTTGTGGAAGCCATGAGCAAAAGCAATCTTCATAGTGCAACAAACACCATAGTGAAGATCATCTTGGAAGAAATACAGTAATAGAAATTGAGGATAATATAATGATCTATAATACTAAAGGAACCTGTTCAACACAGATAGAGCTTGATGTTGTGGATGGATTTGTCAGAAATGTAAAGTTTACAAAGGGATGTAATGGAAATCTTCAGGGCATCAGTAAACTTGTAGAGGGAATGAAGGCGGAGGAAGCTATTGAAAAGCTTCGCGGGATCAAGTGCGGATTTAAGAATACTTCATGTCCTGATCAGCTTTCATACGCTATAGAGCAGGCTATGGCCAACTAAAATTGTCACTATCGGATTTACTTTTTACCTTTTGATTCGTATAAACATCTATAAAGGAGATAAAAGTTATGTCTGAGATGAACGATTTATTACGCAAAGAAAAAACCAAGAACACCACCGTGTTCGATACTACAAAAAAATCTGAGTATCTTCCTCAGGAGATGGTCAACCCCTACGATATGCAGGGCTCTATCATGGCGCCACCTCCTGTTTTTGAGAACAAGAAAAATGTTAAGGTAAAGTACAGTCCTGAAGACATGAAGGCCCTTGGTAAGCTCACTGACAATATTGAAAAGCTCAATATTGATGATATCAATGTCCAGGATGATGAGAGCATTCGAAAGTATGACAAGAAGCTTGTGCAGATGACAAGGACATTAAAAGAATTTGATAATATGTCCAGGATCTTCCCTGATTTCTTCAGAGAGCTCCCTGCTTCAAGAAAGAAGATCGTGGGAGAAAAGATAACAAAGATGCGCAGGATATATGAGTTCTGCCTGTTGCATAATAAGCGCATAGAGGAGGATGAGGTTCTGCACTACAAGCAGACTGAGAGAAATATAGAGACTCCTCCGGATAAGCCACCAGTAGATAATTATGGATCAGAAACCTGATAAATATGCCAAAAAGCGGCGCTGCACATTACGTGTAGCGCCGTTTCTTAATGTTTATTATCCGAAGTATCTCTTAAGGAGACCTGCAAAAGCTTTGCCGTGCCTTGCTTCATCTCTTCCAATCTCATGAACAACGTCGTGGATTGCATCCAGGTTAAGCTCTTTTGTCTTCTTAGCAAGATCAGCTCTTCCCTGAGTTGCTCCATACTCTGCCTCAGCACGAAGCTCAAGGTTCTTCTTGGTGGAGTTTGTAAGATCTTCTCCAAGGAGCTCTGCGAACAAAGCAGCATGCTCTGCTTCTTCCCAGGCTGCTTTCTCATAGAAGGCACCAATCTCTGGATATCCCTCTCTTATAGCAACTCTTGCCATTGCAAGGTACATACCAACTTCTGAACACTCACCAGTAAACATCTCACGAAGAGACTGCTTAACATCATCAGGAGCGCTGCTTGCTACACCAAGAACGTGCTCGCATGCCCATACTTTCTCACCTTCCTGTTTACTGAATTTTTCAGCGGGAGCTTTACACTTAGGGCAGAACTCCGGCGGCTGATCTCCTTCATGAATGTAACCACAAACCTGACATACCCATTTCATAGTACGATCTCCTTTCTTGCGCATAGCGCTCATGCATCTTTATGCATTATTCGAATCGGTGTTGAATCTAGCATAACATATTAGAAACTAAATTCCGTGAATTTTATAATTATTTTATAAAAGACTAAGTATTTGTTTGAAAATTTATTTCATTCAAAAGGTCAATAAGAGTTATAATATTGATATGGGCGAAATTGGTGCGCCATTATTTCGAAAACCTATGGAGGATGCAATACATGAATATTGTCAGTGAGAAAATAAAGAGTCATTATGACACACTCCCTGCATCAGAGAGGCTTGTAGCGGATTATGTCCTTGAGAATAAGGATGCACTTTTCCAGCATCCTATAAAAGAACTGGCAACACTTTCTGGAACAACCCAGGCTGCCTGGACCAGATTTGCGCAGGCAATCGGCTATAGCGGGCTTAAGGATCTTAAAAATGCATATTATGCAGAGGCCAATACCACTTTAGAGCAGACAGATAAGGGTGGTCCGAAAATTGCCTTTAAAGATGTGAATGAATATACATCACTTCAGTCAATTGCTGACAATATCTGTGCCACAAGCGTTCAGGCAGTTCAGACCACATACAGACTGTTTGATGCAGGTACCTTTAGCGAAACAGTAACAGATATTGTAAGGGCCAAGCAGATACAGGTATTTGGTGTTGGTACAGCAAGCGTGGCAGCTTATGATCTATACTGCAAGCTTCGCAGAATACACTACAATGTAATATTCAATCACGATCATCATATGAATCTGATGACAGTATCTCAGATAGGTCCGGAGGATGTAGCAATTTTCTTTTGTGACAATGCAAAAAACACTGAGATCATGCAGCTCTTTTCTATTGCAAAAGAGCGAAAAGCTGTTACAATAGCAGTTACGAAGCTTGGAAATAACGCTCTTACAACCGGATGCGACCATGTTTTATTTGCCACATCTCCTGAGATAGATAAAAAGAGCGGAATCACAAGTTCAAGGTTTGCGCAGCTCTTTATTGTAGACACTCTCTACACAGCGATCGCAAACAGAGACTATGAGAACATCAAGGGATATCTTAAGAATTCTTACGATGTTTTCCATGACACAGCACGAGAATAATTAAAGGAATGGGTTAATATGGAAAAAATAGCAAGTTTTACTGTTAATCATCTCGACCTTGAGCCGGGAATCTATGTTTCCAGAAGGGACAAGGTTGGCCAGGAGACAATAACAACATTTGATCTGAGGATGACAGCTCCCAATAAAGAGCCGGTAATGAACACAGCTGAGATTCATACTCTTGAACACTTAGGTGCTACCTTCCTTAGGAATGATCCCGAGTACAAGGACAAGACCATCTATTTTGGACCGATGGGCTGCAGAACAGGCTTTTATGTTGTTCTTGCAGGAGAGCTTGATTCAATAGATATTGTTCCTCTTATTACGAGAATGTTTGAGTTTGCCAGAGATTTTGAGGGTGAGGTTCCTGGAGCCAGTGCAAGAGATTGCGGCAATTACCTGGACATGAACCTTGGTATGGCTAAGTATATCGCAAAAAGATATTTGGATAATACTTTATACAGAATCGATAATAAACATCTTGTGTATCCAGAATAAAGAGGAGTTATAAGTAATGAAAATTGGAATAATCGGAGCTATGGAGGTAGAGGTTGCTACCTTAAAGAGCGAGATGAATGTGAAAAACGTAGTTACCAAGGCATCAATGGAGTTTTGCGAAGGAACTGTAGGTAACACGGATGTTGTTATAGTAAGAAGCGGAGTTGCCAAGGTTAACGCAGGTATCTGTGTTCAGATCCTTGTAGATCTGTTTAATGTAACTCATATTATCAATACTGGTGTCGCAGGATCACTTGATGCCAGGATCAATATTGGTGATATAGTTCTTTCAACAGACGCATGCTACCACGATGTGGACGCAACTGTATTTGGATATAAAAAGGGAGAGGTTCCACAGCTTGGAATACATGCTTTCCCAGCAGATGCTTCATTGAGGGAAGCTGCTAAGGCAGCGATTAAGAAGGCTGCTCCAGACCTTGGAGTATTTGAAGGAAGGGTATGCAGCGGAGATCAGTTTGTATCATCTCCAGATGTTAAAAAAGCCATCATCGATGAGCAGGGCGGAATGTGCACTGAAATGGAAGGTGCAGCAATTGCCCAGGGATGCTACCTTAACAAGATTCCATTTGTGATCATCAGGGCTATATCTGATAAGGCTGATGGAAGTGATATTGTAGATTATCCTGTATTTGAAGAAAAGGCTGCTCACGACTGCGCAGCGTTAGTAAAAGAGATGATCAGCTCTTTTTGATTATTTTGCAAAGATAAGGCGTTGCACCTAAGGTGCAGCGCTTTAGTTTTAGATGTATATTTTTCCAATTTGCTTGATACAAGCAGGCACATCTGCTACACTTTAAGGCGAATTGGAAACGTTTTCCTATTTTCATAAACGGAGGTTTTATTATAATGGCTAATTGGAACAATCTCGACACACTCAAATCTTTTCAGAACCTTTTCAATATCTCTAATGTTGATATTGCGGAAGAGATGGCTGGAACAAGTGGCGCCGACAGAGTTAAGAAGTACTCAGTATCTATGGCAGCAGGTCTTTCTTACAACTATGCTGCAAAAGAAGTTAACGATGAGATTCTTGATGCACTTAAGAGTCTTGCAGCAGAGGCTGAGCTTTCAGAGAAGTTTGAAGCTCTTTACAATGGCGAAGTTATAAACACAGGAGAGAAGCGTCTTGTACTTCACCAGCTCACAAGAGGTCAGCTTGGCGATAAGGTCATGGCTGATGGAGTTGACAAGAGAGAGTTCTATTTAAATGAACAGAAGAGAATTGCTGAGTTTGCAAACAAGGTTCACTCTGGCGAGATCACAAATGCAAAGGGTGAGAAGTTTACAACAGTAGTTCAGATCGGTATCGGTGGATCAGATCTTGGTCCTAGAGCTATGTATCTTGCTCTTGAGAACTGGGCTAAAAAGAACGGATGCTTTAAGATGGATGCAAAGTTCATCAGTAACGTAGATCCTGATGATGCATCTGCAGTTCTTAATTCTATCGATGTTGCTCACTCAATATTCATTCTTGTTTCTAAGTCAGGTACAACACTTGAGACTCTTACAAATGAGTCCTTCGTAATAGATGCATTAAAGAAGCAGGGTCTTGATGCTGGTAAGCACATGATCGCTGTAACATCACAGACATCACCTCTTGCTAAGAGCGACAACTACCTTGAGGCTTTCTTTATGGATGACTATATTGGTGGACGTTACTCATCAACATCAGGAGTTGGTGGAGCAGTTCTTTCACTTGCTTTTGGTCCTGAGATTTTTGCAAGATTCCTTGATGGCGCTGCAGCTGAGGACAAGCTTGCAACAGAAAAAGACCTTCTTAAGAACCCCGCTATGCTTGATGCCCTCATCGGCGTTTATGAGAGAAACGTACTTGGATATGACAGCACTGCTGTTCTTCCATATTCTCAGGCGCTTAGCCGATTCCCTGCTCACCTTCAGCAGCTTGATATGGAGTCCAATGGTAAGAGTGTAAACAGATTTGGCGAGCCAATCGACTATGTGACAGGACCTATCATCTTTGGTGAGCCTGGTACAAACGGACAGCACTCATTCTACCAGCTCCTTCATCAGGGAACAGACATCATTCCTCTTCAGTTCATCGGCTTTAAGAACAGCCAGCTCAGGAACGATGTAGATATCCAGGGCAGCACCAGCCAGCAGAAGCTCTGTGCTAACGTAGCAGCTCAGATTGTAGCATTTGCCTGCGGTAAGGAAGATGACAACCTCAACAAGAACTTTGAGGGTGGACGTCCTTCAAGCATCATCATTGGCGATGAACTTACACCAGAAGCGCTTGGAGCACTTCTTTCACACTTCGAGAACAAGGTTATGTTCCAGGGCTTTGCATGGAATATCAACAGCTTTGACCAGGAAGGCGTTCAGCTTGGTAAGGTACTTGCCAAGAAGGTTCTTGCTCATGAGACAGACGGAGCACTTGCTGAGTACGCTAAGCTTCTTAATATCTGATAATAGTTTAAATACTTTCAAAAGGCGTTACACTTTAGGTGTAGCGCCTTTATCTTTGTTAAAATATAGTAAAATTCTCTGAAAATATGATATACTTAGATAAGGTTTAGGGGGACATAATGCGATTCCGTACAAAACTCTTGATAACGTCATTGGCAATCGTAGTCATTCCGCTAATTCTTTCATTTGGTACATACCTGGCGTTGGGGCGCTATCTTGTCCACAAGCAGCAAGTGGGGCAATTCTCTACTGCGATTGATTATGGAATGGTATCCGACCCCGGTGGAACCTTTGCGGAGATGACTGATGATCTGGTAAAAGAAATTGCCATCAATATGTTCATTGATCCGTATATTTTGGAGCGTGAAGAGTATTTGGAGGAACTGGATTCACAGATTGCCTCCAAGTATTCCTTTATCATTGTTAAAAAGGCAAATGATATATATTATGTTGCCAATAGGGATAGATCCAAGGCGGTTATTTCAGAACTTCCTGGCTATGGAAATGGCATAGAAGGTATATATTACACGCCTTCGAGACATCTTGTAAGGCAGATAGATTTCACATTTTCTGATGGATCAAGGGGAAGTCTTTACTTTATCTCAAGCATCAGAACAGCACTTACAACATCAATCCTGATCTACATGGCAGTTGCTGTTATCTTTATTCTGGCGATTACCAGCGTACTTCTTACAATGTGGATCGGTCGAAGTTTCTTTAGACCAATAGATGAGCTCAATGTTGCCATGCAGCATATCAAGGATGGCAATTTTGACTATATACTTCCTACAGACGTCAAGGAGAAGGGCGAGATTGGAGCCATGTACCGCAACTATGAGGACATGAGACTAAGGCTTAAGGAATCCGCCGAAGAAAAGATCGAAAGGGAAAAGCAGAACAAAGAGCTTATAAGTAACATCTCCCACGACCTTAAGACGCCTATCACTGCTATTAAGGGTTATTCCCAGGGCCTTATCGAAGGCGTTGCAGACAGTCCTGAAAAGCAGATGAAATACATTAAGATCATTAACTCTAAAGCTAATGATATGAACAACCTGATCAATGAGCTGACGCTTTATTCCAGCATTGATAACAACAGGATTCCATATAATTTTGTTAAGCTGAATGTGGCAGATTACTTTGGAGACTGCATAGAGGAGATTGGTGCAGACCTCGACAGCAGAGGCATCAAACTCAACTATTCAAATCTCACTTCGCCAGATACCCAGATAGTTGCAGATCCTGAGCAGATAAAGAGGGTTATCAACAACGTGGTGAGCAATAGTGTCAAGTATCTCGGAAGGGATGATGGCACAGGAGAGATAGATATTCGCATACTCGATGAAATTGATTCAGTAAGAGTAGAGCTTGAGGACAATGGACGAGGAATCGCACAGAAGGATATTCCAAATATCTTTGACAGATTCTACAGAACAGACTCCTCCAGAAACTCTAAACAGGGTGGAAGCGGAATAGGTCTTTCCATTGTTAAAAAGATTATAGAAGATCATGGCGGATATATTTGGGCTACCAGCCATGAAGGTGAAGGAACCTGTATGCACTTCGTTCTTAGGAAATTCATCGATTATGCAGACGGTTCAGACACAGTTACGGTAGAACATGAAACATAATAGAAAGGCAGAGAGGGTGTATGAGCAAAATACTTATTGTTGAGGATGAAGAGGCGATTGCTGACCTTGAGAAGGATTATCTCGAACTTAGCGGTTTTGACGTAACAATTGAGAATACTGGAGATGCAGGTCTTGCCACAGCGCTTGCTGAGGACTTTGACCTTATCATTCTGGACCTCATGCTTCCAGGAATGGATGGATTTGAGGTATGTAAGCACGTCAGAGAAAAGAAGGATGTGCCGATCCTTATGGTATCAGCTAAAAAGGATGATATCGATAAGATAAGAGGTCTTGGTCTTGGTGCTGATGACTACATCACCAAGCCATTTAGCCCATCTGAGCTTGTAGCCAGAGTTAAGGCTCACATGGCAAGATACTCAAGACTTGTTGGATCAGGTCATGAGAACAATGACTTTGTAGAGATCCGTGGTCTTAAGATCGATAAGACTGCAAGAAGAGTATACGTTGATGATCAGGAAAAGAGCTTCACAACCAAGGAGTTCGATCTTCTTACTTTCCTTGCAGAGAATCCAAACCACGTATTTACCAAGGAAGAGCTCTTTAGAAAGATCTGGAACATGGATTCCATCGGTGATATCGCAACTGTAACAGTTCATATCAAGAAGATCCGTGAGAAGATCGAATATGATACCTCTAATCCACAGTACATTGAGACAATCTGGGGCGTAGGTTACAGATTTAAGGTTTGATATGCGTGATACTATAAGAGTTATCTATGAGGATCAGGATCTGCTGGTTTGTCACAAGGCTGCAGGAATGGCAACTGAAGGGGCAAGAGCAGGAAGACTTGACCTTATAAGCGCAGCAAGGAATTACCTTGCTCGCAAAAATAGAGAAGACGATAAAGGGCGGCAAAGAAATTTGCCGCCCTATGTTGCTACTATAAACAGGCTGGATCAGGCGGTTGAGGGCGTTATTGTCCTTGCCAGGAACAAGAAGGCAGCTTCAGATCTTGCGCAGCAGATAAAAAATAAAAGTGCAAAGAAGTACTATTATGCCCTGTGCATGGGGCAGTTCCCAGAAAAGAAAGGAAAACTACAGGATTTTGTCATAAGAAGAGAGGACACTGGTCTTGCCCAGGTTATAAGTGAAAGTGAGAAAGATTCTTTTTCAGATGGTGCTGTCACCTTGTCACCAGGAGAGAAGGTAAGGCTTATTGGCGGCGATGTAAAAAAAGCTGAACTTGAGTATGAGGTCGTAGCTGAAAACGAGAAAGAAACGCTACTTAGAGTGCATCTTCTTACAGGGCGCTTTCATCAGATCAGGGTTCAGCTGTCACACCTGGGTCATCCGATCCTTGGTGATAGCAAGTACGGGAACGCAGACAGCATGAGCCTTTCAAAAGAGCTTGGTATAGAAAATGTGTGCCTTGCAGCCTATAAGTATGGCATCAGGCATCCAGGCACCAGAAAAAATGTGGAGTTTGAGATTACACCAGACAATCAGGCAATAAGAGATATGCTGCCATGACAGGGAGATCAAATGCTTTCTAAATACCTAAGATATGGTTATCTGATCACAATATGTACTATACTCCCGCTGTACATGACGCATGGGTACCATGAACTTGGGGAGAGCAAGGCTGTAGCTTACATTGTTATAAGCCTCATCTTTGCCCTTCTTTTTTTGATTATCCAGAATAGAAACTTCTTTAAGCCAGGGAAAATTCCTTCCCTGCTTTCTTATGCCCTTTTGGCATTTCTTTTTTCAAATGTATTAAGTTTCATCTATTCCATAGAAAAAAAGATCAGCTTCCTGGGGCTTTCAGGATGGAGAAACGGGCTTTTGACTACTTTCCTTTGCCTGTTTTTCTTTTACGTGTTTTATGAAGAGGAGAGGTTAAGCGTCTATTTAATGGCGATGATCCTCATAACACCCTTTGCCCAGAGTATCCTTGTTATCCTGAACAGATTTGATGTTTATCCTTTTGAAATATATGGTAAAAACTCAGCTTTTGTGGCAACAATAGGCAATATCAACTGGCTTGTTTGCTATATGTCAGTGTTTGCGCCACTTGGCATTGGCCTTTGCTACACCAGAAAGCTCTTTTCAAAAGAGTTTTTTATTCTTTCCGGATATGTATTTATACTTCTGACGGCGTTTATGCTTCAGGGAAGTGACAGCGCTGCCCTGGTGGTGTCTTCGTCCTTTGTTGTTTTACTGTTCTTTGCCATAAGCTCAAGAGAAGGCTTCAGGAAGTACCTGGCGATGCTGTTTATCCTGGGGCTTTCCATGGAAATCGCCATGGTCATCTACTCAGCCTTTAGGGAGAGGTATGTTTACGAGGATAATCTTCTTCTTTCTGTGTGCAGGCTCCATACAGGACTTGTTCTTATGGCTTTTGTCTTTTTTATGATCTGCTTATCAAGGCTCTTTGAGCTTTTGGGATTTCATTTTATGGAAAAGACATATCGCTATATCGCAGGGTTTATCGTTGCCATAATCCTTCTGACAGGAGCAGTCTATGTATTTAAGAATTTTGACCTGTCCATGGGAAACGGAAGGGGCCTTATCTACAGCATGTCCCTTGATATGTTTGGGAGGATGGAGCCGCTTAGAAGGCTTGTTGGTACTGGACAGGACTGCTTTTGCTCCTATGCATATTCTGATATAGAGACTGCAGATTCGCTCCTAAATATCTTTGGAGGCAACATTCTTACAAATGCCCATTGCGCCCCGCTTACAATTCTCATTGAGAGAGGATTTTTGGGCCTTACAACCTACGTTTTACTGATTGCTGTATTTATAAAAGAGATCTTTGCAAAAAGAAATAAGCACGCAGGTGTTGTTTGCGCGCTTATCTTAGCATCATATTTAATTAATAGTTTTGTCTCTTTTGAGCTGGTGATCTCGATGCCATACCTGTTTGTGGCACTGGCTATTGGTCTGTCGTACAAAGAGACTTAATTAAAATCTGGAACAGGGATGGACTCGTCCAGCTCATGGAAGAAGGTTCTGGTCCTTACAAGACCAGCCTTGGCATCCTTGTACTCATACAAAAAGCGTTCGCTTATGTTTTCTTCCCCATACATCTGAACACGGCCTGCGTAGGCATTGAGCACGGAAACGTAGTGCTTGTCCTGGTTGAACACGTTGAAGATCTCATCTTTTCTTCTTCTTGGATGTTTGCCTGCGAACTTTCTGATGTCCAGCTGAAGATCAACAGCCAGGGCTCTCTCTCTTTTTCGCACGTTGTGAAGAAGTTCTGAATACTGATCTTCATCGATCTTCTCAAACATGTCGGTGAACTCCAGGCAGCAGGCATTGTCCGGCAGGCGAAGCCTTACCCTGTCCTGTCCATAGATGTCCTCGATTTCCGCTACAACTGCTGGATCCAGGGGCTTGCCACTGTAATCCAAAATGATAACCTTGTCCCCAATTTTGTACATAAACACCTCCTGAAATGGATGTTTCTACTACTTATATCATACCATATATCGTTATATTTTTTCTTAATAGTTGTTTTAAGTTATTTTTAGGTAACACCTTTAGAATGACCTCATAAGATAAAACAACAGGCCACGATAAAGGAGAAAACAAATGGCAGGATTTAAGGATGTGTTTCAGAGAATAGAAGTGAAATATCTGCTATCCGATAGGCAGTACACGGAGCTGCTTAAGAGGCTGGAAAATATGGCAGCCATCGACAGCTACGGAAAGACGTCTATCTTAAACATATATTTTGACACACCGGATTTTAAACTGATCGAAAGATCCCTTGAAAAGCCGGTATACAAGGAAAAGCTGCGGCTTCGTACCTATGGCGTAGCTTCTGACGACACAAACGCCTTTATTGAGATAAAGAAAAAATACAAGGGCGTTGTCTATAAAAGAAGGATCAACATGCCATATAAAGATGCCATGGATTATCTCACCAGGGATAAAGAGCTAAAGGAAAGATCCCAGATATCTGATGAGATTGATTATTTCAAGCACTTTTACAAAGGCCTTAGGCCAGCAATGGCAATTTCCTACGACCGCATCGCAATGGCGGGCATCGAAGATCCTGACCTTAGGATCACCTTTGATGAGAACATCAGATGGAGGACTGAGAATTTAAGCCTCACTGAAGGGAATGTGGGAAAAGACATCCTGCTTCCAGGTCAGCATCTCATGGAGCTTAAGATTGCAGGAGCCATGTCCATGGAGCTTGCAAGGATCCTGGATGAACTGGAGATCAGAAAGACTTCTTTTTCAAAATATGGAAGAGGCTACATGGAATACATGTATGGTCAGACAAATGAAATGGCAATGAATGGAACAACACCTGAAGAAATGGGAAACAATATCGTGTCCTTTCGCAAGGCAGTTTAAGGAAAATAAAGGAGATTATAAAAAATGGTTACTTCAACAGATTTAATTTTTGGATCGATCATGTCAAATGGCACGATCACAGGGACAGCTTTTTTACTTGCTACACTTTGCTCTATCGTAATAGGCGTATTTATTGCTTTCATGTACACAATAAAAAACAGCTATTCTAAGAGCTACATCATCACACTGGCACTCCTTCCGGCAATCGTTCAGGTTGTGATCATGCTGGTAAATGGCAATATCGGCGCAGGAGTTGCAGTTGCAGGCGCATTTTCACTTGTAAGATTCAGATCAGCACCTGGTTCAGGAAAAGAGATCACAAGCATCTTCCTTGCTATGGCAGTGGGACTTGCCACAGGAATGGGCTACATTGGAATAGCAGCTCTTTTCGCAGTGATCATCACACTGGCAAATCTGATCCTTTCAAATGTAAGCTTTGGAAATGGTGCTAACGAAGAAAAGACCCTCAAGATAACAGTTCCTGAAGGCCTTGATTTTGAAGGAATATTTGATGATATTTTTGAAAGATACACAACAAAAGCAGATCTTGTAGAAGTAAAGACATCAGGTATGGGAAGCCTTTACAAGCTCAACTATTCTGTAGTTCTTAGAAGCAAGGCATCCACAAAGGGCATGATCGACGAGATGAGACAAAGAAATGGAAACCTCGAGATCAGCTGTTCAAGACCTGTAGCAGTAAAATCAGAGGAGCTTTAATACTTACTTTGCAGATATTTTCTGAATGCTCTTTGGAAGGACCTTGGGGAGAGTCACTACAAACCTGATTATATGGTCACCATCTCTTAGAGCTTCAATATCTCCGCCGTGGGACTGGGCAATGGCGCGGGCTACTGATAGTCCGATGCCGTAGCCTCCGGTTTCACGGCTTCTTGATGAATCAGCTCTGTAGAAGCGGTCGAATAGCCGGTCCAGATTCCCCTCTGGAATACAGTCACAGGTGTTGGATACTTCCAATACGATCGCTTTATCCTTTGAAAGGATCACATGGATGCTGCCATTTTCTGATGAATACTTCATGGCATTATCTAAAAGCAGAGAAGACAGTTGAACGATAGAGTTCTTATCTCCAGTTATGTGAATCCCATCTTCAATATCCACTTTATATTTTTTGTTTTTTGACTCTGCGATGGCTTCGAAGGACTCTGATGTCTCTTTTACCGCAGCACTCATATCAAAATCGGAATAAACAACATGCATGCGCTCCTCATCCATGCGGGAGAGGGTAAGCATGTTCTTTACAAGAGAATTCATCCTCTTTATCTGGTTCTTTATACTGCCGGTCCACTCGCTCTTTCCAGACTCCAGCTCAAGGACGTCCACGTTTGCAGAGATAACAGCAAGAGGAGTTTTTAGCTCATGTCCTGCATCAGTGATAAAGCGCTTTTGCTTTTCAAGGGACTCAACCACAGGAGCAACAGCCTGACCTGAGAAAAGAAATACAAGAATGAACATGGCTATCAGGGCAAAGGCGCCAATTAGAAGCGACTGTCCGAGCAGTTTATAGGCGCTTATCATCTGGGAGCTTAGATCTGTAAAGACTATGATCTTAGTTGAGTCATCGAGAGTCTTGCTCTTATATCTGTAGGAGTGATAAAAGCCCCGCTCTTTTCCTGATGCATAGACTGCCTGTGCATATTCAGAGGCATTTTCCTCTGTGATAAAAGCCACATGCCTCGTGTCTGTTTCTGTCACATTTCCGGAAGAGTCAAAGGTCACAAAGAAGTACCTGGCCATATATGGCATCTCAGCTGACCTTGCGTTGTTAAGACGCCCAAGGGCAAAGGGATCTCCAGGGTTGTGGAAAGGGTCTTTTTCAGGGGTAAAAGGCTCTTCTGAAGCATTTTCCTGCTGGCGGAATTCCTCTTTTAACATGCCAGGGAAATATCCATTGTTGTCACAGAGAATGTTTAAAAGATTATCTGCATCATTGACCATCTGGAAAAGATTAACGAGATTGATAACTGCGATCATAATCACCAGTATAAGAAGGAGCGATAATGTGGCAGTTATTACGAACTTTTTTCTTAGTTTTTTGACCATTTATGGTACCTCTTTTAGGAAGGAAGTTCATTTATAGAGTAGCCAACGCCCCTTGAAGCCTTGATCTCGCAGGTTGCGTCAAGGGATGTCAGTTTTTTTCTGAGGTTTGAAATGTATACCCACACAACGTTGATGTCTGCTTCTCCGTCTGCCCAGATCCTGTCCATGAAGGAATCTACAGAAATGATCCTGCCTGGAGAAGTCATCAGCATTTCCATCATCTGGAATTCTCTGCCAGATAAATGGAGGCTCTCATGATCAGGGGTTGTCAGCTCATAGCCTGCACGATTTAATGTGAGATTACCGCAGGTAAGGTTTGAGGGAGCAAAGTCCTCTTTTCGCCTCAGCATCGCCCTTACTCTTGCAAGGAGCTCGCCCATATCGAAGGGCTTTGGAAGGTAGTCGTCAGCGCCAAGGTCGAGACCTTTTATCCTGTCATCTACCTCTGTCTTGGCAGTAAGGAACAGCACAGGAGTAGACAAGCCTTTGTCTCTTATCTTTTTAAGGACTTCCATTCCGTCCATGCCAGGCATCATGATGTCCAGGATTATTCCGTCGTAGTCGCCTGTCAGCGCATAGTCCAGGGCGTCAGTTCCGTTATATACAGCATCCACGGTGTAGTTGCTGTGCTTTAGGATGGCTACCAGGGCGTTTGACAGCTCTTTTTCATCGTCAGCTAAAAGAAGCTTCATATGTATTCTCCTTGCGATATAATTAGATGTAGGTAAATTCTGAATTAATTTTACCAAATCCTTGGTTCAATATCTATTTGGAAAAGAGTATGAGATGAAACGATCATATTTCTTAAGAACAGTTGTAGCAATACTGCTTGGCATAAGCGTATTTTTAAATATGGCAGCATGGCTGTCACCAGAATTTTCAGATTTTTATACAGACAATATCTTTCACAGGATAACAGAGCCCTACGCAAGACTTACCAGCAGAGCAGGGTTTTCTGTTGGGGAGATCATGCTGATAGTCTTTTTTGTTCTGGTGCTTATTTTTGTCATCTGCATTGTCATTGGAGCTTTTTTAAAGTTAAAGAAAGCTCTTTTTAAAAAAGAAATGGCAAGAGGCGGGTGTTTCATCAGATTCATGGCGGTGTTTCTCTCTGCAGTACTACTTCTTATGACCCTTAACTGCTTCATTTTGTATCACTGCAGTCCTATCAGGGTTTCCAATGTACACAGGGATGACTACACGGTAAAAGAGCTGGCGTTTCTTCGGGACTACATCGTTTCAAAGTGTAATGAACTGGCAGAGGAGATGCCAAGGGATGAGAAGGGAAATGTGATCTATGAGGGCGACATGGGCCAGGTGGCAAGAGCGTCTATGGAAAAGCTGTCAGCTCAGTACAAGAGGCTTGGGGGATTTTATACAACCCCTAAGGACCTGACATTTTCAGGGTTTATGAGCCAGCAATACATGCAGGGCTACTACTTTCCTTTTTCCATGGAGGCCAATATCAACTCCATGATGTACATAATGAATAAGCCCTTTACCATGTGCCATGAACTGTCCCACACCCATGGATACATCTATGAGGATGAAGCGAATTTTCTGGGATTTCTTGGGTGTATAAATTCAGATGATGAGATCTTTAATTATAGCGGATACTTGGGCGTTCTTGCCTATGTGAACAATGATTTTTACAACTCAGTTTCTGAGGAAGAATACAAAAGTCACGTGGCTATATCCAGGAAAGTTAAGTATGACAGCCAGTTTCTTACGGATGAGGCCTGGGATGAGGTGGAAAAGAAAGCAGTTCTTGAGACAGAGACTGTGAAAAAGGCAGCGGATACCTTTATTGATACCAATCTTAAGGTCAACGGAGTTTCAAGCGGAAAGGCAAGCTACAGCCACGTTGTGGGGCTTCTTCTGGACTATTACAGCGAGAATCCGTATAATTAGAGCTTGTTAAAGGATTTTTGGAGGAACAATGACTAGGAAAAAGATTTTTTTACCAATAATTACGGGAGCTCTTATGCTCATGCTTACTGCCTGCGGACCCTCTGATGAAAAGCTATCCGAGGCTGAGTCTGCAAGGAGCCTGCTTGTGGAAGCCAAAACAAACGCAGAAGAGACTTACCTTGATATATCGGATGAGTCATTAAAGAGCGCTCTTGATGAGCTTTCAGAAAAGGAAGCAAAGATCGAAGCTCTTGAGTTTAAAAAGATGAATGACAAGAAAATAGATGAAGTGCTTCCCACAATAAAGGAGCTTACTACACAGTATCAGGACCTTTATGGAAGCCTTTCGGATACTCTTAAGTCAGAGACTGAAGTAAAAGAGGAAAAAGAAAAGCACACTGCGATTTCAGTGTACTTTGTAAATAAGACAGGTTTAAATCTCACAGAGATTGTCCTTCATGATCTGACTACAGATGCTTATAGTGAGAACTATCTTGGAGATGGCGTTATTCTTGGAAACGGATATACGCTTATGGGAGTATCACTTGATACTTACAAGGACAGCAGTGAGTGGGAATTTGTCGTAACTGATGAAGCGGATACTGACCACGTCCTTACCTGCGATGACTTAAGAACGGTATCTGGTGATGAGCAGCCTGTATTTTTTACCTATGATGCTGCATCAGGAACTGGAAAAGCAAGCTTTACAGATGATCAGCAGGCTGAAGGAACTTCTCAGGAAAGCACAGAAGCCGTTCAGGAAGCCTCTGCAGAGGAATCAACAGGTGACTGATCACTTTTCTTTTCCCATGGACGCTTTGCATTTAGCACAGTAGCCATAGATCTCCAGCTGGTGTCCGGTTATCTGAAAGTCAGGAATGGTTCCCTCAAGGTCATGGGCAATATCGTGGAGGGGACAGGCTTTGATCGGGATCTTCACATGGCAGTTGAGGCATACTGCGTAGTGCTTGTGTGAATCTCTTTTGAGCTCGTAGACAGCATTGTCTTCTGTGGATAAAATGGACTTTACTACAACTCCAGCCTTTTCAAAGGCTAGGAGATTTCTGTAAACAGTTGAAAAAGCATAAGTTTCTTTTACGCCATTTTTACTTAGTGCGTCAAAGATCTCTGCAGCCGATAATGGCTGTGAGGCAGAGTATAGGACTTTAAAGATGTCTATTCTCTGTCTCGTTTTTTTTATGGTTTCCGGGTAAAACTTATCAATTATTTCATCAAATGAACTTGCGTGTATTTTGCTGTTCATGTCTTTTCCTCTTATTTATCAGAACGTGATACCAAAAAGATCTACAAGCATACCAGCTATAGTACCAATAAGGAACAATAGAATTGCGATATTGATGTTCTCTTTTTTCTCAGAATTAACCCTAAAGAGAACCAAAAGTCCAATACCTGCGCCTACGAAAAGGCCAGACATCATAGTTCCAAGTGTTATCATCTGATCCATGTAAAGGGTTGTGATAAGAACTGATGGCGCACAGTTTGGAATAAGTCCGATAAGTCCTGCAAGGATGTGGCTTATTATAGGATTGGTCTTAAGAAGGATTGCAAGATTATCTTCTCCCACAACTTCTATTATGGCGTTAAGAACAAGAGTAAGTCCCAGCACAAAAAGGAAGATGTGGAAGGTGTGGATAAATGCAGATTTGGCAATTCCAAGAAGTGAAGTGTCCTCATCATCGTCGCAGTGACAGCGCTCTTTTTCGCAGAGCTCAGAAATGCGGACAGGATCATCGATGGCTTTTCCTTTGGCTCTGTGGTGTGCGTGAACTATAAGGTCTATGATAAAGCCGGCTATTATACCTACAAGAGCCTTAAGCGCAAGGATCCTGATCATGGCTTGGACAGGGAACTGCTCTGATATAAGAAGAGGTATCATCTCGTCGGAGGTTGAAAGATAGATTGCGATGAGAGTACCCAGAGTGATGACACGACCGGCATACAGGTTTGAAGCCGCTGCTGAGAAACCGCACTGAGGGAATATTCCGATCACACCACCAAGGAGCGGACCGAAGTGCTCCGTCTTTTGCACAACAGATTCTGTAAACTCTGCAGTCTTGTGCTCTAAGTATTCCATCAAAAGATAAGTAATAAACAAAAATGGAAGTATCTTAACTGAGTCGATCACTGCATCCAGTACAATATCTATAATAAGTTCCATGATTACCTCCTTGGAGTTGTTGCAAATGCAAATCATTTGCATCTGAATTAAGGGCAAAAAAATAAGCATTAAGCGGGTGATGGGAATCGAACCCACGTATCCAGCTTGGAAGGCTGGTGTTCTACCATTGAACTACACCCGCATGGTGCTGACAAGATGTTATTTTACTTAACTTTGTGTGGTATGTCAAGGGCTTTTATGTTAAACTTTTCATTGGTTTTTTGCAAAAGGTGATCAGCCAGAAAAAGAGCCAATTGACAATAGAAATCAGCGGTGCTATCATTTTCCTACCAAGTTGCTAGGAAAACATGGCAGCGCTAGTTTATGCATTTACTTAATTGTTTTTTATAAAGAAAGGAATTAAACATGTCAGAGCAGTCTTTGTTACAGGTAAAGGATTTATCAGTTTCTATTGATAATGAATTACCTATTCTTAATAACATCAATCTTGATATCAAGCAAGGCGAGACCCATGTACTTATGGGACCTAACGGCGCAGGTAAGTCAACACTTGGATTTTCCCTTATGGGCAATCCTCACTACTGCGTAACTGGTGGTCAGATCATCTTTGACGGTCAGGATATCACTGATATTTCTGCAGACAAAAGAGCTAAGGCAGGAATGTTCTTATCATTCCAGAACCCCTATGAAGTACCAGGAATCTCCATGGGAAGCTTCATCAGAAATGCATATCACGCTCAGACAGGTGCTCCTGTTAAGCTCCTTCAGTTCCAGAAGTCTCTTAAAGCTGCTATGGAACTTCTTTCTATGGATGAGTCTTATGCAGACAGAGATCTCAATGTGGGATTTTCAGGCGGTGAGAAAAAGAAGGCAGAGATCCTTCAGCTTCTTATGATGAATCCTAAGTTTGCAATCCTTGATGAGACAGACTCAGGTCTTGACGTTGACGCTGTCCGCACAGTATCCAAGGGTATCGAGGAGTATCAGAAAAAGAAAGACGGAGCTCTTCTTATTATTACTCACAGCACCAAGATATTAGAGTCACTTCACGTTGACTATACACATGTACTTGTAAAGGGAAGGATCGTCCACACAGGCGATGGAACACTTGTAGACGAGATCAACAAGAACGGATTTGAGAGATTCATAAAAGAGGATTAACATGAGCGACAACAAGCAGATAGTGGCAGATATTGACCACAGCTTATACGATTTTAAAGATATAGAAAATGAAAAAGACTTCTACAGAATGGAAGAAGGTCTTACCAAGGAGACTGTACTTAAGGTCTCTGAGGAAAAGAATGATCCTGAATGGATGAGAGACTTTAGGCTGGAGTGCTTAAAGCTCTATAACGAGATCGAGATGCCAAACTGGGGACCAAGCATTGAGGGTCTTGATATGGACAAGATCTCTTCCTATGTAAGACACAAATCTGACATGAAAGGAAAGTGGGAGGACGTTCCTGAGGACATCAAGAACACCTTCGAAAAGCTGGGAATCCCACAGGCAGAGAGAGAGTCTCTGGCAGGTGTTGGTGCCCAGTACGACTCAGAGCTTGTTTATCACAACGTAAAGGATGAGGTTGCTGCCCAGGGCGTAATTTACACAGACCTTGAGAGTGCACTTAGAAGTGAGTACGCAGACATGATAAAGTCTCACTTCATGAAGCTTGTACCTCCAACAGACCACAAATTTGCAGCGCTTCATGGAGCCGTATGGTCAGGAGGATCCTTTGTATATGTGCCCAAGAACGTAAAGGTCGAGATTCCTCTTCAGTCATACTTCAGACTTAATGCTGCAGGTGCAGGACAATTTGAGCACACACTTATCATTGTCGATGAAGGCGCAGATCTTCACTTTATTGAAGGATGCTCTGCTCCAAAATATAACGTTGCAAACCTTCATGCTGGCTGCGTTGAGCTGTATGTAGCAAAAAATGCCAGACTTCGCTATTCAACAATTGAGAACTGGTCAAAGAACATGTACAACTTAAATACAAAGAGGGCTCTTGTTGAGGAGAACGGTATCATGGAGTGGGTTTCAGGCTCTTTTGGCTCCCACACATCTTATCTGTATCCTATGACGATCCTTAAGGGAAATGGTTCCAAGATGGAATTTACAGGAATCACCTTTGCTGGAAAGGGTCAGAATCTGGACACTGGAGCCAAGGTAGTACATCAGGGTGAGAGGACATCTTCTGTTATCAACACCAAGTCCATTTCAAAGGACGGCGGAATCGGTACTTACAGAAGCAGTGTTACCATCCAGAGCACAGCGAAAAAAGCCAAGGCTTCTGTATCCTGTGATTCATTGATGCTTGACAGTATCTCAAGGGCAGATACGATCCCTGGAATGGACATCAGAACAAACGATGCAGATGTTGGACATGAGGCGAAGATCGGAAGGATCAGCGACGAGGCTATTTTCTATCTTATGAGCAGAGGTATCAGCGAAGAGGATGCCAAGGCAATGATCGTCAGCGGCTTTGCAAACCCTGTATCCAAGGAGCTGCCGCTTGAATATGCAGTAGAGATGAACAACCTGATCAAGCTCGAGATGAGCGGAAACGGCTGATAAGAGGACAGATGATGAGTAAGGATTTAAATATGAAAGTCAATGTTCTGCCAGTTACCACTTACAATTTTCTTCATGTAAATGACGGCAGACTTGAGATAAAAGACATCGAATTACAAAAGATTGTTTCTTCGAAAGCAGGAATTCCTTCGGGAGTGACTCTTAAAGAGGGTGTTTCATTTGACGAGGCAGGAGAGGTCTTCAGAGCTAACAAGGACAGGATCCTTGCATTAAAGGAAGAGATGGTAAGCCCTAACTGCGAAACAGCCAAAAGAGATGAGAGCCAGCCCATAAGAACCGGAATGGGAGCTGATGTTGACAAGCTCTTTTTGGAAAATGGTGGTACCTGTGATGTTTATACAGTAGAAGAAAATGCTAAAGTTGCAGAGCCCATTGTTTTAAGACAGGATCTTGAGGATGGTTTTACCGGTATTGGCAGTCAAGTCATCCATGCGAAAAAAGGGTCAGAGGTGACAGTTGTCATGGCATATTCCTCTGAGAGCAGCGCCTCAGGATTTTTAGGGGTAAGTACCAGACTTCTAGCAGAGGAAAATGCAACAATAAATCTTGTTAAGGTTCAGCTTCTTGGAAATGGCTATGTTCACTTCGATGATATCGGAGGAGCATGTCTTAAGGGCGGAAAGATCAACATGACAACCCTTGAGCTTGGCGGAAAAGAGGCATTTAACGGAGCATATATAAACCTTTCTGAGAAAGAAGCTGCCCTTAGCAGCAATCTTGGATATCTTTCAAGGGACGACCACAGTCTTGATATGAACTATGTGGCTGATCAGAGGGGAAAAAAGACAGAGGCTTCTATGCAGTTTAAGGGAGTCCTTATGGGAACTGCAAAAAAGACCTTAAGGGATACTCTTGATTTTAAGACCGGAAGCTCGGGATCTGTTGGAGATGAGCAGGAGGATGCACTTCTTCTTTCTGAGAATGTTGTAAACCGCACAATGCCAGTTATCCTTTGCCAGGAAGAGGATGTAGAGGGAAGACACGGAGCAACTATCGGTCAGCTTGGTGAAGATCTTCTTTTCTATATGCAGACAAGAGGCATTGATGAGGAAGAAGCCAAGAGGATCATGATAAAGGCCCGTCTTGAGAGTGTTGCAAGGCTTATTCCTGACGAGGAGATAAAACAGCTTGCGATCTATTATATTCAGCAGATAGTATGATTTTTAAGGAGAACTAATGAAGACACCATCAGAGTGCCGCGAGGATTTTGACATATTAAAATCCGGCGAGTATGTATATTTTGATAATGCAGCTACAAGCCAAAGACCCAGGCAGGTTTTGGACGCTGTTTCTGAATTTTATAAGACCACAAACGCCAATCCTTTGAGGGGGTTGTATGATTGGAGTATGGGTGCCACAGAGCGCTATGAGAGCGCAAGAAAGACAGTGGCTGATTTTATTGGTGCAAAGGCTCCGGAAGAGATCATTTTTACAAGGAACACTACAGAGTCAATAAACCTGGTAGCATACAGCTACGGACTTGATAATGTAAAAGAGGGCGATGAGATCGTCATAACAGTCATGGAGCACCACAGCAACATGCTTCCATGGCAGATGGTGGCAAAGAAAAACAAGGCAAAGCTTATTTACCTTGAGCCTGATGAAGAGGGCGTGATCTCAAGGCAGGAGTACACTTCCAAAATTACAGATAAGACAAAGATTGTGGCAATTGGCCATGTTTCAAATGTTATGGGCGTTACCAATCCGGTAAAAGAGATTACTGAATATGCCCATTCTAAAGGGGCAATTGTAGTAGTGGACGGTGCCCAGTCTGCTCCACATATGAAGGTGGATGTACAGGATATAGGTTGTGACTTTTTTGCTTTCTCTGGCCATAAGATGTTAGCCCCTATGGGAATTGGTGCTCTATATGGAAGAAAAGAGCTACTTGAGAACATGCAGCCATTTCTTACAGGTGGCGAGATGATCGAGTACGTAACAAGAGAAGATGCAACCTATGCAGAGCTTCCTCACAAATTTGAGGCAGGCACAGTAAACGCTGGAGATGCAGTTGGACTTGAGGCTGCTATCAAATATATAGAAGAAATAGGATTTGAGGCTATTGAAAAACAGGAGCAGAAGCTCACAGCTCTTTTGATGGAAGGTCTTGCTAAACTTCCATATATCAAGGTATATGGATCCAAGGATCCAAATAAGCACTGCGGTATTGTCACATTTACAATGGATGGGGTGCATCCACACGACCTGTCATCTGTACTTAATGATGACAAGGTCTGCATCAGAGCCGGACATCACTGTGCTCAGCCCCTTATGCAGTTTATTGGAGCAGGCTCCACAGCAAGAGCAAGTGTGTACTTTTATAATACCGAAGAAGAGGTTAAAATATTCCTAGACAAGCTTTCAAAAGTCAGGGAGGTAATGGGCTATGGAGCTTAAGCAGTTATATAGAGAGATAGTAAACGAGCACAACCTTCATCCGGTACATAAAAAGGCAATTGATTCCCCTGATCTTGTTATGAGGGGAGTTAACCCAAGCTGTGGAGATGACATCACACTTAGTCTTAAGATCACTGACGGTGTTATCACAGATGCTGGATACGAGGGATCTGGATGCGCTATATCACAGGCATCTGTTGATATGATGGTGGATCAGATCATTGGAAAAAACAAGGAAGAAGCCATTAAGCTTGCTGGGACCTTTATGGGAATGATAAAGGGAGAGATCACTGATGAGGAGAGCCTTGAGGCTCTTGATGAGGCTGCAGCTCTTCAGGATGTGGCTCATATGCCAGCAAGGGTTAAATGCGCGGTGCTGGGATGGCATACTATGCAGGAGATGCTAGAGCATCCGGACAAGGCGCAGTAAAGTAAGCCTCGCAATATTCGGAATCCATAAATGGATTCCTCATTTACGCGGCGTTCGAGCGTGCGCGTAAAATGAACCATGCCGACAGACTCGAAATTTGCGTTGCAAATTCCTCGTTGTCGCGGCGTTCGCCGTATAAAAACAGGTAGAAAAATGCTCTTTTGTGAGTAAACTCCCAACGAGCACTTTCCTACCTGTTTTTGCATGGCTCATTTTACGCGCAAAGAAAAAGTACCATCCCCGTAGGATATACCCACGAAAACAGTACTCGGCGTGCACCGCCAGGGTCTCGAACCCTGGACAACCTGATTAAGAGTCAGGTGCTCTACCAACTGAGCTAGCGGTGCATTCGTTATTTAGAAGCTTGCGCTGTCTTAACGACAAGTGATATCTTACTACGGCATGAAGAATAATGCAAGCACTTTTTTAAAATTTTTTTCAATTTTTTTAAAACCATGGTTTCTATGCGTTTTCACAGGGGATTATTTATGGTAAATTATATGGGGAACATTGAGGAAATAAGAGGATTTCACATGATTTTTGACACTCATGCTCACTATGATGATGAGCAGTTTGATATAGACAGAGACAGCCTCCTTTTATCCATGAAGGAGAATGGAATTGGAACTATTGTAAATATTGGAGCAAATCTGGCTTCATCAGAGACTACACTGGAGCTGGCCCATAAATATGATTTTATTTACGCAGCAGTTGGAGTTCATCCAAGCGACTGTGCTGAGCTAAGTGAGGACAATTTTGACAGGATCAGGCAGATGAGCGCTGATGAAAAATGCGTTGCAATAGGGGAAATCGGGCTTGACTACTACTGGCCTGAACCAGATCACGAGCTTCAAAAGAAATGGTTTGTAAGGCAGCTTGATCTCGCAAGGCAAGTGGAGCTTCCAGTTGTTATCCACTCAAGAGATGCTGCGGCTGATACGGTTCAGATCCTTAAGGACAATAATGCCGGCGATATTGGAGGAGTAGTACACTGTTTTTCCTATTCCAAGGAAGTGGCTCTTGAATGTGTAAAAATGGGATTTTACATCGGTGTTGGCGGAGTACTTACATTTAAGAACGGCAAAAAGATGAAGGAAGTGGTGTCTGAGATACCAATGGAGAAGATCATCCTTGAGACAGATTGTCCATACCTTGCGCCAGAACCAAACAGAGGAAAGCGCAACAGCTCTTTAAACCTTCCATATGTAGTAAAGGCCATGGCAGAAATAAAGGGCATAAGCGAGCAGGAAGTAATCGACATAACAGAGCAGAATGCCAGATCGATGTACAGGATCGGATAAAGCTCTTTTAACATAAACAGAATGGAGAATATATGGCGTATTTAGGAAATGCGGCCCGCACCAAGGAAGTGCTGGCCAAATACAACATGAGTGCCAAGAAGAAGTTTGGACAAAACTTCCTTATAGATAGTCATGTACTTGAGGGAATTGTTGAGGCAGCAGGAGTTACAAAAGACGACCTTGTCCTTGAAATAGGACCGGGAATTGGAAGCCTTACTCAGTACCTGGCAGAGGCTGCAGGCAGGGTCATTGCAGTTGAAATAGATAAGACTCTTTTACCGGTTCTTGCAGATACATTGTCTGAGTATGACAACGTAACAGTGATAAATGAAGACATCCTGAAGGTAAACCTGGACGAGGTGGTTACAGAAAACGGTGGAAGGCCCATTAAGGTAGTTGCAAACCTTCCATACTACATCACCACACCTATCATCATGAAGCTGTTTGAGAGCAGAGCCAGGATAGAGAGCATAACAGTCATGGTTCAAAAAGAAGTGGCAGACAGAATGGCAGCAGGTCCAGGAGGCAAGGACTATGGCTCACTGTCGCTGGCTGTAGGATATTACGCCAAGGCTGTTACGGTCATGGACGTTCCGCCAAGCAGCTTTATACCTCAGCCAAACGTGGGGTCTGCGGTGGTAAACCTGTCAAGGTATGCAGAGCCAAGGGTTAGCGTTCAGGATGAAAAGAGATTGTTTGAGATAGTAAGGACTGCCTTTAACCAGAGAAGAAAAACGCTGTCTAATTCTCTTTCAAATAACCCGGCGCTTCGGGTTTCCAGGCAGGAAGTTGTGGATGCTTTAGTAAAAATGGGAGTAGATGAAAAAGCAAGGGGAGAAATACTAACTTTGGAGCAGTTTGCAGAGCTTTCAGATATTTTACAAAGATAAAGCCCTATGTTAAACTAGCACTAGATATAGTATTTGTTGCACCAAAGAGGAGTATATTTTGGATAAGGTCGAGTATAAGATCAGGGCTGATGAGATAAAAGCTTTGATTGGGGAAGGCAGATATGCCGACGCGGTAAAAATAGCAGATACCATAGACTGGAAGAGGGTCAGGAACGTTTCTACCCTCTGCACTATCAGTGATCTGTATAAGATAAACAGACGTCTCCAGGAGAGTAGGGATATTCTCCTTATGGCCTATGACAGGCATCCAACTGGAAGGCCTATAGTTTACTCACTGTGTGAGCTTGCTATCAAGATGGGCGAGTTTGTCCAGGCTGTTGAGTACTACAAAGAATTCGTAAGGATTGCACCAAGGGATACAGGCAGATATATCCTTCAGTACAAGCTCTATGAGGCTCAGGAAGTAAGTCTTGAGGAGAGGATTGCAGTACTTGAGGAGCTCAAGAAGCACGACTATCAGGAGAAGTGGGCTTACGAGCTTGCTTACCTCTATCACAGAGTAGGACTTACAACAGAGTGTATTGAGGAATGTGACGAGATATTCCTGTGGTTTGGAGAAGGCAGATATGTAATGAAGGCATTGGAACTTAAGGCACTTCATGAGCCGCTTTCCCACGAGCAGCAGGATAGATATATCAGATACAAGCAGAGCCACGGCGGAATTGTAGATCCATCAATAATCGCCGAGAAGGACGCTGTGGGCAAAGACGAGACCAGAACTGTTGAGATCAAGCAGCCCACGAAAGAGATGCCTCCTATAACAGATTCTGTTATTGAGGCCTATGCAAACGGACAGGCACAGGACGAAGAGGACCTTGGACAGACCAGAGAGTTTGTGCCAGGAGATATTTCTTTTGCTGCGCAGACCACAGAAGAACAGAGTGAGCCTGAGCAGGAAGAGCCTGCAGAGCGAGACTTTGATGAGATAGTTTATCCTCATATAAGCGAGATAAAAGAGCCATCAGTTGACGTAAGCACATACAACACCATCAATCTCCAGGAGTCACTGGCAGAGAGTCTTAGGGAAGTTATTGGAGAAGAGGCCTTTGCTGGAGAAGAGGCAGCTGCAGCAGAGCAGCCACTAGAAGGCGCTGTTTCGCCTATTACCGAGGAGATATTTGAAGACACTGGGGAAATTCCTGATGAAACAATAGTGCAGGAAGAGGACTACCCTCAGGAAGAGGAACTTTTACCTGAAGAAGATGAAGAGGAAGAAGCACCTGCGTCAGAGCCTGTAGGAATGCAGGAAGTTTTCTTTGATACAGATCCCAAGATGGGCATAGAGATCAAGTATGGCGGAAATGGTCCTATTCTTGGGGAGGAAAAGAAACCTGATAACGAGCCGAATGAGGAAGAGGTTTCTGAAGATGAGCAGGAAGAGGCTGTAGAGACAGAAAAATCTGCAGCAGGTACTTCTTATACCTATGAAGAAAAACCTCTTGAGGACGAAGTCCCTGGAGCTGTTATACATCCAAATGCAAACTATCAGATGCACAGCCACTTCGAGAACATGCTCTCCCAGGAGTATGACGGACAGATTTCTCTTGCGGTTGAGCCAGAGCCTGAGGTTGAGAAGCAGATCACAGGACAGATAAGCATTGCTGAGTACCTTGATAACTGGGAGCAGTTTAAAAAGGATCAGAAGCAGAAGCAGCTTGAGAGAGTTAAAAAGAGAGTAGCAGACGAAACCGGAGATATGTTTGCGGACTTCGATGAGAAGACCAAGGCAGGACTCCAGGAGAAGATAGAAAAAGCTATAAATGATGCCATCAAGAAGGAAAGTTATGAGAAGGCATCAGGAAGAGGCAACTGGAACGTCAAGAGAGAGGACGTTATAAATGCCGCAGTTGCTGAAGTGATCGAAAGCGAAAATATTGAAGAGCCAGAGAAGGCTCCTGGAGAAGAGGAGATCCTGGAAGAAGATACAAGGGCTGGTGAGGCTCCTGTAGAGGATGTGCAGGAAGAAAGCGCCGAAGTAGAGCCAGAGGAGGCTACAAAAGAGGCTTCCGATGAGCCTTCTGAAGAAGAGCCTAAGGCAGATGAAGTAGAGGCTGAGGCAGAGCCTATAGAAGCTGCAGAAGAAGACAAGCCTGAAAAAGAGCCAGAGGCTGAGGATAAAGAGTCTGAACCTGCTGATGAAGACGAGGATGAGGACGACGAGGAAGAGGAAGAGCCCAAGGCAGCAGCTCCTGTCAAGAAAAAAGAACCCGCTAAAAAGCCGACTGGTAAAAAGCATATCGGAAACAGAGAGCTTGAAGAGCGCGTAAGAACCATGACTCCTGAGGAGAAGGAGCTCTTTGGACCATATATCCATCACAAGAAGTCAAGACGCCAGATCATCAATGCTATTGACAACCTGAGCCTGGATCCATTCTCTGGAAATGCCATTGTTACAGGAGAAGAGGGGGCAGGTACTGTAAATCTTGCCAAGGGTCTTATCAAAGCCATGCAGGCTTCTGATTCCAACTTTAGCGGCAAGGTAGCCAAGATCACTGCCAACACCTTAAATAAAAAGAGCACAGCCAGCATCTTTGACAAGCTTGCAAACGGCGCACTGATCATTCAGAGAGCAGCGGATCTCACTTCTGAGACTGTAAGTGAGCTTTTAAAGATCCTTCAGGAGGAGAACAAGGGACTTGTTCTTGTAATGGAAGACACCAAGGAAGACATGGACAGATTCCTTGATAAGAATCCATCTCTTAAACAGAGCTTCAACGTAAGAGTTGATATTGAGGCCTTGGATGATGATTCTTTGGTGGCTTACGCAAGGCAGTACGCTCTTGAAAAGGAATATGCCATCGACAATCTTGGTATTTTAGCGCTCCACACAAGGATCTCAGAGAGACAGACTCTTGACCATGATGTAACTGTATCTGAGGTAAAGGACATTGTGGATGATGCTATTTACTATGCTGAAAAGAGATCAGTAGCTCACTTTGTAGATGTTTTAGTTCACAAAAGATACGACGAAAATGATATGATTATATTAAGAGAAAAAGACTTTATGCATGATTAATTTTTCTTAACGCAGGGGGCAACATGGACCATAAGGTATTTATTTCTGAAGACGACGAGTATCTATTCGGTCAGGGAACACACTACGATATATACGAAAAACTTGGGGCACATCCATCAGAAGAAAAGGGTAAGAAGGGTTATTTCTTTGCTGTATGGGCTCCAAATGCAGCAGATGTTCATGTGGTTGGAGACTTTAATGGATGGGACGAAAATGCCCATCAGATGAAGAAAACCAAGACTGGGAACATCTGGACATTATTCATTCCGGGAGTTGGGATCGGAGTACTCTATAAGTTCCTGATCACCACTCAGGATGGAAGAAAGCTCTACAAGGCGGATCCTTATGCTAACTTTGCTGAGCTACGTCCAGGGAACGCATCAAGAACAACAGATCTGTCAGGCTTTAAGTGGTCGGACAGCAAATGGTATGACAATCTTAAGGGCAAGGATGTGCAGAAGCTTCCTATAGCTATTTATGAATGTCATATCGGATCATGGATGAAACATCCTGATGGAACTGAAGACGGTTTCTACTCCTACAGACAGTTTGCAGACAGGATTGTTGAGTACTTAAAAGAAATGAAATACACCCACATTGAGCTCATCGGAATTGCTGAGCATCCTTTCGATGGTTCATGGGGATATCAGGTAACTGGGTATTATGCGCCTACATCAAGATATGGAGAGCCCACAGATTTCATGTATCTTGTGAACAAGCTCCATAAAAATGGTATCGGCGTTATTCTTGACTGGGTACCAGCTCACTTCTGCCCTGATGACTTTGGACTGGCAACATTTGATGGAACCTGTATCTATGAGCATCCAGACCCAAGAAAGGGAGAACACCCAGACTGGGGAACAAGGATATTTAACCTGGAGAAGCCAGAAGTTAAGAACTTCCTCATCGCAAACGCTCTGTACTGGATCCGCAAGTTCCATATAGATGGGCTTAGAGTGGATGCGGTTGCATCAATGCTTTATCTTGACTATGGCAAGAAGGATGGTCAGTGGGTACCTAACAAGTTTGGCGACAACAAGAATCTTGATGCTATCGAGTTCTTTAAGCACCTTAACAGTGTGGTAAGAGGAACATATCCAGAGGTCCTTACAATTGCTGAAGAGTCAACTGCATGGCCTAAGGTTACTGCAAGACCTGAGGATGACGGACTTGGATTTACATTTAAGTGGAACATGGGATGGATGCACGACTTCTGCGAATACATGAAGCTGGATCCATACTTCAGGCAGGGAGCTCATTACATGATGACCTTTGCCATGAGTTACAACGACTCTGAGAATTACATTCTGCCACTTTCCCACGATGAGGTTGTACACCTTAAGTGCTCCATGGTAGAAAAGATGCCTGGATACAAGGTTGATAAATATTCTAACCTCCGTGTCGGATATACATATATGTTTGGTCACTCTGGCAAAAAGCTTTTGTTCATGGGACAGGATTTTGGCCAGGAGAGAGAGTGGAGCGAAAAGAGAGAGCTTGACTGGTTCCTTCTTGATAACGACCTCAACAAGGGCCTTAAGGCTTATGTGGCTAATCTGCTTGAGATATACAGAAAATATCCTGCCCTTCACGAAATAGACAACGACTGGGGCGGATTTGAATGGATCAACGCAGACGACAAGGGCAGAAGCACGTACAGTTTCTACAGAAGAGCGTCCAGTGGAAAAGACAATATATTATTTGTACTTAATATGACTCCTGTTGAGAGAAAGGGATTTATGGTAGGAGTGCCATTTGACGGAACCTACACCCACATCCTTGACAGTGCAGAAGAAAGATTTGGCGGACCAGGCAGCAATATCCCTCCTAAGATCAAGGCTATTAAAGGGCTTTGTGACTACAAGGACTACAGCCTGACATTTGATCTTCCGCCTTACGGAGCTGAGGTATTTGTCTTTCAGACTCCCAAGCTAAAGAAAAAATAAACTCGCGCCGAAATAGAAGGTGATGGATATGATCCGTTACCTTCTTTTTTATTTGACGAGGAGCAAGATGAACATTAACTTTCAGAATATCACTGGTCAGAAGGCCAGTCAGGATCAGATTCTTCTTAGCACGGAGGCGAAAGAAAGGACAGTATCAGGTTCATTTGGAAAAAATACAATTTCAGGAAGCAGCTATGCACTTGATATAGATGCAACGGGCTTTACCAACAATGCCTATGCGCAGCATCAAAGAAGCGTAGATGATATAAGTCAGATGGCAGAGAACAAGGATGTTTTCTCTGAACATAATTTCATGGCCCTTATGGCAAACACCATGTCCGAAGAGGATTACAACAGGGCACTTGAGGATGGTTTTGATCTTAAAGACCTAAACGGCAAAGATGCTGTTACAATCGTTGATAAGATCAAAAGCGTTCTTCTTGAGTCGGGCGAAGTGGTGGCTGGATATAATGATGATCTTAGCATTGATAAGCTGAAAAAGATCACTGGCAGCGACGTGCTTGCAAACGCTCTTAAAAGCAGTTTCCACGAGAACGATATCCCCATAACAGCAGAAAATGCAAAGGCAGCCACACTTGCCTACGAGCAGATTGCAGACATCAAGGAACTTAGTGATGCTGCAGTTAAATTCATGGTGCTCAACAATATGAAACCCACCATTGAAAACATCTATTTTGCAGCGCACAGCACAAATGGACAAAGCGCAACTGGCAATGGCTTCTATGCTCAGGAAGCAGGCGGCTATTTTGCCCAGAAGGCAGAAGAAATAGATGAAAACGCTTTAGGTCCTCAGATTGAAAAGATCATTGAGGAAGCGGGGCTCGATCCAAAGGACAGATCACTTAAGGAAGAATCCCTCTGGATGGTATCTCAGGGCATTCCTCTTACAGGAGATAACCTTGAGCAGGTAAAGACCATAAAGAGCCTTAAGTTCCCTGTCTCTGAAGAAACAGTTACAAAGGCAGCAGCTGCAGCAATAGCTGATGGGAAAAAAGCTATCAGAGGAGATATCTTTGAACCAAAGTCCAATATGCAGAAGGCAGCAGAGACTTTAGATGCTGTAGAAAACATCAGCGATGATGATATAAAAGACGTAATTGCAGCTGGAAGAGAGTTAAGCATAAAAAATCTTACAAGCAATTTCTCCATTAGCTATGCATCAGTTCAGGAAAACGATGAAAGGCTTGTAGCAGCAAGGCTGCAGCTTGAAGAAGTAAGACTGAAGATGACAGTAGAAGCCAACAAGCAGCTTCTTGACAGCGGCTTCTCCATTGATACAGCGCCTATGGAGCAGCTTATTGAAAGGCTTAAAAATCTTCTTTCCAGAAATGGAGAAGAGACTACAGGAAAAGCAGTAGATGAAATAACAAATGTGACTCCTTCAAATGCTGGATTTGCTTTCAGGATGACCATCAGCAGAGTATCCATTATCGCCAATGGACCTGCTGATATTGTGGGAGCCATGGCAGATGATCTGAAAGAGACATCTCTATATAAGATAAGCCAGATGTCTGAAACTGCCACCATGAAATTCAGGCAGGCAGGAGAGGGATATGAGAAACTGATGACTGCGCCAAGAGCAGATCTTGGAGACAGCATTAAAAAGGCATTCAGAAATGTTGATGATATCCTAAAAGACCTTGACCAGGAAGCCACTGACGAAAACAGAAGAGCAGTCAGGATCCTTGGCTACAATAAGATGGAGGTAAATGAAGAGAACTTCGAGAAGGTCAGAAGCTGGGATGCAAAGCTCCAGAGCACATTAGACAGGCTTAAACCAGGCGCGGTATTTGATCTTATCAGACAGGGTAAGAATCCACTTTCCATGACAATTGAAGAATTGTCACAAAACCTTGATCAGAACTCAGAGTCTTCAGAGAATGAAAAAGGAAAGAGCGAAGAAAGATACGCAAAGTTCTTGTTTAAGCTTGAGCACAAGGGCGGGATCACCAAGGAAGAGAAAACTTCCTTTATAGGAATTTACAGGCTCTTCCATACCTTAAAGACCACAGATTATCAGGCGATCGGTTCACTTCTTAAGACTGATCAGGAGATGACCATAGGAAACCTTCTTAATGCTACAAGAAATCAGAAGGCTTCAAGGAAGGGCATGGACTATAAGGTTGATGATGACTTTGGCGGTCTTACAGTAAAAGAAAAGGACTACTCTCCAAGGATTGATGAGCAGATTTCGGCAGCATTCAGATATTACAGGGCTAAGGCCGAGACGGTTTATGAAAATCTTGAACCTGAAAAGCTGATGCAGACTGAAGTCACGAATAAGACTCTTTTACCAAAGCTTGCTGATGACCTAAAGAGAGCTGACATAGACAAGGAGCTTGAGAGAGAGTTTGCAAAGCAGGAACTTGAACAGATAAGACAGACAGTTTCTCTTAAATCTGCTGAGCCTACGGCAAAAGAAATGAGTCAGGCGGGAATTGAACTTACCTACAACAATCTTGAGGCGTATATCTCAGAAAAGAGAGACCGCAGGAACGGAAATATCTGGAAAAAGACTGAAGATATGGAAGAAAGGGAGCTTTTAAAAGAATCTCTTTCTGAAGACGATTATCAGGATAATTATGTAAAGATTTTGGAGAGAGTGTCCGATAATTTATCTAGAGAGCTACTTAGTAGTGATGACACATATATCGATGTCAGGGCGATAGCTCTTTTGCAGAAACAGATCTCTGTGATGACAGGAAATGCAGAGAGAAACAGCTATGAAGTGCCGGTTGAGATCGACGGAGAAGTGGTTTCAATGAACGTGACACTAAATAGCGATGATACAAAAAGGTCAAGGATGGACGCCAGTGTTATGACAGACGAGTACGGACAGCTAAGACTAAGCCTCTTTGTGGAAGAGGAAAGCATCCGGGGAATGCTCACAACCACCAATGCCAAGAACCAGTGGGAGTCAGAATATCTGGAGAATGTGAGAACCAGACTGTGTGAGAGGATTTCAGAAAAGCTAACCGATGTGATCGTTAGCACAGAAAACATAGCGATCCTCTACAACGCACAAGCAGGACCTGCCTCAGCAGGTGTGGTTTCAGGAAATGCCATGGAAGGCGAAAATACTTATCAGACTGACACAAAAACACTTTTAACTATGGCAAAAGCCTTTATTGAGGCTTTGTGATCACACATCAAAAGAAATGAGGTAGGCATGAAAGTAAATTACAATGTATCTGCGATGATAGCAAACAACGCTCTTCAGAAGAATGACAAGCTTCTTTCAGAGTCCCTGGGAAGACTTTCCAGCGGTCTAAAGATTGCAAACGCCAAGGATAATCCATCAGGCCTTGCAATGTCCAGAAGAATGAATTCACAGATCGAAGGTCTTGGAGTTGCAAATGACACCTCTAATGATGCGATTTCAATAGTACAGGTGGCAGACGGAAGTCTGTCTGAGATCCATGAAGTTCTTCAGAGAATGAGCGAGCTGGCAATCAAGTCCAGCAACGGAACCTTAACTGACAGCGACAGAGAGGCAATACAGGAAGAGGTTACTCTTTTGAAGCAGGAAATCGAGAGAATGGCAAAGACCACTCAGTTCAATGGACAGAGTATCTTAGACGGCTCCTTTGATCTTCGCGGATATGCAACTGTTGGAAATACACCTTCAACTGCAGTTACAGACCCTAACGTCAGCGTGCTTACATATTCAGACAGCGTTGAAGCAGGAACTTTCCAGATAACCGGAATTGATGTTAAGTACTTAAATCTTACAGGTTCAACCGGAGTAGACAAGAAGGGTATCTTCTTTGAAGAGGGAAGCGAAGCAAATATCCAGATCAAGAAGGTATATGAGGATGGAACAACAGAAGACTACATGACAAATGGCATGCAGGCAACCATCACTGAAGATATCCTGACATTAAAGGACAATACAGGAAAAGAGATAAAGATCCAGATCGACGAATCCTTCAGCGGAACCCTTAATCTTGAGCTCACAGGAAAAGGCGCGATGACCATGCAGGTTGGAGCCAATGAGGGACAGACACTTGATATCAGGATCCCTAAGATATCTCTTTCAACCCTTGGTCTTTACAACCTTGATCTTGCCAATGAAGTAGGCGCAAGAGAGGGAATTGAGAGCATCAAGAACGCCATCGTACAGGTCAGCAGCATAAGATCAGGCCTTGGCGCTTATCAGAACAGACTTGAGCACACAGTAAGTAACCTTGATATAACTGTAGAAAATATGACAGCAGCTTATTCAAGGATCATGGACGTAGACATGGCAGAGGAGATGACAACCTACTCAACACAGCAGGTTCTCTCCCAGGCAGGAATTTCCATGATGGCTCAGGCAAATGAAAGACCATCACAGGTGCTTCAGCTTCTTCAGTAAGTAACTATTTACCCGGTTTTACATATAGGAGCAGACTATGACCCCAGTAAAGAAACAGGAATATACCCTAAAGATAACTCAGGCAAACAAGACTCAGCTGATCACAATACTCTATGAGATGGTGATCGATTATCTTGAGGAGAGCATAGATGGATTTGCGGTAGGCAAGAGAAGTGATGCTGAAAACAGTATCATGAACGCACAGCACTGCATCGACGAACTTATCCATTCTCTCAACATGGAATATGAGCTTGCAAGAAACCTTCACAAGATATATATCTTTTCCAAGACAGAGCTGGCTGTTGCCTCAGCAACCGGAAACATCCACAGGGTGTGGAAGGTTAAAAAGAACTTTGAAAAGCTCCATGAGGCATATGTGGAACTTGAAAAGTATGATACTTCAGAAGTTTTAATGGGAAATACCCAGAAGGTATATGCAGGACTTACTTATGGAAAGTACTCTTTAAACGAGGATATTACAGCACTTTCCATGAACAGAGGACTTATGGCATAAAAGTCCTTAAGAAAATCTTAAGATATTAATATTTCAGGGAAAAAGAAATAAATCCCGAACATAAATTATCGGTTTGACAAAGAGCGGAAAAATGACATTTCCGCTCTTTATGTGTTTTTACAGATTCCAAAGGGCGAAAATATAAGGAAGGTCAATTCTTAATTTTGGGAAAAGAGCTTGTTTTAAGGGGCTTTACAAAGAAAATCAAACATGTTAGATTCTATTTCGCGAGCTCGACAAAACTACGAAAGGGGTAGATTTTTATTTTCGCAATCTTAATATTGTTTTTGACTGGAGCTGTGTTTACGGACCTGTTCAAGGACAAGATATTTAACGCCTGGGTTATTCCGGCACTTCTTACGGGCGTTTCTTCTTCGCTGGTGCAAGGGTCAGAAAGACTTTTCGAATCCCTGTCAGCTGTGGGGGCAGCACTTCTTATCCTGCTTCCTGTTTACCTTCTAAAGGGCATTGCAGCCGGAGATGTTAAGCTGTTCATGTCAGCAGCATCTTTTTTATCTGTCAGTGATACTCTTTCATGTATCCTGATCTCATTTCTTATCGCTGGAGCAATATCCGTCGCGGTTATCATTTTCAAAAGAAACAAACAAAAGACGATACATTTTGCGGTACCTGTACTTGTCAGCGTACTGTTCGTCATGGGAGGTGTTTTATGACGGAGAGCATTCTTGCTATTTTTGACAGGAGCACTCTTTATTCCATGAGGCTTTCTGAGTATTTAAGAGAGCATCTAAAACTATCATTTGGCATTCAGACATTTACAGAAAAAGAGGAGTTCATAGCTTTTATAGAAAGCGAGGAGGTATCACTTCTTATTGCTTCAAGTAGCGCAAGCAGCGGCCTTGAAGAAATGATCAAAGAAAGATGCAGCGCTGTGATGATCCTGGAGGAAGATGAATTTAAGGGACCCTCCGGTTTTGATGAAGACGATGGCTTTTTTCACATGAGCAAGTATCTGCCTGCGGGAAAGATCCTGGAGAGGCTACTGACAGTGTGCATGGAGAATCCTGATGGCTTTCCGGATCTTGGGATAAGGCACATGGAAAATGAGTGCAAGGTGGTAGGTCTTTATACGCCTCTTTCGGGAAGCGGTCAGACGACCCTTGCAATCCAGATGGCTGAACAGCTTGCAAGGACTAACAAGACCATATTCATAAGCTTTGAGAGCTTTTCTGCTCTTACCCAGACCTTTGATGAGGAGGCGGGGCAGGACATCACTGATATGATGTACTATGCTGACTGCGAGCGGGATAAGTTCTGTATTTACCTTGAGAAGATCAAGGTCAGGAAAAATGGCGTCGACTACATAGCCCCAGCAAAAACGGCGATGCAGATAAAGGAGATGGGCTGTAAGAAGGTCAGGGAGCTGATAGCTCTTTTGTCCAGAGAAGCAGGATATGAATATGTGATCCTGGACCTTAAGGATTACCCTGAAGGGTTCTTTGAAATCCTGTCCATGTGTGATGTCCTTTATACTATCAACCGGAACAATTCTGCAGATCAGTACCGTATGGGCAAGTACAACAAGGTGCTGTGTGAAAATGGCTATGAGGCGGTACTTTCCAAGACTATCAAGTGTTTTTTCCCTGATGACTGCGCAGGCGCTTCCTACAAAAAACATGTGGGAGAGCTTATCAAGAAGGGGCAGGAGGTGCTGCTTCTTGGAGCATAACTTGGATGAGCTGAGAGTCGGTATCAAAGAGAGGGTACTTGGGAGCCTTGATTTTTCAAGGGAGATAAGGGATGAGGAACTTTTTGAGCTGATAGATGGCGAGATAGGGAATATGCTGCGAAACAAGGCCCTGCCAGTGAGTCTTAAAAAGCAGCTTCGGATGAATGTCTACCACTCCATAAGAAAGCTGGATGTTCTCCAGAGCCTTGTGGATGACCCTTCCATAACGGAGATAATGGTCAATGGAACAGATAACATCTTCATTGAAAAAGAAGGTAAGATCTGCGAGAGTGGTCTTCACTTCGAGTCGAGACAGCGCCTTGAGGATGTGGTTCAGCAGATAGTTGCTTCCTGTAACAGAGTTGTTAATGAATCATCCCCAATAGTGGACGCAAGGCTTGAAAACGGCTCCAGAGTAAACGTAGTTCTTGCGCCGATAGCCCTGAACGGACCAATTGTCACAATACGAAGATTCCCTGACAAACCTATCACCATGAAGAGGCTGATAGAACTTGGATCAATTTCTGAATATCTTAAAAGTTATATCGAAGTGCTGGTAAAAGCGGGATATAACATCTTTATTTCCGGTGGAACGGGGTCTGGAAAGACCACATTTCTAAATGCACTGTCTGATTTTATTCCAAAGGATCAAAGACTTATAACCATCGAGGATAACGCTGAGCTTCAGATAATAGGCGTTCCAAATCTTGTAAGAATGGAGGCCAGAAACGCCAATGTGGAAGGCTGCAGGCCCATCACCATAAGAGACCTCATAAAGTCATCGCTTAGAATGCGCCCAGACTGGCTGGTTGTGGGCGAGGTCAGAGGCGATGAGTGCGTAGACATGCTGCAGGCCATGAATACAGGCCATATGGCAATGAGTACTGGTCACGCCAACAGCGCAGCAGATATGCTTTCAAGGATCGAAACCATGGTGCTCATGGGAATGGAGATCCCGCTATCTGCAGTTAGAGGCCAGATTGCTTCGGGAATTGATATTGTGGTCCATCTTGGAAGGCTTAGAGACAGGAGCAGGAAGGTCCTTGAAATATGCGAGCTTGAAAAGGAGCTGGATGAAAAGAGTGGAAAGATAAGGGTCAACACGCTCTTTAGATTCGAGGAGAGTGAAGGTATGAGTAAAGAGAAAGTTGTTGGGAAATGGAGGAAGGTTGGTGAACTTAAAGCTACTGAAAAACTTTTGGCAGCAGGTCTTAGACTGCCGGCCGAATAAAAGCGATATCCCCATATTTTTGCAAGGAATTCTCATAGCTTTTATGTTTGGGGAGCTGTTTTACGATTCCCTTCTGGCAGTTCTTGTTCTTTCGCCGCTTTGTCTTTTCTGGTTTGTGTACCAAAAAAAGCGACTGAATGAAAGGAACAGAAGGCTTGTGGGAATACAGTTTAAAGATGCAATAAGCTCGGTGCTTACCTGCTTAAAGGCTGGATATTCCCCGGAGAATGCTTTTATTGAGGCCTGTCATGACATGGAGATGCTGTATGGGAAAAAGAGCCTTATCTACAGCGCACTTATTAAGCTAAAGAAGGGCCTGAAAAACAATATCCCCATCGAAAAACTAATTTACAAAATGGGAAAAGAGACCGGGAATCCGGATATCTTAGATTTTGCAGAAGTGTTTGCTGTTGCCAAGAAAAGCGGAGGTAACATGACCCAGATGATCAGCCGCACCATCACCGTGATCTCTGAAAAGATGGATGTGGAAAAAGAGATCGACGTGCTGATAAGCGCCAAGAGAATGGAGGCCAGGATAATGAATCTGGTGCCATTTTTCATAATCTTCTATATAAGTCTCACCAGTTCTGGATTTTTTGATCCCCTATATCACAACCCGTTTGGAGTGATCTTTATGACAGTATGTGCAGGGCTGTATGTAACGGCGTATCTCATGTCAGAAAGGATAGTGAATATAAATGTCTAAGCTGTTCTTTTTGTACTTGATAATTCCTGTGCTGATGCTTGTTTTATTTTTCCAGTCAAAGGATCTTGTCCTTCCGGAAAGGATTGAGGATACAGGCATAAGCAGAGCCTATCTGAAGATATCTCTTTATATCTACAGATACCTTAAGGAGAGACCTTTTTCTTTTTCCAGAGAAAAGATACGAACCTACCTGGGGACGCTTGAGCACAGGAAAGATATTGATGGTGTTGAGACTGAGTACTTTATCAGGAAGATAAGCATAGTTCTTTTAATGGCTACAGCTGGGAGCTTTTTATCATTGATGCTGTGTATCAGCTCTGGGCAGGATGGGAAGATCACAGACTCAGGAACCCTTGAAAGAAGCGACTTTGGTGGCAAGGGATACGACGTTGACCTGGTGGCCAGCGACGAAGCGGGAAATGAACTAGGGCAGTACCACCTGTCTGTAGAAAACAGGATATTCACCGACGAGGAGGCACAAAGGCTCTTTGAACAGGCATCTGTGGAACTTGAAAAGGTGGTCATAGGTGAAAATGAGAGTTTTGATGTGGTCACTAAAGACCTTGATCTTGTGGAATCTTTAGAAGGGTATCCCTTTGATATAAGGTGGAAGCTTGATAACTATGAGGTGATGCATTTTGACGGAAGGCTCATTGATGAAAACATTCCTAAGGAAGGTGTGGTTGTGGAGCTTGTGGCCTGGTACAGCTACAAGGATCTTCGCTGGCAGCAGGTATTTCACGCAAATATCATGCCCAGGGTCCTGAATCCTGTGGAGCGGACCTATGCAGAGATTGAAAAGCTTCTAAAGGGAGCAGATGAAGCTTCTGTGGAAGAAAGAGAGATCAATTTGCCTAAGACCTATGGAAACCGGCAGATCATATGGAGCCAGAAGATGCAGGACAACAGCCTGCTACTGCTTCTTCTTACACTGATAGGAGGCGCTGCATCCTACGTCCTTAAGGACAAAGAGCTAAAAAAGACCATGGAGGAGAGGCAGCAGGAGCTTTTGTCGGATTATCCGCAGTTTGTTTCAAAGCTGGTCCTATACATGGGAGCAGGCATGACAGTCAGAAACGTGTTCAATAAACTGGCGGTCTCATATGTGAAAAAGAGGGATAACGGCGCCGGAAAAAGGTACCTCTATGAGGAAATCCTGAGGGTGAACAGGGAATTGGCGACGGGGGCTTCAGAGAGCGAGACCTACGAAAGATTTGGAGCAAGATGTATGACAAAACAGTACACCAGACTTGCAACTCTTTTGTCCCAGAACATAAGGAAGGGAAATGGCGAGCTTTTAGCACTTCTTTCAGAAGAAGCCCAAAAGGCTTTTGAAGAGAGAATGGATAAGGTCAAGAAAACTGGTGAGGAAGCAGGAACCAGGCTTTTATTACCAATGATAATCATGCTGGTGATAGTAATGGCAATGATCATGGTCCCAGCATACATGGCATTTTAACGAAGAATGGAGGAAAAGAAAAATGAATGAATTAAAGAATATTGGAAGAAAGATTGTAAACGGAGTAAAGAAATTTTGGAAAGATGAGTCTGGAATGGGCACAGTTGAGGTAATCCTCATCATCGTAGTGCTGATAGGACTTGTAATCGTGTTTAAGGAGCAGATTTCCGGGATTGTAGAGGATGTGTTTAAGACGATCAGAGAGGATACACGTGTTATCACGAACTAAAGGCTATCTCACAGTTTATCTGTCACTGTCGATCATGATGATCATGTCTCTTATCCTGGTGCTTTTTCAGGGTGCCAGGATAGGAGCAGTCAAGATGAAAACAGAGTGCACTGCGGACATTGCCATGAACTCAGTTCTTGCAGAGTACAGCAGGCAGCTTAAGGAACAGTACGGGCTACTTTTTGTGGACACATCCTATGGATCAGATAATCCGTCAATAGTAAACACCGAGGAGCACCTCTCATATTATGTAAAAAAGAATCTGGACAGGAAGCTGGGGGGAAAGGTGATCGGGGCAAGCAGTGTCTTTTCTATGTATCTAAAAGACCTTCATATAACCGGGAGTTCTTTTGCCATGGACAATGACGCAACGGTCCTTAAGAGGAACATTCTG
Source organism: Butyrivibrio sp. (assembly GCA_015056565.1). Lineage (GTDB taxonomy): Bacteria > Bacillota > Clostridia > Lachnospirales > Lachnospiraceae > Butyrivibrio. Next base: position 173,731 of record SVGB01000004.1, read on the forward strand.
GCTTATATGGCAGCAGAACCTTTGGAGGGGCTTTTATCCGACGTGAAAGGTAATGTGGATATGATCGAGGGGAGCGCCCTTACAACAACCGACGTGGAGGCGATGTCTGGTGAAAATCAGGCTGTCATAGACTCATACGAGCTTCCAACCATCATCAATGATGAAGGTGAGGAAGAGGAGCTGTCACTTGGAAATCCTGCAGATGCCGTGCATTCTCTGAAGGGAATCGGAGCACTGAACCTGGCTGTTTCGGATAAGAGCGCCATATCAAGGCAGAGAGTTGATCTTGGCAATTATTCATCGAGAAGAAATCTAAATAAGGGTACGGGACTTAATGACCAGGAGGATATTTCTTTTACAGAAAATCTTCTGATAGAGCAGTACTACTACGAAAAATGTTCAAGATATCTTGAAGAGATGGATAAAGCTCTTTTGAAGTATCAGCTTGAGTATCTTTGCTTTGGCTTTGACAACGACTGGGACAACCTGGACAAGATGGCATCAGAGCTTTTGTTTATAAGGGAGGCTGCCAATATGTTCTACCTTTTTGGCTGTGAGTCAAAGGTGGCTGAAGCAGAGATGGTGGCAGAGGCTCTTACTGCGATACTGTTTGTCCCCGAGTTGAAGGACCCTGTAAAAAACTCGATCCTCTTTGCCTGGACCTTTGCTGAGAGCATATCGGACCTTAACATCCTGTTTTCAGGAGGGAGAGTTCCGCTTTTTAAGAGCGATTCTACCTGGAGGCTGAGCCTTATGAACATGCTGTCTTTTAGGGATCATCTGGGAGGAGGAGACCTGGGAGAGGGCCTTTACTACAAGGATTATCTGAGGGCAAGGCTCTTTTTGGTGTCACCTGACCTAAAGATAAAAAGGATGGCAGACATAATTGAAATGGATATAAGAAGGACTGAAGGAAATGGGAATTTTAAGATTGATTACTGTCTGGACATTTTCCGGGCTGAGATCCATGTAGGGACCAGATGGGGATACGATGTAAAAATTGAAAGGATCTATGGCTATGAAGAATAGAAAAAAGGGTCTTACCGGCTCAATGACAGTTGAGGCATCCATGGCACTTCCGCTATTTATCTTTTTCTTTGTGAATATAATGACTCTTTTTAACATACTGAAAGTCCAGGTGGACATTGAGGCTGCTCTTCACCAGACAGGGAGCGAGCTGTCCCTTATGGCATTCGACCTTGCCCATGGAAAAGAGCTGATCACAGGGGATGAAGGAAGCGGAGCCATTGAAACAATTGCCGGGGCAGGAGGCCTTGTCATGGCCAGAGAAAAAATTAGAGATTACCTGGGGGAAGGAATAGATAACAGCTGTGTAAGCGGCGGTTTTGATGGCATCAGCTTTTTGCAGTCCCAGGTCCTTATGGGCAATGACATCATCGATCTTGTGATGGACTATAAGGTACATCCTATGATACCAGCTATCGGATTTAAAGAAATCCCAGTGGAAGGCAGGTTTTATGGCCACGCCTGGACAGGATATGACATCAGCATGGGGCTTGTGACAGAAGGGACCGAAGAAGAAATGGTGTATGTCACTGAGAATGGCGAAGTTTACCACAGGGATGTGGACTGTGTGCACCTTAAGATCAAGGTGGAGAGCGTGGATAAAAAGGATTTGTCCCACCTAAGGAACAGGGACGGCAAGATATATTACGCCTGTGAGTACTGCGGCGGAAGCGTCGGAGCTGGAAATGTGTTCATTACAGGCTATGGCACCAGGTATCACACCAGTGTAAGCTGTCCGGGGCTTAAAAGAAAGATCTACACAATTCCTATATCGGAAGTGGGTGGAAAACGCCCCTGCAGCGCCTGCGGATAAAGAAAAGGAGAAGGTATGTTTTTTAAGATAAGCATTCTCATAATATTAGTCATTTCTTCTATAGAAGATATCAGGAAAAAAGAGATCTGCCTATGGGAGATACTGCTCCTTGGCGGACTGTCATTTTCAGCAGTTGTGGCATCGATTTTTGATGGAAGCTTTGATCTGTGGAGTGTTTTACTGTCATTTCTTCCTGGCGCTGCCATGATCTTTTTAGCCTTCATAACAAGAGAAGGGATCGGATATGGCGACGGGCTTATGGCGCTGGCAATAGGCCCTGCACTTGGAGCTGGTTCTTCCATCATGACCATTGTTACAGCAGTCTGTGTAAGCGGGCTGTTTTCAGGAATCCTTCTGGTTTTAAGAAGGGCGGAAAGGAAAACGAAAATAGCTTTTGCTCCGTTCATTACCATAGGAACCTTTGTGGCAGCTATTTCCGGGTCTGGGATGGGGTGGTGACATGAGAAGATACAAAGGATACATGACACTTGAAGCGTCTCTTTTAATGCCCATGGTGATCTGCATCATGGCGCTGCTCATCTATTTTACCTACTATCTGTACGGACGCTGCATCATTTCTGAAGATGCGTATATCCTTGCCTTTCGAGCCAGCACCTCGGGAAAGGGAGGCGTCAGCTATGACCCGGAAGGCTATGTGGCAGAAAGATCAGACCAGGTGGCGGGAAAAAAGTATTTTGGAAGCCAGCCGCCAGTATTTGAAGCCCAGATAGATGGCAAAGACGTCCGGGTGGTTGGAAGGAGTAATACCAGACACCGCGCCATGGGAGGATATTTTTTGAAACCACATGGCAGCTGGGGATTTGAGGCGGCGGGAAGGGCGACTTGGAGGAAGTACTCAAGACACATCAGAATTCTTACAAGGCTTAGCGACCTTGGAAAAGAACTAATAGATTTAGGAGATTGACTATGGAATATAAATATTACAGAGAGTTAAAGCATAATTATCTTGTCTTTGAAGATCAGGGAAAAGAGTCTGAGGATGACAGGTACCAGTACAAGATATTGGAGAGCGGAAGGATCAGGAATCTCGTGCCTTGTGCTCAGAGAAAGATCAACGGAGAAAAGTTCTTTTACTACGAGATTAATTCCATGCAGAGTCTCCAGGACAGATTCTGCTCAAACAAAATGGACAATGTGCAGGTAAAAAAGCTCTTTTCAGACATAAAAGAGCTCCTGGATGGACTTTCTGAGTTTCTTATGGATCAGGATGGGATTGTATTTAACATTAAGAGCGTCTATACAGACCTGACAACCGGGGAGTACAGGTTCCTGTTTTGTCCTTTTTATGATGAGAAAAAGAGCTTTTCAGATTTTGCACTGCAGCTTCTTGAGATAGTAGATGAAGAAGATGCGAAAGCCACAGACCTTGTCTATAAGCTCTGCGAAGAAAGCGCAAAAAGCGGCGATTTCATATATGAAGTGATCAAAAATGTGTCGGAGGAAACAGAGGAAGAGGAAAGGGTTGAAGATACAAGACAGGCTGCGCCATCCTATGCAGATATATCCTATAATGAGGATCTGTTTGAAGAGGACGAGGAAAAAGAGCCTTCTGCAAAGGAGTCACGGCTTCAGAGAGCTAATAAGAGATTATCAGGAAAGCTTCAACTTTTCTTTTCGCTGATGTTCGCCCTTCTTGTGGGAGCCATGGTCTATATAAGAATGAACTACATTTTATCTGGCGAAGAAAATGTACTGTCAATTGTAGTCATGGTGATATCAGCGATCACAGGAACGGTGGCGTTGATAGGAGGGTTTAAGGAGATGAAGAAGTCCGCACCAGACAAGGAAGCAGAGGATTCTTTGGCTGATGAGGACGAATGCGACGAAATCATGGATGATGCAGATTCATTTTTTGAAGTACAGGAGCCGGTTATGGAAAAGACAGCTCACACCAGAAAAGTAAATGCAGATACAGGTTCTTTTGCCAGAAGACAGGAAACTGTAGATGCGACAGTGGTTCTGGATCAGGAAATAAGAGGAGAGCTTTCGCTGTTTAGCAGAAATCTGGACAAGACAGTCAGGATCCCGCTGGGAAGTCTCCCTGTCACAATAGGAAAGATGGAGGGATGTGTTGATATGATGCTAAACGATTCTTCCATATCCAGAATGCACTGCAGGATTGAGGAAAAGAATGGCAGGGCCTTTGTCCGTGACCTTGGCAGCACCAACGGAACTTTCAGAAATGGCCTTAAACTTAAACCCCAGGAGAGCGCTATGATCGAAGAGGGCGACGAAATAAGAATAGGCAGAGTCTGTTTTGATTGTAGATAGTCTGATGTGGTATTATAATACCAGTATCAATGGGGAGGGGTTCTCATGAAGGTTAATATCTATTACGGCGGCAGAGGGATCATCGATGACCCGACACTTTTTGTAATCTCACAGATCACCACAGTTTTACAGGAACTTAATGTAAAGGTACAGCAGTACAATCTCTATGAGCAGAGAAATGGTATCACTGCGCTTCCAAACACCTTAAAGGATGCGGATGGTATCATTCTGGCATCCACGGTTGAGTGGTTTGGAATAGGCGGATACATGATGCAGTTCTTGGACGCCTGCTGGCTCTATGGTGACAAGGATCGTATAAAAGAGATCTATATGGCACCGGTAGTTATGTCCACAACTCACGGTGAGCGTGAGGGAATGCTGAGCCTTGCCAGTGCATGGGAGATGCTTGGCGGACTGCCCTGCGACGGAATGTGCGGATATATTGCCGATACCACCAAGCTTGAGAACAGCCCTGAGTACATCAAGATAATCGACAAAAAGACAGAGAACATCTATAGGACCATCAACCAGAAGATGCCAGTGTTCCCTGCCAGCAATCAGGCAGTTATAAATAAAGTCGGGGTTTCCCAGAGCATGGATCTTACCCCTCAGGAGTCTGAGCAGCTCTCAGAATATGCATCAGACGACAAGTATGTCAAGAAACAGAAAGAGGATCTTCAGGAATTGGCCAGTATCTTCAGAGACAAGATGGGCCAGGAAGAAGCTTCGGGCAGTTCTGATGAATATGCCAAGACCTTGAAAAAGAAATTTACGCCAGTTGCCGGTGTATCAGCAAGATACAAGATCTCTTTTTCCGATAATGCAAAACTGCGGCCTTTGGTCATTGACGTTGATGGCAGCAAATGTGAATGCCGCGTAGGCGACGAGGATGGCTGCGATGTAATGTTAAGCGCAGACCAGAGAACCTTCGAGGATATCCTTGGGGGCAGGATGACATTCCAGAGGGCGTTTATGGCTGGAAGCATCAAGCTTAAGGGTGACTTTAAGCTCCTTAGGAGTCTGGATCAGTTATTTGACCTTATGGCAGAATGACAATTGAGGATAGAAACATGCAGGATAACAGTGCTGTTGAAACAGGCTACTGGGAGAATCAGGAGAGGATTTACAAAAGATCTTATGTGAGCATTGCTCTGCTGGTTGTAAATATTGTAGTTTTTCTTCTCAGCAATACAGCAATGCTGTGGTTGTACGAAAAAGGCGCGATGGTGACGGAGATAGTACTAAGGGACGGGCAGTATTACAGGCTCTTTTCAGCCATGTTCCTTCACGCTGATCCTCAGCATCTGTTCAACAATATGATGATGCTGCTCCTTGTAGGAGCAATTGTAGAAAACTACACGGGACATGCGTTTTTTGCATTCATGTATTTTCTCTCTGGTCTGTTTGGAAACATGATCTCCATGGCCTACGAGATCAATCACTCCCTGAGCTGGATATCTGTTGGAGCCAGCGGAGCTATCATGGGGCTTGTGGGCTTTGTTGTAGTTTGGATCATAATCAATCGAAGAACGTTTATAAGGAGCAGAGGAATGCTGATACGACTTCTGTTTCTTGCAGCTTTTGTGATATATGCTTGCTTTTTCCAGGCAGGAGCCAACACAGCGGCTCACCTTGGCGGTTTTGTAACTGGCTTTGTGCTTGGAGTGATCAATATAGTATTGCTTAAAAATCAAAAAGATATGGAGGGCTTGGCGTAATGGACAGCTGTATTTTCTGTAAGATCGCAAATGGAGAGATTCCATCTAACACAATATATGAGGACGATAAGTTCAGAGTTATTCTGGATAATGGTCCTGCAACCAAGGGACATGCGCTTGTGCTTCCAAAAGAGCATTATGCAAACCTGTTTGAAATGCCAGAGGAACTTCTTGCAGATGCAGCAAAGGTTGCCAAGAAGGTTGCTTCTGACATAAAGGACAAGCTTTCCTGCGACGGTCTTAATCTGGTACAGAATAACGGAGAGACTGCAGGCCAGACAGTAATGCATTTCCATCTTCACATTATTCCAAGATATAAAAACGATGGGCAGCACATTTTGTGGAATCCCACAAGTCCTTCAGCCGAGGAACTTGTAGAAGTTAAGAACACTATTGTTGGAGCCTGATGGGAGAGCCTATGCGTACCTTGGAAGTATCAGAAGTAACAAAAGCAGTAAAAGAGCTGTGCATAAAGGCAAACCACAAGCTGGCTCCGGATATGGAGAAAGCTCTTAATGATGCCAGTAACAGGGAAGAATCAGAACTTGGACGAAAGATCCTTGGTCAGCTCAAGGAGAACCTTGACATAGCTGAAACTGATATGATTCCCATCTGCCAGGACACTGGAATGGCGGTATTTTTCATAAAAGTAGGACAGGATGTCCATATTACCGGGGGAAGTTTAACTGATGCCATCAATCAGGGTGTCAGGGAAGGGTATACAGATGGATTCCTTCGGAAATCTGTTGTGGATGACCCTATTATAAGAAAGAACACTGGTGATAACACTCCTGCCATCATTCATTATGATATAGTTCCAGGGGATGAGCTTACAATCACCATAGCTCCTAAGGGCTTTGGAAGTGAGAACATGAGCAGAGTGTTTATGTTAAAGCCTGCGGACGGAGAAGAAGGTGTCAAAGATGCCATTGTCCAGGCTGTAAAGGACGCAGGTCCCAATGCCTGCCCGCCTATGGTTGTGGGAGTCGGAATCGGTGGAACATTTGAAAAGTGCACGCAGATGGCTAAGGAGGCCCTTACCAGAGAGGTTGGAAAAGAGTCTGATCTTCCACATATAAGAGCCATGGAAAAAGAAGTTCTTGATAGAATAAACAGGACGGGAATTGGCCCGGGTGGACTTGGCGGAACAGTGACAGCTCTTGCTGTTAATATCAATACTTTTGCAACCCACATCGCTGGACTTCCTGTGGCAGTAAACATCTGCTGTCACGTGAACAGACACGCATCTGTAACTCTTTGATGAAGTAAAAGGACTCAGAATGGATAGAGAGATTAAAGCTCCAATAGATAAAGAAGTCACAAAGACCTTAAGGTCTGGAGACATGGTTTATATTACAGGAACAATTTATACAGCAAGGGATGCTGCCCACAAGAGGATGGCAGAGGCACTTTCAAAAGGTGAAAGCCTTCCTTTAGATATGAAGGATAACGTTATCTATTACATGGGCCCATCTCCAGCCAGAGATGGAAGACCAATCGGCTCTGCAGGCCCTACAACAGCAAGCCGAATGGATAAGTACGCCCCTGATCTTTTAGATCTTGGGCTTGGCGCTATGATAGGTAAGGGCAAAAGAAATCAGGGCGTAATAGATGCTATCGTCAGAAATGGTGCTGTATACCTGGCTGCAATTGGCGGAGCTGGAGCGCTTCTGTCAAAGGCGATCATATCTTCTGAGGTGATAGCCTATGACGACCTTGGGACAGAGGCTATAAGGAAGCTTAAGGTGGAAAGGTTCCCTGCCATAGTAGTAATTGATCCAGAAGGTAACAACCTTTATGAGACAGCAATATCCGAGTACAATAGAGAATCGTAATAAAGTAATTGACAAAGGCACAGGCCATTTGTATAATTAACTTTGCGTCTGATGATTTTTCGGGACGCATTTGAATTCAAACCACATATTGGTAGAGGGATTCAGGCATGGAGAAATACTCAAGTGGCTGAAGAGGCGCCCCTGCTAAGGGTGTAGGCCGTTTACGCGGCGCGCGGGTTCAAATCCCGCTTTCTCCGTTTAGCTAAGAAGATGGAAGTTCAGATGATTCTGAACTTCCTTTTTTATTTCTTGCATCCTGGTTATGTGATCTATAGCCAAGGCAAGACACTAGTAATATGTAATTTGGTAATGGCAAAATACAACATTTTGTGGTTGAAAATCTTTCTATAAAATTCATGAAAAAAGGTGTTGCATTTAAAATTTCTCTTTGCTATAATAACTTTTGCCCGCTTGAAAGGGCGGCAGAAACCGCGGAAACATGCGGCTTCCAAAAAACTTTTCAAAAAAGTTTAAAAAGTTGTTGACACAGAGAGCACAACATGATATTCTAAATGAGTTGCGGCAATCAAGAGCAACAACGAAGCACCTTGACAAATAAACAGTAATGCAACCCTGAAAAATTCCAAGAGAATTATTCAGAATTAACAAACCAAAGTAATAACGGACAGAACAAAAAGCACAGCTTAAAGTTCTGAACAGAA
>SVGB01000028.1 GCA_015056565.1 Butyrivibrio sp.
AAGTGCAGCCATATTAAAGCTGAAGGATAAGGAAAAAGCTTCTGTGCCAATCATTGCTATGACAGCCAATGCCTTTGAAGAAGATAAAAAAAGAGCTCTGGATGCCGGAATGAAAGGGCATATAGCAAAGCCTATTGATATAAAGAATCTTCTTGATACGTTATCAGAAATTTTGTTTTTGTGAATACATGGAGGACTGTTAGACAGAATGATCTATTCGATGGTTCCGGCAGTAGTGCTGATAATAAATCTGATATTGAACGAGGAATCTCTGGTAAAATATGGAATTCTGGAAAAAAAGCAAGGTGAGAGTACACTTGTACATGTGCGCTATAATCACTTTGTTATTGCTGCGTGCTGTTACTTTTTTGTGGATGGTTCATGGGGAGTTTTGTACGAACACCATGATATCCCACAGCTTTTTCCGGCAATATATTTTTTTACAGTTTTCTATTTTGTGCTGATGCTTTTTACCATGCTGACATGGACCAGGTACATCGTTGCATATCTTGATAAACACGGCAGGCGCACCAAAGTACTGCTCTATGGTGTGTGGACCATGGTTGTGATAGGGGTAGCATGCCTTATGCTCAACCGGTTCTTTGGACATTTCATGTTTTCGTATAATGAAGCTCATGAGTATATCGGAGAATCCGGTAGGAATATCTCTTTTATCCTGCAGATCGCGTTCTATGCGGTGATCGCGGTTTACATGTTGTCAGTTGCAAGTAAGAGTACAGGACAGGAAAAAATCAGGTACAATGCAGTTGTGGCCACAAGCGTAGTCCTTGGAGTATTTCAGATACTTCAGATCACCTACGCATTTCTTCCTTTCTATGCCATGGGGCTTATGGTCGGAATTTGCCTTGTCCTTTCCTTTGTGCAGTCAGGTGAGAAAAAAGAAAAAGAGATCCATGATAATATCGCAAATGCCATGGCGCAGGATTATGAAGCCATATTTTACATTGAAATAGAAACGGGCGAGTTTATTCCTTTTTCAAAAAGCAAAAAATACATGACTTTAAATGCTACTGAATCAGGTAAGGATTTCTTTAAAGAGGCTTTCGAAAGCATAGATACTTGTGTCTATCCTGATGACAGGGAATATGCAAAGAGCTTTTATATCAAGGAAGAAATGTTAAAGCGCCTTGAAGGCAGGCATTCTTTCTCGTTCAAATACAGAGTTTTGTTTGATGGAAAGCCAAGGTTCTTTTTGTTTACTGTATCAAGGGATATCAATGAACGGTATCTTATTTTCTATGAAAAAGACATTGATGATGAACTTAATGCAGAAAAGATCCAGAAAGAAAATCAGAAGAAGACAGTTACTTTCGGTCAGATCGCAGAGAGCCTTGCATCCAACTATGATGAGATCTACTACGTGAATGTGGAAGATTCAGCCTATGTTGGCTACGAAGTTAATAATATCTACGGGCAGTTAGAGATCAGCAAGTCAGGAGAGGATTTCTTTAAAGAATCCCTTGAAAATATCCCGCAGGTTGTTCACAGGCAGGATCAGGATCAGGTGTCTGAGTTCATAACAAAAGATAATCTGCTCTCCATGTTTGAAGATCACAAGGACTGCAGTATTGACTACCGTATCATAGTAAATGGCAAATCAAGATATACCAGGATGATCGCCAGAAAATCCAGTGATGGTACGCATTTTATCATTGGTGTTGAGGATATTGATGAGGTGATCAAGCGTGAAAAGCGTCATATGAAAGCCCTGAAGACTGAAAAAGAGCTGGCAAGGCGCGATGAACTGACCGGAGTCAGAAACAAGACTGCTTACAAGGAACTTGAGAAATCAATTCGGTCAAATATCGACAACGGCATGGATTATCTGAACTTTGCGCTGGTTGTATGCGATTCCAACAACTTAAAGATGATAAATGATACTCTGGGCCATGCAGCAGGAGATGAGTATATTAAAGCTTCTGCCCAGATACTGTGCGATATTTTCGTCCACAGTCCGGTATTTAGAGTTGGCGGCGATGAGTTTGTGGTATTCCTTAGAGGTAGCGATTTCTCGTCGAGAAAAGAGCTAATGGAGAAGCTTCGCAGTAAAGTTATTGAAAATAAGAAAAATGGCGATGGGGTGGTTCTTGCTTCCGGAATGGCAGAGTATCAGCCTGAAACCGACAGCTTTGTATCGGAGGTATTTGATAGGGCAGATAAAGAGATGTACGCAGATAAGCAGAGCCTTAAAGGGTGACATCACAGGAAAGCTTAAGGTGTGCATTTTAAGAGCCCCGGGATCGCAGCGGGAGTAAACAGCGTTAAATGATCTTATGTCAGATTTCCGTGGAGTTTAAATTCAGTGTCTTCATCGATCATCTCCAGAAGGTAAATGGCTATATCAGGATCAAACTGAGTTCCGCTGCATCTTACGATCTCATCTCTGACTTCCTTTTGACTCTTGGGAACGGAGTAGGAACGCTTGGATGTCATGGCATCGTAGCTGTCAGCCAGACAGATTATCCTTGCTTCTTCCGGGATCTCTTTTCCCTTAAGTCCGTCCGGATAGCCATTTCCGTCATATCTTTCATGATGCCATCTTGCTCCCTTGGAAAGCCAGGGGATCTCGGTTATTGTCTTTAGAATTTCCCAACCTGTAAGGGTGTGTTTTTTTATCTCATCAAATTCTTCGTCAGTCAGGCGTCCTTCTTTGTTGATTATTTCTTCTGATACGCCTATCTTGCCGATGTCGTGTAAAAGCCCCAGTTCGTATATCTCTTCCTGTTCTTTTTCGCTTTTGCCCATGCGTTTTGCGATCTCTTTTGCATACTCTGCGACGCGGGAGGAATGACCGTTGGTGTAGTGATCCTTGGCATCGACTGCTTTTGAGAGAGCCAGCATGACTTCCCTTGAAAGGCGCTCCTTGGATTCCAGAATGGCTTCTCTGGTCTTTGCTTCATTCAGCTCAGCAGTTGCCTGCACCAATCTCAGATATTCAGGGGTCTCAAGGGAGAGAAAAATGACTAAAACCCCTATGGATGCGATAAAGAAGGTGATCAGCACGTTGTCAAAATAGAGCATCTGAAGAAAGAAAAGGGTTCCTGCAACTAAAATTGCCAGTAGCATAGTTATCAGCTGACTCTTCTTGTACATCATGTGGTGCCTTAACATATAGATGCTTGCTATAACAAAAAAGAGTATAGGGAAACCATAAGCTACCGGAATAAACAGAAACTCGTGAATGTAATTACCTGCCTCGTCATAGGTGAAAACCCAGCCTGTTATAGGATTTGTCAAAAGCAGCAGGTAGTTTACGGCTAATAGAGTATAGTTCATCAGATTCCTTAATTTGGAAGCCGTCTGGTTCATGGTGCAGTAGGCGTAAATGTAATAAATGAAGAGAAATGCCGATAGTGAAGCCAGGGCAGAATCAGTCATATTGAAAAAATAATGGACCGGATTGGGGACAAGAGTATGAGAGCTTGAAACAATGGCTGTGATAACGTCGAAGATAGTCGTTATCATTACAGCACAAGTAAACCTTCGGAATGCTATATTGACCTTAGTGGGAGAAGTATAGCGTACTAAGAGGTATACGAAAAGAGCTATGTCCAGCGGAATGACCGCCACTTCAAGAAAAATATTATAGTCTAGGCTCATATGATAAGAATTATACTATAAAACGTTGAATAAGTGTATAGCGCCAGCAATTAAAATCGAAGGATGGCGAGAATTCAAGCTTGAATTTATCACTTTGATGTGATAACGTATTAAAAACACAAAAAAAGAATTAACGGAGGAACGTATGGGAACACAGATCATTTTGGGTATTGTAATTGTATTATATCTCGCAATGATGATCCTCATTGGCGTCATCTTTTCCAAAGGCAACGACGATGCAGGAGACTTTTATCTTGGAGGAAGAAAGCTTGGTCCTTTTGTGGCGGCCATGAGTGCAGAAGCCTCTGATATGAGCAGCTGGCTGCTCCTTGGAATCCCGGGACTTGCTTATCTGTCTGGTATGGCAGATGCAACCTGGACCATTATTGGCCTTGCTATTGGAACTTATTTAAACTGGCTTTTTGTGGCTTCAAGGCTTCGCAAGAAGACAGAAGAGCTGGGGGCCATCACTATTCCGGGATATTTCGCTGCAAGATACAAGGATGACAAAAAGCTTATAACACTTATCTCTGCCATCATAATAGTTATCTTCTTTATTCCATATGTAGCATCAGGCTTTGCTGCCTGTGGTAAGCTCTTTAACACACTCTTTGGCGTAGATTATCTCTTTGCCATGATCGTAAGTGCCATCATCATTGCGCTTTACTGCTCACTGGGCGGATTTAAGGCTGTATGCATGACTGACCTTGTGCAGAGTATCGCAATGACAGTTTCACTTATCTTTGTTATTTTCTTTGGAATTTCACAGGCTGGCGGATTTTCAGCTGTAATAGACAATGCAAAGTCACTTCCTGGTTACTTTAGTATTTCTGAGCTTTACGATCCTGTAAGCAAGACATCAAGCCCTTACGGAGCTCTTACAGCCTGCTCAATGCTCGCATGGGGACTTGGATATTTCGGTATGCCACATATCCTTGTTCGTTTCATGGCCATCGAAGATGAGAAAAAGATTAGCATTTCAAGAAGAGTAGCAAGCGTATGGGTTGTGATTGCTATGTTTGTGGCCCTTGCAATCGGCGTTATCGGACTTGCCATGAGCGCAGCAGGTAAGATTCCTGTACTTGAAGGAAGCGGCAATGCAGAGAGAGTTATCATCTACATTTCAAACCTCATGAGTACCTATGGCATTATTCCTGCTATCATCGCAGGTATAATCCTTTCTGGTATCCTTGCAGCTACCATGTCAACAGCAGATTCACAGCTCCTTGCATCAGCATCAGCTATTTCTTCTGACCTTATTCAGGCTGTTGGCAAAAAGAAACTTGACGACGAGACTCAGGTTAAGGTAGCCAAGATCACCGTAGTCCTTATTTCCATCATAGCTATCTTCATTGCGAGGGATCCTGACTCTTCAGTATTCCAGATCGTATCCTTTGCATGGGCAGGCTTCGGTGCAGCCTTCGGACCAGCTGTCCTTCTTTCACTGTTCTGGAAGAAGTCAAACCTCCAGGGAGCACTGGCAGGTATGGTGGCAGGCGGTGCCATGATATTCATCTGGAAATTCGGAATCTCCAAGCTCGGCGGAGCATTCGCAATCTACGAACTCCTTCCTGCATTCCTTGTTGCACTTGCAGTAAATGTGGTTGTAAGTCTTGCAACTGCCTCCAAGAAGGCATGAGCAATAATCTAACCTGAAAAAATCTATTCTAAGGAGCCCCAAGACGATATGTTTTAGGGCTCTTTTTTTCTCAGGCTGGCGTAGGGAAAGATGGTTTGCTTTTGTTAGGTTGGGGAAGGAAATATGGTAAAATTAGTAAAAGAGAATTCTTTTGGAGAGTATTTATGAAGACTTACACTGCGAAGGTATTTGATGAGACAAAATATTCCTTGGGAGAGGGCCCATACTTCGACCCAAGGTTTAAAAGGTTTTCCTGGGTGGATATAACGCAGAACAAGTTATATACCCTTTCTGCTGATGGAGAGAAGACAGAGTTTGATCTGGGTCAGCCTGTGGGTGCAGCAATCCCGCTTAAATATGGAGAGGGATTTTTGCTGGCAGCAGCAGATGGGCTTTACTCCTATGAAAATGGCAAGGCGAGGCTCGCCAAGGATTTAAGGAAGGCTTATAAGCCCTACTGGAGATCCAACGATGCCAAGGCAGATCCTGAGGGAAGAATATTTTTTGGAGCATCGGTAAGAGATGATGTCCATGAGGCGGAGGGAGCTCTCTTTTCATACGATGCGTCGCTTCGTGTTGGGCATGTGGACAGCCTTGTGACCTGTATTCAGTCAGGCACCAAGATTTCTAACGGAATGGCATGGAGCTCTGACAAGCAGCACTTTTATTTTTCAGACTCTCTTGAACATGCTGTGTTTGTCTATGATTATGACGTGGAGACAGGAAACATAGGTGAGAGACAGGTCCTTTTCACTGTGGAAGACGGAGTGCCGGATGGCATGACTATAGATTCTGAGGACAATCTGTGGCTGGCAGTGTGGGGCGGCAGCAGGATTGAAAAGAGAAGCACCAGAGACGGTAAGCTACTGGCCCGCATAGATGTAGATGCTGAGCATACTTCATCGTGCTGTTTTGGTGGGGATGATATGAGGACTCTTTATATCACATCCTCAGGAGATGGCCTTGAAGGAGAGCATGACGGATGCATATTCACCTGTGAACTGGATGTAAAAGGAGTTGCACCGGATTACGCAAAAATATAGTAAAATAAAATGGCAAAGTGATAACTCTATCTGAAAGGGGAACTGCCTATGGAAGCTGTTTATCAGAACGCTGAGAGTATTCTAAGGTATTTTGTGGAATTTTCCACGCTTCTTCTTGAGATGTTTGGAATATGTATCCTGGTTTTCACCGCCATTAAGAGCTTTATTTTCTGGCTGAAAAAAGATGACTCAATAAGGCTTGAACTGGCCCAGGGAATTGCTCTTGCCCTTGAATTTAAGCTTGGAGGAGAGGTACTTAGGACTGTTGTTGTAAGAGACTGGGCAGAGCTTGGCATTCTTGGAGCTATCATTGCACTGAGGGCAACACTGACCTTCCTTATCCACTGGGAGATCAAGAACGAAGAAAAGGCCCTGGGAGTTGGCAAAGAGACAGCTACTGCGGCAGATGACGATAAAGGAGTAAATATCTAAGGAGCAGGGAGGTTTTCCTACTATGAGTATCGAAATTAAAACAGTTAAGACAGACGGCTTTGAGATGGATTACTTCAGATGCGGAAAAGAGGGAGGTTTTCCTCTTGCTATTATTCCGGGACTTAGCATAAAGAGTGTCATGGAGTCAGCACCTGCAGTGGCTGCGCTGTACAAGCCCTTTTCTGATGAGTTTGATATTTATGTTTTCGACAGGAGAAAGAACATTCCAGATACCTATAGCCTGGAAGAGATGGCGGATGATACTGCAGAGGCAATCAAGGCTCTGGGGCTTACTAAGGTAAACTTCTACGGGGCTTCCCAGGGAGCTATAATGGTGCAGCTCATCGCAATAAGACATCCTGAGATAGTAAACAGCATCGTCCTCGGATCAACTGCTCCGAGGGCAACGAAAGAGTCCGAGGCAGTTGTTCAAAACTGGATAGACCTGGCAACAATGGATACCTGCAAAGATCTTATGCTGGCCTTTGCAGACAAGGTATATACTGCAGAGTTTGTCAATAAGTACAGGGACGCCTTTATCACCATGGCAGGTCTTGTTTCTCAGGAGGAACTTGATAAGTTCAGGATCCTGGCTGGAACTCTCTTTGGCTTTGACAACACTGATAAGCTTCAAAATATTAAGTGCCCTGCACTTGTACTTGGAGCCAGGAACGATCAGGTCTTTAACTATACTCTTTCAGAAGAGCTTGCAAAGGGTATCGGCTGCGACGTCTACATCTACGATGACTTTGGTCATGCAGTTTACGACGAAGCTCCTGACTACGTTGACAGGCTCCACACTTTCTATACAGCATGCGTTAAGTGACATGACATGGGGACAAGACACGGGGACGGTTCTACTGTCTCATTGCGCGCAATGAGACAGTAGAACCGTCCCCGTGTCTTGTCCCCGTGTCAGCAAACCGCCCCAGTCTTATTTTTTAGTTCGCTGCCGTTTCCTGAACTGGAGCGGCGTCATGGCAAATTCTTTTTTGAAGCATGCAGTCATGTTACCTGGGTAGGAGAAACCACATTCCAGGGAGATATCAGTGACTGACATATCTGTAGTAAGAAGCAGGTTCTGAACGTGCTTAAGTCTTGTGATGCACAGGTACTCTGAGAAGGGGTGGCCAAGCTGGGCATGAAATATCCTGGAGAAATATGAAACTGAATAGCCTGAGACTGCTGCAACTTCTTCAATCTTTATGGGTTTTTTGTAGTTCTTTTCCATGTAGTAGACAGCTTCCATGATGGGCTCAGACAATGGGGAAGTGTGAACAATGGACTTCTCTATATCGTCAGTGCCTCTGTCTGCAATAAAGCTAAGGATCGTAAACAGAAGATTCTTAAATTTGAAGATAGTGGCAGAATCTGCAGGAAGACCAGTAGCTTCCCGGGCATCGTACATCTCCAGTAAAATGGCTGCCAGATTAAAAATCTTGGCTTCATCCTCCTTGGAAAAGTGCTTTGGCGGATGCTTGAAGATACCATCAAGGATCTTACTGCCAAAAGCTGCATTAAAATCTGACACAAGATCCGGTGAAAACTTAATAAGGTAGCTCTCGTAATAATCCGATGAAGCAGGGATCGTCCTGTGATAGAGAAATGGCGCAATGGCGTTCACATATCCTGCGTGGAGAACGTAGCTCATGGTTGGTGTAATGACCTTGCGATCCCCATGGATGATAAAGCCAAGGGCATAGTGGTCAGATGCAACCTCCATTGAGGGCATTTCAAAGGTCCCTGACAGCTTTCTATGAGTGATTATGAAGTTTTTGCCATGAGGAAGTGGAAGTGCCATGATCTCTCCTTGTATGTAAAACACCTGACATTGGGCAGAATTACATTTTGGTCGTCATTTGTCTGATACAATGACATAATATCATAATTTTTGAAGAAAAATGTCAATAATAGCATGAGATAATTATTAAATTTGGTAAGAAAATAGTGATGGGGTTATAAAGGAAGTATTAAATGGCACAGACAAAAGCAGCAAACAAAAAGATTGATATGACTAAAGGCAGCATTATACGCAATGTCCTGCTGTTTGCCATACCAATTGTTATAGGAAATATTCTGCAACAAATGTACACTACAGTGGATACTCTTGTGGTGAGCTACTACTGCGGAGACAGGTCTCTGGCGGCTGTTGGTACAAGCGCTCAGCCGGTGGAGGTGCTTCTATGTGTGTTCCTGGGAATAGGAGCCGGAGTGTCTATCCTGGTATCCCAGAGGATAGGAGCAGGTGATGATCAGAAAGTCTCAGAGTTATCCGCAGCTGCAACCAGCTTTGTGTACCTCAGCGGTATTCCTATTGCCCTCATTGGCTTTTTTGCTACTCCCTATATCTTGAAATTTATGGGTGTTCCTGCAGATGTGTGGGACAGCGCCCTTATCTATACAAGGCTCGTGTTTTTAGGAGCCCTTGGAAACATCGGTTACAATATGAACGCCGGAATTCTGAGGGGACTTGGCGACAGTGTTGCCTCCCTTTGGTTTTTAGTGGTCTCTTGCGCCACCAATATCATTCTGGACCTTTTGTTTGTTGCGGGACTTCGCATGGATGTGGCAGGAGCAGCAATTGCTACCAGCTCATCCATGTTCCTGTCCTGGATCGTCAGTATCTTTTACATCAAAAAGAAATTTCCAGAGCTTAAATTTACGATATTACCCAAAACGCTTGATATGGATGACATGAAGAGCATCCTGGCATTGGGACTTCCTATAGGACTTAACAACTCACTGTTTTCCTTTGGACACATGGCAATGCAGACTCTGGTCAATGCTCAGGGCTATCAGTTCATGGCCGGAGCTTCAGTAGCAGGCAGAATTACAGGAATAACAAATGTTGCGATAACAGCTGTTTCCGCTGCTGCCTCCACTTTCTCTGGACAGAACTATGGCGCACGTAATTTCGACAGGCTTAGAAGGGGATATATCCTTATCCCTGCCATCAATGGAATTGCAACACTGGCACTTGGTATGATGTTCATCAGTTTCAGAATGCCAATCCTAAGGCTCTTTTCCCAGGATGAAAAAGTGCTTATGTATGCCAGCAGATATGTGGTGGCAGTGCTGATATCACAGTGGTGCTACGCAGTGTTTAACAGTATTTCCAACGTGATAAATGGCGTTGGCATGGTAAAATACACAACGGTCATCAACCTGATGATGCTGTGGGCAGTCAGGATCCCGACCGCATATTTGATCGACAGGTTCTTTGATGGAACCTACATAATGTTCTGCTTCCCGGTTTCGTTCCTCTTTGGAATGGTCTGCATGATAGGGTATTATATCTTTTCCCCAGCCTGGAAGAAGATTATTGCACAGGGCCGTGACCGTAGAGATTCTGGTATTCCTTTGGGGACATACCATATTCCTTCCTGAAGGCTTTGAAAAAACTGGAGTAGTCCCTAAAGCCGAATCTCTCATAGGAGGAGGTTATGGACTCACCGTTTATTATGGCGTTTCGACACTCGTCGAGGCGCTTTTTTATTATGTACTGGTGTAGGGAAATGCCTAAGGTATCCTTGAAAAGGTGGGCCACATAGTACTTGCTGACATAAAATTTCCCGGCAATATCCTCAAGGGACAGAACATCCTCAAGATTGCTCTCTACATAGGAGAGGATATTCTGGAAAAGAGACAGCTCATCAGGGCCACTTTCCTTGTGCTCTTCGTCGTAGATGACGCGGTTGATGGTCAGGATAAGGTCGCAAAGGCACAGGTGCCTTGCTGCGTCCGAGCCGTACCTCTCTGAAGATATCTCCTCAAGAAGGCGTAAAAACCTTGATTCCACCTGATGAAACTGGGCGGGAGGCAGGTGATAGATGTACTTGTGGAAAGCCTCAGCCTTCTGGATAAGATACATATAGTCAATGGATTCCTGAGTCAGGCTCTCGCAGCAGTCCTTGCTGATCCAGAACACGAACCTTCTGTAATTCCTGCTGGGGTCGTCCATTACTGCGTGGTGCATGATCCCAGGAGGCACCAGCATCAGGTCTCCAGGAGACATTTTCTGTTTCTGGACAGTGCCTCCTGCAAATATCTCCATGGTGATGTCACCCTCAATAAACAGGTAACATTCATAGTAATCATGGGCATGGGGACTTAGGGTCCTGAAGTCCTTGTCTGAGTAGTAGAACACCTCAAAGTCTGAGGAGACCATGTATTGTCTTGAATTGAAGGATGAACGGAGTTTGTTTTTCATGATGTCCTTTCCGGAGGTGGGGGGAGTCAGTGGGGACGTTACAGTTTGACTCACTGGGGAACAGTGAGTCAAACTGTAACGTCCCCACTGACTCCCTAGCCAAAATTCTACAACAATTTTTGCAATGTCTGCAACAATAAATTCTATTCAAATCTCTTTTCCCAAAAAGTAAAGTGTATATAACGAAAACAAAAGCACTCATTACGGAGGTATTTATTTATGGAGATGACACTTCGCTGGTACGGAAAAGAGTTTGATACTGTTAAACTTTGGCAGATCAAGCAGATCCCAGGCGTTACAGGAGTTATTACAACTCTCTACAATAAACAGGCCGGAGAGCTCTGGACACAGGACGAGATCAAGGCTTTAAAGGCTGATGTTGCAGCAGAGAACATGCATATTGCAGGTATCGAGTCAGTTAACGTATCTGATGCCATCAAGGCAGCAACCGCTGACAGAGACCTTCATATCGACAACTACATCAAGACTCTGGAGAATCTCGGCAAAGAAGATATCCACATGGTCTGCTATAACTTCATGCCAGTCTTTGACTGGACCAGATCAGAGCTTGCAAGGAAAAGAGAAGACGGCTCAACAGTTCTTGCTTACACCCAGGAAGCTATCGACGCCATCGACCCTGAGAAGATGTTCGAGTCAATCTCTGGCGAGATGAACGGCACTGTAATGCCAGGCTGGGAGCCAGAGAGAATGGCCAAGGTAAAAGAACTCTTCCAGATCTATAAGGACGTTGATGAGGATAAGCTCTTTGAGAATATCGTTTATTTCCTTAAGGCGATCATGCCAGTGTGCAACAAGTACGACATCAAGATGGCAATCCATCCTGACGATCCTGCATGGTCAGTATTTGGACTTCCAAGGATCATCAACAACGAAAAGAATATCTTAAAGCTCATGAAGGCTGTAGACGACGTGCACAACGGTGTGACCTTCTGCTCAGGCTCTTACGGAACAAGTCTTGAAAACGACCTTCCTCACATGATAAGAGCTCTCGAGGGCAGGATCCACTTCGCTCATGTAAGAAACCTCAAGTTCATTTCACCTACAAACTTCGAGGAGGCAGCACATCTTTCATCTGATGGAACTTTCGATATGTATGAGATCGTGAAGGCTCTTTATGAGACAGGCTTTGAAGGACCTATCCGCCCTGACCACGGACGTATGATCTGGGGCGAGGTTGCAATGCCAGGCTATGGTCTCTACGACAGAGCACTTGGCGCAACATATATCAACGGACTTTGGGAAGCAATTGAGAAATCACACCAGAGAGGGCTGTGAACTTCCATTTGAAAAGGAGAAACTATCATGAAACTTTGTGATGAGAGTATTAAAAATGATAAAAGCTGGAAAGAGAAAGGGTTCTATGTTCCTTCTTTTGACAGAGACAAGATGATAAAAGAAACTGTAGCTGCACCAGAGTGGGTTCATTTCGGAGCAGGAAACATCTTCAGGGCATTTCAGGCAAACTTATCCCAGAAGATGATCGAGCAGGGCTTTGATTCCAAGGGACTTACAGTTGTTGAGGGCTTTGACTATGAGATCATTGAAAAGATGTATCGCCCCCACGACAACCTTTCGATCCTTGTGACATTAAAGGCTGACGGCAGCGTTGAGAAGTCAGTTATTTCAAGCATCGCTGAGTCATGCATTCTTGATTCAGAAAATGCTGCAGAGTTTAACAGGTTAAAAGAGATCTTTTCAGCAGATTCTCTTAAACTTGCAACCTTCACTATCACAGAGAAGGGATACAGCCTTGTAAATGCAGCGGGAGAGATTCTTCCTGCAGTTAAAGATGACTTTGAGAATGGCCCAGAGGCTCCAAAGAGCTATATAGGCAAGGTTGCAGCTCTTTTGTACGCAAGATATAAAGCAGGTGAAAAGAAGATTGCCATGGTCAGCACAGACAACTGCTCCCACAACGGAGACAAGTTATTTAACGCCGTTCACTCTTTTGCCAAGGAATGGACAGTTGACGGCCAGGTAGAATCAGGATTTTTGTCATACATCGAGGATGAGAACAAGGTCAGCTTCCCATGGTCAATGATCGACAAGATCACACCAAGACCAGACGATTCAGTTAACGAGATCCTTAAAAAGGACGGAGTTGAAGAGCTAGAGCCTGTTGTTACTTCCAAGAAGACATGGGTTGCTCCTTTCGTAAACGCAGAAGAGAGCGAGTATCTTGTTATTGAGGACAAGTTCCCTAATGGAAGACCAGCTCTTGAGAAGGTTGGCGTTATCTTTACTGATAAGGAGACTGTTGACAAAGTTGAGCGCATGAAGGTCTGCACATGCCTCAATCCTCTCCATACAGCTCTTGCAGTATATGGCTGTATTTTGGGCTATACCAAGATCTCAGACGAGATGAAGGATGAGAACCTTGTAAATCTTGTTAAGAAGATCGGCTACGATGAAGGACTTAAGGTAGTTACAGATCCTGGTGTTATCAAACCCCAGGAGTTTATCGATACAGTTGTAAACGTTCGTATCCCTAACGTATTTATGCCAGATACACCACAGCGTATTGCAACTGACACTTCACAGAAGCTTGCTATCAGATTTGGCGAAACCATCAAAGCATACGAGGCCGCTTCCTCCCTGGATGTTAAAAACCTCAAATATGTTCCATTAGTACATGCTGGATGGCTTCGCTATCTGATGGGCATAGATGACAAGGGCGAAAGCTTTGAGCCAAGTCCTGATCCACTCCTTGAGAAGGCACAGAGCTTTGTATCAGGTATCAAGCTCGGCGAGACAGACAAGGCCAAGGTTAAATCTCAGGTTCTTCCACTTCTTAGAGATGCGTCAATCTTTGGAGTAGACCTTGAGGCGGTAGGAATGTCTGATCTTGTGGTTTCATACTTCATGGAACTCATTGAAGGTGAGGGCGCGATCAGAAAGACACTTCAGAAATACTGCTGATAACTGAACGTCTTTTTGACATTGTCAGAAAATTTAGGGGATATGTGGCCTTTGCGCAGCATATCCCTGTATTTCTTGAAAATGGTTTTCAATAATTGTAAAATGGTAAAGATGTATTGAAAAATTGTATTTTATGGAGGAAAAGGATATGAAAATTTGCGCTAATTGTGGAACTTCAGTTCCAGACGATGCTGCTTTTTGCAATAATTGCGGAAGTGCCATGACAGAGTCACCTGCTTCTGAGAATAACAGCACACCAGCTGCTCCAAGTGCTGATACCAATGCTGCTCCTTCTCAGCCAGCTCCTGCATCTGCTCCAGCACCAGGTCCTGCACCACAGCCAGGATTCCAGCAGCAGCCTTATGGCCAGGCTCCTTATCAGCAGCCACAGTACCAGCAGCCATATGTTGCTTTTGATCCCAAGGATCACACAAGTGAATTTGATCCTCAGGACATTGCTGACAACAAGCTTTTTGCAATCCTTCCTTACTTATTCTCCTGTATCGCAGGAATCATAGTAGGTATCTACGTTAAGGATTCTGAGTTTGTAAAGTTCCACATTAAGAACTCTATCAGAATTGATATCACAGCATTTCTTCTTCTGCTTGTCTGCATCATTCCATTCATCGGATGGGTTGTTGCGATCATAGGAGTTGTTGTTCTGGCCGTTATCGATATCATCGCTCTTGTCTGGGCATTCCAGGGCAAGGCCAAGGAACTTCCTATTATCAGTTCTATTGGATTTTTGAAATGATTGAAAATTGGCGCCCGACCGCAAGGTCGGGCGCTTTTTTGATAAAACGTAAGGGCGTTGGCGCTTTTGAGTCAAATTCTTATGACTTTCTTAAGATTTGCGGCAGAAATTCTTAAGATTGCACGAACCCTATTTACACGCCTTTATTTATATGATAACCTCGTTTTCGTTGGGAAACGGAATAGCATAAATGTAACAACTTCAGCTCCTTTCGGAGCAATCGCTACAGCACCTGCCATGTCTAATTTGGCAGAGCGGAATGCAGACAACAACACGATAGAGTGTTGGAATAACAGCGCAGACAAGTCTTTCTTGTCATGAATGCAAGTTTTTGTATGCACCGCGTCGCTCGCTATAGCGAAATCTTTCAAACACTAAATATACAGGGATTGTCTCTTTATGGGATTGCGCTTTTTCTGCGTGTTCTTTGCCTTGCAGTTTTATAGGGGCATTCTGCGACTTTTTGCATTTTCTTGCAATTCTCTGCGCCTTTCTGGCGCATTCTGCGTCGCCCCTGTTGCTGCCAGGCGTCTTTCTTCCCTGTATATTTGGTGATTTGTCTCTCCTCTTGAAAGCAATTTTTCAGTCTGCTTTTCGGAATATAATACCAAATGAAAAAATAGTATCTTGTGATATGACGTATCAGACACGGTAACATGTGTTATTGAATAATAAATCATACCAACCATTCATTTCATGCTGATAGGTATGATTTTTCAGCTCTCTACTTGTAATTCACTAATTATATATGTGAATAAATATAGGACCATAAGCAATGAAAATACAGATAGGTATTATTTAGAGCAAAATACCGATTTTCAGCTTCAAAAAACATCATATCAGAGTTGATAATTCTAAAATTGGTCCTATCAAGGTTATTACAAGACATTGAACACAGCAATACAGCAGATACAATCCATCAGGCATTAGGAAAAAGTGGCAATGATAAAGACAATTGCTTAAAGAAGTGAGCCGCAAGAATTAAGACTCAAAATAACAAGCCAAAAACAATAAACAAGAATCGAGAACAGTCATGAACAACTATATAAACGAAATGATCAGCAGAAAACATGAACTTGAAACCGCAATAGACCGAGCCAATCAATATATTGCCAAGGCGCCAGGCGGATCTATCAGAACTACCATATGTGAAGGGCGGACCTATTTCTACCGGGTTACGAAAGAAACTGGCCATCAAGGCAAGTATCTCCCCAAGACCCATCAGGACATGATCACCAAGCTCATCCAGAAAGAATACTCCAAGGCTTTCCTCAAAGAGGCAACAAAAGAGCTCTCTATGATCGATAACTTCCTAAAGCGACACGCCACGGTGCCTCCAGAACATGCAATTGATAAACTTCATAAAAATAAAATCCAATTTGCCAAACCCTATCTTTATACCGACGAAGAAATAGGCAGACTGTGGGAGCAAGAACCATACCAGATCAGTGACTACAAGATTGAAGAAAGGGTTTATCCCACAAATAAAGGCGAAAACGTAAGAACAAAGTCAGAAGCGGCTATAGCCAATATGTACTATGAGATGGGAATTCCATACAGGTATGAATGTGCACTAAAACTTGCTAACGGAAAAATCAAGTTCCCAGATTTCACAATCCTGGACACCAGGAAAAGAAGAATCATCTACCATGAACACATGGGAAAGCTTGATGATGACGGATACAGGAAAAAGAACCTGATAAAGCTCAGTGATTACCGGAAAAGTGGCATATATACAGGCAAGAACCTGATCCTGACCTTTGAAGGTGTAGGGAACCCATTTAATATAAACGAGCTAAAGAAAAACACGGCGGAAATGTTTCATTAGTTATCCCGGCTTGATCACCAGTTATCAATAAAAATCTGATATCAAGGGTACGCAGCACCGATAGGCTTGCCTTTAATATCAGATTTTTTGTTGATACAATTGCCCAAAGCAGGGATAATGGAAGGCGGAGGATGAAAAAATGGCATACAACAAGTCGCTGGACTTTTTAAACATGATAAAAAATGGTGAAAGCGCGTTAGGAAACAATGCATTTCATAAAACAGAGTCACTGACCAAAACAGAGTCACTAACCAAAACAGAGTCACTAACCAAAACAGAGTCACCAATCAAAGCAAAAGCACATGCAAGGCAAGTAAATTGCAAATCTGCGACCACTTCAATACAAACCAATCTCTTCGCCGTAATCGACACCGAGACCAACTGGCATGATGAAGTAATGTCTCTTGGAGTAGCTATCGCTGATAAGACAACCTTCAGATGCCTTGAAACACGCTACTATATTTTCGAGCAGGAAGCCCGTGTTGGCGGTATGTATTCAAGTGTGCTGTATAGGTGCGCAAACACTACAGCACCTGCAAACCGCAATGGTGCTACACTTGGAACCGCGCAAACAACTACATCGGCAACATCCCCAATAACTGCAGCCCGTGCTACAGCTATGGCGGACCTGTCAGACTACCTTTCATCCCATGGCATCACCAGTATCTACGCCTATAACGCCAAGTTCGACTGTGGGCACCTGCCTGAGCTGCAAGACTATAACTGGTACGACATCATGCGGATCGCTGCGTATAAGCAGTTTAACAAGTCTATTCCAGACACGGCTCCGTGCTGCAAAACCGGGCGCCTTAAATCTAATTATGGTGTGGAACCTATAACCCGCATGCTAGCTGGTAATGACAGGTATTACGAAGTCCACAACGCAGTGGCTGATGCAATTGATGAACTGCGAATTATTGAGCTTCTTGGCCTTCCACTTGATTCCTACAATATCGCGCTGATCAACGGCTAACAGCCAATGGATCGTTTCGCAGATCAGCAGCTAAGCGTAAGTACAGGCTTGGCAGTTGCTTACTAAACACTGCCGGTGCGCTAATTCTATTGTTTACACTACCGTCGCTAAATTGTATATTATAAAAGACTATGAAAATATTTGCCAAGGCCACGACACCAGCGGCGTGGACTTATAGAGTTATATATATCAGGAAGGTTTTGGAAGCTTTATGTGGAATTTTATAATGGGATTTTTGAAAACTGAACGTCCCTTAAAAAGTACTCTGTCGCTTATCTGGAAGACAGCAATTGCCATGGTTGTCATATCAATACTTTGGTCCATGGGCATTGTGGGGCTTATCGCAGCTCTTTTCATTGCGACTCCAATTCTGAACAAGCTTGAGAAAAGAATAGAAAAGGGAAAAGAGATCGATACTGTTCCATACTGGGGCAGAATCTTTGGACTTAGGCAGACCATCAAACTTTTGTCTGCAGATAAACTAAAGCCTTATAAGCTCAAGGACGGCACTTTTTGCCACAAGCTCATGATAACTGAGAGCGGAAGATGGTTTTTCGTAAACGGCAGATTTTATCCAACTAATCTGATTCTCAGGTTTGAACCTACAACCAACAAGCTGGTCATGATAAATGGAGACCACATCAAAGAGCAGTACTGGCTTGACGACGAGGAGGTCCGTAAAGCTCTTAATGAGATCCTTTATGCGAAAAAAGCTTTCTACGACCATGAACGGAGCAATTCTGCCATTGCGGATTGCCAGAAGGCATTTAAGAACGTCTGGAAAAAAGATTTAACAGACCTGTCAAAAGCTGACTGGGATGACCTTAGATACCGTTGGGAGCAGGAACTTGCTGATATTGAGGCCAGCAAGACCGATAGAAGCAACTATAACCAGCATATGAGCGACTTTGAGTCTGCCAAGGTGGCTAACAAGGAACTTCATGGAAGAGTTCTTTTAGACATCGAGATAGAAGCTATCGCCCGGTCAATTGAAAATGGTAAGATAAAAGATATAAAGGACTGGTTTGACAAATCTCTTTTCCGAAACGATATCTGCGTCCTGAACGGCGTGAAACTGTTAAAAAGACTAGGGCATCCAAAAAATGCAAGCGCTATAGATTTTCTTTTCGACTGCATCACTGATATTCAGAAACCCTACTTTGAAGAGGCGGTTAATACACTGGAGATGTTCCCAAATGACCTCATAATTCCTCAGATTGAGAAGTATGTGGAGCAGGCTCATGCCCAGGGCGATGTTCTTTTTGGTGCAGGTCTTTTATATCTCAGTAAGCGCATAGGATATGAGATCAGTTTGAAAAGAGCTGACTCCACCGAGGTTGAGCTCCAGGAGTCAGAGAGCGAGTTTGAAAAACTGGTAATGGCACAGGGGAAAATGTGACCAGTTCAAGGAGGGTGTATGGAAGCTCTATTTAGTTTGATTTTTTATGGCATTGTGATAATCTCAATTGTCAGAGCCATCAAGAAGAGAAAAAACGCATTGCCGCCAGAGTATAAGACTGTGATGACTCCAAAAACAAATAATTCCACAATTAGGCCCCAGAACTTCCCCAAAGAGTCCGGTTCCATGCCACAGGGCTTTCCAAGAGAAGCTGGCGCAATGAAACACACTCACAGAAAACCGGGAAAATACGACACCTTTAACAAGAAGACCAAGTTCCACAGCAAGGAATCTGGCTCAATGCCTCACGAGCACAGAAATGAAAAGTATGTCTCCATGGCAGATGCTTCAAACCTTCCAAAGGGATATATTCTTTTGAACGGAGAACCGGTAAGGGTTGCTGACCTGGAAGGTAAGTAAAGCGGCATATTTATAATAATTTAATATTCGAAATTCCGTAATTTTAGTCCCTTTTATGTTACAATTTTTGTGTATCGGCCCATTTAGCAAAATTGTATGTGAAAGGGATTATTTTATGAATTCAGAACAGTACAAAAGAGCCAATAATAACAGTTTTTACGTTACAGTGATCATCATGCTCAGCGGACTTTTGCTGGCTATTTTCTCAACGTTCCAGCATGGAGCAACGCCTGGAAGAATTTCCATTATGATAGATGCATTTTTGTGCATCGGAATCTGCTCCATCGGTAATTTCAAGTTTCCTACTGAAAAGAAAGGTTCCATCTTTATCATGGGTGGCGCCACAATCTTTTATTTCGTGATACTTATTGCGGAAGATTCCCTTATCTATTTCGCATTCGGACTTCCGATCCTTATCTGCAGTATCATTTACATGAATGTAAGGCTATGTAAGTTTGGTATTGCAGCTATCGTTATTTCTTTTATCATAACAATTGCAAAGAGAACTCTTACATCGGGTGAGTTTGATCTGGAACTGATTCCGGCAGCAATTACGCTTGTGCTGGCATTTATCGCATGTCTGTGTACTGTTACGCTGCTTACCATGTTCAATGAAGAGAACAACGCCAAGATAACCAAGAACGCTGAAAAGACACTTGCCACCGGTAATGAAATGGCAGAAATTGCAAATACCATCACAGATCTTTTCAACAGGTCCCAGGGCGACATGGTTAAGCTTCAGGAGATCATGGAGACTCAGCACTCTGGAATGCAGGACATTGCATCAAGCATGGAGAGCACAGCTCAGTCAGTGACCACTCAGGCTGAGAAGGTTCAGCAGATCCAGGAAGAGACAGAAACAACTGAGCGCAACAGAAAAGAGATGACCAAGGCTTCAGAGAGTGCTCAGAAGACTGTACATGAAGGTGTTCAGGTTATTGGAGAGTTAAAAGAAAAATCAAGAAATGTTGAGCAGCAGAGCCAGGTTACAGTTGAGGCTACTCAGGCTGTTATCAAAAAAGTTGAAGAAGTTCAGAAGATTGTCGGATCCATCATGTCTATCGCTAAGCAGACTAACCTCCTTGCCCTTAATGCCAGCATTGAGGCTGCCAGAGCAGGCGATGCAGGAAAAGGCTTTGCGGTTGTTGCTAACGATGTCAGAGAGCTTGCTGCTGAGACAAATACAGCTTCTACAGAGATAACAGGTATTATCAATGAGCTTGTTGAAGACGTTCAGAAGGCTATGTCCAGTATCGACGACACGGTTAACAGCGTTTCCGAGCAGAATCAGATGATCCAGACCGTTGGCGAAAACTTCGACAGCATCAACGACAACGTAACTGAGATGCTCTCTAAATTCGCCGAGATCGGAGAAGGCATGAAGTCCATCGCTGCTTCTACAACAGAGATCAACGATTCCATCTCCAACCTGTCAGCAACCAGTGAAGAGGTTGCATCTCTTTCCAACGAAGGTGTTAAGTCTTCCGATGACGCCATGGAGAAGTTTGGCGAGTTCAAGGAAATCCTTGGAGATATCTTTATGCAGGCTAATAAGCTGAAAGATATGCAGACGGAGTAAATTTGGAATAATTACCCGAATACGGGTAAAACAAATTGATATTTAGACCTCCTCTTTGTATAATTAATGCAGAGAGGAGGATTTTTTATGGACGCAAAAGAGCTAAAACTCAGGAAGAAAGCTCTGGGCCTTACAACTGCGCAGGTTGCCTTAATGTGCGAACTTCCGGTGGGAACTGTTAGCAAGATCTTTACTGGGGAGACCAAGAACCCTTCCTACCTCACCATTGAGAAGATAGACAGGGTTCTGGCCCATGAGGAGATGCTTGCGAGGGTAAGAGCTTATGTGGATGCCATTCTTGCCTATATCAAGGAACATCCTGATGAGAATGTGGATCAGATCCAGTTTGAAAAGAAATATCGCAGCGAGCACGGTCTTGACAATGCTCCACTGCCTTATGCATCTTCCAAGTCACAGCAGTGGGATGATAAGGAGAAATTTGATGGCAACCTTGCACTTAGCCATATGGGTAAGGTTACCGTTCAGATGCTTGACGAGATAGGAGAAGACAGGCGCATTGAACTTATAGATGGTCATCTGATCATCAATGAGTATCCCAACATGAGACACCAGATGTTGGTTCAGAACCTTGGCAGAAAAATTGATGACTTTATCTGCGATAATAATGGCAAGTGCAGAATGTTTAGTGTAGGCGTCAATGTTTTTATTGATGAGGACGATTATACTCTTGTGGGGCCTGACATCGTGGTTTTATGCGATGACTCAAGAATGAATGAAATGGGAATTGTTGGCCCTCCAGACTGGGTGATCGAGGTTACTTCCCCCAGCACAAGAGGCCGTGACTATGGCAAGAAAATGCACAAGTACATGGACGGCGGCGTCCGCGAGTACTGGATAATTGATCTGGAAAAAGAAAAAGTCACCACCTATATTGAAGGTGAACCAATGATGGCATATGTCTACAATTTTGAGGACGAGATACCTGTCTACATCTATGGTGGGGAGCTAAAGATCACTGTTAAAGAAGTGGACGGATAGAAATCAAAAACTTAAATTTTTATAAAAAAGCATAGATACCACAAAATCTATGCTTTTTTTCATGACAATTCACAAGATGTGGAGTATAATAAATAATGGTAGTTATTTTTTGTAAATATAACTATAAGTAAATCCTTGAAAATTGCCGATATATCAAGTGGGCATGGATGCCAACATAAGAATTCAGGATGATCGCAGCCTACGAGGGGGTCATGATATGGCAAAAACATCAGCGCTTCGCTATGAGGCACTGCATAATACCACAAGTGTTCCGGGTAAAAAAATCATTGAACTGAATTATCAGGAAATTTATGATCATAAGCCCAATATCTATAAATGGGTTAAAAGAGCTTTTGATGTGGTAGTTGCATCGATTGCCCTCATTTTGTTATCCCCAATATTTCTTTTAACAGCACTTGCAATTGTCCTTGAAGACGGAGGCCCGGTTTTCTTCACACAGCAGAGAGCTGGCAAGGACATGCAGAGTTTCAAGATTTACAAATTCAGAAGTATGTACAGAAATGCGGAAGCTATGTTTGAACGTATGCAATCTCAGAACGAGCAGACAGGCCATGCATTCAAGATAAAGGACGATCCAAGAGTTACTCACGTTGGACGTTTCATCAGAAGATATTCAATCGACGAGCTCCCACAGCTTCTTAACATCATCAAGGGCGATATGAGCATCGTTGGACCGAGACCTATTCTTTTCCACCAGATGGAAGAGTGTAATGCATACGAGAAACAGCGCCTCGTCGTTAAGCCAGGACTTACCTGCTATTGGCAGGTCTGTGGCAGGGCCAAGATCAAATGGGACAGATGGGTGGAACTGGATCTTCAGTATATTGAAGATATGAGTATATTGAAGGATATTGAGCTTATATTCAGAACGTTCCCGGCAGTGTTTGGCAAGGATGGAGCATACTAATGATGTATAGCGTAATTCTGGCTACATGGCATTACGTCATGTAGCTTTTTTTTAACTCTATTTATATTGTTGCGATGTTATACATGGGGTGATTTGGAGGAATGGCATGGACTGGGCAGCTGTAGTCAGAGTAATAGGTTTTTTAATGATACTTTTGTATTTGCTATGTGGAATAGACGATACAATATGGTTCATTTTTGCTTTTATCTCGGGATTATTGCGGGGCAAAAAGAGAGAAACGCAGGATAACCTTGATTTTGAAAAACTGAGGAATACTCCGCCTAAAATGCTGGCGGTTTCTATTGCTGCGTGGCATGAATCCAATGTTATTGGAAATGTTATAACTAACTTTCTCAATACCACTGATTATCCCAAATCCATGTATCACCTCTTTGTAGGGGTTTATCCAAATGATCCCGAAACCATTGCAGCGGTGGAAGAAGTCAGTAAAGTATTTCCGAATGTACATGCAGTGATAAACTGCAAGGAAGGACCTACTACCAAAGCTCAGAATATCAATCATGTCATCAGGCAGATCAGAGAGTTTGAAAAAGGATAACAATATTCACTTTGCATCTCTGACAATACATGATTCTGAGGATGTCATCCATACCTATGAGCTGCTAGCTACAAATTATCTCATTGATGACTATGATGCTCTCCAGTTTCCGGTTTTTCCCATTATGGAATTCCCAAGGCTTAGAAATTTCTTTTCCCAGATCACATCAGCTACATACGCGGATGAATTTGCTGAGAACCATTATATAACCATGGTTGAAAGACGAGATATGGATGCTTTTGTACCCTGCGCAGGCACTGGCTTTGCCCTGTCCAGAAGGTGCCTGGATGGGTTTGCTGATGGGGAGGTTCTGCCTTCTGAGAGCCTGACTGAAGATTATCTTCTTTCTCTTATGATGTATAAAAAGGGGATAAAACTATACTATGTTCTTAACAAGCTGCCTCGTGTGATGAAAAATGGTAAAGTCCGCAATGACTTTATCACCACCAGATCGCTGTTTCCCAATACCTTTAAGGCTGCAATCCGTCAAAAGACAAGGTGGACCTATGGCATAACAATGCAATCCATCAGCATGAAAGATGTCTTCGCAACCAAAGGAATATCCTTTGCTGGAAGATATTCTTTTTATAAGGACTTAAAAGCGAAAGTGTTAAACCTCATTACTTTCGTTGGATATGTTGCGATCATTTACTGCATTTTAGCGATGATCTTTGACCTGGAGCCGTTTTATAGAAAAGGTTCTCCTGTGTATTATATGGCGATTGCTGTGTTCGTAATGATGATAATACGTGAGGCCTTCAGAGGATATGCGCTTTATAATGTGTATGGAATGCGAAGTGCATTTTTTGGAGTCCTGTTTCCGCCACTGTTTCCAATAAGGCTCATCTATGGAAACATAATAAACTTTGTGGCTACAGCCAGAGCGTTTAAACTAAAGCTGTTTGGAGACAATGCAACAAGAAAACGTGTCAATAAAGAGCATAAAGAAAAGGCAAAGAAGGAAGTTAAGTGGTCAAAGACTGATCATGATTTTCTTACAAGGGATCAGCTTCGTGTGTATCGCCGTATGCTTGGAGACACCCTTATTGTACAGGGGTATTTAACAGCAAAAGAGTTCAATGATGCCCTTGAGAAAGTTGATAAGGAGCATGGACAGCAGATTGGTTCATATCTGATCGAAAAAGAAATAATAACTGAGGAACAGATGATAAAGGCTCTTGGACATGTTAAACATGTCCAGTTTATACCGGATAGTGTTGCCAGAAAGCTTGATTATGAGACGGCAATGAAACGCTTTGACAGTGAGAGGTTAAAAAAGCTACGACTTTTGCCATTGACTTTCGAAAAAGATAAATGCATAGTTGCAATCTGTAATGAGACTAAGGATGAAGACCTGGAAGCATTTAAAACTGAGAATAACCTGAACGTCGTGCGAATGTATGTAATGGAGACAATAATAGATGATGCTCTTGAAAAAGAGCCTTCTATATCGGAAAATGAATTAGAAAAGAAGGAACTTCTTGATAGTCTGGATGCGTATCACAAAGGGGAGCTGCTTTACGAGCAGGTTATCCTGATAGGAATGTATGCAGAGCTTCTATCAAAAACAGAATCAGAAATAAGGCAATACATGGGAATATAAATTATTGCGCATAGGAGAAAGAAAAATGCCTAATAAGAGAAAGCGTATTGTGCTGTTTTTGGGATCAAACCTGATTATGATCTTGAGATCATGAAGGAGAAAATTGATGCGATGAAACACACTGTTAAAGATGATTATTCGCATCCCGAAATTGACTGGGTCGGGGATTCAAGGCTTATCTTTATTACAGCCCACAGACGGGAAAATCTTGGAGAGCCGATGCACAATATGTTCAGGGCGATCAGAAGAGTATTAGATGAGCATCCTGACTGCAAAGCAGTTTACCCGATCCATATGAATCCTGTAGTCCGCGAGGCAGCAAATCAAGAACTTGGAGATTGTAAAAACATTCATATCATAGAGCCTATAGGGCTGTATGACTGCCACAATTTTGAGGCCAGATCTTACCTGTGTCTTACAGACAGCGGCGGAATTCAGGAAGAATGCCCTTCATATGGAGTTCCTGTACTCGTAATGCGGGATACCACAGAGAGACCAGAGGGAGTGGATGCAGGAACCTTGAGACTGGTGGGTACAGATGAAGAGAATATATATCGCACCTTTAAGATGCTCCTTGAGGATGAGAATGAATATAAAAAGATGGCAAACGCCACAAATCCTTATGGTGATGGCCATGCCTGCGAGCGAATAGCTGATATTTTGGAGGGAAAAGAATATACTCCCTGGAAATTGTAATCTGCAGTATTTTGATGAGTGAGGGCTGTGCAGTTTATAACTGCACGGCTCTTTTTGTACGGGTCAAAGATTGGTCAAAGATTGACAGAAAGGAGTTTTGGGAATTAAAATATTCCTAGAAAGGAATAATGGAAGTTGAGTTTTATAAAACGGTTGAGGGATTAAAACCGGCTGGACAATTCATCAACTTAATCGAAGATGTTAAGCTTCGAGCAAAGATGATACGAACTGTTCGGTTGCTTGAAGAGTTTGGGTATGAATTGGGGATGCCTGACTCCAGGTATCTTGAAGATGGCTTTGTGAAAAAGACGAAGAAGACACCTAGAGAGACCCTGGAAAAAGCTAAGGAGTATAGGACAGACTACGAAAGGAGATTTCGAAAATGAGTGATATAGATGAATTGTTAGAAAATCAATTAAAGGACAAAGATTTTGCCAAAGCCTGGGAAGATACTGAACTTGAATACCAGATCAAAAGAATGCTTATTGCTGCTCGAATAGAACAGAAGATGACACAAAAAGAGCTTGCTGAGAAATCAGGGGTGAGACAATCAAATATCAGCAGAATAGAAAAAGGGGCTTGTACTCCGACACTGAACACATTGAAGGAGTTGGCGAAAGGTCTGGGGAAACAACTTAGAATTGAACTGGTTTAAGAATGTATATGGGCTATGTGGCTGTGTTACATGACTTTTTGGTAAACTCAATTATAAATATCGTGCGAGAAAACCCCTTCCGATGAAGTCGGTTGTGGGATGAATCGCACTAGCTTTTCTTTTTGTATTTACCCGTCTTAATGTATTTGCGTTTGTGTTCCTCTGTTCGTTGATCTTCAATGTATTTCTCACTTCTTTTGACAGCTGTGATTTTAACGAGTTGATGAGTTTTACAGGTGTCACATCAGGTGGCATGGAGATCAGCAGATGCATGTGATCGACATCTGTCTCAACGGAAATGAGTTCGCTACTAAAAAGAACAAATGTTTGTCTATTTCTGAAAAGTGCGCTATAATACTAACTATAGAACTATAGATTACTGCTAAGGAATTTACAACCGTGTACAGAACAAGGCAATACAGGATAAACCAAAACCACATACTCTATGACTATTGCAGGGATATCTGCAGGTCATCAGCCGTTCTGTACAACAGGGCAAATTTCATCTTAAGGCAGTATTCGTCTGCAGTAGATTCAATGGTCTTGTTCAAGCCTCTTTTCTTCAATCAGATGATGATTTACAGGCTCGTAAGGGATAATCTTTCAGGGACTAAATATCTTGGTGACAGCAAATGGCTCT
>SVGB01000029.1 GCA_015056565.1 Butyrivibrio sp.
ACTTGGAACCGTGTGCCATAGGTCCTCTGTGCTGACCATTCTTCTTAATAGCACCCTGGAATCCTTTTCCCTTTGATACTGCTGTAGCGTCAATCTTGTCGCCTTCTGCGAAGATATCAGCCTTGATCTCAGCGCCAAGTGCATAATCAGCAGCATTCTCGAACTTGAACTCTCTTACATATCTCTTGCAAGAAACTCCAGCCTTCTTGAAATGTCCCTGCTCAGCCTTTGTTGCGCCGTGGCGATGGTAGATTGTCTTGTTACCATTCTTGTCCTTGTTAACAACCTTTTCCTTCTTGTCAACAAATCCAACCTGAACTGCGCTGTAACCATCGTTCTCAACTGTCTTAACCTGAGTTACTACGCATGGTCCTGCCTGAAGAACAGTTACAGGAACCAGTGAACCATCTTCTTTGAAGATCTGGGTCATTCCGACCTTAGTAGCTAAAATAGCCTTCTTCATGTGTTTTACCTCCTTATTACGTCTACAGCGGATGCTTACTTCATTCGCAATGTCGTCAATTGTCATCGACAATTATCCAGTTATCACGGCATCATGCGTCTCGCATCATACTAGTAGAGGTGATCATTAGTTACATTTATTATTTCATCTTGATATTGATGTTTACACCTGCAGGCATCTCGAGTCTCTGAAGAGCCTCAACTGTCTTGGATGTAGGTGTGATGATATCGATGAGTCTCTTGTGTGTTCTCTGCTCGAACTGCTCTCTGGAATCCTTGTACTTGTGAACCGCTCTTAAGATAGTAACAACTTCCTTCTTAGTAGGAAGAGGTACTGGTCCACTTACCTGATGATCATAAGCCTTAAGTGTAATTCTCATTACCTGATTTGCCATAAAAAAAGTCGCCTCCTTTTCGCACTTTTTGAACTAAGTACGACAAGCGGTGACTGTACACTCTCCCGTGTGTGTCCTGACCCTTTACACAAAGTAAGGCATAGAACTCTTACACGTCGTTTCTGCCTCGTTGGCAGACTCAAAATTGTCTGTACAGTGACTTGTCGTCAGTTTGGTTGGCCTTATGTTCCGGCCTCTAGACATTCGCTCCACGGAAAACCTGCTTAACTGGATAAAGCAGCAACCTCACGCTTCATAGCTATCATGTCACAGCGTTTGTTAGTATAAAACATAAATTGTGCAATTGCAACAACTTTTTATAAATTAATCACTTTTAATACAAAATCAGCCTTTTTCAACTATTTTGCTTGATCTATTTTAATCTATTTGTCATTTCAGATGCCAAATAAAGTATATTGTAGTACAATGCACAGTGCATTTTTACCAAAAGCTTTATTATCTTATCATTAATATATAGAGATAACCATTAACCTAGGGTAAAATGATATTAAATATTTTATAAGGAAGAAACACTATGTGGATAGCAGATAATTGGAAAGATTATGAAGTAATAGATACCTCATCAGGCGAGAAGCTTGAGCGATGGGGTGACTACTTATTGATACGTCCAGATCCCCAGGTAATCTGGAATACGGACAAGAATCATTTCGGATGGAAAAAACCTAATGGCCATTACCACCGCAGCAGCAAGGGCGGGGGCGAATGGGAATTCCATAACCTTCCAGAGGAATGGACCATCAACTATGGTGAACTGACATTTAATCTCAAGCCCTTCAGCTTCAAGCATACAGGTCTTTTCCCTGAACAGGCAGCTAACTGGGATTGGTTCTCTTCATTAATAAAGGAGGCAGATCGTCCTATCAAAGTTCTCAATCTTTTTGCTTACACCGGCGGAGCTACTGTATCAGCTGCCAAGGCTGGCGCCAGCGTCACCCACGTGGATGCCTCCAAGGGCATGGTAGGCTGGGCAAAAGAAAACGCAGCTTCCTCAGGTCTTGCTGACGCCCCTATCAGATACCTGGTAGATGACTGTAATAAATTTGTGCAGAGGGAAATAAGAAGAGGGAACAAGTACGACGCCATCATCATGGATCCCCCTTCCTATGGAAGAGGTCCCAAGGGCGAGATCTGGAAGATTGAGGAATCAGTATTCCCATTCATCCAGCTTACAAGTCAGCTTTTGTCAGATGATCCTCTTTTCTTCTTAATTAATTCATACACAACAGGTCTTCAACCTACTGTACTGTCCTACATGCTCCACACAGTTCTTGATCCTATTCACAAGGGAACTGTAGAAGCAAACGAAATAGGACTTCCGGTAAAAAATAACGGCCTTGTTCTCCCCTGCGGAGCCAGCGGAAGATGGACCGCCAGGTAAATAAAAGAGACACGGGAGACGGATAAGACACGGGGACGGTTCTTTTGTCTTATTTTATCAAAATAAAACAAGACAAAAGAACCGTCCCCGTGTCTTATCCGTCCCCGTGTCAGGTAGAATCGTCTCCGCGTCTTATTAAACTATGTCATCTGTAGCATCGATCTTTTCTCTGATCTGCTGCATTCTCATATCGATCTGATTGATAAGATCAGCACTGAACTTAAGATCCTCAGTGATCACCTCAGCGTTCTCGATATCTTTCTTGTATTTCATCTTGTGCTCAAGACTTGCCCAGAAATCCATTGCTATGGTCCTGAACTGAACCTCAACCTTCATATATTCCTTGACATCTGTCAGGAATATTGGCACCTGGATGATCAGATGAAGTGATCTGTATCCTGTGCTCTTGGGGCTTGAAATATAGTCCTTTTTCTGAAGCACCTTGATATCGTCCTGCTGAGCAAGACAGTTGGCAAGCATGTAGATGTCATCCACAAATGAACAGATAACTCTGATGCCCGCTATGTCTGAAAGATTCTTGTTGATATTTTTAATGGTCATATCTACGCCCTTGTCGCAGAGCTTGTTGTAGATGCTGACCGGAGTCTTTATCCTCATCTTGATGGCTTCAAATGGATTTCTCTTGTTCCTCAAAGAAAGCTCTTTATTAAGTACATCAAGCTTGGTCCTTACTTCTGAAAGTGCACAATCGTACTTCATCATAAGAATCTTAAATTCTTCAAGCTGATTCTTTTTGCGAAGGATCTTCTCCACATCAGCCTGTGTAACCTCTTCTGGATTATAGTTGTCTGCCCCGCCCTGTAATGGTGTAAGGTTCAACTTGGAGTAGTCTAGATGCTCTACAGCCATAACCTCACTTCCTTTCTAGTAATACTAATATAATTTTACCCCCTACCGTTTAAAGTTATGTGAACAAAATATTAACAATAAAGAAAATTCCGCAGAGTAACCAAATACCCTGCGGAATCTTCCCCTCATAAAAAAACCTCATATTCTCATAAGAAAATCAGTATTTCATCACTTAGCCTCTGCAAGCCTGTCTGGAAGGTCAGCCAGCGAAACAACGCTGTATTCCAACTCAGTTCTTGGGCCTGCCAGGAGTTTGAATTTATTGAGCAGTCTCCTGTAAACTGTCTTGCAGCTCTCCTTGTTGGTTCCAACCAAAAGGAGCAGATACTGCGATGCCGAGTACTTACAATATGTGTCGCCCTGACGAAGTGTCAGCGAAATTGCTTCCTGCAATAACTTAGCCCTGGCTTCGAGCTTGCCCTGATTAGCTATCTTTTTACCCTCATAGTCAACTATATTAAGAAGCATCATGTAAACCGACTGTCCGCTTCTCTCCATGTTGCGGCTGAGGATATGATATGCATCGATAAAGCTTGGGAAAGAGCAATCATAGGCGCCTTCATCGTTGTCTGAAACAGCACCTCTGTGCTCCAGGATGCCATCTCTGATCTGAAGAATCTTGCCAGGAACATTTGTGATCTGGCGGCTCATCTTTTCATAACACTCAAGAAGATCATTACTTGGTGTTACTCCAAGCTCATCTGTATAATACCTTACTGTCTCGTCATATACTGCATAGGCTTCCTTGAAGGACTCCATTCCGATGAGGGCGTTGATCTCTCCGATCTGCCACTCGTCATCAGGATACAGCTCTGCTGCCTTCTTGAATACCTGGTACATTGACTCATAGTCTTTTCTTTCTTCGTAGTAGCTGCCAAGAGCTATAACGCTTTCTGCGTACATCTTCTGAAGCTGAACACTCTGGATAATGAGCCACTCAGCCGTTGCAAGCTCAGGAAGAATCTCAGCCCTGTACTCATCAAAAGCTGCCTTGTAATAAGGAATGCTTTCAGCTTCGTTCTCCTGCTGCCTTGCCACTAAAATGTTATTCTTGAATCTCAGTACATCAGAATCAATAACTACTTTATCATCTGTGAAAAAGACTCCATCCTTGTTCACTACATAATCAAGTTCCGGAAGTCCGGCCCTGTCCATCTGTTTGTGCATCTGATAGATCAGGTTATTAAAGCTGTTGGCAAGATTGGACTGTTCCTCTCTGTCATAAAGGATCCCAGTGAGCTGATCCTTCTGAATTCCGGCTTCCCCTGCCAGCCACACTATCTCCAAAAGCTGTATATATTTAGCTGTCTTGTTCTTACCGATAGATACGTTCTTCCCCTCATAAGTAATCGCAAGTCCACCAAACATATTAACTTGTAGTATAGTCTTTTCTTTGTCACCCATACTATCTACCTCTATCGGCTTACTTGTTAACTGCTTCTTTCATATTTCCCATATAATTACAGACGCTATAGCTCTCGCTGTAGCTGTCCTTGCTATCAGCCCTGAAATTCGACCATTTGCAGCACCAGCACTCCTTCATAGGAACCAGCGCCCCATCGTCTGGCTCGAAGTGCTCACAGCAATAGTCCTCTCTGACTATCATAAGGCCCGTAGCATCGTACCTTATCTGTTCCATTCTTTTCTCCCACACAATGATCGCAAAATCATTTCTTTGATCATAATATAGCATGAAAGATTTTTTCTATGATCATGCATGTCGCAGGCTGTCTTTTTTTTGTCGAGTTTTGCAACGCAATACCAATTTTATGATAAAAAAAAATGACTGTAACATGATTACAGTCAAATTTTCCTTCCGTCTTTGACGATTTTAGAAATTTTTAAGGATTCTTTGTCAATGAGCAATATATCTGCCTTCTTGCCCTTTTCTATGGATCCGTACCTGTCATCAACACCGATGCATCTGGCAGGATTAATGGTGCAGCTGTCTATTACATCCTCAAGAGGTATCTTCATCTCAAGAGCTGCTGTCCTGAAAACATCGTAGAGATTGGAAACAGATCCAGCGATCGTTCCGTCGGATTTAAGCCTGCAGTACTTGCCTTCCTTAACAACAGGGAGACCGCCAAGGGTATAGTCGCCATCTGCCATACCTGTGCCCTGGGCGCTGTCGCTTATGAGAATGATGCGTTCTCTTCCCATGAGCTTGTATGCAGCCCTTGCTGCAGCCGGATGGATGTGGACTCCGTCAAGGATCATCTCACATGTGACATTCTCACAATCGGAAGCTGCTCCAACAACTCCCGGAGCTCTGTGAGTCAAACCGGTCATTGCATTGTAAAGGTGCACCACATGGGACGCTCCAGCCTCTATGGCAGATACAGCAGTCTCATAATCAGTGCCGGTATGTGCCAGTGACACCTTGACCTTATCCTTGACCTTACCGATATATTCCCTGTATCCAGGGTTAACCTCAGGTGCAAGGCCAATTATCTTAACAAGCCCCTTTGACGCATCCAGAAACCTATCTACCACATCAGCGTCGCATTCAAGGATGTAGGCCTCATTCTGGGCGCCTTTCTTTTCCCTGCTGATAAATGGTCCTTCCATGTTAAAGCCCACCAGGTCTGCGCCATCTGCAGGGACATTCTGCGCATACTCAGCACCGAGCCTTAAGACATTGCACAGCTCCTCAACAGGAAGTGTCAAAGTTGCCGGACACATGGCTGTGACGCCGTTTCGCAGCTCATATTTTCCAATGACCTCATATGCGCCTTTGTTTCCGTCGCACACATCATTGCCCATTGCGCCATGGAAGTGAATGTCCACGAAGCCCGGAATAGCCATGCATCCCGTTCCATCAATCACCACGTCATCGTCGCTTTCATCAGCAATGATCCCGTCCTTAACGTAGATATCTCTTTTTGAAAAAAGTCTGTCAGGTCCGTAAACTTCAGCACCAGTAATCTTCATAGTATGTCACCTCAGATATTTATTTCTATACTCGCCGGCACTCATACCGGTATATTTCTTGAACACCCTTGAGAAATGAGCTGTATCCGCAAAGCCTACTCTCTCAGATATGTCCGCTATATGAAGGGTTGGATCCTCCATGAGTTTCTTGGCATTTTCAATCCTGACTTCATTTAAAAGGTCTGAAAAGCTCTTGCCTGTACTGTTAAGGAGTTTGCTCAGATGCCAGTGGCTGACATAGACCTTCTCAGCCACGTCAGTAAGCTGCAGCTTTTCCTTGTAGTGCTGCTCGATGTAGGAAAGAGCCTGCTTCACCACGAAGTTGTTGGCATTCTCCGTATCTTCGCCTTCATCCTGCTCCTTAGACCTGCCAAGCTTATCAAGCCTCTCTGTCAGGCTCTCCATGGCCTCATCCAGTTCTTTCATCTTGGAGGGTTTAACAAGATACCTGAACACTCCCAGATTCAGGGCAGTTCTCGCATACTCAAAATCACGATAACCGGTCAGGATCACGATCTGCATGTTCCTGTGCTCAGATCGCAGCGCTGCGATCATTGTAAGTCCGTCCATTCCAGGCATCCTTATGTCGGTAAAAAGAATGTCCGGCTGATACTTTTCAGTCATCTCCAGCCCCTCTTTTCCAGAGGAAGCTGTCCCCACAACCACGCAGTTATATTTTTCCCAGTCGACGATCTTGCGAAGCCCCTCTACGATAACGGGCTCATCGTCAACGATCAAAACTTTGTACATCTGTTAACCCTTTACAGCACCTGCTGTCATACCTTTAATTATATACTTCTGTAAGAAAATATATACCACAATTACCGGTATAATTACCAGTGTAACCGCGGAAGCCATAAGACCATAGTTTGTGCCTTCCTTACTGGTCAGCTCGTTAAGGAGCCTTGTGATGGCCTGCATCTCAGGGCGGCGAAGGAAGAACATCTGCGTAAACAGATCGTTGTAGCTCCAGAGAAAAGAGAATATTGCAACCGTCACAAAGGATGGCTTCCCGAGAGGAACCACGATCCTGAAAAAGATTTGTGGAATCGAGCAGCCTTCAAGATGAGCTGCTTCTTCAAGCTCTAAGGGCAGTGACTGCACATAGCCCATTAGCACTATGATGGCAAAGCTGATATTTCCTGCAACCTGCGGCAGGATAACAGATACCATGTTAAGTATCCAGCTTGAAGTATTGGTGATGTGCCAGCCAGTCTCCATGGTGTAAACAGGAATGATAGTGGAGAACACAGGAAACATCATGGCTGCGATCACCATAGTGTGACAAAATTTCTTTAGCTTGAAATCAAATCTCACAAGGGCAAAAGAAGCAAGTCCAGCCAACATCATAACCCCAAGGGTCACGCAGGCTGAAATAAAAATGCTGTTGATGTAGGCGTGGAGGATGTCCAGCCGGTCAAATGCCCTCTTATAATTTGCCAGTGTAAAAAGATCTCCCAGTGGCAGGGCAAAAGAGTTATTAAGGATCTTGTCTTTTGCCTTAAAAGAGTTTTCCAAAACCCAGAAAAGCGGATAGATAGTTGTCAGCGCCCATGCTCCAAGAATTGTGTACAAAACAGCAAGGCCCAGTTTATTTCTTTTCATATCAGAAGTCCTCGCTTTCTTTAAACACGCGCCTTGTAAGTCTTGAAAGCACTACTCCAAGAACTACGATAAGAACAGCCAGTGTTGCGCCATAGTCAACGTTCTTGGCCTCCATGGTCTGATAGTACATGTAGGTTCCTGTAAGGAAGGTCTCCTTAAGAGGCATTCCCTTGGGGAACATGGTCCATGGAAGATCAAAGACCTTGAGAGCTCCTGTAACGCCCAGCGTAAGACAGGTGCAGATAACATTCCTAAGAAGCGGGATGGAAATGTAGATTACCCTCTGAAATCTGGTTGCACCGTCGATAGCAG
This sequence comes from Butyrivibrio sp., assembly GCA_015056565.1. GTDB lineage: Bacteria > Bacillota > Clostridia > Lachnospirales > Lachnospiraceae > Butyrivibrio. The sequence goes on from SVGB01000029.1 coordinate 7,978, forward strand.
CTGATTCGTACAGTTCCTGAGAGATGTTGTTAAGTCCCGTCTCAAGGATAACAAAGTAGAATCCCACATATTGCCACACAACAGGCAGCATCATGGTAAAGATGGCGAGCTTCTCTCCCTTCCAGTCAGTAAGCGTAGCCTTTCCAAAAAGCTCCAAAAACTGGTTGAGCATTCCCTTGTCGTAAAGGAAAATAAGGTTGAAAAGAAGTCCCAATGCAGTAGCTGAAATGACGATAGGGAAGAAGTACACTGTCCTAAAGAACTGTGTTCCCCTTTCGATGTTGTCCACAAGGAGCGACAGCAAAAGAGCTATCCCCACCTGGCCTGCAATGGTTGCCAGTATCATAAGAACTGTATTTTTTAGCGAAGTCCACACAACCGGATCTGTCACAAGCTTTACATAGTTATCATAAAAAGGCTCGTTCCACTTGGTTCCATAGGTTCCAAGATTCTTGATCTGCCTGAAGCTTCCATATATGTTTACAAGAAACGGATAATATAGATAGACCACAAGAAAAAGAAATGCTGGCAGCAGAAATAACAATACGTATTTTTTGTTCCTGTATATATTAGACATACCCCAAAGTCCTCTTAAAACTCGGCCGGCAAAATCAGATGATCTGCCGGCCGAAAGTAACCCCTCATTAACCTTCTCTAAAATTACTGAGCATTATAAACATCGATACCTTCCTGAACTGCATCTGCAGCTGATACATTGCCAACAACAATGTCAGGCATTCCATCGAATGTAGATACTCTGCAGTCTCCGTTAAAGAGATCCTGAACAGCGCCGGTAAGTGATGTAACACCACTCATCATATCCATAGCCTTAACCTGGAGTGCGTTGAACTGGCTCTCATCAACCTTAGGAGCGTTCTTAAGAGCTGATGCTGTATGCTGTGCGAATAAAGGAACAACCTCATCACTTGTCATGTACTCAACAAAGCTTACTGCTGCTGCCTTCTTGTCAGGATCTTCCCAGGCCTTGGTTGTGATGTAGTAACCCATTGAAAGTCCGCCAACAAGGTCTGTTGTCTTTCTGTTGCCCTTTCCAGGGAAGTAAGTTACATCAAAGTGGCCAAGCTTCTCAGCGTCGATAGTGCTTGGATCTTCTGGATCTGACTGGCATGAACCAACAATACCACCAACCTTCCATGAACCATCAAGAAGGAATGCAGCCTTGTCATCTGTGAACATAGCGAATGTCTCATCGTCAGTTGCTGAAAGAGTGTTCTCAGGGAAATATCCAGCCTCGTAAAGGGCCTTGATATCCTCAAGTCCTGCTACCCACTGAGCGCCTGTAGCATCATCTGCTGCGCCAGGGATATTTAAGTGATCAGCAGGTGTCTGCTGATTGTAGATTGCAAACTCCCACCAGTAGTGAGGGATGTTGCCAAGTGCAGCTGCGATTGGTGCATAGCCTGCATCCTTGATCTTCTGGCAGTCTGCAAGGAACTGATCCCATGTGTAATCAGCACCTGGCATAGCAACGCCAGCATCCTCTAAAACCTTGGTGTTAACAAACATTGCTTCCCAGTATCCATTTACAGGAACTGCGTACTTAACGCCATCTGCCGGTGATGCAGCGATGAGGTCGTCGTTCATGTTTGAAGCGTACTCAGGGAACTCTGCTCTGATGTCGTCAATTGAAACAACCTTGCCTGCATTAACGAAATCATTAGCGTCTGCCCCATTAAAGAAGAATAATACGTCAGGCTCTGAACCTGTCTCAAAGTCAGTGATGATCCTTGTCTTGAAGGTCTCATCAGATGTTGCTGAAGTGTCGCTTACTGTGTTGCCTGTAGCTGCCTCCCAGCCTGCTACTGCATCCTTGTAGTTCTGAGCGTTGCTGTCCTCACCTGCAAAAGTAGTTGTTACTGTGATCTCTACAGGACCTGCTGCCTCAGTGGTCTCTGCTGCTGGAGCCTCTGCTGCTGGCGCTTCACTCTCAGTAGCTGCAGGTGCCTCGCTCTCAGTAGCTGCAGGTGCTGCACTGCCGCAACCGTAGATGGTAAGACCCATAGTAGCAGCCATAAGTACTGCTGTCAGTTTTTTCATTTTCATACATTCTCCCTTCTGCACGCTAGCCCGCGTACAAATACCTTCGTGTTATCTTATACTAGTAGAATAACCTGACAGCTCTTTAAATCAGATTGCTGAAATTGTTAATTCTTGACAAATATAGTGCTGATTGTATTCCCGTTTCCGTCGGGTTCAATAGTAAGGTGACTCTTACCGCCATAGATCATCTTAAGCCTTCTGTTGACGTTCCTTATGCCTATCCTTGTGGACCGCTCCTCCATTGGCTTGATATCAATATCGTCAGTCAAAAGCTCTTTTATCTTGGCCATATCCTCAGCGGTGGGCTCTCCAGGATTGATGATCATTATCTTCATATCGACTTTCTCGCCATCCCTTGTGCCCTCTATCTTAAGAGCAATACTCCTTCTGTCATCCCCGGTGTTTCCGTACTCAACGGCATTCTCAATGACAGGCTGTATGATCAGCCTTGGAACCTTCACAGGTAAAAGAGCTTCATCTATCTCTTCTGTGTGGGTGAACCTCTCCTGATATCTGCACTCTATAATGTACAGGTACGCGTTGACGTACTCCATTTCCTCTTCCAGCGTTATAAGGGATTGCCTGTTTCTGTCCATGGTGGCGCTCATCATGACCGACAGTGCCTCGATCATGCTGGATACCTTCTCCTCGCCGTGCATCCTGGCTTCCCAGTTGATGATCTCCAGGGTGTTATTTAAAAAGTGAGGATTGATCTGGGACTGCAGCGCATGGATGTTGGCATCGCGAAGTGCGATTTCCTCAACAAATATCTTGTTGAACTGCTCGGAGAGCTTTTCTGACATCTTGTTGAAGTTCCTTGAAAGGTCAGTGATCTCGCCGTTGTTTTCCTTGACCTTTGCCTTAACGCCGTAGTTTCCGTCAGCGATCTGCTTGGATGCATCTGTAAGGTTTGAAATTGGCCCTGTGATCTTGCTGTTAAAGAAGTACATGACCACATATATAAGAGGGATCAGGAAAATCAAAAGGATACAGAAGGTAAATGTAATGCTCCTCTTTTCCAGGTTCACCGCTGTTGCGTCGTAGGATACCGCATAGGTAAAATCTCCGTCGACGCTCTTTTTGGAGCTTACAACCATCTGCCTTCCGCCTATTGATGTCATCACCACTTCATCATTTTTCACGGGAACATCTATAGCCTCTGGCATATCCCCTTCGGAAAAGAGTTGCTGCCCCTCAAAGAGAATGCTCATGCCCCGGTACTCCCAGACGCTCTTTACACTCTCAAATACCTCCTCAGGGTTCAGCTCCATCACAAGGACCGCATACCTCTTAAAGCCCCTTCCCATCAGGTTCCTGATCATATATACGTGTCCGCCCATGGAAAAGAACTCTGTCCTTGTGTCAAGATCTTCCGACAGCCTGAGAGCCTCTTTCTGTACCTGATCCTTAAAAAACCTGATCCTTGAAACGCTTCCTCGTCCCGTGGTGTTACCTGTATAGTAGATAGTTTCCGGCTCATCGATGAATATAAGAGCCGTTATATCAAAGCTTGGATTGTACTTGTACTGCTCTGCCAGAAAGCTGGTGACGTCATTGTAGAGATTGCCCTCATCCCCATCGGACTGATACCTTGCCCAGGCATCTCTGATATACGGAAGATATGACGCATCCTTGGATGCATCAATACAGTCAGAAAGGCGGAGGATACTTATCTCCGCCGCCTTCTCCATTGATGTTGTTATAAGGCGCTCACTCTGGCGATCGATCCTGCCAGATACCACCAGGAGAAACAGCAGCACGATGGCTGTAAGTGGAACAAACCATCCAAGGGCCATTAGCCTTAGCATCTGCCATTTCAGTGTGTTTCTGCGCTTCATTGTTCTACCTCTAATCCCAGAAAATCCCTAAAGATCCTGCAGATGTCCTCTGCCATATCTGGATCGTCCATTTCGCAAAAGATACGAAGGAGTGGCTCAGTGCCTGAAAACCTTGCGCATACCCATCCTCCATTTTTAAAGTATACCTTACAACCATCCATATAGGAAGTCTTTAAGGTCTCTACCGGAAACTTGGGAAGGAGCTTATCCTCCATGAGGGTCTTCTGGTACTCACTCTTTTGGGAGGCCTTGAAGGAAAAGTTCTTTTCCACCATATAAAAGTGTCCGAACTCAGAGCGTATATCGTCGTAGATCTGGGATATCCTGCGGCCTGTAACTGCCAGCATCTCTACCAAAAGAGCTGCTGCATACACGCCGTCTTTTCCGTTTATATGGCCTCTTACCGTAAGACCCCCAGAGGACTCTCCACCAATAAGTGCATCGTGCTCAGTGATACCGGCTGAAATGTGCTTAAATCCCACAGGTACTTCATAGCACTCCTCTCCGAACCTGTTTGCAATCCTGTCAAGCATGTGGGTGGTGCAAAGGTTTCTTACAACCGGGCCCTTTTCATGTCTGTACTTAACAAGATAGTAATACAGAAGTACCAGAATGTCGTTGGGAGAAAGATATCTTCCCTTATCGTCCACAACTCCTATCCTGTCGGCATCTCCGTCTGTAGCAATTCCGATGTCGCAGTGATAGTCCTTAACGCAGGTCATAAGAGGAGACATTGCTCCTTCATTTGGCGCAGGGAGCTTTCCTCCAAAAAGGGTATCGTGGCGGCTGTGAATGGTCTCCATCTCGCACCTTGCTGTAAGAAGGATGGTTTTGATTGCTGTCTCACTTACGCCGTACATGGGGTCAAGAGCAACCTTAAGGCCTGCTGCCCTGATAGCATCCACGTTGACACGGTCAAGGATGTTGTCGATGTATTCATTTATTGGATAGAACTCCTCTATGAGTCCAGCAGCCTTTGCTTCCTCGTAGTCCATGGACTTAACAGGGAGAGCCACCTCTTCAATGTATCTCTCTACGTCTGCAGTTACAGTCTCGTCAGCATCTCTTCCTTCTTTGGTAAAGAGCTTGATGCCGTTATAGATAGCCGGGTTGTGGCTTGCAGTCACCATCATTCCGTAGGGAAGATCATGCTTCATAACGTAGAACATTACAAGAGGTGTCGGGCTTGACTTGTTGATAAGGCTGGCCTTTATGCCATTTGCAGCAAACACGACTGCCGCCCACTGCATGGCCTCCTTGGATAAAAACCTCCTGTCATAGCCAAGAACTATCCCGTAGGATTCCAGGTGTTCGTCCTTCATCTTGGAGCAAAGAGCCTGTGCCAGGATCTGAACATTTTCCTTGGTGAACTCATCGCCTATTATTGCGCGCCAACCGCCGGTTCCAAATTTGATCATTTTAAAATCCCCCTCATCCCATTACAACTTTTACTTCATGCTCTTTTCCATCGCCTATAACTGATATCCTGTCAACAGCACTTCCGTCCAGCCAGATCTCTTTTACCCCCTTCTGAACGTGACCAGGGTTATATACTGTCACATTGTAGACATCTCCCCTAAAGGTCCTTCGAACGGCAAATCCATCCCAGGAAGCAGGAACACAGGGGTCAACTATAAGCTCGTCAAACTCAGGACGTATTCCAAGCAGGTAGTGGGTCACAGCAAAGTACGCCCAGCCACCGGAGCCTGTCATGAATGGGTGATGGGCCCTTCCGTAGGTTGTGTGATCCTTGCCCGATATGAACTGGCAGTAGGAATAGGGCTCCGCCTGCCTTATCTCTATCATGTCGTTCTGATAGTAAGGGCAAAGGCTCTTGTAGTACTCAAATGCCCTGTCGCCGTTACCAACCCTGCACTCTGCAGACCACACCCATGGATTAGGGTGGGAAAAGATACTTGCATTTTCCTTAAGTCCCGGGTAAACCCTGGCAACAAATCCGATATCATCATCAGGCTCTGTGTAAGCCGGTCCATTCAGCATGATTCCGTATGGTGTGAACAGGTGCTCATAAATTGAATCAAGAGTCTTTTTACTCTTATCCATATCTGCTGCCCCGGACAGCACTGCCCAGGCGTTGGATTCAAGGTGTATCTTGCCCTCCTTGTTTTCCTTGGAGCCGATCTTGCGACCACTGCCTGTAAAGCCCCTGAGGTACCAGTCACCATCCCAGAGGATATCATCAAGTGTGTTCTGAAGCACAAGGAGCATGCTGCCATAGCGCTCAGCATCATCCGATAGTCCCAGGTATTCTGCCACTTCTACGATGCAGGTAAGTGCCTTATACAAAAGAAATGAAACTAAAGCGCTCTCTCCGCCCCCAAGGTTAAGGCAGTCATTCCAGTCAGCACGTAGTCCCTTGCAGATACCATGCTGTCCAGCCTCGTTGTAGGAGAACTCCACGATCTTTTTCATATGCTCATAAACTGTACCTGAGCCCCCATCTGCATAGCCGTACTTCTCACCAAGAAATCCCATGTCGCCGGTTTCCTTGACGTACTCGGTTATGGTTGGCACAAGCCACAGTGCATCGTCAGCGCAGGCATCAGCAAGACCATGAACCTTGGATGCCCCTTCAGGCTCAGGAATAACTGTGGGAGATTTGAAAGGCTTTTTCTTGTCCTTATTTTCATCCTCTGGAGCAAACCACCTGGGTTCAAAGAGATGTATTCCGTATCCTCTTGTGGTCAGGGCACGAAGTAGCTCTATTATCCTCTTTCTGCAACCTTCCGGGTTTGAAGGGATAACTGTCATGGCATCCTGAGCCGTATCTCTGTAGCCAAGTCCCGTTCTTCCACCAACCTCAATAAAAGAAGCAAACCTTGAGAACATGACATTTATCTCAGACTGATACAGTGTCCAGGTGTTTATCATGGTGTCAACTCCTGCCTCAGGAGAAGATACCCTGTAGCAGTCCTGTTTCTTTTTCCAAAAGGCCTTAAGCTCTGCGTAGGCCCTGTCCATGGCAGCAGGATCAGCGTATTTTCCCCGGATCTTTTTTGCCTCGTCAATTGCGCCTTCCCCAAGGAAAAAGAGAAGTCTTGCCGATTCACCTGGTGCAAGGTTGAGGCTCTTTTGAAGAGACGCACAATGATTGCCGCCCTTTTCTGTGTGGCCTTCAAGTCGCCCTTTTGTCACCGCCCTTGGGTTTGACTCAGTGTTGTAGATCCCGATGAACTCATCCCGCAGGCATTCATATCCATCTGGCTCAAAGTTAGCTGTAAAGTACTGGTAGCCCTCTTCCTCGTAGTAAAGGTCGTGGATGATCACCCCGTCCTTATACTCAGATCCCGCGCAATACAGGCTCATCTGGAAGTTCTGGTTATCTATCATCACATGGTGAAAAGAAAACTCGGCGTAAGTAAACACATCAAGCTCCCTCTCCCTGTCTGAGTTGTTGGTGATGTTAACATCCCACACCAGAGCATTTTCGCCAAGTGGAATACTCATCTTCTGGCTGGCGTGGATCCCCTTGTAGTCGCACTCGTAGGTGGTGACGCTCATGCCATGGCGGCAGATGTACTTAGCCTCATCAAGGCTCTTTCCAACTGGCTGCCAGGAGATTGAGAAATAGTCCCCATCCTCTCTGTCCCTTATGTACACGTAGTCTCCAGGTCTGTCCATCGGAATTGCGTTGCCCCTAAACCTTGTGATCCTGTGGTACTCAGGCGATTTGTAAAAGAGATACCCTCCAGCTGTGTGGTTGACCACCGCGCACATATCCTCCACACCCAGATAGTTGGTCCAGGAGGTTGGAAGGTCCACCCTGTCTATCACGTACTCATCATTGTCCCTGTCAAAATATCCGTATTTCATAGCTTCTCCCATAATCTGATCTGGTATACATGTTTTTTGTTCTATGCTTTTAGTTTATGGAAACAGGAAATAAAAAGAATGTCTGTTTTTGGCATATTTAGCAAACATATGCAAAAAACAGACATTCTTCATTGATAAAACTTTATGCAGTTTCTATAGCACAATTATGGTGTTTAAATACTCCACATTCAGCCTGGTTACTTTGCCCATTTTTAGCCTTCTGTGCGTTCCTTTGATGAGTACTTATATATGTACTCAAGCCTTATCCTGTCGCTATGTTCTAAATCTTTATACGCCTCTTTTACTCTTCTTATGACATTTCCAACCTCTGGCTCCGTGCATTCAGTCAGTAGTATAAAGAAACTATGAGAGCCGGTCTGCATCACCACATCGCTCATTCTCAAGGTCTTTTCCAGTATATTTCCAAAAGCTGTTGTAAAGTCGATCACATAGTTTAGTGCCGCATCATCTATAGGATTAAGATCAAAGAGCAAAAGAGCTGCAGACCCGCCATATCTTCTATACAGACGCATCACCAGTCTGTATGCCACGGTAAAAGAGTCTTTTCCAAGGATCAGTGCACCTTCCTTGTCATTTCTCTCTTCCACAATTTTCTCTATCCGGCTGAGCTTCTGGCGGATATTCTCTTCCTCCTCATCAAGTCCGGCATTCGCATGGTGGATTGAAAAACCATGCTTGCCATTTTGCTTGACCTTATAAAGCTCAGCATCAGCCAAAGCGAACAGGTCGCTGTATTCTCTTCCGTGTTCCGGTACCATGACAACTCCCATGGATATTCCAAGGGGAATGCCATTGTCCTTTCCCATTATCACCGCCGCTTCCCTGACAAGCTGCGTATTCAGCCTTTTCGACAAAGAGGCTATAACGCTTTTGTCTGTCAGATCCTCAAAAAAAGCCATGAACTCATCTCCGCCAATCCTGCACAGAGTGTCAGTCTCTCTGGTATTCTTTCTCACAACAGTGGCGAAGGCCTTAAGGACTGCATCTCCTGCCTCGTGGCCAAAAAGATCGTTGACCAGCTTAAAGCTGTCAAGGTCAAGAACTGCAAGGACTCCGTTTTTTCTTTTGCAGAGCTTTGACACGCGCTCTGTTCCCTTTGTCTTGTTGTAAAAGCCGGTAAGTCTGTCTATAGTGGCTTCTTCTGTAAGGTTCTCAATCGTCTTGTTGTTCTTTATGGTGTGGTCTATACGCCTTATGAGAACGTCTTTGTTAAAGGGCTTTTGTATGTAATCCGAAGCTCCCATAACAAGGCTCATTTCCTCGGAGTCGCTGCTATCAGACCCTGACATGAAAATAACCGGAGTATGTCTTCTTCCAGCCCGGTCCTCGTACTTTCTCAGGGCTATATAGGTGTCAAAGCCATCCATATCAGGCATCATGATGTCCAAAAGGATCACATCCGGATTGTGGGTTTCTATGTATTTAAGGAGTCTCTTACCAGAGTCCATGCATGTCACATGCATGTTCTCATCTTCAAGAAAAGTTCTTACAGTTTCAAGGATCAAAACCTCATCATCGACTACAGCAATGTTGTAATCCATACAAGTCTCCTTCTTAGTGAATGTCAGTATTCCACAAATTAATTATATCGTATTATCGTATATATACGTCATCAAATACAGCGTATTAAATTTGTTTTAGAGAAAAGTTTATGATTATTTAATGTCTTTTCATGCACTGCTTCGTATAAACTATTAGTAAGAAACCAGGCAGGAGGATATACTTATGGCTGACAATATCAAATTAAACGAAGAAGAACTTTCTAACATAACAGGTGGATCCAGTGTCCTTCCAGATAAATTTGTAGAAGGTGAAGGCACCATAACAAGAAAGATGTGCCCCAAGTGCGGATACCCCATGAACTCGGATGGGCACTACTACGGAGGTCTTCCCGCAGTAAAGTGCACCAATCCAGACTGCGAATGCAGCAAGAGCTGGCAATATATGGGATAAAGCAAAAGGCTTCAGGACTCTTTAGTCCTGAAGCCTCTTTTATTTTTGTGATCATTTATTCGCTGGATCTGGAAGCTGTCCACGATATTTCTTTATAGACATATTGAGGTACGTCTTCAACTGATTCACCACGTTAGTTGTATAAGGAGCCTCAGTGTTATAATAGTTTGAAAAACCGGTATGACTTTTCTCTTTTCCTTCTCCTAATGCTTTTTTAGTCCCATGGTACTGACCTATTGCTGCATGCATTGTTATAGGTGTAACCTCAAACTGACTGTCTTCTGCAGCAAAAGCTTCGATAGTTATATCGCCATCTTCTTCATCAGATACGACATGGGCTCCAACATGGTACTCATAATTGGCAAGACGATTTGATATTGTGATCAGCTCATCAATATCATCACCTTTTATCTTGTCTTTAGCTGAAATTTCATTAAGAGTTTTGGCAAACTGTTCTATTTTTTCATCATTTAACCCCCTAGCCTTTCCAAGGGTATTTAATTCATTCCTTAGATAACCCAAAGCTTCCCGAGGTTTTTTCTTTACAAATTCCTCGGTTTTATAACTGATGATATTGGCTTTTTCTTTTGTATGCAGGGTCTGGAGCTTCCTGTAAAATTCCGCATTACCAGAGCAAGCATTAAAGACAGGCACCGTTTCACTATCTATATCAAGATCTCTTACTTCCTTAAGGGACTCTGGGATCTTATTCAGATCGTCCTTAAGCCCCTGTATGGCGCTATTTATCTCTTCCTCTGTAGGATTTCTTTCCTTCCCCTTATCTTTGATCTTAAAACGGCGCAAGTACTCCACCAGCTTACTATCAGACAAATTAGCTAAAAGCTTATACGAATTAATAACGCCTGCTGGATCCACCTCAGTTCTTAAGAGCTGCTTGCCTTCGACGTTTTCCACAAGGAGAATGATTCCTTTGGTGATATCGTCTACCTGCTTATCCAACCTTTCAGGCTTGATATCTGGATCATCATCCTGAAGGATTTTTCTCATGACTGGTCCGAAGGTCTCTTTGAGGTAGCTTTCGCAATCCTCTTTACTGTAGCCATTACCATAATACATAGTTATAGCACTGAATTTCTCGCAGATATCCTTAGTAATGCTTTCTGTTTTAAAAGAACCGTCTTCGTTCGTAATAAGTGATACATAGGATTTGATAAAGAGATTCCAGGTTTTGCGCAGTTCGACCTTGGTACCTTTTATATTAATTATTTTCGGAAGAGAAGGTCTTAATTCTTTATAGACCTTACCATCTTCTCCCTGCATGCTTACCGCTGCCAAAAAGCCCTTACTCTTTTGTTCTATGCGGTCTGCGTCACTTTTCTCCATGATCTTTTTGAAAGTGGCGCCGCCGCTTTCCTTCCAGGTCTTATCTGAAACGTTTGAAACAACGCTTCCCTCTTTTGATCTTTCGCTAGCTTTTTGCTGAATATCAAGAAGCTTTTTCTTTTCTTTATCATTTTTTTTCAGGGCCATCTCGTAGCAATCAGAAGTCTTAACATCAAAGCTTGTCTGACCAGGCTTTGCATATGTAATCCCCGAAGCACAAAAGTCTAATGTGGATCTGAGCTTAGAAAAAGCATTATTTTTTACTATATCATCACCTATATCTCCACTTGCTTTTTCAGCTGCCTTAGCCTTTCTTATATCATAGGTTCCCAATTCAAAGACCGAAAGTGGGTGAAGCCATTTTGCGCTTCCAGCCTGGGAGATCCCGGTGGTTCTTGGTCCAATGACATCTTGCCCCAGAACATAAAGGGCCTTTAAATCTCTTTCCATCTCTTCAAAAGATGTGTAAGGCTCTGGGAATTTCAGTTCCTTAACTGTCGGCTCTTTTCCTTTATCAATGTCATCTTGTCTGATCTTCCTGTTCCGCAAAAGGATTGTTTTTATCTCCTTAAGGACGTCGTGGAGCCCGTCAGCTGTAATTTTTCCAACTCTGGTTTTTTTCTGCCAGTCATCAAAGAATGTACCAGGATCATCCATGTCAAATTTCTCCATCGGCACACTCCTGATATTTGCAAGTATCTCGCAGTAATACTGAAGCTGCTGCTCATCTGACCCTGTAGCAAGATCATAAAGTCTTTCTATCTCTTTGGCAGATTTTCCCTTCCCCATATAACCAAAGTATCTAGGAAGCTTTGGACTTTTCCTTCCTACAAATTTGCCTTTTTTTTCGAACAGCAAATCAAGCGAACCCTCTATGCTTCCACCTGTTTTTAATTCATTATCTGTCAAATAATCTGTAACAACTGCATTCTTGGTGAACTGTTCTTTTCTTTTTTTCAGTTCCTCCTCGCTGATAGGCTCATCACTTCCTGGTTCCATAATATATTTATAAGTTTCCTTTATGGTCTCTTCCTTCGTATCTTCCTCTTCTTTCATAAAATCTCTGATCTCTTTCAGAAGATCAGCTTTTTTGCCCGGTATAACCGGAGCCCTGAATGTGGATTGATGTTGTACAAGCCTTACTCTTGAGGTTACAAAATTATCCCACTCTTCATCAGAATAAAGAGCTGTTTTCTCATCCTCGATGAGTGCATAGTTCATTGCTTCCATGGTAAGCTTTGCATTATTAAAGAAATTTGCCTTAACCCGAAGCTCCATAAGATCATCATCACCGATCCGTTCATCTTTCCATCCAGCCGTAAGTGCCCTCATGATCAAGAAATGAAGGTGATGCACCTTGTCACAAAGGCTGTAATTGCCAGCAAAATTACTGAGCATATCCCGGTACGAATCACACTTAAAATCATCTGCTTTAATGGCCTTAAGTTCCTCAAAATATGAAAATACCTTCTCTGGCTTGTACCCCTCATCTTTGTAATCTTTTTGCTGTTCAATACTTCCCTTAAAGGACAGTGCGTTTTTCTCAGCTGTCTCTACAAACATCTTTGCCATCTGTTTATTTTCTCTATAGAACTTTTTAGCGTGTTCTGATGGCATCTGTTTATCTGACTTCACCTTAAGCTCGTAGTCCACAAGACCTGTCCTTAGCATGTGGGCTGTATTCTGTACAACTGTATTTCCGGCAGATGGATCCCTGAATCTGGGCGTTTTAAGCCGCAGCCTTAATAAAAGCTTATCATTTGCTCCATTCTTCTCAAGCATATCAATGCCGGCAAGGTGAGCTTTTAAAAGCTTCTTTGCCAAAGCCTTCTGAGCCTCATCAGTTGTGCTGGTAAAGTCCATGGTGAGCTCATCATTGTAGTGGCTCATATATAAAGGATCTGTGATTATCTCTTTTCGAAGCTCATAGTAAGCTACAACAGACCGAAGCTGCTGCAATTTGTCCTCTATGCTGTGCTGAGTATCTTCATCCATTCCGGCAAAATAGGCATTCTTTGCAGCCAGCCTGTCAAAAGCCCTAAGCTGCATGGATACACGCTGAAGAGTCTGGGCGTTATCAGCAAGGATCTTATCATTGGTAAGATCAATCTTGCCAAGATCAAAAGAAGTAAGCTTTAGCAGGCAGAAATCGAGAGCTTTGTTCCGGTCAATGCCCTTTTGCTGTTCTCCTTTTCCCAGATAGTTATCCAAAATATTCTTCGAAACATTCTCATCTTCTTTCGTCATAAATGCTGCAAGATCAGATAGCTCTTTTGGCTGGCACAGCACCTGATCTTCTTCAAGATACTTATCAAGCTGTTCGAAGGATTCATCTTCAACTCTTTGTTCTATGTTTTCAAGTTTCTCAAAGTTGAGCAGTTTCTGATGGAGCCTTGATCTTTTATTTCTCTGCTTTTCAAGGCGGACTTTCTCAGAGACCCTGCTCTTAAACGTCTTTCCAATCTCCTCAGAAAGAGAAACTTTCTTGGGCACATGGATTGGAAACCGGCTCTCAGTGAGCATGAATTTTAATGTTTTAATGCGCTCTTCATGCAATATTCTCTGTTCAACATAATTCACCCGGTTTGACTGCTGACGCTGCTGCATTTGAAGCATTTCCTGCCTGTCCATTTCCGCCCAGTCAACTTCAAGATGATCCTGCATGTTATCAACACGCTGGACCATCTGCGCCTCATTATTAACAGCCCTTCTATGCAAATCCTCATGTCTGAACATATAGCATCCTCCTTAATCAGCCTTTGATCCTGTATATCTAAAGCATATGGTTGTTATGTCATCGTACTGCTCTGCTCCATCTGCAAACTCTAAGACGCGCTTTCTTACTGTCTTATCGAGCTCCTCCAAAGACGCGTCGGTGTTTTCATTAAGGGCTTCCAAGAACCTTTCATCACCAAAGAGCTCCTCTGCCTCATTGTGGGCCTCTGTAACACCATCTGTGTACAGATAGAAAATATCGCCTTTTTTGAGAGTTGTGGTGTTTGTTTTATATTCAATAAAGTCAAGTCCGCCCATGAGCATGCAGTGGTCATCCTGCTCGATCTTGAAGGCGCCGCCATCTCTTTTCACCGCAGCATACATGTGTCCGGCATTGACAAACTGTAGCTGCCCTGTGGAAAGCGTAAGAACGCCCTGCCACACTGTGACAAACATTGCATCTGCACTTTCCTCGCAGAGCCTCTTGTTGGCTGCATTCATAGCCTCAGCTACATCTCCGTTGTGAAGGATCATCTCTGCTTTTAGCTTCTGTTTTGAAAGAGCCATGAAAAGAGCCGCAGTGATACCTTTACCTGATACATCGCCAATGGTGATGGCAAGATGATCCGGATCAAGGTAATAGAAATCGTACAGATCTCCACCTACTTCCTTTGCAGTTTCCATCTGTGCATACAGCTCATAGCCAGGCTTTTCATAGAAGTCCGGTTGTACAGTTGGAAGCATCTTTAACTGGATCTGTGAAGCTGCCTCCATCTCTGCCTTAGCTCTCTCTTTTTCAGCAGTGTTCTCTACAATCTCATTGACATATGCCTTCATCTTGCGGGACATGATGTCAAAGGACTCAGCCAGCTCCTCTATCTCATCGCCGGTCCTGTACACGTCATCCATCTCGAAAGCCATGTCTTCGCCAACGAAGCCTGTGACAGCCTCTGTCATCTTCTGGATAGGTGCAACTCTTCTCTTGGCCAGCAGACTGACTAAAATGATCGCCACCTGCATGAAAGCTAAAAGTCCGATTACAAGCAGGATCGAATAACGCCTGAAGTCCTTTGACAAGGTCATTAGCATGCTGTCGTTGGAGTCTTCCATTGTCTTTAGCAGCTGATTGGTAGGCTCTGTTAATTCGTCCACTGAAGCAAAGGTTATCTGAGTCCATCCGATGGTGTTCAGTGGGGCATAGGCTGCATAGTAGTCTTTTCCATCTACTGTCACCTGGCTTACATCTGTTTCACCAAGAAGGGCCTTATCTATCATCTCGGCAAGGTCCGGATTTACGCTTCCTCTTATATCCTCTGCCATATCCGGGCGCATCATGAGCTCACCCTCGATCCTCTTGGTACAAACAAGCTGGCCACCTTTGCTGACAAGGATGGAGAATCCTTCACTACCAATATTACGCTCAGACATCTTTCGTTCTATTACTCCGAGAGCTGTGGAGGCTTCCAGAACTGCTACAAGCTCTCCATCTACATATACAGGATATCCGTAAACCACCTCGTTCATATTGTAGAAAAAGCTGTGGACAGCAGAAGATACATACATATCTCCTGTGGCCACTGCCCCCTGAAACCACGGGCGGCTGCTTGGGATATACTCTTTAAGCTTTCCGTTTTCGTCATACTTGCCATCAGAAAGCATATCCATGGCAAGGGTCACATCATCGAGGGTTGCTATGTAAAGGTCCAGAGTGTAGCCCTCATTGCCCTCTACCATCTCAGCCATCATGGGCTCAAGGTTTGCAAGCCTCTCGATCATGGCTACTGTTTCAGGCGCAGTATCAGCAGGATCTCCCGGATACAGAGCCTGAAGCACAAACTTGCCGGCGTTTTCTTTTTTCGGCCCATACACAGGAATCCTGTTATAGTTGTAAGGATGTTTGTATATATCCGCCACCTGATTGCCAAGGCTTCTCATGTCATGGTCGATGATCCAGAATTCGTCGTCCGTCTTGTCAGCCGCCCAGATACTCAGCTGCAGAAGAGAATCCTTGGTGATCTCGTCCATTGACTGGCTATATTCACCTTCGATAAGATCAGAGCTCTTTTCGCCCTCGTTTCTTACGGCTTTCCTTAGCTGCCTGATTTGGATACGGGACATCAGGGAAAAAATAAGTCCCATAATAAATACGAATATGACCACGAATCTGATCAGTTTCCCCGCCAGTCCTGTTGGCATTATTTCTTTAAGTTTTTTCATGGACGCACTTAGTCTCTCTCTATTTCAAGGAAATCTACAAAGCCACTGAGTTTAAGGACATCATAAAGGTCATCATTTACGTTCTTGAGCACCATTCTGCCATCCTTTCCTTCCATCACCTGAAAGGTCTTAAGAAGAACACGCAGCCCCGCTGAAGATGTGTAGCTGGTACCTTCAAGGTCAAAATATACCTCTCTTACATCATCAAGCTCTCCCTCAAGCGCCTTGCTAAGATCAGGCGCCGTGCGGATATCGAGAGCCCCCTCTATTAATACTGTAAGTCTGTCTCCATCTTTTTGTTTTGTAATGTTCACAACTACCTCCTTGCGTGCACAAACACTCATATTAATTTTAGGCTACCCCAACGCCCAAATCAATGAAATACCGAATGTTTTTAATTAAAATTATATAAACCCAAAACAAGACAGGGGGACGGCTCTACTGTCAGCTTTGGCTGAAAAAGCTTGTTCCTCGATGCTAATCGAGTAGGAGACGGTGACTAACCGCCGTCCTCTCACAACACCGTACGTACCGTTCGGTATACGGCGCTTTCAA
>SVGB01000030.1 GCA_015056565.1 Butyrivibrio sp.
AGACACGGGGACGGTTCTGTTGTCTTATTGCGCGCAATAAGACAACAGAACCGTCCCCGTGTCTTGTCCCCGTGTCTTGTTTTATTTGAAGAATGCCAGGTCTCTTTCAAGCTGTTCTGCAACGTCCTTCAGGTCGTTGGCGTTGCCAGCAAGGGTTGTAACGGTTGCTGAGAGTTCCTGCATGGAAGCGCCGGTTTCCTGGGAGGATGCGGCGTTCTCTTCAGAAATTGCGGAAAGAGCACTCATGGTGTCAACAACTGCGTTCTTGCTGGTCTCGCACTGGTCAGCGCCGTCGCTGATGGTCTTTACGCCGCCAACTGTGGAGTTGATGTCGCCAAGCATTCCGTTGATGGAAGAGATGGTTCCTTCAAGGGCCTGCTGCTGATCAAGATTGCCCTGACGAACGTCGTCTGCAGCGCTAACTGCGGCGCGAGCTTCTTCAAGGAGAACTTCCATTTCTTTCTTGATCTCATCTGCCATGACTCTAGAACTTTCAGCAAGGTTTCCAATCTCACCTGCAACAACTGCAAAGCCTTTTCCTGCTTCGCCAGCTCTTGCTGCCTCGATGGAAGCGTTGAGGGAAAGAAGGTTTGTCTGGGTTGCGATGGAGGTGATGCCTTCAACCTTGGTTGAGATAGTGTTAACTGCATCCTGTGTTCTCTGGATGGTGGTAGAGATCTCGTCGATCTTGGCTGTCATCTCTGATGAGGAGTCTTTCAGGGACGCAAGGGATGTGCTGGATACTTCAGATGCTTCTTTCATCTTGCTTGCCAGCTGATCAAGTTCTCCTGTGGATGTCTGTACGTTTCCGACTGCGTCTCCGATCCTTCCTACATTATCTGCGGCGTTCTGGATCTCGTCAGCCTGCTGGGTTGCTCCGGATGCGATCTCCTGAACTGCATTTGAAACGTCCTCAGCTGTGTGGGAGATCTGATCTGCCATGTCAGAGAGCTCTGTTGAAGAGGAATTAACTGACTGGGCAGATTGCCTGATATTTGAAACGATCTCTTCGAGAGTATCGATAAGTCCGTTTGTATTTCTTAAGGTAAGTCCAAGCTCGTCATTTCTATCAAGGAATTTTTTCGCCCTGACAAATTCGCCGTTAGCCAGATGCTCAACGCTTTTGTTGATCTCTTCGATTGCTTTGGTCATGCCTGTTGAAAGATATACAGCCACAAGAATGGAAAGTGCCAGAACGATCACTGCGATCATAACCATGAAGGTTACAGACTTTCCGACCTGGGCGTTGACTGCCTCTCTTGAAACGCCGGTAAATGCCATGGCAACGGTCTTTCCTGATTCGTCTTTAACAGGAACATATGCTACAAAATAGGGTTTTCCTGCAACCTGGGTGTTGGTGGATGAGAATGTGTTTCCACCATTGATAACTGCTGAGATTACTGCATCTGCGGCTTTTGTGCCGATTACAGAGCTACCAAGAGATGAGTTCTTACGTGTGTCTCCGTCAAACCAGGTGAAATCGTAACCGGTGTCTTTTTTGAGATTTGATTCAAGAACGTTATCCCCTGCTTCACGGCTTGTGACATTCATTCCGATATCCTTGTAGGTGTAAGCAGAAGACATAAGTCCTTTCAGAACCTCATCCTCCATACCGGTCTTCATAAATCTTATTCCCGTGATCAAAAGAGCTATTGTGATGACAACAGCTGGAATAACGGTAAATGCTAAGATCTTAAGTCTGACTGAAAAACCTTTCTTCATAATTATGTCGCCTCCTATAATGATATTCACTACATAAATATTCGGTTATTCATAAATTAATTATAACTTGTTCAGCTTAAGCGATTATTAAAAATTAATTAAATATTCAGACAATTCCTCATTGAAATAATAAATTTATTGTAAATTTTAGAACTCAACCAGATTTTGCATAAACGCCGCTAAAATGGTAAAATTTCAAAGTAAAATTCAATCTAAAAGGCAGTGGTTCTGTGAATTGCAGGTACTAGCCACCGGGGGATAAATGTCAGATAAATTCATTCTTATAGACGGCAGTTCCATGCTGGTTACTAATTACTATGGAAATTTGCCGAAAGCTCTTTTGTTCGAAAAAGATCCAGAAAAAAAGAAAGCGCTATATAGCCAGATAATGCACGACGGCAAGGGCAGATACACCAACGCCATGTACAGCATGATGAGAACAATTCTCAAGATAATGGCGGAGCAGAAGCCCACTCACATGATGTTTGCCTTCGACCAGACCAGGGACACCTTCCGCAGGGAGAAGTACCCTGATTACAAGGGAAACCGCGGCGATACGCCAGAGCCACTTAAGGAGCAGTTTGAGAACATGGAGAACCTCCTTAAGGAACTGGGCTTTGTTGTTATGTACGATAACAAGTTTGAGGCCGACGACATTGTGGGCAGCGTAGCTACGCGGTTTGAAAAAGAGATCCCGTCCTACATCATCACCAAGGACCACGATTATCTTCAGCTGGTTTCCGACTACACAAGGGTGTGGCTGATCCAGACCAAGCAGGAAACTGCTGAGGAGCTTCAGAATAAGTACGGCGCAGAGTACGGCTGGAACAAGAAACTGGTGAGCCTTCCTGACAAGGCCTTTGAAGTCACACCAGATCTTTGCCTCAAGGAATACGGCGTCCGCCCTGAGCAGATCCCGGACCTTAAGGGCATTCAGGGTGACAGCAGCGACAACATCCCGGGAGTTAAGGGAGTCAGCAGCGCGGCGATACCTCTTTTGGCAAAATATGACACAGTGGAGGGCATCTACAGAGCCATCGACGAAGCGGGAGATGACAAGGCGCTCAAGGCCCTTGCAGCCTCATGGAAAGAGGAACTTGGGATCACAAGAAGCCCCATGAAGCCACTGGTTGAATACAGGGAGATAGCTCTTTTGTCAAAAGAGCTTGCACAGATAAGAAGGGATTTCCCGGTTCCGGAGGATCTTAACAGCTACGAGCTTAAGTTTGACAGAGATAAGGCAAAAGAGCTTTTTACAGAGTACGGATTTAAGTCGCTTATAGAAAAACTCTAGGGTGCAGAACAGGCGCTTTATGCTGTGTTGAAAAGGCAGCTTGAAATATGATATAATCCCTCGTTGTTGTACATTTATCAGTTTAGAAAGACATAATTAATGAGCAATTATATTCGCACAATCCTTATAAATCTTCACAGGATCATATATTACGTGGTGTTGACCCGCATCTGGATGAGGCATCCTGAGAGGCATAGCCTTGCGGAGCGCTACAAGATTGCCAGGGAGATGGTTGACAAGATGAACCGGTCCATGGGCTACAAGACCATCGCCTACGGACAGGACAAGCTTCCCAAGGAGGGCGGATACATCATGTATCCAAACCACCAGGGCAAGTACGATGTTCCAGGAATTTTCAGCGTTCACGACGAGCCGTGTTCATTCATCATGGACGAGGCCAAGGCACACATTATACTGGTTGCAGAGTTTCTGATGCTGGTTGATGGCAAGTCCTTTGGACTTACGGACGCAAGAGGCGCCATCAGGGTTTTCCAGGAGATGGCAAAAGAGATACAGGAACAGGGCAGGAAGTTCATTCTTTTCCCGGAAGGGGGATACAAAGAGAATAACCAGAATGTGGTGGAAGCCTTCAAGGCAGGGAGTTTCAAGGCTGCCCAGATGGCAAAGGCGCCCATCGTTCCGGTAGCACTTGTTGATTCCTACAAGGTTTACAACAGTCCCCACAAAGGTCCTGTTACCACCTATGTTTACTACCTTGACCCAATCTATTACGACGAGTACAAGGGCATGAAGACAAAAGAGATCGCCAGCATGGTGGAAAACAGGATAAAGGACAAGATTAAAGAGCATCTCAGCGCTTGAAAGCTGGGATAAGACATGGGGACGGTTCTACTGTCTCGTTGCGTGCAATGAGACAGTAGAACCGTCCCCGTGTCTTGTCCCGGCTTTTCTGACTCACATGCAGGTCATGACGGCTTTTACAATGAAGGTGCCATCATTTTGTGAGAAGCTTGCAACACCGCTGTACTTTTCAGCGATTGCCTTGATCTGGGCGGTTCCGACGCCGCTCTGGACCTCTCTGGTGCTGACGGGAAGACCGTTGTCATTAAAGGTGGTCTCCACGGCGCAGGGGTTCTTGGTAAAGAGCTTGAGCTTGCGGCCGTCGTAGGACAGTTCGAACTGCAGAGATCTCTTTTCCTCAGGAATAAGGCGCTGTGCCTCGCAGGCATTCTCAAGGGCGTTGGCTACAAGACTCGTAAGGTCTGGGTCCTCTATCGGGAAGCGCTCTGGGACAGTTACCTTGAAACGTGGCTTAAAGCCCATCTTCTGGCAGCGGTTTGCGTAAATAGATAAAAGCTCGTTGACCACTTTGTTGTCGCAAAAGCTGACAGCTGTAACGGTTTCCAGCATGGAATCAAATTCCTTAAGGTAATTGGCGGCGTTTTCATACTCCTCGTTCTGGATAAAGCTTGCCAGCACGCGGTTGAAGTGCTTGACGTCGTGCTTGTATTTGCGGATGGTCTGCTCGTTGGTTTCGTAGATCTCAAGAAGTCGCTGGAGCCTCTGGGTGCGCTCTTTCTGGTAAAAAGAGATCTTTTCATCGGAAGCTTTTTTGTCAATCTGATAAGCTGTCAGCTCATATTCAATGACAGCTGCCGCCATCATCATTACGATGTAGATAATGGTGAACCACTGGGTCATGTTGCTGCCGTAGGGCTGCAGGTAATTTATCATCTTGGTGTGGAAGCAGACGAAGCTTAGTATCAGACCGCTGCAGGCCGCGATGGTGCCATATACAACCCCAGCCATGTAGTCCGTGATGAAGGGCATCGTCAGTATAAAGAGCCAGAAGGCGTCCATTCCGATAGTCCAATCCACCTCCATTATGAAATGAAAAAACAGGATAAGGCACAGCTCGTAAGCCCCCAAGATAAGGGTGGTGACGTGGTTGTGAGTGAACTTAAGCTGCAGTATCGCCAACACAAATAGTATGATGATGGCGATGTTGGTAACTATTCCATGAGGGTAGCCACTTTTGATGCAGGGCCAGATGGTTATGATGGAATACAGAATAAAGCCCACAAACAGGATCATGGAGATGTGGTACTTCTGCTGCTTGATAGACTCATCAAACTCAAAGCTCCTTAGCTGTTTTAAATTGTAGCGGAATCTGCTGCGCAAACCAGCAAGTGAATAATTATTGTCCATAGAGAAATTGTACCATATTCCCGGAGGGAATGAATAAATGTTTCTCTACAATAAAACCAAAAATATAGTATAATAGCAGTGAATGGAACCATATATCTTGTGTTAATAGTAGCATCCATGATCACAATGTTTAGTTGTGACGATTCCTGGACAAGGGGACTATGATACATGTCGTTTGATATCTCCAAGCTGACAAGTGCTGTCAACAAATACCTTAACTCAATATCGGAGATCAGCAGTGCTGCCCAGAAGGCTCAGCAGGAGATCGCTGACAAGACTCAGTTTTCAAAAGAGCTGTCGACTGCAATCCAGCAGAACATTGAGAGCCGCATGCACGATCAGGTGACAATGCCTGATATAGGGAGCCAGGTACAGGACACTGTTGAGACTCAGATCAAGCAGGCTGTAAGTGCTATTGATAATACATTTGAGCAGGTGAACGGAGCCTTTGAGGAGATTCGGAAGGCCGGAATGACTGAGGCTGCGCAGGAGAGCACTAAGGCTGTGGCAGCCACAGATGCGGCAAGTACCGCTGCAGATAGATCGCTGGCGACCCAGGTCGCAGCCACATCTGCCAACAAATCTCTGGCCAATCAGGTTGCAGCCACCAACACCAACAAGGACGCCTACAGAGGAACCCTCAGCACAGAAGCGCTGCAGGATCTGTCCAAGTCCCAGTACTTTTCAGCGAACCTGATACAGGATTCTCTGTTTAAAGAAGACAACGGCTCTGAGAGCGGTGGCAGCAACAATTCAGCCACATCTGCATTTGATGCAGTATCGCTGACAGACCTTAACACCAACTCACTGTTGGCTAACGCCCTTACTTCCGGAATCACCAACACAGGCAACGCATCAGCATTGGCGCAGGCCTTAAATGAAGCTACATCAGCGTCAGGTACCACGG
The DNA here is from genome assembly GCA_015056565.1 of Butyrivibrio sp. Classification (GTDB taxonomy): domain Bacteria; phylum Bacillota; class Clostridia; order Lachnospirales; family Lachnospiraceae; genus Butyrivibrio. Next base: position 6,093 of record SVGB01000030.1, read on the forward strand.
CTGCCTCTGCCAATACTTCAGACCTTGCCAAGGCACTCATCAAGGCTTACGCAACTGGCAAGACAACCGCATCACCCACCAGTATATTTGGAGACTTTACCTTATGAATAAAATGCTTGCAATACTGGCTGCCCTCATCTTTATTGCGGCAGTGGTAATATTCACCATAGGGACACTTAACAAGGACAACGAGGAAGAGGCCGAGACCTACAAGTGGATGAGGATCTTTTCCATCATCACTGTGATCCTGGCAGCAGTTTGCGCCATCGCAGCAAAGGCAACGGGGTGATCACATGCGCTGCAAGAGGCGCGGAATGATCGCTTGTATTCTCATTGGAATGGGCTGCAGCGCAACAAAAAAGACTCCGCATTCCGCGGAGCCTTCCATCTGTTTCTTTGAATTAAAGATCAAAGCTACCAGTAACGTCGTTGTTTACAACATAGTAAGCCTTGCCTTCTTCTGGCTTAACATAGATGTCAAGATTCTTGATATCCTTTCCACCATATGCCTTCTTGGCCTTGCTAACGAGCTCCTCCTCGCTAACTGCCTTGTCACCAAACTGAAGCTCAATCTTGGTTGTAACCTTAGCTGCCATCACTATTTCCTCCCTTTAAGAAAATTAATGTGAACTATTGGAATATATTATATTCCTTTTTTTGATTAATGTGAAATTATTTTTGGTACATCTCCTGTCAAAAGAAATAATGGAGAACATCACAAATACATATTAAAATATATTGTATAAAGCTAATCCATCCATCAGTAAGCTGATACGAGGTAACTAATGTCCAAAGAAAACCATAACAATTTTTCAAATATAACGCTACAGGTCCTTGGCTGCCGTGGCTCAATGTCTGTGTCAAGGCCATCCTATGCAAAGTATGGCGTCGCCACCAGCAGTTATTTATACATGACGGACGAGGAGGCCATAATCCTGGACGCAGGTACTGGCATTCTTAACCTGCCAGACTTGGGAGGCAGACGCATCTCGATTCTGATATCTCATTCCCACATCGATCACATACTGGGACTTCCCATATTCTTAGGCTCTGTCGGGGCAAAAGAGCTATCGATCTACGGGGCAACTCACGAAGGGCTTACTATAAGGCAGCAACTTGATACCTACCTTAAGCGCCCATTGTGGCCTGTTGGCCTCGATGACTTTTCATGCAAGATCACCTTTGAAAATGTAAAAGAAAATACTGAGCCCTTCCAGATTGGCGATGTGACCATTACAGCAGTTCCATCAAATCATCCGGGGGGATCCACGATATATAAGCTCGAATGCCAGGGTGTAAGCGTGGTTTATGCATCTGACTTTGAACATGAAGAACTGCCTGATGAGCGGAAGGATAAAGGGCTTATAGAGGCGGAGGAAGCATTTTGCAAGAAAAAAGCAGAAATGTCGACAGTGGTTGAGGATGGATCGCAGTACACCTTTGCTACTGATCCGCTACAGGCGCTGAGCGCTTTTTCAAAAAATGCAGACCTCATCCTGTATGACGCACAGTACACTGCCGAGGAATACCAGAACTGCAAGGCCTTTGGCCATTCTACCGCAGAAAAAGCCTATGAACTGAAATGTGCGGCAGATATTAAACAAGTTCTGCTGGTACACCATGCACCATTCCATACGGATATGTTTCTTGATGAAGTGGAAAAAGAAATTCTTTGCAAATATAATTGCACATCAGATGATATGCACCTGGCAAGAGAGGGCGAAGTGATAAGGCTGCCATATCGCTACAGCGACATATAGATTTGCTTTTATATCGCTGTAGCGATATAATATCTATACAAGGGATACTATACTGAGCAGCATCATCTAAGGAGTACCACTGCTGATGAAACAGATAATATATCACGGATCGGACCACGTAATAGAAATGCCAAAATATGGCGAGGGGGCTACAACCAACGATTACGGCAGAGGATTTTACTGTACGAAGGACCTTGAACTTGCTAAGGAGTGGGCGTGTGGCAAGGGAACTGATGGATATGCCAACAAGTATGAGATCGATCTGGAAGGACTTAGCATTCTTAATCTCAACGAAGAGCCTTATAACATATTAAACTGGCTGGCAGTACTGACCAAACATCGTTCATATTGGCAAAAAAGCAGCATTTCAGAGCAGGCTAAGGACTATCTTCAGGAACACTTTTATATTGATATCTCCAAGGCAGATGTGATCATAGGTTACAGAGCTGATGATTCGTATTTTTCTTTTGCCCAGGATTTTGTTTCCGGTGCTATTCCCTTAAGCAAACTCAAAGATGCCATGCACCTTGGCAAACTGGGATTACAGATTGTATTAAAGAGTGAAAGAGCTTTTGGGGCAATCCGCTATTTGGATAATGAACTGGCTGATGCGCAGACGTATTTTTCACTTAAAACGGATAGAGACCGCTTGGCCAGACAAAAATACAGATCGTTCAAGACATCCACTGATTCACTGGATGAACTTTACATGATTGATATCATGAGAGGAGGAATAGACAATGAAGATCCTCGCTTACGATGAAATCTATCTGGACTCGGCGCAAAACATCCTGGGGCATATGTTTGATTTTGCCATAAATGAGGCCAACTTAGACGGCGATAAATATGCGATGATGTTCGCCGTATCTCCGATTTCAAAGCAGTTTGCCATAGGAAATCCCGCATATGTTGCAGGTTGTACTGGACCTGAGCTGGCAAGGAAGGTCCTGGATAGCGCAGGGTATCAGGCGGAGCTGCCTGAAGATGTCATGTATGAAGATAAAACTCCGCAATATTGGGCTGGGTGGGCGCTGGCATTTTATCAGTGGCAGACTTCCTACAGTTTTATGCATATTCTCAAAGCGGTCCCATTTTCCTACATTCTTAAGATGTATAGCATTTATCATGAGATGGACATAATGAAGTTTGTGGAAACAATGGATCAAAGGATAAGTTCTTTTTATAATGAAACTGCTTTAAAGCGGTTCAGGCTTCTGGCGGGGCTGTCTCAGAGTAAACTTGCAGCCAGTGCAGATGTTCCCCTTCGACAGATACAGCTCTTTGAGCAGGGCAAAAGAGATATCACCAAAACTCAGGCATCGACAATATATAAGCTCAGCAAAGCTCTTGGGTGTAGTATGGAAAGCCTGCTGCAGCCATGAAAAATAAGCCAAAAGAACCTCCCCGTGGCTTGTTTTAACAGGCGAAATACTTGACAAAAAATGTTATTATAGATAGTACTAGAATTTACTACAAAGGATACATAAACCAGCACTTTTACAGCGAGGAACACAATGGAAAAATTAGCAATATTTGGGGGAACTCCCGTCAGGAGTCAAAAGATATATTACGGCCGTCAGTGGATCGGCGAGGATGATGTCAAGGCAGTAGCAGACGCTCTGACAGGACCATACATTACATGCGGTCCAAGAGTTACAGCTCTTGAAGAGAAGCTCTGTGAGGTGACAGGTGCTAAGTATGCAGTATCTGTCTGCAACGGAACAGCAGCTCTTCACTGCGCATGTATTGCAGCAGGATTTGGACCCGGAGATGAGGTCATCACGACACCACTTACATTTGCAGCTTCTGCAAACTGTGCAGTGTATGTTGGCGCAACTCCAGTTTTTGCTGATGTAAACCCAGAGACTTACAACATAGATCCAGATTCTATTGAGGCACACATCACCCCAAAAACAAAGGGTGTTGTGGCAGTAGATTTCACAGGCCAGGCGGTTGAGCATGACAGGATCAGAGAGATCTGCGACAAACACGGTCTTACTCTTATTATCGACGCAGCCCACGCCATTGGTACCAAGTACAAGGGAAGACCTGAAGGTTCAATTGGCGATATGACCTGCTTTAGCTTCCATCCGGTCAAGACCATCACTTCCGGAGAGGGCGGCGCCATCACAACCAATGACCCTGAGCTCTACAAGAAGCTCCGTCTTGCATCACAGCACGGAATTGTTCATGACACAGAGGATTTTGTAGACAAGAACCCAGAGGGAATTTGGGTTTACGAGATGCAGACTCTTGGCTTTAACTATCGTATGACTGACTTCCAGGCAGCACTCCTTACAAGCCAGCTTACCAAGCTTAAAAAGTTCTCTGACAGACGTCATGAGATTGTAAACAGATACAATGAAGCCTTCAAGGACATGCCAGAGATCTTTGTACAAAAAGAAATCCCTGAGTCCGATACAACAAGGCATCTGTACATCATCCGCCTCAACAAGGACAAGCTCTCCTGCACTCGCAGGGAGTTCTTTGATGCCATGAGCGCTGAGAATGTTCAGTGCCAGGTACACTACGTGCCTGTATATTATTTCCCATTCTACCAGGAGCGCGGCTACAAAAAAGGTCTCTGCCCCAACGCAGAAGCCATCTATGAGGGCATCATGAGTATACCTCTATATCCAATGATGACAGATGAGGATGTGGAGAGCGTAATTACGGCAGTTAAGAAGATAGTGGATTACTATAGAAAATAAGAATGCCATATGGGGACGGACAAGACACGGGGACGGTTCTACTGTCTCATTGTATGCAATGAGACAGTAGAACCGTCCCCGTGTCTTGTCCGTCCCCCGTGTCTTGTCTTATTTTAGCGCCACCACCTTCAGCACCTCAAATCCCTCAGCCTTGCCCTTGAGCTTTACGGAGTCTCCAAGGGACTCCACAGATATCCTGTCTCCAAGCTCATTAGCAACAGCGCGGCTTATATAGATAGTTCCGCCGGGAGCGTTGGCTTCGAGGCGGGCGGCGGTGTTGACCGTATCGCCGATGGCAGTGTAGTCCATGTGCTTTTCGGCGCCCATGTTTCCTACTATTGCAGGACCGTAGTTTACGCCGACACCGACCCGCAGTTCCTCGCCGATTTCTGCCTTGAGCTGCTCTGAAACTTTTGCAGCGCCTTCAACAATTTCTACAGCTGTGCGGACCGCATTGTAAACAGCATCTTCCTGGGGCAGTGGCGCTCCCCAGAAGGCCATCATGGCGTCTCCCACAAATTTATCCAAAGTTCCCTTGTTTCTTTCAACGCAGTCGCTGGCCATGGTCAGGTATTTGTTCAGGATGTAGACCACCTTTTCGGGGGTCAGTCTTTCTGACATAGTGGTAAATCCTCTGACATCCACAAACAGTACTGCAATATCGCAGTTCTTGCCGCCAAGTGACAGGTTTTCAATTCCCTCTTTTAATATCTCATCCACAATCTCAGGAGCAACATATCGCTCAAAAGTCCTGGTCACGCGCACCCTCTCAAGGTAAGCCTGGATATAGCGGACGGCGATGGATACCACGTACGCTACAAGGGCTCCCAACGGGATCCACAGCGGGTGAATGATGATCCCATGGTCAAAGAGCACATAGGCAGCAGCAAGTGACCCTGCGATAACTATAGCTGTAACGACGCTTGATGGCATCATTTTAAGTTTTAGCAGCAGTGCCAAAAGAGCTGTCATCAGAATGAACAGAACAAGCGCCTGCAATAGCCCATTTGCTTCCTCTTTGTAATCTGCCCGTAAAAAAGCCTCGATTGCATTTGCCTGAACTTCAACCCCGTACATTGCCTTTGCTCTGTCTATGGGGGTGAAATATTCATCCTGAAGCCCTGCAGAGTAGGGGCCTATAAGAACTATTTTTCCGGCGTAGTAATCTGAAGGGATCTTGCCGTCAATAAGGTCTGCGATATTGAATCCGTCATAGTATGTGCCTGGCAGGGCAGAGTAGGTCAGATAGAAGTGCCCCCTTTTGTCTGTTTTTGGAGGCTTTATGTCTTCACCCCTAGCCCGTGCAAAAGCTCTTGCTGCTTCGTAGGCCATTGAGTAGACCCTTAGGCTATCGGCAGTTTCTCCAGCACTTGAAAAACCACTTCCGGCAGCCTCTTTCGGAACATCCAGATACAACAGCCCGTGACGCAATACACCGTCCAGGTCATACATTGCGTTGATGTGTCCCTGGCTGGTGACGTCCTTAAGTGCCTTAAATGGCTCATCGTAGCCAAGTATCCTGTGGTCCTGCCTGGTAAAAGAGCCTGTATCGTCCTTAACAAACTCAGACCCGAAAACTCCTGCTGAGGCGGTGATGACCTTGGGAAGAGTGGTAGCTGCCTCCACCAGAGCCTTGTCGGCTGAGGGGTCCGTCTCTCCGGAATAAAGGGTGTCAATAGCCACAACTGCAGGCATATTGTCAGAATCAGATGACAGGGCTTTAAGAGCAGATGCCATTACAGTCCTGTCCCAGTTGTTGTAGGCACCGATCCGCTCTATGGAATCATCATCGATACCTATCACCACCACATTTCCGGTAAGGGCCTTGGGCTGCAGCAGAATGGAATCCTGGATCCACTTATCAAGCCTGTTGTATAGCCCAAAGTATGCAGTTATGGAAAAAAGAGCTGAGACAACCAGAATGAAACAAAGAGTTTTTGTGGTTTTCTTTTTCACGATAATATCCTTTCGGGTAGAAAGCCCCGCTGCATAAGCAACGGGGCATGATATCTAAAGGGAAGTGTATCACGGACCAGTAGTACCAGGCGTGTGGGAAGTGGGAGTACCAGAGCCGCTGTCAGCCAACGTGCCGTTACTACTATTGCTACTGTCACTGCCACTATCACTGCCATTATCACTACCACCACCGGAGTTTTTGGCAGCTTCAGCCTTTGCAGCTTCGTATTCCTCTGCGTAGGCTGCATTAAGATCGTTTACAAATTGCTGATATGCAGCATCCTTTTCGGCCTGAGCCTGTTGCTGCTCGGCTTCAGTTCCGTAGCGGTTCTCAGACTCGGCAAAGGCAAGGTAGTGCTCTAGGAGCTTGTATGGGTCATTTCCAACCTCGGATACTACGTCGGGGTTCTGTCTGGCGTAATAGCCGGGATCAAACAGCGTGCCATTTGTCAGGTGCATTACACCGTTGGCATCTGTGCTTGCAACATAAGCCTTAACGCTTGATTTTGCTGCGGTTTCAGTCTGTGCTGCAGGAGTGTTACCAGCATTTTGACTGGTATCATCACCTTGGTCAACAGCACCATCGCTATTTGTGCCATTTTCTGCCTCGCCATCATTTGAACCATCACCAGTCCCGGAATCCGTACTGATAGCATTTTTGCTACCATCGCTATCCCCATTTCCGTCGTCGTCATTATCAGGAGCAGCCTCAGCACCAGGAGTTGTTTCCTGAGCATACATTGTATCTGTCTGGATGGAACCATCGGCTATTCCAAGTATCTTTTCCCTGGACCAGCCTGTGTCTTCACATACAAGAGTGATGAGTCTTTCGTTTTCAGCGAGCCTCTTTACTATGAAGGGATAAAGATCTTCTTCAACAAGATCCTCAAGCTCAAACATGATGCTGTCGGTGGCCCTGTCGTTGTAGAGATAGCAGGTGACGCGCTGCCCGGCTTTTACAGTGATGGTCTTAACTTCACCGGTGACAGGATTAGTACCCACAACCTCTACCTGACCGTCAGTGATGACAACTACGTCGTTGCCATTTTCGTCAGCGGCCACATATCCGGAAGTTCCGCGAATTCCCACAACCATAGTGGAAGTCCTGATATCGAAAGTCTCGTCAGAATCAAGCTTTTTTGTCACTTCGAAAAAGAGACTTCCATCAGTTAAGTTTATATCCAGCTTCTTGCCTTTCTGGTCAAACTGGGCGCGGGAAAGCTCATTGATGGTGACAATCTTGGTGTCATCAAGGGCAATGCCTGCAAGGGAAGAGGTCTCAGTGTTAAGGACGTTTCCTGCGTTCAGACGTAGATTTTCCGTAATGGTCTTTTCTTTATCAAATTCAAAGAGCCTTACAACCCCCTCACGTCTTAGCATCCTCATGGTACTTGCTGAGAGTTTGCTGTTGTTTATCAAAAATATGACAACAGCGGCTGCAGCGAGCAGGGCTATCACCGCGATAATGGCTATGGGCTTTTTGCTTTTCTTAGAGTTTTCCATCATAGTACCTCCTTCCTCTGGAACATGCTAAAATAGCAGACTTAGAGATTGCCATACATATATTTATATTTCGGATGGATAGGGTAGTTGTTTCACCCAGGCATTACTTTCTTTAAAGATTTTTAAGATTTTGGCATCTATTTTGCCTTCAGAAGCCATACTTTCAAGGATGCCAAAAGCTTTTTCCGGAGGCATAGGAGGCTTGTATGGGCGATCTTCAGCGGTCAAGGCGTCGTAAACGTCTATTATGGTAAGAAGCCTTATCTCCTTCGGAATGTCTTTTCCGGTGAGATGGTCCGGATAACCTGAGCCGTCAAGGAGCTCGTGGTGGCCACCTGACCAAAGGGGAACTTTGCCATAGAGGCCTCTAAAGCTCATCTTATCCAGCATTTTTTTGGTGTAGACAACGTGGCTCTGCATTATGGCGCGTTCATCATCGGTGAGAGTGCCCTTTTGTACAGTTATGGAGGCAAGCTCTTTTTCATTAAGAAGAGGGGCTCTTTCGCCGGTTTCGTCCATGCACATGATGTTAGAAATTTCTTTTAATGCAGCGATCATGTCGTCAGGAAGGAAACCCTTGGTGTTGGACTCCTTTATAAGGTTCCAGGCATCCTGGATCTTTTTTATATTGGCATCAGCCTGCTGCATGATGGATGGATCTTTTAAGCCCGAGATCTCTTCCATGAGGCAGGCGACGGTTACGCGGTTTTTGATGGTGTTACTAAGGGGGCCGAGTCTGTCGGGCTTGTCCATGATCTCCAGAGGGATTATTAGCTTGCCTATGTCGTGAAGCCAGACACTCATGAGGAAGGAATCCCGCTCCTCGTCTGTTAAAGGCCTATCGTCTCCGTGGGTCTCTATATAATCAAGGAACTTTTCGGCATAGGAGACCATGTTCTTGGTGTGATTGGCATTGTAGGAGCACCTTGCGTCAATTGCCTCGATCATGACTCCCACAAAAGAGTGCAGTGTATCAAGAACCTGCTGGGACAGGCGCTTATTGGTTAAAAGAACTGCACCCAGGGATGCAAGGGCTGAGATGATGTCCTCCTCATCAGCAGGGAATGGAATGACGTTTTTGTCAGCATCCATGGCGTTTATGAGCTGAAGTACTCCGATGATGTCACCGCGGTCGTCCTCCATGGGGATCACCAGCATGGAAGTGGTCTTGTAGCCGCTTATCTTGTCGTATTTCATGGGGCCTGACAGGTCGTACTCTGTAGACGCATAGACGTCAGGGATGTTTATCTTTTTCCTGTCAAGAACAGCGCAGGCGCTGACATACTCCCTGGAAAGCGGAACTGGTGGAAACTTGGATCTACTTAAATTTTCATCTGATCCAGATTCAGTCCCCATTTCAGTAGCCTTGTCGCCGCCAAGTATTCCCTGGGCCTGAGCATAGGTATAAGAGTTGTGGAACACGAGACTGTCATTCTCCACAACATAGACTGTTCCTGCATCACAGTTTGATATCTGCATTGCAGTCTTAAGGATCATATCAAGGACCTTGGAGGTGTCTTTCTCAGCAGAAAGAGCTATAGCCACGCTGATGAGACTCTGGCCAGGGTAGTTTGATCTCGACAGGTTGTGGGTGGGGTTGATAATTTCATTGGAAGTATTGTTCATGCTGCGATCCTCCTTATTATATTTTAGCATGAGGTGGGGAAAGAGATGATGGTTTTACGTAATTTTCACAAATGAATATGTTAGGGGAAAGATGGACCTAAAGAGACAACAGACGCGCTTGAACGGTATCTTATCACTAATATCAAGTTTTTGATGTTTTTATTTAGAGAAATTAGTAAAATATAAAATAACAATAATAATTTAATGTAGGAGGGCAATCTTATGAAATTTTACAGATGTGAAACTTGCGGAAACATCATCACTAAGCTTAATGATTCAGGCGTACCAGTTGTATGCTGCGGAGAGCCAATGAAAGAGCTTGTTCCAGGAGCTGTTGATGGCGCTGTAGAAAAGCACGTTCCTGCAGTAACAGTAGAAGGCAACACTGTTAAGGTCCAGGTCGGCGAAGTGGAACATCCCATGATGGATAACCATTACATTCAGTTTATTGCTCTGGAAACAACAAATGGTGTCCAGATCAAGTATCTTAAGCCTTCCGAGAAACCAATTGCTGAATTTGTACTTCCAGCTGGTGAGAAGACGGTAGCAGTATATGAATACTGCAATCTTCATGGACTGTGGGTAAAAGAGCTTGGTTAAGGCGATTTTGAAAAGATGATCAGGTGAAATACATTCAATATCGAAAAAGGAGGGGAATCTTATGAAGTACGTATGTAACGTATGTGGCTATGTTTATGACGAGGCAGCAGGCGATCCGGATAACGGAATTGCTCCAGGAACCAAGTGGGAAGACCTACCTGAAGACTTTACTTGCCCGCTGTGCAGCGTAGGCAAGGATGAGTTTTCAGCTCAGGAATAAACTAAATAATCTACACCATAAAGCATATGTGCTATACTACACATGTGCTTTATTTTTCCGTATAATCAGAATTACAATTATCTTAAAGATAGCGTCATCAAACTACTCCAAGAGATGCAATGTATGCCCTAACGCCTTCATCAGTACTTAGGTTATATTTTCTGTGCATTTCCATAAAATAATAAGCGATTGATTCATGGGTGATTGCTTCTGTACAGTGCTCTTTCTCGCCATAGCCAGTATGTGCATTAATCCAAGGAAGTTCAGAATGACTAAAATCCTTTAGTGTAACGCCATTATAGATTGCAAATTGTCTTAGTACAAAATCAATCACTTTTCTAACTTCGGTTGGAATACTCTCTGATAGATCAACCATATCTACGACTATCTGTGAATTTCCAAAAGACTTGTATTTTTCATAAATATCAGGGTAAACGGGGCCATACATCCATGCTTCGCAACGGCTGTTGTATATTTGGACATTTAAGAGCACCTCAACGAAAGCTTCGATATAATAAAGAAGCTTTTGGAGCGACATATTTGTTATTTCATATTTAGAATTAAGGACATATAATGCAACTGATTCAATAGTACTGTTATGTGAATTGATAGTATTATAGTATTCCAGTTTCTTCCTTATCTTTTCCGAGGCAAGCTTATTGAGCTTGCCTTTATTGGTTTCGTAATATTGCATTAGATATGCGGAACTAGCTAAAATACGTTTTAGCATATTTGAATAACGTTTGCTGGGAAGTTGACCTTTTAGATAGTTTTCAATTGTATGTTCTCCCAGACCTAACACTTTTGAAAGTGGCCTTTTTTCAATATCATATTTTGCTAATATGTCTTGTATTTCTTCAATTTGAATATAATCATTTGTGGCTCTGCATTTAATTTCAAATTCAGTTTCATTTAAATCATCTAACCCTGGTACAGTTACACGATGTCCACAGTTTTTACAAATCGCAATGCGCTTGTTAAATGTATATTCATGTCCATTCCAATACCTTGGAAGTTGTTCCGTATAGATGTCATATGGCTGAATGCTCCTGCAATCTGCGCATAGTACCTTATCCATAAGCTTATTCATTGTTATTTTCCCACAATTGTTTTGCTATTTCTTACTAGTATTTTATGTGAAAACATCCACCACACTTAATAGAGTGAGGTGGTGTATCATATTCAGTTTTAGTCATGAAGTGAAATAATTACTAGAATATTCCCTGATGGTCATACACAGGTCATACACATAGTCCTCCTTGTTAAGATAATATGAGCATACATAAAAAGTACATATTTGTAAATATGTGTACTTTTGGGCTATTCTTTGAGTTACTGGTATAAAAATGGAATCCTACATATTTTTCATAGGATTCCGTAAAGTGAATGACATGGGGTCTGAACAGTAACGTTTTCTTCGCACGATTCCTGTAAAAAAAATTCAGAAGCATTGAAAAAAATATACAATAATGCTATTTTTAATTTAGAACGGAGGCTGAAATTAATGATAAGAAGATTTCAAGTTGATAATTTTAAAAATTTCAAAAATAAGCTTATATTGGATTTTTCAAAGCCATATAACTATGAGTTCAATGAAGAGGCTATATCGAAAAAGAATAATTGTATAACTAAGGCTATAGTTTATGGCCCAAATGGAAGCGGAAAATCAAATCTAGGCTTGGCAATTATGGATATAGTTACGCATTTGACGGATACAACTATTTTAGGAGATTCATATTCTCTTTATTCTAATTTGGAAAATGCCAAGAAGCGTGTTACTTTCAAGTATGAGTTTGTGTTTGATAACCACCGATTGGAGTATGAATATCAGAAAAAATCATTATATGATCTTGTATCTGAGAAAGTTATCATTGATGACGAGATTGTTGTAGATTATAACTTTGATGATGCAGAGGGTTATACAAGCTTAAAGGGCGCTGAGAACCTGAATCTTGCCAGCAGTATTTCAAATAGGATTTCCAGGGTGAAATATATACTTGGTACTGCTATTTTGGAAGAAAATGATATTAATAAAGTGTTCAGGATGTTTGGTGATTTCGTTAATCATATGCTTTTGTTCTATTCACTGGATACAAGAGGATATCAAGGATTTAAAGTGGGATCAGAACTTCTTACTGACTTGCTCATTAAGCGTGGAAAAGTGAAAGATTTTGAGAAATTTCTCAATCAAGAAGGAATCGACTATACACTAGTAGCATTGGATATAGATGGTAGCAAGCAATTATATTGCCGATTTAAAAACGGCGATGTTAGTTTCTTTTCAGTGGCATCGACAGGAACCAGGTCTTTGTTACTATTTTATTGCTGGTTCCTTCAGATGAAAGAATTATCATTCGTTTTTATCGATGAGTTTGATGCTTTTTATCATACTGATCTATCAAAATCACTGGTAAAGCTACTAAAGAAAGTTGAAAACTGCCAGATAGTATTGACAACTCATAATACGGATATCCTGTCCAATGATCTGCTTAGACCCGACTGTTACTTTGAGATTAGAGATAATCGTATAAAGAGTCTTTCTGACAAAACTGACAAGGAAATAAGGAAAGCTCATAATTTGCAAAAGATGTACAAGGCTGGAGTGTTTAATGAATAAAGAACGAATCGCGATCATTACTGAAGGTGATGTAAGGGAACTTGAAATATTTGACAATATAAGATCCATATTTTTCAAAACGGACAGCATTGACATTATTGCGCTTCCAGCTGGAGAAAACATCTATATGCTTTGGAAACAGCTTAAGGACGACGATTTTCAAACGGATATAATTGAGATAGTTCGTGAGCAAAATGACGCAGCTGCTAAAATCCTTGATAAGCATACCAGAGACGACTTTTCAGAAATATACTTATTTTTTGATTATGATGGACATCAAGACAACTTGTCTGATGAAGAAGAGGGTATTGATGTTTTAGGGCAGATGTTGGGTGCGTTTGATAATGAAACTGAAAATGGACTTTTATATGTTAGTTATCCAATGGCTGAATCAGTCAGAGATTATATAGAAGATGATTGTGCTGTATTGGGCAACTGTTATGTATTGGTTGATGATCTTTCAGACTATAAGCACATTAGTTCAAAGAACCATAAGCATAATAAACTAAAAAGCTATGGAATTGTTGAGTGGGAAGACATAACTGACTCTTTTGCCAGAAGATTGAGTTGCTTGTTGGGCAGAGAAGAAGTTTTGTCATATGGCGAATATAAAAGTGAAGTTACACCAGAAAGCATATATATATTTCAAAAACAGATCATTGAGCATGGAAAAGCGTTTACGCTGTGTGCATTTCCTGAATTTTTGTTGGATTATCATAAAGAGACATTTTGGAGAAAGATGGTCAAGCATAAAAAGAATAGAATCCGAGAGTGTGGGGGAAATAGGCCACTATAATTATAAAACGGGCGGCATAAGATGATTTGCAGTGTAGGAGCAACTACTGAGAAGGGAGGAATGATTGATGACGTTATCGCGAGAAGATGGACAACTGTATTATAAACTTTGGCTGCCGATGCTCGATTTTGTAAACAGGAAGTATCGAATTAACCGTAAACTCAAGAGCATTGCGACAGCAAAAGAACTGGACCCGGCAGATGTAAAAAAGATCGCGAACAAGCTGTGGTCGGATGTCACAATAATAGATGACTATCTGACTGAAAACCCTGATCTCCCGGATGACCACAGGGAGATTATCCGAAGTTGGAAACGACGGATTCAGGGGAAGTTCATGATGGAACGGCATCTGGAAAAGGGTACGATCTTCATTTCTCTCGAAGATGAAGAGGTGTATCAGGTGAGTGGCATCATATCGAGTTGGGAGGAGATGTTTTTGGGAGCTCCAATGCCGCTGATGTTGGAAGCAACATTTATGCCATTCCGGGATGTTATCATCTCAGATGGCTTGGTGATGCCATACAACATCCTTGTTGGAGGCGGCATGAAACGAATGTTCAAGGATGTATATATGACTGCAAAAAAGAGCGGCCGGATCCACCAGTCGCTCTAAGAAAAATGAAGGGCAACATAACTTTCATTTACCTCTAACTCTTTTCTTTATGCTAAGTAAGGAGCCTTATACATGATCAAGAACCAATGGTATGCTGTATTATCATCTAACAAATTAAAGGAAGGTCGCATCATCGGAGCAAAACGCTTTGGACAAGACCTTGTTTTCTTTCGGTCAGATAAGGGTGAAGTAAGCATCATGACCAGTCTATGCGCTCACAGAGGAGCCTCTCTTGCTAAAGGCTGCCTTACAGATGGCAATATCGCATGCCCATTCCATGGAATTCAATATGATCCTAGTGGAAAATGCGTTCATGTTCCATCGGAGGGTATTGCTTCCGAGCAGGATTTTTCAAGGTTCAATCTTAAAACATATCCCGCAAGGGAAATTGGCGGTATAATCTTTGCTTGGTATGGTGAAAAAGAACCGAATCATGAGCCGGATTACTTTGATGTCATTACAGATAATTCTTTTACCCATGATCACACAGAGGATACCTGGAACGTCCACTATTCAAGGGTGATTGAGAATCAGCTCGATGTATCACATCTTGCATTTGTTCATCATAACACCATAGGACGCGGCAACAAAAAGCTCTGCAATGGTCCCAAGGTTGTGTGGCTTGATGATAACACCATGCAAACCAGTGCCAATAATGAGGTGGATACTGGACAGACTCCTAAATCCTCTGACGAAAGTATAATAAAGTCCACGAATCTCACTTTCAAATTTCCCAACATGTGGCTTAATCATGTTGCTGATAAGATACAAATACTTGCTTTTTTCATTCCTGTTGATGATGAAAATGCAATAATAGCCCTGAGATTCTACAACAAAATAACGGGATTTAAGCCAGTTGACAAACTGATTGCCTGGATGGGTAGCAGAGCCAACAAGATAGTTGAAAGGCAGGACAAAAGAATTGTTGAAACGCAGCTTCCCAAAGCTACAAGCACTCGCATGAACGAAAAGCTTGTTGCAGCAGATCTGCCAATTGTGGAATACCGCTCAAAAAGAGCTAAGTTTCAGCAATCAGGTAGCACATCCAAAAAGGAGGAAAAAGCCATGCATGAAATGAACACAAAAGCAATGTATAAGCTGTCCTACGGACTATTTGTCTGCACTGCAGTTAGAGGCGACAAGAGAAATGGGTGTATCATCAACACTGCTGTTCAGGTAGCATCTGACCCTAATCGAATTTCTATCGCCATCAACAAGGCTAACTACACTCATGACATGGTAAAAGAGACAGGAAAATGCAACATCTCCGTCATCAGTAAAGATGCCAAATTCGATCTTTTCAAGCATTTTGGCTTCCAGTCAGGGAAAGATGTAGATAAGTTTGGAAGCGACTTCCCGACTTCATCTTATGAGACAGCTGAAAATGGTATTCCATACATCACAGAGGGTACAAATGCTTACTTCTCCCTTAAGGTGGAAAAAGAAGTAGATTTGGGTTCACACACGCTATTTATCTGCGAGCCGACCTTCATGACAGTACTTTCAGACACTTCATCCTGTACTTACGAGTACTACCAGAGCGATATCAAGCCCAAGCCCCAGCCTGTCGGCACAACACCAAAAGGCGAAACAATCTGGAAATGCCTCATTTGCGGATATGAATACGTGGGCGAAGATCTTCCGGATGATTTCATTTGCCCTATATGTAAGCATGGGAAAGACGATTTTGAAAAGATGATCAGGTGAAATACATTCAAGTGGGAAGACCTACCTGAAGACTTCACTTGCCCGCTGTGTAGCGTAGGCAAGGATGAGTTTTCAGCTCAGGAATAAACGCTAGCGTAAATTTTCACTCGGATTAAATAAAACACAAGAGAACACCAAAGTCTGATAAAGTTAAAGGCGACTAAA
>SVGB01000031.1 GCA_015056565.1 Butyrivibrio sp.
TATTAAAGTTACCCTTAAGTCAATAAATCCAAAATTTTCTCTAAAACCTATTGACTACTAATAGTTTGTCACCTCCTAAAGTCTATATCGACACGGAAATTACTTTGGTTAATAATTTATACGAACCAATTAATAAAATGGCAATTTTTTCAAGGAGTATCACCATAAATGGAATAAGGCTATATTTACCTTATGCCTTACATGCTTGATAACCTTCAGAAAATCTGTGAATAGTAACTGTATAACTTAATGCAAAATAAAAATATAATACATATTCTTATTGGTTTCCGGCGTTTTCATCGAATACGTCACAGACTGTTTGAAACCAAGATGTAGGATCGTTTGGATCCATTCGTCCTACTGCTTCTTTTGCCAGTTGTTCAACTTTCTTCTGATGCAGCTTTCTTTTATAAAAACCTGGATTGGCACCTTCTGCTTTACCACCAGTTACATTTTCGAGTTCTTCATCCACTAAATTTTTCTTATTATTTTCTGACATAATGAATCCTCCTTCGACTAAATATCATTTTCATTAACTATAGAAATGAAAAGAATCTGTGATAATAAATAACTGTAATCTACTATATAACCGTGCTACCTTCTTAACAAATAGATATTCTTATTTTATTCCGCCTCTTTCATTGAACAAATCCATTACTGTCTGGAACCAGGATGAAGGATCTTTTGGGTCAAGTCTTTTTTTTGCTTCTCCTATAAAGGCTTCCTTTTCTTGCTTTTTTTTAATTTGTGCTCCTACTCCAAATGTTGTTGTTCCACCAGCAGCCTCTTCAAGTTCCTCATCTGAAATTCTTTTCATGTTTTTATCAGCCATAACTGTACCTCCTAAGGTCTATATCGACACGGAATTTACTTTGGTTAATAATTTATACGAACCAATTAATAAAATGGCAATTGTAACGTCCTGTTGCTTTTTCCCGCTTATATGTTTACACAAGGCAAGTTATGGTTCGGCAGTATCAGAGTCTTCACTAAGGACTTCCATCATTTCGCGGACCATCTCTTCATCCTTGAGCCTAAAGAGAATTTCAACACGTCTTGAAGCCTCCATGTCTATGGTTCCGCTTGCAGTGTAGATGGGATTACTGTAAGAGCGCCCTGTTGCAGATACTAAAGATCTCATTCCTTCAAGCTCTGACTTTGTAAGTACTCCGCTCTTATCGCTAAGGCAGTACTCTGCCACAGCTAAAGCTCTTTTCTGGGACAGCTGAAGGTTATATATGTATGTACCTTCAGTATCTGTATGGCCCTCTATTATGATCTCTGAAATATTGTCTTTGTATTTGGAGCTAAGAAGAATATCCGCATACCTTGGCAGGAACTGCTCAAGGAACTCTTCTCCTGTTGGCTTTATAACTGCCTTTCCGTAGTCAAACAAAATACTTGAGTCAAAGGTAATGGCGCCTGTCTTTTCATCAACAGATACCTTAAGGTCAGAGTCTCCAAACTCCTTGGAAAGGTCTTTTACAAGTTCCTTCCTGATTCCAATAAGGTCGTCAAGCTCCAAATACGCAGGGTGCAAAGATGATACCTGCTATCACAAGCATGGTCACATTTACAATTAGGTTTTCAAGGCCTCCAGCCTGGTTTTTTGAAAAGAACTGCAGGTAAATACACACTGCGCTCATTGCCAGGTAAGTGATAAGGATCAGTATCTCATAGCCTCTTTTTCTACTCATGATGTTGTATCTCCTTTTTGGGATATATATATATACACAATTATATCAGATAGAAATCTTTAAACCGACAAGTAATCTCTTAATAAATGATAAAAAAATCCCGTACTTATGTGAACCAAAGTTCACTAAGTACGGGACTTAAAGTCTTTAATATTCAGATTGTTGTATCCACTGAAACTGAAGGATCTGCAGCAGTTGTCTTATTAGCATCCTTGTCATACTGTCCAAGCTGATTATCCAGCCAGCTTGATTTATACTTGGAATACTTATCAGTAGTATCTGCTGAAGCTGTGCTTGCTGCTTCTTTTGAAGTCTTTTTAAGGCTCTCTGACTTTTCACTAAAATAGTTATCAAGGAAACCAGATTTAGAAGCAGAGGTCTTTTTTGAAGTGGTCGAATACTCTCCTGTTGTTGTGGATCCAGTTTCTCTGTAGGCGTCAAGAGCTGCCTTGTTACCCACCTTGCCAACATAGGACTTCATCAGATTTCCATAAGCACCACTCTTAATGGTGTTGTAATCACCATAGAGACTGCTCATGCTGCTGTTAAGATCAAACTTCCCATTTAAACTGCTAAAAAAGTTTGTACTCACCTATCGTCACCTCCTTGATATAAGCCTGCGCCGCAGGCACCAAAACATCCGTGTCATGGCATAATAACGCATAATTTCTTGAGTAAATTATGCGGGAAAGTAAAAAGAAATGCAATAAACTGAGTATTAAAATTTTATTAAGATGAGACAGCTTATTCTTCTTCCTCCACTGGAATCTCTTTCCCATAGAGATCTATTCTATTTTCCTTAAGGGCAATTGCCCAGTACTTTTCAGGAATGTTAGGCCACTTGACTGCCCCTCTTTCCTGTTCGCACAGTCTCATAGCCCTAAGAAGCACCGTCTGGTTTAAGTCAATTCCAGTCCTTATGGTGTGCATTGTGACTGCTGCCCAGGCAGGAGCCATCTTACAAAGCTCCGATTCCTTGAATTCCCTGAGGATCTCTTTTCTGTCGTAATCAAGCTGAACGTACTCTTCTTCCCATCCACTTCTGCTTCCATGAAGTATGCAAAACTGAGCCTTGCCATCATGGTACCAGGGAATACCTATAGATCCCGGATTAACGGCCTTTTTTCCTCGGTAAACGTAAGTATCCTGCACATGGTTATGTCCGTGGAGAAGCAGTCCCGTTTTCAGGTGCGACAAAACCTTTTTGGTATTTCTTTTCTCCCGAAACATCAGCTCACTGGTGTTAGTTGGTGAACCATGGCAGTACTCAAATCCTGGAAATCCCTTCATCTCATAGATCCCATAATTGGGAAGTGATTCAAAGAATTCGAAGTCCTTTCCGGTAAGGTTTTCGTAGGTGTATAGCAGCGACCCGCTGGCGGATCCCTTTCTCCAGCCTACCTCTCCATTGTTCTTGTAATCTAACAGATATTCCTCTCTGTTACCTCTGATGATGTAAGTGTTAAAGTACTGCTTGAGTACATATATCTTTTCAAGAGTCTTCTGCGGGTTGGGACAATCAGTTACATAATCACCCAAGAGGACAAAGTTCGTTATTCCTCTTCCACAAGCATAATCAATTGCAGCCTGAAAGGCTGAATGATTGCCATGGATGTCGGAGAACACTGCAAAATCGGCCATACAAAGGCTCCTTATTATGACTTAACAACTTCCTTGATCGACTCTGCAAGTCCAGCGATTCCCTGAATGTTTGATGGAACGATGATCTTGGTAGCCTGACCATTAGCTGCCTTCTCAAATGCCTCAAGGCTCTTAAGGGTAAGAACTGACTCGTCAGCACCTGCCTCCTTGAGCATTGTGATACCTTCAGCGTTAGCCTTCTGAATGCTCTTAATAGCTTCAGCCTGACCTTCAGCCTCTCTGATCCTCTTTTCTCTCTCAGCCTCAGCTCTAAGGATTGTAGCCTGCTTGTCAGCTTCTGCCTGGAGGATCTTACTCTGCTTCTCACCTTCTGCAACAGTGATCTGGCTCTGCTTCTCACCTTCTGCAAAAAGGATCTTTTCTCTCTTTTCACGCTCAGCCTTCATCTGCTTCTCCATGGCATCACGGATCTGCTCGGGAGGATTGATGTTCTTAAGCTCTACTCTGGTGATCTTGATGCCCCATGGGTCTGTGGCGATATCAAGAGCATCCTGCATCTGTGCGTTTATCTGATCTCTTGATGTAAGGGTTTCGTCAAGGGTAAGAGAACCAATTACGTTACGGAGTGTTGTGGCTGTCAGGTTCTCGATAGCTCCGATAGGATTTCTTACGCCGTATGCATATGCCTTGGGGTCAGATATTCTGAAGAATACAATGGAGTCGATCTGCATGGTAACGTTATCCTGTGTGATAACAGGCTGAGGTGGGAAATCACAATACTGCTCTTTAAGATCAACCTGTCTTGCTACCCTGTCGATAAATGGAATCTTGAAGTGAAGTCCAACGTCCCATGTCTCCTTATATGCTCCCAGCTCCTCAATAACATAAGAATGAGCCTGTGGCACGATCTTGATGTTTGAAGCCAGTAAAATAATTACTAGAATGATAAATACTACTGCGATAATTCCTGCTGTCATTTATACTCCCTCTCTTTCAACAATAAGTTTTGCTCCCTGGACCTTAACTACCTTAACAGTCTCTCCAGCACGGATTATGATATTATCCATTGAAGATACTGCGATCCAGGTAGAACCGTCCATATCTACTTTACCTGCGCCATGCAGATTGTCAATGTCAGTCTTGGCAATAAGCTTTCTTCCAACATAGGCATCAATATTGGTTTTTTTGAGCCTGTTGTTGAAGTGCCTACTTGCTATTGGTCTAACAAGTACCAATATCACAACTGATACCACAAGGAATGCGGCTATCTGCACTGGTAGCGGTGCGCCAATAAGAGCCAGCACAAAAGCCACAGCTGCTCCTGCTGCAAACCATATGGTAACAAGTCCCATAGTGAAAATCTCTGCTACAGATAAAGCGACAGTGATGATAAGCCAAATAAGGCTTTCTGAGATTCCCATACACTTTCCTCCTTTTCCCCTGAAGACCATTATACAGGATTCTCCACCTTTTCGAAAGATTTAGTCTTCCCTGTTAGCCTTCATAGATACTCCAATCTTCAAAAAAGTTTATTGTCTTTTCATAAATAATTGCCTTAATGAACATAACCTGCTCTATATTCTGTGATAATATATAATAGTATATATATTATCGTCTTGTCGTACTAGCTTTTTTTCTGTTGTATCGCTGAAAAAGGTGAAAAAATATGGAAAAACTAACTTACGAATATCTAAAAGGAATATCAAATCTTTCCCCCATAGCCTGCGCCATACTTTCAGTACAAAGGAATCCCGACGGAAGCTGTGGCGAAATAAGATTCTTTGCGATCAACGACGTGTTTAAAAAGAATTATTACGACCTGTTTGCTGAGAACGAAGCTGGAGACAAGCCAGGATTTGATGACTTTGAAAAGACCATAGAGGGCATGCTCTATACTGCTCATCTTCCCAAAGAGCCCAACTTTGAAGACATCTGTTTTAAATGCGCATGGGGCGGAGAATTTATCAACACCTACGTAGATACCACCAAAATGTATGGCTTCTGGACTCAGGATATCATGTATCCTATAGTTGGAGAATCCGACAGACCTGATATCCGCTACTGTTCGTTTAACTATACCCTCAATAAGGAAATGGATACAGGTAAGTTTGCCACTGTTTCTCCAGACATCGCCAGCTTTGTTATAAAGGCCTGCCTTGAGCTTAGGGGTAACAATGACTTTGAAACCAGCATGTACAAGGTCTGCGCTGATCTTCGCAAGTTCTCTGGCGGATACGCCTGCAGCATCCTCACCATCGACAAGGATTTCCGTACATTTAATGTAATATGTGGCGATGTGCGAAATCACGAGCTGGATATCAAGAATGTCTTTTCTGAATTTCCTTATGAGATAGTTGAAAGCTGGGAATATGTCCTCGCCGAGACCAACATAATCATTATAAAAGACGCTAATGACATGAACTTTATTGAAACCAAGGCTCCTGCCTGGGTTAAGACTCTTAAAGACTACAACGTTGAAAGTCTGTGCCTTGTTCCATTCATTCACCGAAAAGAGATACTTGGCTATCTCTATATCACCAACTTTGATGTGGAGCACATCGCCAGGGTAAAAGATACTTTGGAACTTGTGTCCTTCTTCCTTACTGCGGAGATTGCAAATCACCTCTTCCTTGAAAGGCTTGAATATCTAAGTAATGTAGACATGCTTACAGGTGTATACAATCGTAACTGTATGAACATAAATGTCGACGAGCTGTCTCTTAAGCTGGAGTTCAATCCTAAGCCTTTTAGTGTTGCCTTCTGCGACCTGAACGGACTTAAGACCATAAATGATAACGGAGGCCATGACAAGGGCGATAAACTTCTTGTATACGCCGCAGAAGTCCTAAAGGAAGTATTTACAGGCGACAAGATATTCAGAGCAGGTGGCGACGAATTTACTATTATCTCCTTCAGTCCTAAGTTTGAATTTGAGGAAAAGATAAAGCTCCTTAGAGAAAAGGCCTGCGACCCGGATTGGCTGTACTTCGCCATCGGTTATTACCACGATGAAGACTCAGGAAATCTCAGGCTCGCCATGAGATATGCAGATGAGGAAATGTATAAGGATAAGGATAAGTTTTACGAGAAATATCCTGATAAACGCAGATAAAAATTACGCCCTGGAATAACTCCAGGGCGTTTTGATTTATTCCAGATTCACAAGGATGTTCGGCTCTCGCGCAAGACGCTCGCCCGAACGACCATACTCACTAGGTTCGAAAGAACCTCACCAAGTGATTATGGTCAGAACTTTCCAGCCTTTGCAGCCTCTTCGATAGAAACGGCTGTTGAAACTGTCATACCAACCATAGGGTTGTTACCAGCTCCGATAAGACCCATCATCTCAACGTGTGCAGGAACTGATGAAGAACCAGCAAACTGAGCATCTGAGTGCATACGTCCCATTGTATCTGTCATACCATAGGAAGCTGGGCCAGCTGCCATGTTATCTGGGTGAAGTGTACGTCCTGTACCGCCGCCTGAAGCAACTGAGAAGTACTTCTTGCCAGCCTCTGTACGCTCCTTCTTGTAAGTACCAGCTACTGGATGCTGGAATCTTGTAGGATTGGTTGAGTTACCTGTGATAGATACATCAACGTTCTCCTTCCACATGATAGCAACACCTTCCTGTACGTCGTTAGCGCCGTAGCAGTTAACCTTTGCACGAGGTGAATTAGCATCCTTAGAGTAGCACTTTCTGAATACTTCCTTTACCTCGCCTGTGTAGTAGTCATACTCTGTCTCTACATATGTGAAGCCATTGATACGTGAAATGATCTGAGCTGCATCCTTACCAAGACCGTTAAGGATAACTCTAAGAGGTTTCTGACGAACCTTGTTAGCCTTCTCAGCGATACCGATAGCGCCCTCAGCTGCTGCGAATGACTCGTGACCAGCAAGGAATGCGAAGCACTCTGTATCCTCTTCAAGAAGCATCTTACCAAGGTTACCATGTCCAAGACCTACCTTACGACGATCAGCAACTGATCCAGGAATACAGAAAGCCTGAAGTCCGATACCGATTGCTGCAGCAGCCTCAGAAGCCTTGCGGCAGTTCTTCTTGATCGCGATAGCTGCACCTACTGTGTAAGCCCACTTAGCATTCTCAAAGCAGATAGGCTGAATGCCCTCGATAAGGCTGTATACATCGATGCCAGCGTTCATTGTGATTTCTTTACATTCTTCAATTGAAGAAATCCCATACTCCTTAAGGCAAGCCAGGATCTGGGGCTCTCTTCTTTCATATGATTCAAATAAAGCCATTTTATTATTCCTCC
Organism: Butyrivibrio sp.; assembly: GCA_015056565.1. Lineage (GTDB taxonomy): Bacteria > Bacillota > Clostridia > Lachnospirales > Lachnospiraceae > Butyrivibrio. Next base: position 7,580 of record SVGB01000031.1, read on the forward strand.
TTACCTATTATTCATGTCTTGGGTCAATGCACTTAACAGCATCATTAACACGTCCGTACTGGCCCTTAGCTTTTTCAAGAGCTGTGTTAGCATCATCTCCGGCCTTGATGAAGTCCATCATCTTGCCAAAGTTAACATACTTGTATCCGATAATCTCATCGTTCTCATCAAGAGCGATATCTGTGATATATCCATCAGTAAGCTCAAGGTAACGAGGTCCCTTCTCAAGTGTTCCATAAGTTGTACCAACCATAGAACGATTGCCCTTACCAAGATCCTCAAGACCAGCACCGATCTGAAGTCCATCCTCAGAGAATGCAGACTGTGTACGTCCGTAAACGATCTGAAGGAAGAGTTCTCTCATAGCTGTGTTGATAGCATCGCACACAAGGTCAGTGTTAAGAGCCTCAAGAACTGTAAGTCCAGGAAGGATCTCAGCTGCCATAGCTGCTGAATGTGTCATTCCTGAGCATCCGATTGTCTCTACAAGTGCTTCCTGGATGATACCATCCTTAACGTTAAGGGAAAGCTTGCAGCAACCCTGCTGAGGAGCACACCAGCCAATACCATGTGTATAGCCTGAAATGTCCTTAATCTCTTTTGACTTAACCCATTTTGCTTCTTCCGGAATGGGAGCTGCGCCATGGTGTACCCCTTGTGTTACAGGGCACATGTTTTTTACCTCTGTTGAGTAAATCATGTAAAAATCTCCTTTCGTATTGTAAAGTAATATCTGATCACTTACTCACAAAATACCGGGCCAGAGCCCGTGCCAACTTATATTTTCGCATAAAAGAACGCTTATTTCAATGGTTATGATATATTTTTAACAGTTTTTTTAGTTGCTTTGTAATTTTGAGCAACATAATCAAAACGTGGCTTTAACAGGTTTCTGTAATCGTTGTCTTTTACCATGTTGGTGCGCTTTGTGACAAAATCGTTTAGCTTTGCAAGATACTCATCCTCTGAGATGCTGCCATCTGCAACCCCGGTAAGTCCCTTTTCCCAGCTTGCTGTAAGAGCCGGATTGAGCATTGGTTTCATAGAAAGGGCCACAGTCTCGTAGATCATCTCTCCCATCTGCGTCGGGGTTATGATCTGAGTCTTTTTGTTGAGACTAAGATACTTGTTGCTCACAAGTTTTGTAAGGATTCCAGCCCTTGTGGCGCTGGTTCCAATTCCTGAGCCCTTGATCTGGGACCTTAATTCCTCATCTTCTATAAACTGACCTGCATTTTCCATGGTAAGAATGATGGTTCCTGAGTTATATCTCTTAGGAGGCTTGGTTTCTCCCTCTTTTATCTCAAAGTCTTCAACAGAAATCTCATCTTTCTTCTTGAGTTTTTTAAGATATTCAAAGAGCTCCTCATCAGTTACAGTCTGCTCTTCTTCCTTGTCAGAGCTGTTTTCATTATCGTCATCTGCTTTACCCAGCTTTTTGGCAGAATCATCATTTTTCTTAAAGAAAGAATAGTCCATCACATGAAGATAGCCTTTTCCTGTAAGGATCTTGAAATTTGAAAAGAAGTGCTCGCTCTTTCCTTCTGCCTTCTGATTGGCAAGTGACAGTTCAAGGGCAATCTTCTGATATGTAGCAGCTGGGTAAAACACCGCAAGGAATCTTCTTACAATTATCTCATACACCTTCTGGGCTGTTGGACTTAAGGATGAAAGCGCAGACAGTCCCTGGCCTGTTGGAATGATGGCATAGTGGTCAGTAATTGCCTTATCGTTTACATACCTTGTCTTTTCTATGTTCTTGTATGCTTCGTGCTGCATTATGGACTTTGCAAAAATGGCACAGGGCTCGTACCCCAAAATGCCATTTATGTTTTTATCTATTACCTTTGCAATGGCACTGGACATTACTCTTGCATCAGTTCTTGGATAAGTGGTCAGTTTCTTTTCATAGAGTTCCTGCGCTATAGCCAGGGTCTCATCGGGATTTATCTTAAAGAACCTTGAGCAGTCGTTCTGAAGCTCAGCTAAGTTGTAAAGAAGTGGAGCGTTCTTAACTTCCTTCTTAGTATCGCACTTTTCTACTATTGCCTTAAGGCTACCCTGGGTCTGTCCCTTTACTTCATCAATAAGACTAAGAGCACCTTCTTTGGCCTTAAAGCCCTTTTCACTGTACAGAAGCGGTGACTGATCAAAGTGAGAATCTTCTGTCACCCTCCATTCGCAGTCACAGCTCTTTCCATTGATTGACGCCTTTGAAATAAGTCTATAAAAAGGAGTTTTTACGAAGTTCCTTATTTCCCTCTCTCTGTCAACCACAATGCCAAGGACACAGGTCATGACACGGCCTACAGAGATCACGCACTTATCAAGTCCCAGGTAATTTTTGATGGAGTAGGCGTATCTTAAAGTAAGAGCTCTTGAGAAGTTGATACCCATAAGGTAGTCCTCTTTTGCCCTAAGAAACGCAGAAGCTCCAAGATTGTCGTACTCAGAGTCATCTTTTGCCTCTCTGATACCTCTAAGTATCTCCTCTTCTGTCTGGGAGTCGATCCAGACTCTTTTCCTTGTCTTTCCCTTAACTCCTGCCTGCATGTCAACAAGACGATATATATATTCACCTTCTCTTCCCGAGTCAGTGCATATATATATCGTGTCAACATCGTCTCTATTTAGTAATCCCTTAACTATCCTGAATTGTTTTGAGACATTCCCGATGACCTCATATTTGTAGGTATCAGGTATAAATGGAAGTGTGTCGAAAGCCCATCTTCCATACTTGGAATCGTAGGCTTCGGGATAACTCATTGTTACAAGATGTCCCACACACCATGTGACGATAGCTTCCTCAGCTTCGAGGTAACCATCCTTTCTCGAAAAATTTATCCTAAGGGCGCTGGCAAAAGCCTGCGCCACACTTGGTTTCTCTGCAATATAAACCGATTTATTAGCCATTCGTTAATTCATCTATTCCGATCAGCCGCAGTTTTGAATCAGGCTTAAGGGATGCATCCACAAGCCACTCATCAAAACCTGCCGTTGAAAAGAGATAGATCAGATCTCCCTCAAGTCTTGCTTTTTTAGCACAGTCTTCAAGTTTTATAAGATCTTCATGGGTGATCTGCCTTTGCCATGCACAGATGCCAATTGCTGTATCTCCCATATCGCTCTGGGCTATAATATCAATATTGCCATCCTTGCCGATCCATTCACCCTCATCTCCAATCTCAAAAGGAAGAAGGCCTCTCTCTTCAAGCCTAAGAACATATTCCCTGCAGACGCCCTTAAAGAACTCATTTGCATAACTTGAAATTCCTGCAGATATAAATATATCATAAAATTTATCAGCCGGCATCATAAGGAGACTGCTCTCATTTGGAAAGATAAATCTAAAGTAAAAGTATATTAGCGGGTCTGCAATCTTGTATACGCCCTTTTTGACGTTTTCCCTGCCTGCATTGCCAAAGGAGTATGCCTTGTAGGCAAAATCATGGTGTATAAGCGTCTTTAGATATACAGATATCTTGGCTCTTGAAAAGCCCGTTGCGTGATAAAGGTCGTTGAGCTTATTAACTCCACCTGCCATCTCGGAAAGGATCGTGTGGTAGACACTGGTCTCACGAAGACTGTACTCAGTCAGCCTAAGAGCCTCCCCATACAGAAATGATCCGGGATCCAGAATGTTCTTACATACATTTTCCTTAAAGGACAAAGTGTCATCAAAATATCTCCAAAGTCCAGTCTGACCGCCAAGTACAGAGTATGTAAGAACTGCATCTCTGTAGGGCATATTCTTGAAATAGCTCCTCATCTCAGAAAATGGCAGCGGCTTAATCTTTCGAAATCCGGCAATATTAGCAGATAAAGATCCTAAAGTTGCCACCATATTATTCTCGACCCAGGACACATCGCTACTTACCAAAAGAACCAGTATCTGCCTGAACTTCCCATTCTCCTCAATAAAAGATACCAGCTCTTTCATAAAGGTGGCCGAGTTTTTGATGATGTATTCAAAGTTCTTTACAACAAAAATAAGGGGGAATCTACCACCTGTACCAATGCTGGTGTTAAAGATGTCGGTGTAGGTCATCTCCTTGCCAGCCTTGTCCCCCTTTTCCATCAGCTCTTTTGACCACAGAAGGATCTGCTCTTTTTCAGAGACACTTCTTGCTGAGTAAAAAACATTTCTTCTGTTTTCTATGAACTTAAAAAGGAGTGAGTCCTGCTCCACATTCCTGTGTCCATAAACCACAAGAATATTGGAGCGTCCACTCTCATAGAATCTGTTTAAAAAAGCTAAATCGATTTTTCTAAGCTCTTCCATAAATCTCACATAATTCGCAAATTATTTTTTGTTGATGTAACCGCTTGCCTTAAGAAGCTCTGCGCACTCTACAGCACCACCTGCTGCACCACGAAGTGTGTTATGAGAAAGGCCTACAAACTTCCAATCGTAGATTGTATCTTCACGTAATCTGCCGATGCTTACGCCCATGCCGCCTTCATAATTAACATCAAGAGTAACCTGAGGTCTGTTGTCATCCTGCATGTACTGGATGAACTGCTTAGGAGCGCTTGGAAGCTGAAGCTTCTGAGGAAGTCCAGAGAAGTTTTCAAGCTTTTCAATGAGCTTATCCTTTGTAGGATTCTTTTTGAACTTAACAAATGCAGCTGCTGTGTGACCGTAAAGAACAGGAATTCTGATGCACTGACATGTGATCTTTACATCGTCAGCAGGCACGATAACACCATTTTCAATTTTACCCCAGATACGAAGAGGCTCTTTCTCAGACTTCTCTTCCTCACCTGAAATGAATGGGATCACGTTGCCTACCATCTCAGGCCACTCCTCGAAGTTCTTGCCTGCACCTGAAATAGCCTGGTATGTTGTAGCAACTACCTCATATGGCTCAAACTCCTTCCATGCTGTAAGAGCTGGAGTATAGCTCTGAATTGAGCAGTTTGGCTTAACTGCGATAAAGCCCTTGGTTGTTCCAAGTCTCTTTTTCTGATACTCGATAACATCCATGTGATCAGGGTTGATCTCAGGAATGATCATAGGAACATCAGGTGTCCATCTGTGAGCTGAGTTGTTGGATACAACAGGAGTCTCAGTTTTAGCGTACTCCTCCTCGATGGCCTTGATCTCATCCTTGCTCATGTTAACAGCTGAAAGAACAAAATCAACGTCCTCTGAAACGCCCTTAACATCAGTAACGTCCTTGATAACAATGTTCTTAACAGAGTCTGGCATTGGATTTTCCATCTTCCATCTCTTGCCAACAGACTCCTCATAAGTCTGGCCGGCTGAACGAGGGCTTGCTGCGATAGTTGTTACTTCAAACCATGGATGGTTCTCAATAATAGAGATAAACCTCTGTCCTACCATACCCGTTCCGCCAAGAACTGCTACCTTTAATTTGTCGCTCATAATAGTTACTCCTCCTACTTAATATATGAATGTGTATTTCTTACTTTAACTTAAAGCCCATGAGTAGTGCTTCATTTTCAGTAATAACTCTCTTCATGGCCTCACTACTTGGTGCTCCAATGGTAAGTCTCTTTTCAACGCAGGTCTTGAGACTTATTGCGTCGTATATATCCTCTTCAAAAAGCTCCGAGAATCTCTTAAGCTCCGAAAGTCTAAGGTCATCTATTGCGCATCCTTTATCGATACAGTAAAGAACCAGCTGTCCGATAACGGAGTGGGCATCCCTGAATGGCATACCCTTATTGACCAGGTAATCTGCGGCATCTGTTGCATTGGTAAAGCCCTTGGATGCGCTCATTTCCATGTTTTCCTTATTAAACTTCAAGGTTCCAAGCATATCTGTAAAGAGCGTAACACAGTTTTTAACTGTGTCCATTGCATCAAAGGCTGCTTCCTTGTCCTCCTGCATATCCTTGTTATACGCCAGAGGAATGCCCTTCATTGTAGTAAGAAGTGACATAAGATCGCCGTAGACTCTTCCTGTCTTGCCCCTTACAAGCTCCGCGATATCAGGGTTCTTTTTCTGAGGCATGATGCTGCTTCCTGTGGAGTACGCATCATCTATCTCAACAAATCTGTACTCGTTGCTGTTCCAGATGATGATTTCCTCTGAAAGTCTTGAAAGATGCATCATTATGGTGGAAAGAGCTGACAGATACTCTATTAGATAATCCCTGTCAGACACTGAGTCCATGCTGTTTAAAGTTGGTCCGTAAAAATCAAGAAGCTCAGCTGTTAACTTCCTATCCAGTGGATATGTGGTTCCTGCCAGGGCTCCAGCTCCCAAAGGACAGTAGTTCATTCTTGTGTAGATATCCTTCATTCTAAGAAGATCTCTTTTGAACATCTCGTAGTAGGCTCCAAAGTGGTGAGCAAGCGTAACTGGCTGAGCCTTCTGAAGATGAGTAAAGCCAGGCATATATGTATCCAGGTTATCCTTCATGATCCCTGATATGGTCTTTAGCAGATTCTTTAAAAGATCTGCCATCTGCTCAACTTCATCCCTTGCATAGAGCCTCATATCAAGAGCAACCTGATCATTTCTGCTCCTGCCTGTGTGGACCTTCTTGCCAGCATCCCCGATCCTCTCTATGAGATTAGCTTCCAGGAAGCTGTGAATATCCTCGTACTTATCAGTTATTACAAGCTTACCATCTTTTACATCGGAAAAGATGCTGTCAAGTCCCTTAATAATGTCATCTTTTTCCGCTTCTGTAATAATGCCCTGCCTGGCAAGCATTGTTGCATGGGCCTTGCTGCCTCTTACGTCAACCTCTAAAAACCTCTGGTCAAAACCAATAGAAGCATTGAAATTCCATGCCAGTTCATTGATACTTCCAGTAAATCTTCCGCCCCATAGCTGTGCCATACTGTATTCTCCATTACTGTAACGTGATAAAGTCAAAAAAATTATAATCCAAACTTAACATACAAATGATTTTAACACAACTGTGCTTTTACACAAAAAATACTGTCAGAGAATTCTCTGACAGTACATTTTTACTATTATACTCAGATTATGACGATATTTTCCCGCTCACCATCGGTCTTGATTATCATCTGATCGTAGGTCTTTCTGTCGGTATCAAACTTGTAGATAACCCCTGCGATCACGAATATTGAATTGGCGTAAGCCATTTCAGTGATGATTGCCTGCGCCCGATATCCTTTACTTATTTCTTCTTCAAGAGAAACCATCTGGTGTTCAAGCTCTTTTATCCTGGTTTCTTTTGAGGCAACTGCTGCATTTATCTTGACCTTCCACTGCATCAGCTGTCTGTCGCCGCCTCCAACCTCTTTAAGTCTTTCTTTTTCCTTGTTTAAGGTATCAAGCTGCTCCTGCTCCCTGCTGATATTCTTCTTGGTCTGATTGTATCTTGCAAGGACATTGGAGTTGACGCCAAGATTGATGATAGTCTTGGCTCCCGCCTTATTTCCAACTGAAGCAGCTTCTATTCCAAAGAGGCTGTTTATTGTTCCTCCGTAGATCATGCCTGTTCTGCCAAGAGTCTTCACCCATCCCTTGGACTCTACCTTACAGTTGATAAAATAGTTGGCAGATATATCTTTTCCAACAATGGTAGCACCTTCAAAGTACTTGGCAGTGATGTCGCCCTCAGCACGGATGCTGCCTCTTATAGGGCAGGTAACTCCACCCTTTACCACGATATTTCCACCAGCAGTCACGTCGGAACTCTCAAGATGTCCTCCTATAATAACATCTCCAGTTGCCTCAATTATGCTTCCAGAATACACGTCATGAGCCACAAACACTGTCCCGTCATATTTGATCCTTTTGTCAGTGATCCTTACTTCATCTACTGCCAGGAGCTTTGTGATCTCAACCTTTCCGTCTACCATCCTGACGGCTCCGGAATAAGTTGCCACATAGCTTACTCTGTCGTTTAGGATCATAAAGCCAGTACCCTTGAGAATGGGTATTTCTTTTCCAGGAGTCGCCTTCAAAAAGGTTCCAAATACGTCGTATCCGTCAACACCCTTGGAAGCTTTATGATATTCAGCAATCTTATCCCCAACCTTTACAGACTGAAGATACTTAATATTATCAAGGTTGATGGAACCGTCCTTTAAAACCTCTGGTTCCTGTGTAATCTCTGTATCAAAGAAGAAGGTGTAATGCCCGTTGGCACCATTGATCACCTCTTTACCTGAAGCAACAAGTTCTCTTATTACAGACCTTCCGGCACTTGAGATCTTCTTTACCGCTTCCTTGTCTACTCCATATATAACGCCGCACTTTTCAAGGAATTTAAGGAGTATCTCCTCAGTGTATTTCTTGCCGTCAAGACGGTCTGGCAAAGTCAAAAAACACTTCATGTTCTTATCTTCAAAGGCGATATAGGTCTCCTTGTGAAGGATCATGTCCTGCACAAAGACATCTGCTTCAGATTGCTGGGTGCCTGAGGCACCTTCAGCAGCTGCCTGATTTTCCAAAGCGATGGTCTTTTCAGCATCGTATTCGCCAGCCTCAAGCTTTTTCCTGATCCGCCGCATGTCCCTGGCGGTGTACATCATGGAAGAATACTTGCTGATATCAAGGCTTGCTTCGATACCTTTTCTTATCTCCCTCATCTGATCAGCCTGATATAAAGGCTTCCTGAAAGGAGTTATGTCTATCTGGTGCTCGAGACCTTTCCTCATCTCCTGCATCTGTTGCCAGCCATAGACAGCATCTGCATATTGCCTTACGTCAACGCCACTTTCAAGGCCAAGCCTTATCTCTTTTATGGCGTCGCCTCTCATGTCACCAGATATATAGTCATCGATCGGCAGGCCTTCCTTTATGGCAAGCCTTACCTGCTCAAGCTGTTCATCATCAAACCTCTCTCGAACGTACTTACTGATATCTATCTTATCCAGATACGCCTTGTGCATCTGATCAAGGATATTGGCATTGTACCGTTCAAATACTGCACGATCAAACTTAAGGCCATCAACAGCTGCATTCCTTACAACTCTCATCTTCATGAAAGGAACAGATGGATGTGCATACATTGCAATATCTATGCCGTTTTGAAGACCCTTTCTTATCTCGCGCATCTGCATTGAATCAAAGGCAGGATCCAGATAAAAAACAACCGGCACTCCGCCATCAGTGCTAAGGCCAAGCCTGATCTCTCTCATCTGATCAGCAAAATACTCCTTCTTGGCATAGACTGACACGTCGATACCTGCAGCAATTCCTTGTCTTATCTGTGATAATTGCAATGCATCAAAGCCCTGTTTTTTGTACTCAGACATATCTATACCCGAATACATCTCAAGGCGCAGTTCTTCCATTACAGTCCAGGACAGAGATGGATCCATGTATTTGGATACATCAACCTTGTCTGCCATTCCTTTTCTGATCTCAGCAAGCTGAAGAGCATTGAATTTAAGTGCCTTTAGTTTTTCTACATCAGCACCAAACTGTTTACATAAAGACAGCTCTTTTTCATAGGCGTTGTCATCAAAGGAATCCAACCCTGTATATGTACTTGCACTACTTGTCTTAGTCTCAGCAGTCGCCATAATATCCCTCAGTTTAGCAATGTTGTCATATATTTATTATAGAAATGGTTTCTCTATTGCGTCAATAAATAATCAATAAGTCAGAGTGTATTTTAGACAGATTTAATGAATTAAAATTGTATGGCATCCAATATATTTATAAAAAATGCACTATAAATTGACAGTATCACGTCCATATATTAGACTAAATTAATAAGTATCATGTGTAAAAAAGGTAGGGGAAAAAGTGAAAGATCTTAAAAACTTAATATTCTTTGAGAATCTGCTCCTTGAGGCAAACAATGAGCTGATCCAGAAGGCAAGATCAGAGGGGAAGGTCTGTGCCTGCTACACTTGTGAGAACACTCCTGAAGTGCTTCTCAATCTTGATGGCTGTTTTTCTGCACGTCTTCGTGCACCTAGAACAGGGTCTTTGGATATTTCCACATATTATATGACTAGTTTTTTGTGCGAATACTCTCGCGCCCTTTTAGAGCGCGCTATTGAAGGCGGTTATAATTTCGCAGACTGCATCATCACCCCTGACGGATGCTCTATGATGAACCGCTGCATTGAAAATATGGAGCTTTTAGAGGCTGTTGGAAAGGGCAGGGAAAACTTCTTTTTCGAATACATGGAAATCCCTATGAAGGCCGATGACAACGGACTTAATCTGTATGTACTCCAGTGCAGGAATCATATATTAAAGCCTCTTTCTGAGCATTATGGCATCGACACCTCTGACTCCGCCATCAGGAAGGCTGTTAAAGAACACAATCACATCTGTGAACTTATACGGGCAATCGGCGACTATAGAAAAGATGATGTTCCAAGGATCACAGGATATGAATTTAATGTGATCACTCTGGCAACCTATGTTGCGCCCAAGTATCTCATTGTAGATAAGCTTGAAGAGACTTTAGAGGAACTAAAGACCAGAGAGCCTGACGATAATAATAGGTTCAGAGCCCGTGTAATGGTGGTTGGTTCTGAAGTGGATGACACAGATTTTGTAAAACTCATTGAAGATTCTGGCGCCTATGTATGTGCAGACAGATTCTGCTACGGCTCTCTTCCAGGAAGAAATCCTATAGTTCTTAATGATGAGGAAGATGCCCTTACCCAGATCTGCAGGCAGTACATGGACAGAGGCGAGTGTCCGCGCTTTATGAATACTCAGAAGATGGATCACAGACGTATCTATGTGGATGAACTTGCAAAAGAATACAAGGCAGACGGTATCATCTACGAGCAGATGAAGTTCTGCGACCCATGGGCCTACGAAAAGATGATGGGTTCACAGATACTCAGAAACAAATATGGCTATCCAGTCCTTGCTGTTGACAGGCCCTACAATATTGGAACCTCAGGTCAGATGCAGACAAGGGTCCAGGCTTTTGTTGAGAGTATAGAGATCAAAAAGATTCAGAGAGGTGAGGCAAATGGCTAAGCAGGTTGGCGCTGACAGATTAGGCGATTTTTATAAAGAGGGATCACGAGTAAGGAAGCGCCGCGAATGGCGTGGGCTTGTGGATACCATGTACGATTATTCAAGATGGCTCGGAATAATGATGACTCTTGGCAAATTCGTTATGAAGCCAAGAAATGTAAAGGCAATGTTCCGCTACCGCTGGATGGCCAATTACCTGGCTGTTCCCATGATGGTAGACAGACATACCCAGGGGCTTAGAGGCGAATACCTTCGTATCTGCCATGAGGAACAGGACCTTGTTATCAAGGATGTAGCTAATCTCTTAGACTCTCTTTTCAGAGGAGACAGAAGGATTGGCAATGACAAGAAGTTTTCAGATAAAGTTGTTCTTGTGGACGAAAATGAGATGACGGCTGTAATGATGGGCTTTCCTACTCTTAAGTGTTTAAGCCGTGAAACTCCATCAACTTATGTATCAGTTCTTCTCAATCAGCGAGCAGCCTGCCACTATATTGATGTAGCACAGGAATTTGGTCTTGCTGGTGATGTATGTCCTATGCCTGAGGCTGAAGCCGGAGTTTCAATCGATGACGATGCTCCTATCCTGGGTGCCTGTGCTATCCAGTGCAACACCACCTGCGATGGTTCTCTACTTGGAAACGGTGTTATCTCCCAGCGTCTTGAGCATGAGGACGGAATCCCTGTATTCCAGCTTGCTGCTCCTCTTCGTCACAGAGAAGACGACGTTCAGGAATACGCTGCTCAGGAAATAAGAAACGCTATTGCCTTCATTGAAAAGCATACCGGAGTCAAATGGGACTGGAATGCATATTTCGAGTGTGCAAAGCGTGTAAACTATGCCACAAAGTGCCGTCAGGAATGGCTTGAAATGAACCGCACTCCTTACCCACAGGTATTTGGTTCAAACCTTGCTCTTTATACTGAAACCAACTACATGGCTATCTGCGGCAGGATTGCTGCCTTTGAAAAGGCCGATACCAAAATAACCAAGCTTGCTCGTCAGGCTTATGCAAAAAAGAAAATGGCAGCCAAGGAATATCGCCACCGCGCCATTGTATGGGGTGTACAGTCCCACTACTACATGGACTTCCTTGTTTGGCTTCTTAACTGCTGGGGAATCGTTCCTCTTACAGACATGCTCTCAATGGTATCAACAAAAGAGCTGGTAACAGAAGATACACCTGAAAACAGAGAACAGGCCATCTACGATATGGCATGGCTTACAGAGAATATGATCATGAGAAACAGAACCCACGGCGGTTACAAGGTTCTTCTTGATGAGCTTTGGGAGTTTGTTGAGATGTTCAACGCAGACATGGTAATCCTTTGGGAGCACATGAGCTGCAAGGCCCTTGATGGAATGCATGGTCTTTTCGAAGAAAAAGCCCGTGAAAAGGGAATTCCTCTTGTATGGGTATCTCATGACCTCTTTGATCCTCGTATTATCTCCCGCCAGGGTGTTCGTGATCAGATCAATTCCTTCATGAGAACAGTCATGCAGGAAGAGCCAATTGACCCATCCCTCGAGATTCTGCCAGATGACCAGAGCTGGTAATTTGCTGGGAAATGACAAATCTATTTGGCCTTTTGGGATTTCTAAATTATAAATATGAATACTAAGGAGTATTAACTAATATGTCTATATTCTTACATGTACTAAAGATCATAGTTATCGTAGTAGCTATTTTGTTCGGAGTAACATTTACAGTTTACATCTTCAATCTGGATATGAAGCTTACTGCTGCTATCGAGCCATGGCTTCTCAAGCACTACGACAAGATTGACAGAGATCAACACCTGTAAATTAATGTATGAAACCGCCAAAAATGGCGGTTTCTTTTTGATTTGACAAAGTACAGTCAATCCATAGCCGCAAAGTTTTTACCCGCCCTGATGTAATATAATACCACTGGCCGCTTTACCTTCTATAGGTATTATGTTTTTGGTGAAGTATCATTTGCTATTTTATAAAATCTAATACCAAAAGTGCTAAAATCGTTCCCAGGTATGATTTTCTCATTGTGGATTGGTTCATAACGGAGAAATTGGTGTAGCAAATATCATATCTGTTCCCACAAAATCTCCATATGGTATTAAAAGTGCCCTGATTCTTTTCTTCAAGACAAGAAAAGAATAGGACCATTAGTAAGATAATCGATTACTGGTATTATACTAGCAAAAAGTCTCTCACCGATACCGTTTCTTGAGCGCCTTAAACTGTCAGATTTTTATGGTTACGGACTATAGCATAGAAATATGCTCTACAGTATGTAATTTTTCCTCGCCAAAAACTCCAAAAAAACCATTTTCAGACTAGTGACCACTTTTAGGGCCTATAGTCCGTAATTCGCTTTCAAAATTCGTTGGAATAATTCTTTGAAAAAGCCCGTTTTACGGACTGTATGCTTAAAACAAAGCTGTAGTCCGTAAAGTAATTTGATAACAGTCGATATTGCCCATTTTTTTACGGACTATGATAGGAAAAAATGACATAAAGTCTGAAAACCACTAAATGGCGCAAATAAACAACAATTCGCCGAACGTCCAATATCCCACCCCCGTAAGGTTCGAAATTCGAGCAATAAGCCTATACGCTCCATTCCGCACCACATCTCATCCCCGCTTGATTACCAAAAAACATCCACCGAAAATCGGTCAAGTGGACCATGGAATACCGCAGCAGATACGGTCGGTTAGAATAGTTAAATTGCTGAAAACACCTAGTATCTGCGAGGATATGCCGTGAAAGCCACTTTGGCGATTTCCGGAGGATGTTACAATGACATTAGCGGGGATGCCCCACGCTGGCTAATATAATACTTTGTCTACAAACTAAGGGGATTGGCCGACGGCCAATCCCCTTTCTTTATCTGAACAAGTCAGAATTATTTATTTCTGTTCTCTTTGTAAGCCTTGATAGCTGCGTCAACACCAGCCTTAAGTCCCTCAAGACCAGCCTTAGCAACATCTGCTGACTGATTAGCAAGATCCTTAGCGATTTCCTCAGCCTTCTTAGCTGCCTCTTCAAGCTTAGCCTTTGTCTCATCGTCTACGAAAGACTTCTTAGCATCATCACCGCAGTTGCAGTTCTTCTGTGCAGCCTTCTCAGCGATAGCAGCCTGAGCAGCAGCAAGACGAGCTACAGGTACACGGAATGGTGAGCATGATACATAGTCAAGACCAAT
>SVGB01000032.1 GCA_015056565.1 Butyrivibrio sp.
GACGGTTCTGTAGCGGCAGGGGTGGACCATGGGGACGGGGTTAGTGGTTCATTGGGATGACTCCCAATGAACCACTAACCCCGTCCCCATGGTCCACCCCTGCCGCTACAGGACCGCCCCGTGTCTTGTCTCAAACTGAATATTTGGATAGGAACTCGTTCATTGGAAGAGGTTTCGAATAATAGTAGCCCTGGAGGTAGTCACAGCCCACACTCTTCATCATATCTGCCATTTTTTCGTCTTCAATTCCCTCAGCTGTAATGCCAAAACCCATGCGCTTAAAGGTAACTATCAAATTAGGAAGGATCTCATCGGGTTCCTTACAGTAGTCCCTTACAAGGCTCATATCAAGCTTTACATTGATAAATGGGCACTTCTTAAGTCTTACTGCATTGGAATAGCCTGTTCCGTAATCATCAAGCACGAATTTAAAGCCCTTTTCCCTCATGGAATTCATCTGTCTGTTTAAAAAGGCCTCATCGATCATGGATTCCTCAGTGATCTCCAAATGGATAAGGGAAGGATCGACTCCATGCTTTTGGGCAATGGCAGCATACCTGTCTGCCAGGTCCGTTTTAAGGAACTGTACCGGAGAGAGATTGACGTTTATCCAGGAAAGACCTGCCTTTTCCATATCACCTCGCTCTATAAACTTACAGGTCTTTTCAAAAACCTGCTCTCCCAGCTGGTTTATCCTGCCATTTTTCTCCGCAAGTGGTATGAACAGTACAGGAGGAATGAGCTTATCCTTTTCATCCCTTATCCTGCAAAGAGCCTCTGCCCCTGCAAGCTTATTTCTTTTTGCATCAAAAAGTGGCTGGAAAAAGACTTCTACCTTGTCATTGTCAACTGCTCTCTCCAGATATCTCTTTACTACAGTTTCTTCCTCTTTGTTCTTGAGCTCAGCATCAGTATAAACAAGGACGTCATCGCTGGATAGATTATCAACCTTATCAAAGGCTATTATAAGTGAATTAAGAAGTGAGTCCGCTGACACCACTCTGTTGCCTAGTTCCACGTAAACGATCCCAACCTCCAGATAAAGCTCAAGATCATCACCAAGCCAGGGCTTTTCAAATCTGTTTTTGATGTCTGTGATATGCTGTTCAAAATCTATATCATTATTTCCAAGGAGGATGAAGCTTCCTTTTCTGTAATAGAAAGTATTAAGGTCCTTAAAGCTTTGTGTCAGATATCTGCTGATAAGCACAATACCTTCATCTATCTGCCTACCGCCATAGATATCTCTCATATCCTGATAGTTCTTTACAACAACGCTAATTATCTTGTGATGGAGCCTGCCATTATTTTCATCAATATAATCCCTGAATGCAGAGCTGTTAAAAACAGAACCTCGCGGCTCTATATAAAACTCAGGATTTTCAGTAGCAAGGTAAATGATAAGTACTGCTATGAGACAGAAAGTGTCCATCAAAAGAACATGGGGCATGATCTTTCGCAGTATAATGCCTATAGTAAGTACTATTACAAAGGAAACCATAGCCAGATAATGGCGACCTCTTTTTATCCTGTGCTTAAATCTGATAACAATGATGTAACAGAGTATCAGATAATATGCATACACAAAATAAACAAGATTGTATAGTGGTCCACTTTGGTACTCTCCTGTTTTTACTGAATAGATAAGTCCTGTCCAGGGACTTGTCACCGCAACAAGAAAAGAAAAAATAAATGGGGTATTTATGATGACGGTTTTAATATCATTCTTTTCAGAGACAAGTTTAAAATAACTTGCTGTGAAATAAAAAACTGCCAGTGCCCTTGCAAAAAACATTGCAAAGTAACTGGCATTTAAAAAGTCCACTAAAAAAAGTGGCAGATTCTTAATATTGTTATCTGCCCAGCTTGAAATGATATCAAGCGAAATAACGAAGCTTTCAACTATCAGTATCAAAACAAAAAATACATTTCTTCTGATAGCTAGTCTCGGCAAAGAAAAATAAAAGCATAGTACTATAAATATAATAATAAAACTAGGAATCGCAAAGCCAAAATCCCACATAAACTGTCCTCAGTATTCTGTGCCATGTCGCTAGTTAAATTAATTATCACACACTATGTGCACATATGCAATTAAATTTACATTAGATCGATCATAACTGTTCTTTTATAGCATTAAGAAGGTCGCCATATTCTTCAAATGCAGGAAGATTTGGATAATCAGCCTTGATCTTGTCAGTTGATCTGAATAAAAATCCTGCCTTGGAAGCCTGTATCATTGCAAGATCATTGTAGCTGTCACCACTTGCGATTGTTTCATAGCCGATAGACTGAAGAGCTTTTACTGTGGTGAGTTTGGAATTCTCTATCCTCATCTTGAAGCCTGTTATTTCTCCACTTTCTGCCACCTCAAGAGAGTTACAGAAAATAGTTGGCCAGCCAAGCTTCTCCATAAGAGGTGTAGCAAACTGGGTAAAGGTATCGCTTATGATGATGACCTGGGTAAGGCTTCTAAGCTCATCCAAAAACTCCTTCGCGCCTGGAAGTGGATCGATCTTAGCGATAGTGTCCTGGATCTCCTTAAGTCCAAGACCGTGCTCTTTTAAGATACCAATTCTCCATCTCATCAGTTTATCATAGTCAGGTTCATCTCTGGTTGTCCTCTTAAGCTCAGGAATTCCACTTGCCTCTGAAAATGCAATCCAGATTTCTGGAACAAGAACGCCTTCAAGATCTAAACATACTATATTCATAAAAAGTCTCCTCTTAGATTTATTAAGTGTCCGCATTAGTTTAGCACATTAAAGCGATGCAGACAACATATTTTAATCTATTGCTTCTAAAATAAACTTTGCAAGGCCATCGTGATCATTGTCATCAGTTGTGATGACATCAGCGCTTTTCTTTACAAGGTCTGTAGCATTTGCCATGGCTATGCCGCAGCCCGCCGCCTGGATCATTGATATATCGTTCTGTTCATCGCCTGCTGCATAGGTGTCCTTTATATCAATCCCCAGAATATCAGCAAGTCTTTTCACTGCGCTTCCCTTACCAGCTTCCGACGGAAATATCTCAAGGTAGTAGGGATTTGAATAAAGAAGTGTCAGCTTATCTCCTACCATTTTCCCTAGAGCGTGCCTGAAACGTTCCTGCTTTTCGTGGTCATGAAGCTCAATACAGATCATCTTTGAGGGTGGCTCTTTTACATCCTTAAGAACATCTGTGGTGATAAGAAGCGGTGTCTTGATCACCCTTCTGTAGTACTTCATGCATTCGTTGTCCCGCCTTGATACAATATGATCCTCATTGTAGGTATGACAGTGGACATCATATTCTTCAGCAAGATCAAGTATCCTTGGCACCAGTTCAAGTGGTACTCCTGTTTTATAGACGTACCTCTCCTCATCAACACTGTAGATCTGTGTTCCATTTGATCCACACAAAAAGCTCCCTTTAAAATCCAGATTAAGTCCATTGTACACAGCCTTGGCACTATCTATTGCCCTTCCTGTGTTTATGCAAAAGTAGTTTCCCGCTTCCGTAAATTCTTTAAGTGCTTTTAAAGTCTTCTGGGAAATTTTCTTATCTGTAGTAAGAAGTGTGCCATCAAGATCAAAGAAAAAGATTTTTTTACCCATCTGCATCTCCTCATATAAGCAAAAATATAGAGCCCCAAAACTTAGGGGCTCTCTTAACATATCATATTTAAACACGCCTTGGCAAAACAGTTATCCCTCAACAATAAGATATCTGCCATCGCCTATATCAAATACTTCATCGGCATCAAGAACATTTCCACCTTCTGTGTCAACGCCAGTCTCCTCAAAGTACTCCTCAACCTCATCTACGCCATCCACTACTACAGCCATACAGTCCTCAAGAAAGGCCTCAGCTTCCTCCATATTCTCAGCCACATCCTCAGGAAACAGCTGACCCTGATTTTCTAAAAAACATTTAAGAACTGCTTCATCATATTCGTGCATACAAGCCTCCTAAAAAGATCAAAGAAGTGAATGTGTTTTTAATTCCTGATAAAGTCTTGCTACAGGAAGTCCCATTACATTGTAATAGTCTCCCTCGATTCCGGTTATATACCTGGCAAAAAGTCCCTGGATCCCGTATGCTCCAGCCTTATCAAGGGGCTCACCGGTATCTACATAGGATCCTATCTCTTTTTCTGTAAGCTTTGCCACATGGACCTTGGTCCGTTCACTGAAGGTAAAAGATTTTTCTTTTCCATCCTCTGTATAAAAGACAGTTACTCCGGAATATACATCATGGTCACCGCCAGATATCAGAGAAACCATCCTTGCAGCATCCGCTTTATCTGCAGGCTTACCAAGTATCTTATGATTATATGATACAACGGTGTCTGAACCGATTACAACCAGTTGCTGGCTGCTTTCCGTTAAAATTTTATGAAATATTTCAGAAGCTTTCTGAAAAGAAAGTTCCTCCACCACCTCAGAGGGAATTTCTTTTAAAGTGTGCTCCTCCCCTACTGCAGGTATTATCTCAAAGTCCTTAATGACCTTACCAAGAAGTTCCTTTCTCCTTGGGGATCCGGATGCAAGTACGTATCTCATGTGTATCTCTCCAAATATCAAGTTATCCCTTAGCGTCAGGACTCATCTCTGGTATAAACACCCTGCTACCTAAAACGTCATACTTCTTTGACGCAATTGCTGCCTCCTGGCCAAAGATCTTCTGGGAGTTGACCTTTTCGTCTCCCTTGGCAGCCTTCTTAACATATATGCCCTTGCTATTCATAACATGAGCCTTTTCGGTATCCTTAAGCTCAGTGTCAAGAATATTCCAGAGTTTATCCCGAAGGGCTGCATCTTCCACAGGGAAAAGAATCTCAACCCTTCGCTCAAGGTTTCTTGGCATCCAGTCGGCGCTGCTTGCATAGAACTCAGGGCTTCCGCCATTTTCAAAATAGAATATCCTGCTGTGCTCCAGGAAGTTACCAACAATAGATCTTACTGTGATATTCTCAGAAACCCCCGGCACGCCTGCGCGCAGACAGCAGATACCACGGACAATAAGGTCGATCTTAACACCTGCGCAGCTGGCCTTATACAGCTCAGCAATCACATCCTTGTGACAGATAGCGTTCATTTTTGCGATTATTCTTGCACTTTCGCCAGCGCGGGCATGGTCAGCCTCACGCCTTATAAGGTCAATGATCCTGTCCTTGAGCCACAAAGGAGCCAGTGACAGCTTATTCCATCCAAGGGGCTCTGAATAACCAGAAAGCATGTTAAACACAGCTGTTGCATCCTCACCGATTGCTGGAGAGCAGGTAAAGAGGCCCACATCAGTATACTGCTTGGCTGTCGAATCATTATAGTTACCAGTTCCAAGATGAACGTAACGCATGATACCATCTTCCTGACGCCTTACCACAAGAGTTATCTTGCAGTGGGTCTTAAGTCCAACAAGGCCGTAGATAACATGGCAGCCTGCTTTTTCAAGCATCCTTGCCCAGACGATATTGTTTTCCTCATCAAATCTCGCCTTAAGTTCTACAAGAACTGTCACCTGTTTGCCATTGTCTGCAGCCTTGGCAAGAGCTGCAATGATGGGAGAATTACCACTTACCCTGTAAAGCGTCTGTTTGATCGCAAGTACATTAGGATCCACAGCAGCTGACTCTACGAACTTTACGACGTTTTCAAAGGTCTGGTATGGGTGATGCATAAGTACATCCCCCTTCTGGATCACATCAAAGATGTTTTCTCCACCTTCAAACTCAGGTACCAGCTGAGGTTCAAGATAACTATGCTCTTTCAGGTGATCAAAGCCTTCAAGCTTGTACATCTTAAAAAGAAATGTCAGATCTAAAGGACCATCTACCATATAAATCTCATTGTCTTCAACAGAAAGCTCATCAGCAATAAACTTAAGGAGCTTTTTATCTATTCCCTTTGGCACCTCAAGTCTTATGGCCTGGCCCCACTGACGACGCTTTATCTGCTTCTCGATCTCTTTTAAAAGGTCTTCAGCCTCATCCTCATCAATGGAAAGGTCGGCATTTCGGCCAACTCTGTAGGCAGCACTGGTAATGATGTCATAGTTAAGGAAGAGCTTTTGCATATTCCTCTTAATGATCTGCTCAAGGAAAATGATCTTCCGAGGGCAGATTCCATTGTCCTCACAAGGGATCTCCAAAACTCTTGGAAGCACGTCAGGCACCTGGACTGTGGCAAAATCCACATCGTCCTTACCTTCTTTTTTCTTCAGAAGAGCTCCGATATTAAGGGACTTGTTCCTTATAAGAGGAAATGGCCTTGAGGAGTCCACTGCCATAGGGGTAAGAACCGGATATACATACTCATCAAAGTATCTGTCCACGTACTCAAGATCCTTGTCAGAAAGATCAATTCCATCAGTGATCTTAAGGCGATTTTCAAGAAGCGCCGGCACAAGCTGTTTGTTGTAGATCTGATACTGCTTGTCCACAAACTTATGGACCTCGGAAAGCACAGCCTCAAGCTGCTCAGAAGGTGTCATTCCGGCTATGTCAGGCTTTTTGTAGTTTGCATTTATCATGTCTTTGAGCGAAGCTACCCTGACCATGAAAAACTCATCAAGATTGCTGGCAGAAATACTTAAGAATTTGAGCCTCTCAAATAATGGATTACTCTCATCCTCTGCCTCTGAACGCACTCTTTCATTAAACTGGAGCCAGCTAAGCTCCCTGTTTATATATAGTTCTGCTCTGTCAAAATCTGCTTGTTTCTTTTCTTTTACCATTGTAAGCCCCTCAGCTTTCAGATCATCTTCTTTTGCTTGATGACAGGTTTTATTCCAAATACTTCCTCAAAGAACTGCGCCCTGTTGGTGAAAAGACCTTTTTCCAGGGTTATGTCATCTCTGGTGTCAATGTTTATGATAAGCTCCCTGTCCTTGACTGTGACCTTGACGTCTTTAAACTTCTGTTTGTGAGTCCTGTCAAGGCTGTTGGCAACTCTAAGGATTGCTGTGAGCTTGGCCACCACGAGATACTCCTCAAAGGACAATCCCTCAAGGTACTGACTTCCCTCTCCGTAGTGGTCAAAGGGCTCGTGGTTGTATCTGACCACGTTTGCCACTATCGCCCTCTCCTTATGGGATAAGCCAATGATCTCAGTAGACATTATTATGTTAAAAGAGCAGTCTCCAAGATTTATCATGCTGATGTATTTGCCACAGTCATGAAGCATTGTGGCAACCTGCAAGAGCAGCCTCTCCCTCTTTGAGAGCCCGTGGATCTTTTTTGTGTTGTCAAAAATCTCAGATGCTATCCTCCACAAGGTCTCACGCCTTGATCTACTGCCCATATAGCGCTTTGAAATGTTCTGGGCACAGGATATGATATCGTGTTCAAAGTCATGAGGCGACTTGATAAAGTTCTTTTTCTCAGCATACTCATAAGCGATACCGTCGCAGAGCGTTACGCCCGGAGCCCAGATACTTTCTGCCTTAGTAAGATCTAGGATACACTTGATAAGGATACCTGATACATACAAAAGCGGGATGTTTTCCTCCGGAAAATCCAGCTTCTTTGCAACGGAAGCTGCATTTACATCGCTGGCCTTTTCAAGGATCCCATTGTATTCCGTGCTTGATATAAAGCCCTCCATTCCCGGAGCAGCCTTAAGTTTTCTGACAACAGGCGAAACATAGTCATCGATTATTATAAGGTTCTCAATCTTCCTATCCTTAAGATACATCTTGGAAAAGACAGCCAGCTGTGAACCAACAAGCTCTGAAATCAGCTCAAAATACCTGTTCCTGGTGGCGTGGACCGTCTGCATGATAGCGTGAAGACGAAGCACACCGGTCTTAAGGTTCTGTGTGGCAATAAGAGCATCCTTCTCGAACAGTGAGATCTGGATACTGCCGCCGCCAATATCGATTATGGCTGTAGGACGCTTGATAACTTCCTGGAACTGCTCATTTTTAAGAGCAATGGACTTGTAGTCAAGGAATCTCTGCTCAGAGTTACTTAATACATCAATCTGTATGTGGGTCCTTTGCCTTATAAGTTCCTGAAGTACCACAAAATCCCTGGTCTCTCTGATGGCACTTGTCCCGTAGGCCTTGTAGTGAGTAGCGCCATAGGACTTCATGATCTGACGGAACTCAGTAAGTATCCTCATCATTTCATCAACGTGGCGGGATCCGATCTTGCCTGTGGCATAGGTCTCTGAACCCAGATCCATTCTGTGCCTTACATGGTCAAGCTCCTTTACCCCACGCTTATCTGACAGCTCAAAGATCTTAAGAGCCATCTCATATGAACCTACATCAATTGCAGCAAATACTTCTCCAGTCATAGCCGCTCCTTTATGGTGATCAGTAATTACCAAGGATCTTCATCATTCTGGCCTCTTCTCGAAGACCCCTTAGTGCATTCTTGACACTGCTGTCCTCCAGACTTCCCTCAAAGTCAATAAAGAACCTGTACTCCCAGTTTCTGTCCTCTATTGGCCTTGACTCTATTCCTGTCATGTTAAGGTTGTTGTAAATAAAGTGTGACATTATGTGATAAAGAGCTCCAGGCTCATGAGATATCTCAAGGCAGAGGCTTATCTTTTTTGCCCCCTCCAAAAATATCTTTCTGGAGGTTACAATGATAAATCTCGTGGAGTTTGACTCCGCCTGGTTAATACCCTCTTTTATGACATCAAGTCCATAGACAACTGCCGCTCTTTTGCTTGCAATGGCAGCCTGGGTCTTGTCATTGTCATCTGCAACTTTTTTCGCCGCAAAGGCGTTGTTCTTCATGCTGATCTGCTCGATATGGCTGTTCTCAGTAAGAAATCTCTGGGACTGCATGAGTGACTGCGGATGGGAATAAACAGTTTTGATATCAGATAAAGTTGCTCCCTTGATTCCCATGAGACAGTGTTTAATATCTATTATCTGCTCTCCTACAATGTAACTCTCGTACTCAGTAAGAAGATCATATACTTCATTAACAATACCTGCTGTAGAGTTCTCAACAGGAAGAACCGCGTAGTCTGCGCTGCCCTCCTCTAAAGCGCCAAATGCATCTCTGAATGTGTCCACATGAAAAGAATGGACCTTCTCCCCAAAGAACCTGACAGTTGCCTCTTCTGAATAGGCTCCCTCTGCACCCTGGTAGCACACTCTGGCTTTTTCCTTATCAAGGCTCTTAACCGGAATAAACGGAAGGCGAAGTGATGCCCCTTCCTGCGCAAGCTTCTGGTACTGGAGCTTACGACTCATTGACATTATCTGTGAAAAGAGCTCCTCAACGCCGATGCTGTTAAACTCAGAGTGGGTAAGGCTCTTTACTGCCTGTATCTTTTCCTTTTCCCTTTCCTTATCAAAAACCTTTTTGCCATTAGCTATCTTATAATCTGCAATCGCAGAGGACACCTTCATCCTCTCCTCATACAGCTCTACAATCTGAGAATCTATCCTGTCTATTTCTCCTCGAAGATGTGACAAATCCATTGTTATGCAAGTCTCCTTAAGCTT
This sequence comes from Butyrivibrio sp., assembly GCA_015056565.1. Lineage (GTDB taxonomy): Bacteria > Bacillota > Clostridia > Lachnospirales > Lachnospiraceae > Butyrivibrio. Next base: position 9,457 of record SVGB01000032.1, read on the forward strand.
TAGTCTACTCAATTAATGATAAACGAAATATTTCTTGATAGCAAGAACAGCCATGGATATAATGGTTAATGGAGGGACTAGGATGAATAAGAAATTTATTGTAGTATTTATACTTATACTTCTTGCTTTTGCCGGGTTTACCACCTACTATTTTCTAGACAAGTCAGTCCCCCTTAATCCTGACGCCGTGGGCAACACCGCCGGCAATCTCCACAACGACGGATTATTCTTTGAAATGGATGGCAAGGTCTATTTTGCCAATGCTTCTGACAACAACTGTCTTTATTCCATGAACATAGATGAATCAAAACCCAAGAGACTTACAACAATGGGTGCCAAGTATATCAACGGCTCAGATGGTTTCATTTATTTTTATATGGATTCAACCTCCAAATCTTCAAAAGTAAAAGGTCTTGGAGCTGCCACCAATCAGTTTGGTATCTACAGATGTAAGGCCAATGGCAGTGATCAGACATGCATGTTAAGGGATTTTTGTGGTGAACTTGCTCTTTGCGGCGAGTACCTCTATTTTCAGCTCAAGACTGGTGGCGGATCCCTCAACAAGATGAAGGTCAGCAAGTCAGATCCCGTACAGGTAATAGATGAGCTTGTTTCTCCGTTCTGTTATGACAACGGTATTATTTTCTTTACCGGCGTAAACAGCGACCACAATATCCACTACCTCGATACCAGAACCGGCGATACCCAGAGTACCTTCCTTAATGGTAACTATTTCTTTCCTGTAGTCCAGGATGGTTATATATACTATATGAACGGCGATTCCAATTACAGTATCTGGAGAGCCAGCCTTTCTACCGGCGTTCCTGAGCTTGTCACCTCAGACAGAGCTGACTGCTTTACTCTTGATCACAACTATATTTACTATTCTTTTTCAAATGCAGATGCACCATCCCTTAGGAGATGTAACCTTGACGGTTCCGATAAGGTCATTCTTTATAATGGTATTACCAACAGCCTTAACTTAACTTCCAAGTATCTGTATTTCAAAGTATTTGGAGATGACACTCTTTACTACCACATGCCACTTGATGGTTCAGCAGCACCATCTCCTTTTATAGTTTCTACAAAATAGTGAACAGGCGCGTATTCTTTTTCAGGATACGCGCTTAAATTTAGATTATTTATAAAGATGGGAGAACGTATGGAAAAACTAAGACACATGATGAATCCACTTGATTTTTCAGTGGAGGAGCTGGAGGAGCTCTTTGATCTTGCAGGTGATATCGAAAAGGACCTTCCAGGCTACGCCCATAAGTGCGATGGCAAGATCCTGGCTACCTGCTTCTATGAGCCAAGTACAAGGACCAGGCTTTCTTTTGAAACTGCTATGATCCGTCTTGGAGGTCAGGTCATCGGCTTTGCGGATGCAAACTCCTCTTCTGCAGCCAAGGGCGAAAGCGTTGCAGATACCATAAGAGTTATATCATGCTTTGCAGATATCTGCGCCATGAGACATCCAAAGGAAGGTGCGCCAATGGTTGCTGCTTCCAAATCCACAATCCCTGTCATCAACGCAGGCGATGGCGGTCACCAGCATCCAACCCAGACACTTACTGACCTTCTGACAATAAGGTCTTTATACGGAAGCCTTAAGAATTTCACAATAGGTCTTTGCGGCGACCTGAAGTTTGGCAGAACTGTCCACTCTCTTATAAATGCCCTTAGCCGCTACGAAGGTATAAGATTTATCTTCATATCTCCTAAGGAGCTCAAGGTTCCTGACTACATAACCGAAATGCTGCGCCAAAAGAACATTCCATACGAAGAAGTTATAAAGCTTGAAGAAGTAATGCCACAACTGGATTTCCTTTATATGACAAGAGTCCAGAAAGAGCGTTTCTTCAACGAAGAAGATTACATCAGACTTCGCAATTTCTATATTCTTGACAAAGAAAAGATGGCTCTGGCAAAAGAAAATATGTTTATCCTCCATCCTCTTCCAAGAGTCAACGAGATTTCTGTTGAGATTGATGACGATCCGAGAGCCGCGTACTTTAAACAGGTTCAGTATGGTATGTACGTAAGAATGGCTCTGATACTAACACTACTTGGGATCAAATAATATAAAGAGAGGTTTATTATGTTAAATATTGGAAAAATAGAAGAAGGCTTTGTTCTTGACCACATTCAGGCAGGCAAGAGCATGCAGATATACAGACACCTTGGTCTTGATAAACTGGACTCAACAGTTGCTATCATCAAGAATGCCAAGAGTAAGGCTATGGGTAAAAAAGATATCCTCAAGATTGAGTGTGACATTGACTCCCTGGACCTTGATGTACTGGCATTTATAGACCACAACATCACTGTTAACGTAATAAAGGACGGCGTCATCATTGAAAAGAGATCTCTTGTCCTTCCAAAGCAGATAACAGGAGTGATCAAATGTCACAACCCAAGATGCATCTCTTCTATCGAGCAGGAACTTCCTCAGATATTCTACCTGGCAGACGAGGAAAGAGAGATCTACCGCTGCAAGTACTGCGATGAGAAATACTCAGAGGGCGACGCAAATAACCTGTAAATAATAAGGCTTGGGCATTTGCCCAAGCCTTAATTTATCAATACAAAAATAATAAATGTTATTGTCCATTGGTATCGCCAAAGGTAGTTCCAAAGGTCGTACCATTGTCAGTGTCAACAGTACTCACGTCTTTAGTTAATAAAATATTCACAGTAATTCATATTTGAATAGTCTGGCTGATATATCTGTGAATTGGCAACTGGCCACCAGGAATCAAACTCCGGAATAGATTCGCTGCCAACATAATAATCTTCGAAAATCACATTATATAACGCCTCTCCATCAGGATCCACATACTTTAGAATATTTTTAATTCCGTCCCATGCATACTGGAACTTGAACTCAAAACTCGGAAAGATATCAACTCTCCATGCACCCATGCCTGGATCATATTGTACCTTCCATACAGTGGCACCCGAAATATCTCGATGCATTACCAGGTTAGGTTCAACAAAAAAGTCTCCATCTATACCTCCAGCACTATTCATAATAGCTTCATAGCTACCCTTAAAGCTTAAAAGTGTTGGATCATTTACATCAATGCTTGTTCTATTTACAGCAGCGGCCGGAATCTGAACAGCAGGAACCTCAGTCATCTTTTGACGCAGATCAGTTCCCGTTCCCCAATAGTCTGCCCAGCCCATACATTCACCAACTGCAAGAAGATAATCACTGGCAGGTTTATTATCAATTCCGCATCCATCCATAATAGGAATAACGCCATAGGGGTATCCCTGATCAGCAGGAAGAGCCTTTAATACAACGCCGTTAGATGCAGTCCAGGTGGTAAGTTCCCACCAGTTACTTTCACCTAAAGTATGTCTTCTGGTAACAAAAAAATTGTTATAATCTATCCCTTTTCTATAGTTAGCTCCAGGTCCCCTGCCTGTTCCTGTTCTAGGATAATCAATTACAGGGAATTTGGACATAAGCGTAGATTTCTGCCCTGATGCAGAAGCAGCCAGAGGAACAGCATCATCTTCAATTGTGATTGCATTAGCTGATAATGTTTCACCAGAAGGAGCTTTTGCAGTACTATTTGCGCTTCCACAGCCCATCATCCCCATGGCCAGCAGCACTGACATAGCACCAGCTGCCAATTTTGTTTCAATACTTTTAATCCTCATACTTATATAATCCTCCGTGATTATATTTTTAGATGCTTTATTTCTATGCGCATCCGACTTTCATATTATAAGCAAAAAACACCGGAATAATCCAATGCTTTTTGTACTTATCAATATTTATTTGTGTTCGATATTTATTTGATGTATCCGTTTTGTCTGGCGTAGATATCGTCGCGGTTCTTTTCCCGACGCTTCTCCTCGCCACGGAGCATTTCCTGCATGTAGGGATTGTCATTAGAACCGCCTACAGACAGTGGCCTCGTCTCATTGTTGATATAGATATCTTTCGAAGATTTTCCAAACATATCCATGTACCCCCTTATGAGATTTTTTGGCATACGCCATGCTCCAGGCTCGGAACACGGTCCCGCCTTTATATTATTAAGCGAGGATTACTCCGCTACGCTCTCGTAATCCTCAAACACCATTCGGAATCCGCACTATCGTGCTACTTCCTCACGGTGTTTGTTCGTCCAATAAAGAAAATGCACAGCTCGCCTGCGAGCAGGCGCTGTGCATTTCATTATTGTACTCGCTTAATATCCAAACTCCTGTGCCCAGTACCAGTTTCCGCCGTCGTCCTGGAATACTGCGATACCAACTGTCTTGTATCCACCGTCCATAATGTTAGCCTTATGTGTTGGTGAATTCATCCATGCTGTGTATACGCTGTCAGCTGAGCTGTAAAGCTTAGCCAGGTTCTCACCGTACTGAACATTACTGTCTACAGTCCAAAATGCTGATCCATCAGGTCTTGTATGTGAGAATGATGATCTGCACTCCTGAGCACGAACTCTTGCTGCATCTGTAAGTGGCTCGCTCCATGCAAGTGTTGCAAGTCCCTGAGCAGCTCTTGTCTGATTCATCATGTTAAATACTGCTGTACAAGCATCAACAGCAGCCTGTGTAGATGAAGCAGATCCTGCAAGTGCGATAGCCTGGTTATCAATCCAGATCTCGCCTGCACCCTCTTCTAATCCTCTGGTAGCAGCCTGGTCATCAATGACAGCTTCCTTGGTTGCTCCACACGCTACAAGTGTGAATGTAAGAACAGCTGTAAGTGCCACTGCTACAATTCTCTTAAACTGAACCTTTCTCATAACATCCGCTCCTATACTCATAAAACAATTACAATAATCCCATATTCCTATATATATACTAACTTAATTTTGATATCTGTTCAATAATTCCCGGAGTGAAAAAACACAAAATGGACATAATAATTTCAGTAAATAGTGAAATTAATGAAATTTTGTTGTATTTTCTTTTCCACCTTGATACGAACAAGCGTTCTTGATATCCTATAGATATGGATAATAACCACGTTTATGACTATGACAAGTACATATTCCACATCGATGTTAACTCTGCCTTCCTGTCCTGGTCTGCACTCAAACAGCTTAGGGAGGATCCGGATGGTGTGGATCTTAGGACCATTCCATCTGCTGTTGGCGGTGATGTGAAAAAACGACATGGAATCATAACTGCCAAGTCAATTCCTGCGAAAAAATACGGAATTGTCACCGGCGAACCGGTTGTAAAGGCTCTTGAGAAGTGTCCCCATCTTGTTTTGGTACAGTCGGATTTTAATACCTACAGAGAATATTCTCATGCCTTTATCAGTATTCTAAACAAGTACTCTCCGCTTGTCCAGCAGATGTCCATTGATGAAGCTTTTGTGGATATATCAGGGCTAAAAGAGATCTATGGTTACCTTGAAACGCCTGATGCGCCATTTCCTATCTGCCTTGCACAAAAGATCAAGAACGAGATCAGAGACACTCTTGGCTTTACAGTAAATGTTGGCATTTCATGCAACAAACTCCTTGCCAAGATGGCCAGCGACTTTACCAAGCCTGACAAGATCCACACTCTTTTCCCGGAGGAAGTTCCTGATAAGATGTGGCCACTGCCCATCGGGGATCTGTTTGGTTGCGGCAGACAGACTGCCAACAGGCTTCAGAGTCTTGGAATAAAGACAATCGGAGATGCTGCCACTTCTGATCCGGAAATGCTCATATCTTTTCTTGGAGCCAGCTCTGGAAGCTATATCTATCGAAGCGCCAACGGCTTTGGAAGCGCTGATGTTACAGATACTTACGAGGACGCCAAGAGCTATTCCAACGAAACCACTTTAAAAAACGACTTAACTGCTGATGGCTACGACAAAGATATTGTTCCAGTCCTTAAGTATCTGGCTGGGAAGGTCTCAGAAAGACTTAAAAAGGACAAGGTATATGGCCGCACCATTACTGTTTCTGTCAAAACCGGCAATTTCAAGCGCCACTCAGCCCAGCTTCAGCTTGAAAGTTCCATTTGTGACGAGCAGCGCATCTACAAGTATTCCAAGGAGCTGTGTGACAAGCTGCTGCTTGGGGATGAAGGTCTTTTCATAAAGGGCGAAACCGTTCGCCTTGTGGGAGTTGGCCTTAGCAAGCTTGACGATGGCTCCTACCAGCAGATGAATCTTTTTGACAGCAATCTGCTTTCTCAGAGCGATTCCAATAATACCAAGGCTACAGTTCCCGATCGTGACAAGCAGAAAAAGCTTGATGCCATGACCGAAAAACTTCAAAAAGAATTTGGCAAGAACATTATAAAAAAGGGCCATCTCTAAGCGACAGCCCCAGTAAACTTATACTATTCAGCCTTTATCTCTCATCCTCTCGATGGCATCCATAGCAAGAAGACTTCGCTCACACTCTGAAGCAGAAAGAGAAATCTGCCATGCCAGTGGGCTTCCCTTCATATGCTCTGAGGCATAGGACAGTCCATTGGTCCGCTCATCAAGGAACGGTCTGTCAATCTGGTTGGGATCTCCAAGAAGGATGATCTTAGTGTCCTTACCTGCCCTTGTGATTATACCCTTGGCCTGAGTTGGGGTCATGTTCTGGGCCTCATCGATTATCAGGTAGGTCTTTAATATTGAACGACCTCTGATGAAGTTAAGGGCCTCGCACTGAACTATTCCTCTCTCAAAGACTTCGTCAGTTTTGCCCTGCAGCTCTTTTTCATCCTTGTAGCGCTCTTCCTCATTGGAGTCAATGAGCTGCTCAAGGTTATCGATAATAGGTCTCATAAGTGGTGAGATTTTCTCCTGCTCATCGCCTGGTAAAAATCCTATGTCATCATCAAACTGTGAGTTGGGTCTACACACAAGGATCCTTCTGTACTCGCCTGTAGGGCGGTTGATCATCTTCTCAAGACCCACAGCCAGTGAATAGAAGGTCTTGGCCGTACCTGCCATACCCTTGACTATTACAAGGGGAGCGACGTCAGCTGGCTGCATCAGAGCCTCCTGAAGGAAGTACTGACCTGCGTTTCTTGGCTTTACGCCATAGGGCTGACTCTTTTCATACTCAAGCTTTTTGATCATGCCCTTTGAGACTCTTCCCATCTGAGTCTTAGACAGGGACTGATCAGCTCTTACTATTACAAATTCATTTTCATAAAGCTCCGGAGCATATTTGTTGCCATCTTCGTCGCAGCAATAAACCTTGTCCACCGGAATGCCTTTTTTCTTGAAATCCTTAAATACATCTTCAGGGGCATATACATCAATCCTGCCGCTGTACTGATCTCCTCCTCCCGCAACCTGCTCGGTTGTAAAATCCTCTGATTTGATGCCAAGGAGCTGAGCCTTGATACGCATCAGAATATCCTTGGTTACCAGAATTACCTGTTCCTTACTAGTTTCCTTAAGTCCCTTGCATACCTTAAGTATGCGGTTGTCAGACTTGTAGTCTGCCATGTCCTTGGGAAGCTCCACATCTTTGAAGTTCTTCTCAACCCTAAGAAGTCCTCCATTATCAAGCTCCACTCCAGCTACAAGATCTCCTGCTCCTCTAAGCTGCTCCAGGATCCTGATGGCCTCTCTGACGTTAGCTCCTCTCTCACCCTCATCTCTTTTGTGAGTATCAAGCTCCTCCAAGACTACCAGCGGAAGAACGACCTCGTTATCATCAAAGCACTTAAGAGCATGAGGTGCCTGAATCAAAACGTTGGTGTCCAGTACGTAGATCTTCTTCATGCGTAGATCCCCCTCTATTTGTATGACTTGTAATCACATTATACCATATATAGTGTTTTTTAGTAAATATTGTCACACTCCAGCCTTTTCCTGAAAAAGATAGCCACTGGTCTCTGCAAACCAGTGGCTATCTTCATTATATTTTTTAAATCTCTGCTGCTCTCTTTAAAGCATCGTCTATATGAGGAAGGAAGTTCTCTCTTCCTACAAGTTCAACAAAGCCGTCCTTTTCCATAGTACTCAAGGGTTGCTCGTTAACATGTGAGAAAACAAGCTGCACTCCATTGCTCTTACACTTTTCATAGAGCTGCTCAAAGGAATGCATAGCTGTTGCGTCAATTGCTGGCACACCACGCATACGGATCACAAGAGCTCTTGTAAAGTCCTTAATACTGATGTCCGCAATAAGATCTGCATCGCCAAAGAACATAGGACCGCTTATCTCATAGACTCTGACATGCTTGGGAATTTCTTTAAGCTCTGGTCCATCAGGGTCATCATCTGGATCATAGTACTTCCAGCCGCGGATTCCTGACTCCTCGCTCATCCTCTTCATGAACAGGAGGCACGCAAGTACCATTCCGATCTCAATAGCAACAACCAGGTCAAATATAATAGTAAGTACAAATGTAATAACAAGAACTATTGTGTCGCTCTTTGGCGCTGTCTTAACGAGATGCACGAAAGTTCTCCACTGACACATGTTGTAAGCAACCATGAACAGGATTGCAGCAATTGTTGGCATTGGGATAAGTGCTGCATAAGGCATAAGCACTAAAAGAACCAGTACAAGGCAAAGTGAATGTACCATTCCTGCCACAGGTGTACGACCGCCATTCTTGATATTAGCTGCAGTTCTTGCAATTGCTCCAGTAGCTGGAATTCCACCAAACAGTGCTGAACCGATATTACCAGCACCCTGAGCTATAAGCTCCATGTTTGACCTGTGATGTGAATTGATCATACTGTCTGCTACTACACAGGACAAAAGAGATTCGATCGCAGCAAGGATCGCAATGGTAAATCCATCTCCTGCTACAGATCTGATAGTTGCAAGGCTGAATGTAGGAACCTTCAAAGTAGGAAGAGCTCCCTTTATCTCATAGAGATCTCCAATGGTGTTTACATTCATGTTAAGCAGCTTGACCATCAGGATTCCAACTATTACTGCTATAAGCGATCCTGGTATCTTCTGGTTGATCTTGGGCCAAACGATCTGGATTGCAAGACAGATAAGTCCAACAATAAGTGCCTGAACATTAAAGGTTGAAATATTTTTAGCAATGGCTGCAGCCTTCTCTACAGTCTCAACTGTCTGTGTCCCTGCTGGATATGTAAGGCCAAGGAAATCCTTGATCTGACCAATGGCAATGGTCACTGCGATACCAGCTGTAAATCCGGTTGTAATTGTATATGGGATAAATTTGATGAGTGTTCCAAGTCTGAACAGTCCCATCAGGATAAGAAGAATACCTGCAAAGATTGTGGCAAGCGCAAGGCCTTCCATTCCCTTTGTTGCAACGATTCCTGCAACGATTGTTGCAAATGCAGCTGTAGGTCCTGCAATCTGCACTCTGCTACCGCCAAGGAAAGAAATAATAAATCCAGCTACAATAGCTGTGTATAGTCCCTCTTCCGGGCCTACTCCAGAAGCAAGCGCCAGCGCAATAGAAAGTGGAAGTGCGATGATGGCGACAATTATTCCAGCCACAACGTCACTTATGAACTGTTTCCCAGTATAGCTCTTTAAGTTGGAAAACAGCATGGGTTTTAGCTTATCCTTTTTCATGATTTTCTCCTCAAAAACATTCTTGTGCTATGATTAAAACACAGTTTGTAATTATATTCTTATTATTAAAAAGCGTCAAACGTTTCATTCAAAAAGCATGTATAATATTATTAATAAAAAACAGGGGTGCGGGTATGGATAATAATAAGCAAACTAACGCAATTGGTGACAATACGTACGAAGGAAAAGCCATCGTTACTTTCCCTGCCGACAGTCTGATCCTCAAAGAAGGAGAAGTCAATCTGGACCTTTATAAGATCATTCAGGGGAAAGCTGAAATGTACGTAGGTTACGGAACTGAAAATGAAGTTCTCCTTGGCATCATCGGTCCTGGAGCTTGTATTGGCGAGCTTGGGCTTCTCATGCAGCTGCCTGCCATCTATACGGTAATTGCTTTTTCTGATGTCTATGCCATGAGAGTAACTGAAGAACGCATGGGCAACTTCATAACCGAAAATCAGTCTTCTGTTCTTCAGATAATGAAAAATATGGCCAAGACCATGGCCATTATGCAGCATCAGATCTCTGCCCTTGGAGAAGAACTAAACACCTACACCAAGAAACATGACAATGCTTATGAAGAGGCCAAAAGAGATCTCCTTCAAAGTCTCTACAATCCAAATGGTCCAGGAATGCATGGTAAAATGTATTACCTTGGAGGCAACAAGAAAAACTGATATCGCAATACACAATTTTAGTAATATGCAAAACAAAAAGTGCCGCGGGAAATCCCGTGGCACTTTCATATTTAGCCCAATTATGATCAGCCAGTAATTGTGCAGTACATGAAGTACTTGTATCCAAGAGGACTTGAGAAGAAGCCCTGTACGTTCTTGTTGATCATGTAAAGGTCTGTGTAGTAGTAGATAGGGCAGATGCAACCTGTTGACATAAGAAGGTCCTCAGCTCTGTGCATAAGCTCATAGCG
>SVGB01000005.1 GCA_015056565.1 Butyrivibrio sp.
TTGAAAGCGCCGTATACCGAACGGTACGTACGGTGTTGTGAGAGGACGGCGGTTAGTCACCGTCTCCTACTCGATTACTAGTTCTGTGATTCTAACTTATCAATCTTGGCTTGAAGTGCAGCAATGGTTGCATCTTTCTCGGCAATGATTGCTTCATATTCTTTGGAGGCATCAAGCTTTCCGTCGGCATATGATGTGGACAGCTGTTCTCGATACCTTCTGCGGCCTTCCATTCCCGGATACGAACATCATCTGGATCACGGATGAAATAAGTTTGGGAAATATTATAAAAATTTTCGTGTAACATGTAAAAGATAAATGATATCATATCATTAAATTGTGTAAGTATAGATATTTAAAAGGATAATTATATGGCTGGAAAAAAGTTTATTTATCTTGCAAGAACCTATAGGCGAACGCAGGCGCATTATGTGTATGCGATAATTTATACGCTGTTTATAGTTATTCCTATTTTAATTTTACTGATTGTAAACCTTGACACGGTTACATATATGTTGTCATCCTTGTCTTTAAGAATTTTATCTGACGCATTGCCACAAAAAAGCTTTAGCATCAAGGAATCAGGTTTTGCTCCCTTTGGAATCACCTATTGTCTGTCTTTTGACAGCAGATTCCCCACATCTATTGAGATACTGATAAATCTTTTGGTGGTTGTTTCTGTGGTTTTTATACTGGTTGTATCCAGCATAAGAGGTCGACCTGTTACTGTTTATCTACTGTTTTCCTTTATGGTTCATATCATATCCTGTGTGTATTTCACATTTGAACAGGATAACTTTGTTTATACGGCAACGGAGTTTTCGGATATCTTTGTCAAGCAGCAGATCAGCATCTGGCTGTTGTTTATTGTAATGATGGGAGCAGTTACGGCTCTGATAGGCAGACATGGGTTTCTAAATAAAATTCTGGCATTTTTCGGGCTTTTAATCTATTCTCTGATTTTTGGAGTAATAAGGTACATTGTTTTTATGTTTATATTAGCTGCGGGGTCGCTCCTGTATATGGCAGACATGTATTTTGTTCTTGGACCAATATTTGACTTTCTTTATCTGGTTTCATTTTATTGCATGTACACCAATGTCATGCAAAAGAAACTTGACTCACCTGAAGGGGAGGGCGAGTGGAAATGGTTATAATAAATGTAATGAAGATATACATGCTCTTTGTTATTGTGATAATGCTGATCTACACGGTCAGACATTTCCTGTTTACCATAAACAGGTTTCAGTCGAGACAGAGAATGTATTATAATGACATTTTTGCTACAAGAATGAAAAAGATATCCATACTTGTTCCTATGCATAATGAGGAGCTGGTGCTTGAAGAAGCGCTGGAAGCTCTTCTTAAATGTGACTATGACAGGGACATGATGGAGATTATTCCTATAAACGACAATTCCACTGACAGAACCAGGGAAATGCTTGAAGAATACCACAAAAAGTATGAATTTATAAGGCCCCTTCACAGAGATTGCCCCGACAGAGGTAAGCCTGTTGGACTCAACGATGCTATGAAGCTTGCCCAGGGGGAGATAATAATAGTATTTGATGCAGACTATCGACCTGCAAGGAATCTTTTAAAACAGCTTGCCATAGTGTTTGAGGATCCTGAGGTGGGAGCAGTAATGGGAAGAGTTATTCCCTACAATGCGGATAAAAACCTCCTGACCAGGCTTATTAATATTGAGAGATCCGGTGGTTATCAGGTAGACCAGCAGGCCAGATACAACCTGCGTCTTATACCACAGTACGGCGGAACAGTAGGTGCCTTTAGAAAAGATGTCATGCTGGAAATGGGTGGTTTTGACACTTCGGTGCTTGCTGAGGATACGGATCTGACCTTCAGAATGTATTTGAGAGGCTGGAAGGTCATGTACGCCAATTCTGCAGAGTGCTATGAGGAGTCGCCTGAGTCCTGGGCCGTAAGAGCTAAGCAGATAAGACGCTGGGCAAGAGGCCACAATCAGGTTATGTTCAGGGAGATGATACCACTTCTTTTGTCTAAGGAGATGACCGTAAGAGAGAAAATTGATGGTGCACTTCTTTTGCTGGTATATGCGGTTCCTGTAATCCTGCTCTTTGGACATATAACCTCATATATGTTGTTCTTTATGGGCAAGATGGATATTTTTTCCGGCTGGTGGGTACTTCTTTTTATTGGAACCTACTGTTCTTTTGGTAACTTTGCACCCTTTTATGAAATTGGAACCGCACTTATTCTTGATGGAATGCATGGAGAGATATTTCTTTTGCCACTGCTTTTGTTTAATTTTTATTTTTACATGTGGGCGATCACCCAGGGATTTTTTGATGCAATATGGGATATGCTCACAAAGAGAAAGGTAACCTGGGCTAAGACTGTAAGATTTAACAGTGGAAAAAATTAACTATGAAGATGATTATCGTAATATCAGTTGTATTTGTGATGATGACTCTGGCACCGCTTTTGACAGCCTTTATCTATTATAAGACCGCTAAAGGTGTAATACTTGGCATCAATCAGGACAAGGTAAGGGATCCAAGGTATTTTTCCCATTCCTTCAGCAGAATGATAAAAAAGGCATTGCCGGATATAAAAGAAAATACAATAAAACTCTCCAAAGAGGAGCACTTTTTAAGACCTGAGGACCTTCAGAAAATCGAAGAAGAGGCATACAGAAGAGTAGGAGGAGTAGAGCCTGTAGATGAGATGGTTCTTGCCGTGGGTGAGAACTTTAATTTTCCTGAGCATATCCTAAATTATTCAAAAGAAGTATTTTCCGATAAAGAGATTACAGCTGCTGTACCCAGGCTGACAGTCAGGGCCATATATTCAGGAAGTCGCATATATCTGGGAAACAGAACCAGTATCGACAGGTGGGTGGATGCTGAACAGACACTGGCAGTGTATGATGACTGTAATCTGGGAATGGCTGCTACAGCGGGGCATGTGCTTACACTTGGTAAAAATGTGCGCTTCAGGAGATTGTATGCGCCTGTGGTCTATTTTGGGCAGTATCCGCCGAATTTGGTGGATCCTATGGAAGGCCGGGATGAAATGACTTTTATGCTTCCGGTAGTTAAGGATAAGAGAAAAGAAAAGCATGTTACTCATGAAAACATGACCAGCGAAGGAACAGCTCCTTACTCTATAGTTACCACAAAGACGATGCTGGTGGAGGATGCAATCCTTCAGGGTGATATCCACACCGACGGCAGTGTCAGGATATGCGAGGGTGCAGGAGTACTGGGCAATATTTTTGCTGAAAAAGGAATTCTTATAGAAAAAGGAGCCTTTGTTGTGGGAAACGTTTTTTCCCAGGGAAAGATTGAGATACGTGAGAATGTTATGATAGGCCGAAAGGGAAGGGTCATATCGGTAATCTCAAGAGACAGGATGACAGTGGGAGAAAACACGGTCATTTATGGCTATGTCAGCAGTGAGACGGAAGGTGTGGTATGCCCGATTTATGATACAGAAGCCCCAAGATATAGCGGTCAGTACAATTTTGCTGACTATGTTCCGGAGGAACTTCATGTCAGGTTTGATAATCTTCAGGACTATGTTAAGGCAGACGATATGGCTTTCAGAAAGGACCTTGGCGTGGTTTCGGCTGATATACCACAGGGTGCTATAAGCATCAGAAGATCCATGTTTTACGGATGTGCCAACATGAAAAAGCTGACATTTCCTGATACCCTTGAAGAGATACAGGACTTTGCGCTCAGAGACTGCACAGCCCTAGAATCCATGACAGGGTTTGAAAATACAGGTCTGATAAACATAGGAGTCTCAGGACTTGAGAATTGTAATAAGATAAAAGAGCTGAATTTCCCTAAAACCCTTAAAAAACTTGGAAATGCCTCCTGCGCAGGGATGACAGAGCTTATAAAAGTGGTGTTTTCGGAACATTGTAGTCTTGAAGAGGTTGGAGAGCATGCTTTTAGGGATTGCACGTCACTTTCTGATATCAGTCTTCCGGACAGTGTCACGAAGGTTGGGGTAAGTGCCTTCCGAGGATGCTCGGGGCTAAAAAAGATAAGTATTCCCAAGACAGTAGAGGATCAGCCCGGAATAGCGGAGCTGTCTGAAATACTTCCGGATGCTGTAGTGGAGTTCAGAGAAGAGGTAACAGGTGCCTGAAAAAGTTAATCTGCTCTTTAGAAGGGCGTGGAAGTTTCTTCTTAGAAGATACATATTTATCCCCATAAATCTAATGCTATTGTTTCTGGCAATAGCATTGGTTTATAGTGTTGTGTCGGAGGAGAAGAGCAGGATGGAACATGAAGAGTATCTTGCCAAGGCTCCGACGGATACTTCTAACCAGTACAATGAATATGGTCTTCCTTCGGGGCAGGAGCTTTCCGAGGATATTCTTTATGAAATAGAGGGATTATATGTCTATAGTGACAGGGTTGTGGCTTCCCATGTGCCTGAAAACAATAACAGCGCAGCCTTTGCCAAGAACATAAGCGCTCTGAAGCGTTCGTTTGGAGATGCCCAAAATGTGGTGATCTTACCCATTCCCACGAGATCCATGTATGAACCTGCAATCACAGGTCAGATGGAGGTGTATCAGGATTACTGTAATCGCCTGCGCAACAACGTTAACAATGCAGTATTTTCTGACTGCTCTGAGGATATAGCACAAAACGGCGACAGGAATCTTTTTTACAGAACAGAGACCACCTGGACCATGCCGGGGGCATATTACGGATACAGCAGTGTGGCTAAAGAACTTGGAATCACAGTCTATCCCAGGGAACATTTTGTGACCTACCAGAATAATAGCTTTCATGGAACGCTGTATTCTTCTCTTGGACAGATAGAGGAAGAGTATCCTGAGATTGAAGAGATAAGAGAGTCATATCCGGAGGATCCCTTTTATTTTTGTCTTTCGGATGATGCCGTAGACTATGAGCTTGTAAAAAGCGGATCTGACGATGCTATATATAAAAGACCATATGTTACATTTGCAAGCCCCGGAACTGACAGCATTGTAGGTTCAAATATTGATTATGCAATACTTTCGGGAGCGGGAGAAGGGGATTTGCTTTTAATAGCTGATGACTGCGGTAAAATGATGGCCTCGTATCTGGCTGAGAATTATAAAAATGTGGTGGTTTTTGATATTACCAGATATAAAGGCCTTGGATATAAGCATGTGCTGTCGGGCTATGACATAAAAGACATTGTGGTGGCTCAGACCTTTGACCAAATCGGAAACAGAAGTTATTCAAGATTCCTAAATTATTTATCGGAGTAATTCAATGAAGGAAGTGTTTATAAGCTGTTGGAGTTTTTTTTCAAAAATTACAAATATCTGGGACAGGTTCATATTCCTTAAGGACTATGAGGATGAGATCCTTATGGTGCTGTTTGGACTTGCTATTATTTTCGGCTTTTTTATCTACAGGCTTTGTTTTTCAATTACTTTTTTTTACCTGTATATCACAGCCTGTGTATTAATACTTCCAAGGATAATGAGCATGCAGAATACGGTGGCATTTTTCAGTGTTTCCGGGGTTATTTTTTCATTTCTTTTGTTCAAGTGTAACCGCATAGGAGCTTTTGTAATGTGTGGAGTCATTGCAGGAATGATAGGATATATGATCCTTCCGAAGGAATTTGCCGTGGCAGTTGCGGTTTTGCTAAGCCTTATTATGGTGATGTTTTTCCCGTTTCACAGTGTCTGTATATTTATGGGACTGTTCGGAGGACTTGGATTTAGCAGTATGATGGGACTTCCGGTGTGGCTTGGTATTGTCTGGGCAGCGGCAGGAGCCATTGCTCAGATGTATCTGTTTAGAAAACAGGATCTTTTCGGACAGGTACTGCCGCCAAAGCTTCAGTATTATCTTGACAGTAAAAAAAAGGAAAGCTAAATGAGAAATGTTTTCAGAAAAGAAATAAAATATGTGGTGCATGAGAGTCAGTTCTATGCCATACGAAGTAAGCTGGCAGCGCTTATGAGGCTTGACCCCCATGCCAAAGGCAGTCTTGGAGAGTATCATGTGAGGTCTCTGTATTTTGACTCTGCAGGTGACAGGGACTTAAAGGACAATCTCGACGGAGTTTTGGAGAAGCGAAAGATAAGGATAAGAATTTATGATCCCAATTCTCCCACGGCTCTTCTTGAGTACAAGTGTAAAAGCGGCTCCGACTCCCGTAAAATGTCCATCGGGATAACCAAGGAAGAGGCAATACTCATGGAGAACAGGCACTTTGAGTGCCTTTTAAACCACCAGGAGGAGCTGGCGATCTTTCTTTACAACAAGATAACTCAGAACATTTACAGGCCAAGGACTATTGTTGATTATGACAGGGTGCCTTTTTTATATCCCGTGGGAGATACAAGGATAACCTTTGACTATAACCTTAAGGGAAGCCTGTCTCCCAGAGGTCTCTATGACGAAAGACTTCCCATGCGGGCCATAATGCCATCAGGCTTTGGGGTATTGGAGGTTAAATACAATGAGTTTTTGGTATCGCCGCTTCAGAGGATCATATCTGAGCTTGACCAGCTCCCTGAAGCCAGCAGCAAGTATACCAACGCACGACTTATATATTACTAAGGAGGAAGTATGAGAGACTTTATATTAGAGGTAATAACCCCGGAGACACTGACTATAGCAGAGATAGCAATAAATAACCTGGCAGCGCTGATCCTGGCAATATTTTTAATGCTGACCTACAGAGTGACCTATATAGGTACAGCTTATTCCAGGAGATTTAATCTTGCCATGGGCGGAATAGTCATAGTCACCACCATGATCATGGGCATTATTTCCAACAATGTGGCACTGTCCCTTGGTATGGTCGGAGCTCTCTCAATCATAAGATTCAGGACGGCTGTTAAGGATGTAAGAGATGCTCTTTTTATTTTCTGGGCAGTAGCTGCGGGTATAGGCTGCGGTGTTTCTCAATACATTATGGTTGGAGTGGGAAGCATGTTCATGTTCCTGTTCCTGCTCATTACAATGCGTTCAGGTCAGGTTAACAGGCAGCTTCTTGTTATACAGACCTCATTAAAGGCTCAGGCTGAGGCTGAGGCCATAGTGGAAGAGCACTTTGGAAAAACTGCTCATCGTATCTCCAAGAGCCAGGATGAGGTTATGTGCGAGCTGGTGTATTCAGTAAGGGAAGGAGCTCTTAAAAAGGCTGACGATGAAAATGTAATTGAGATAACCCAGAGACTTATGCATATAGAAGGAGTAACAAGGGTTAGCATTGTAGAACAGCAGGATGACATTGCAAGGTAAGGCAGACTATGAGAAAAATCTTTATGGGAACAGCCATAATGGCAGTGTTTGTATGCCTTATTTTTGGAGTACTGTTCCTGAAAGGACAACTAAATAGCCTTCAAGGGCTGCCCTCGGTAAAAAACGCAATAGCACCGGAAGTAGATGAGGTCAGGATTGATGAGGAATACATGAATTTCTATGACCTTGATGCTTTTGAAACATCGCTTCCTGTTTTTTTTATAAATACTGAGGGTCAAAAGCTTTCCAATGAGATTGCCACAATGGGAAGATGCTCGGTTCTTAATTTTGAAGACGATGGAAATATGCACAGTATTTATGACAAGCCGGATATTTCCATGAATGTAGGGGTCAAGCTAAGGGGTGCATCCTCTTATAACTTTGATAAGAGACAGTACAGGCTGACATTTTTTAAAGACGAGTACGGCACTAAAAAGATGGACTATGATTTCTTTGGCATGGGATATGCTGACAGTTGGGTTTTAAACGGCCCTTTCCTTGACAAGACTCTGGCAAGGAATTACATGGTCTATGCTCTCGGAGCTGAAATGATGGACTGGGCTCCTGAGTGCAAATATGTGGAGCTGTTTGTTGACGGCAGATATAAAGGTGTATATCTGCTGATTGAGCCTATATCGGTGGGACCCGGAAGACTTGATCTGTCAAGCTATGGACTCTTGTCAGGAAAGACGGCCTACATAGTCAGCAGAGACCGTGAGGGGACAGACTTTGATCCCCTGCAAAACTACGGTAAGCTGCACGGCTTTACCAGTAACGACCTATACGTGGATTACCCGGGAAGCAAATCCATTACTCCCGCAGAATACAAGTGGATAAATGATGATATAAGCCTCTTTGAGATGGCACTTTATGGTGAAGATTACAAAGATGAGAGGCTGGGTTATGCAGAATATATTGATGTTGATAACTTTGTTGACTATTATATTTTAAATGAAGTTGTAATGAACCACGATGCAGGTAACCTCTCAACCTTTGCCTACAAAGAGATCAATGGCAAGCTGAAGATGGTAATATGGGATTTTAATAACTGCTATGACAACTATCAGTGGTTTACAGAGGATTTTGATGAATTTTATGTGGCAGAGATGGCCTGGTTTAACAGGCTGTTAACCGACAGGGCCTTTGTTGACAAGGTGGTTTCAAGGTACTATGAGTTAAGGCAGGGGACCCTGTCTGAAGAGCATATGTACTCAGTGCTTGATGAGGCTGATACGATCCTTGGAGAAGCCATTGATAGAAATTTTTCAGTATGGGGATATACCTTCAGAAAAAATCTTCTTGTAGGCAGCGGAAGAGACATCCGCAGTTATGATTCTGCAAGAGAGCAGCTAAGGAGCAGTATAGAAAAGAGATTTGAATTTCTGGATGAGCACATAACAGATCTCTATGAGCTGTGTGAAGGATAGATATCTGTATGACAGGAGTGTAATGGTTAGGAAAATTTTTGCATATGTGACAGGGGGGATCCTGACGCTTTTGCTCCCTGCGTCGGTGGGACTTTCCTACCGTTCTTATGTTGAGGAAATGGAAAATACAAGGGATGAGCAAAAGAGCTTCTACAGGGAGATAATTGATGAGGAGAGCAGCTGGATATCGGGATTACAGCTTGATAACGGAGCAGTTCTTTTGTATGAGCCCGACAATGGCAGTCAGGGACACATAAATCCTTATTTTGCATGCCAGGCAATGCTTGGGCTTGTATCGGATCCTGAGGGAAGATATCTTGATCAGGTGGGGAAGTACCTGTCATGGCACACCGACAGGATCATAGAAGGAAACGGAACTGTTACGGACTATGATGTGGAAAATGGTGAGCTTGTATCCACCGGCAAGGCTGATTCCTTTGATTCCTATGCTGCTGAGTATATACTTCTTTTGTCTGAATACTTAAAGCGCAGCGGACAGGTGCCTGATGCAAGTCAGGACACGGCCCTTAGACTCCTTGCCGGCGGCTTTGAGGAGGTTCTTTTAAATGATGTGACCTATGTAAACAACAAGATGCGTATTGCGTATTTTATGGATAACAACGAGGTTTTAGAGGCTGTTCAATTACTGGAGGACAGGCCCGAGTACGAAAAAGTTAAAGCGGTGCTTCAGACTTCGGTACCCGAAAGGTTTTATATGGCGGATAAAGGGCTGTATTCAGTAGGCATCGGCAATGACGGCATGCTGACGGGAGAGCCTGATCTTACAGATTTTTATCCGGATGCGCTGGCACAGCTCTACCCTGTGGTCACAGGTGTTGTCTCTCCTAAGGGAGAGAGGGAGAAAAGGCTCTATGAACAGGTGTGTTCTCTCTACAGGTGGGAGGAAGGAGATGATCTGTCGGAAAACTTTGACTGGAGCGTCATGTGCTATGTGGCCGCATGCATGTCTGATATTGAAAGAACTGATAAATATCTCGGATTATACCGGGAGGATGTAAAAAAAGACCGATCTTATCCCATGCACACCGCCAATGCCGGCTGGGTGATGAGGTGCTGCTCAAAGAGAATGGAGCAGATAGATGAAGAGTATGAGAGTAAAACGAAATTCGGAACATATATCAATTGGTTAATAGGTGAGGTGCTATGAAGAAAATCATGGTGGTCTTTGGGACAAGACCGGAAGCTATCAAAATGAGTCCTGTTGTAAAAGAACTTAAGAAAAGAGAAGATGCACAGGTTATAGTGTGCGTAACAGGTCAGCACAGAGAGATGCTGAGGCAGGTTCTTGATGCCTTCGAGATTGTACCCGACTACGACCTTGATATCATGCAGGGAAGGCAGACTCTCTTTGACGTTACCTGCAGGGTCCTTGAAAGGATCAAGCCTGTACTGGAAGAGACAAAGCCTGACGTTGTGCTGGTTCACGGTGATACTACAACAACCTTTGCTGCTGCTCTTGCCTGCTATTACCTTCAAATCCCTGTGGGGCATGTTGAAGCAGGGCTCAGAACCCACAACATTTACTCCCCATATCCGGAGGAGTTTAACAGGCAAGGTGTGGGTCTTTTGGCAAAATATCACTTTGCGCCCACCAAGCTGTCAGCTCAGAATCTTATTGACGAGGGGAAAAAACCGGAAGACATTTATATAACGGGGAATACAGCAATTGATGCCATTGCTACCACGGTTAAAAAGGAGTACTCCCATCCTGAGCTGGATGCGGTAAAGGATAAGCGCCTTATCCTGATAACCGCTCACAGGAGGGAAAATCTGGGAGAGCCTCTGCATCATATGTTTAGGGCCATCAGAAGAGTCCTTGAGGAGCACGATGATGTGAGGGCAATATATCCTATTCATATGAATCCTGTTGTAAGAGAAACTGCTGATGAAGTATTTGGCGGCAGTGACAGGGTAAAGCTCATAGAGCCGCTGGATGTATTTGATTTCCATAATTTCATGTCCCGCAGCTATCTGATCCTTACAGACAGCGGTGGAATACAGGAGGAAGCCCCATCTCTTGGCAAGCCTGTTCTTGTTATGAGAGATACCACGGAGAGGCCTGAAGGAATTGAGGCCGGCACCCTGAGGCTTACCGGTACTGATGAAGAGGTGATATACAAAAACTTTACAGAGCTTTTGGATGATAAGAATGCCTATGACAAGATGGCAAAAGCTGTCAATCCATATGGCGATGGACATGCTTCTGAGAGAATTGCAGATATATTACTTAAGTGTGATAGAGTCTCATATTCAGAATGATGGCCTACCACCTGAGTTTTAACACATCTTTTTTAAGGTATAGATTCCCCTTAACGTCTTCCTTTAGCGGCGTTAATTGTTCCTGCTTTACCATGTAGGCCAGGTTTTGGCGTGAACACTCAAGGATCATGCAGCTATCAGAAGTGTCAACAATATTGTATTTTGTAAAGGACAGAAAATCCTCGTAAGTCAGTGGGACTAGCTGTCCTTTTTCATACAGTAGCCATGAAGGTACATCGATTGAGTCATTGAATGTAATATAGTAGCCATCACTTCCAAGCATGCAGGATGAAAAGAGAAGCTGGTTTTCCATGACCTTATCTATCTTTTCAACACCATCCAGATCTGATAAAGCAGTCTTTTTTACTGTGCCATCTGCAAAAAAACACAGAAGAGTATTGTCAGTAGCAGCAATACAGTCCACTAGATTGTGCTTGCGGCGGGCGATCACATAATCTGGCAAAGAATCAGTTCTTTTGATATATAGAGAGTCCTGAGAGCAGCGACCATGTGAAAGCTCAAGGAGTCTCATTTCATCGTATTCTTTAAGTTTATGGGTCTTTAGTATGCTGGATATGTTTTGTCTTCCACTTGGGATGATACGTTCCTTGACCCACATCAGGCTAAACTCTCTTCCTATTGTGTAGATACCTTTTTTGACAAGAGGGGAAAAGAGAAATGGCAGGCTCCATTCATCGAGAGCATCATCAAGTTCTATCAGGAAGTTCTTTTCTTTTTCATAATAAAGAAGTATGCCTACTACCGTGTTATTATCCTCGTTTATCATTTCATAGATCTTCATAAATCCTGTACCTTTCGTAGATCATTTTCCAGATCTGATCCCTGAATGTTTTTGAGAGAATATCATCAAGGCCGTCGAACAGTTCTTTCTTGTGGCTGGGCCCAAGAATACCTGTCAGGGGCTTAACTTCAGAAGCTATGAGCTTCAGGTTTTCGAAACATGAAAAGCTGCCAATAAAATTGTTACATGGCTTATCCGCTAAAACATCGAACTGCTTTGCCTCCTTGTCAGAAGTACAAGAGTACAGCAGTGATACACCATGATCAAAAAGTGGAGCTATTCTGGTCGTATGTGTTCTGGAGTTACGTAATATTTCGATGTTTGCGCCGTGTCTGTCCCTGTTCATGATCAAATAGTCTGTGACAAGCATTGTGTCAATGTACTTCTGCCAGCCATGGCGGACACAAAAATCATAATGCGATTCGCCAGGAAGAGAATCTATCCTGTAAAAATCATCAAGTGCAACCTTACTTTCTCCTCGATGTTTAAAATCATTGGAAGCACACAACCATGTGCTGTATTTCTTTTGCTCTATTTCAATATCAGCATTGATAAGCTCATACTCAAGATGATCGATCCCGAAAATGGTCAGAAGCCTGTCGACAATGATCTCATTTATGCACTCGTGACCAACTATCCCTCTTGCGGGATCGAAATTAGAAAGTTTGTAATATTTCTTTTCTCCACTGATAATAGAACTGGATTTTAAAAAAGTGCCTGCAGTCCCACTGGATGAACGGATGTGAGACCAGTTCAGATATGTAAGATCTTGTTTTTGAAGTGTTAATTTTGCCATGTATGCTACCTATTAAAATTTGACGTGCGTAAAATAATCTATACTAATTATATATAATTATTTGACGCACGTCAAATAAACTCAAGTAAAAATCGTCCTATACCCACCACCCTCAGAATTCGATATAATTGTTCTATCGATAATTTAGGAGGAAAGAGAAATGGCAATTGACAATAACTGCGGATACTGTGTAGGAGGGGAGCCTCTTGCGAAATTTGGAATTAAGATCTGTGACCTTGATGTAAGCCAGCTGATCCTTTTTAAGGAGCAGAGCCACAAGGGCAGATGCATCGTGGCTTACAAGGATCATGTCAGCGAGATCGTTGATATATCTGACGAGGACAGAAACAAGTTCTTTGCAGACGTAAACAGAGCTGCAAAGGCAATCCACAAGGCATTTAACCCTGATAAAGTCAACTACGGCGCATATGGCGACACAGGTTGTCACCTTCACATGCACCTGGTTCCCAAGTACAAGGACGGCTTTGAGTGGGGCGGAGTTTTCGAGATGAACCCACAGAAGGTCTTTCTTTCAGATGCTGAGTACGACGAGCTTATTAAACAGATTAAGGACAATCTGGAGTAAAGCATATAATGGCAGAACAGCAGCACAAGAGACGAGTTCACTATTCGGGCAAGTACCCAAAAAAGTTTGAAGAAAAATACAAAGAGCAGAATCCTGACAAGTACAAGGACACCATAGATCATGTAATTGCTAAGGGGTCAACTCCTGCTGGAATGCACATTTCCATCATGGTAAAAGAGATCCTGGACTTTTTACAGATCCATCCAGGGCAGCAGGGCCTTGACTGTACTCTGGGGTATGGTGGCCACACCAGGAAGATGTTGGAAAAACTGGAGGGCCGTGGTTGTATCTACGGCCTTGATGTTGACCCTATAGAGTCTGAAAAGACCGTAAAGCGTCTTAGAGATGCTGGCTTTGGCGAAGATGCCTTTAAGTTCAGGCTTATTAACTTTGCAAACATAGATCAGGTGGCGGCTGAAGCTGGTAAGTTTGATTTTGTCCTAGCTGACCTTGGGGTTTCTTCCATGCAGATCGACAACCCTGAGAGGGGCTTTTCCTACAAGGTTGATGGGCCTCTGGACCTTCGCCTTGACCCGGCTAACGGAGAGTCGGCAGCAGAGCGCCTTAAGCACATCACAAGGGATGAGTTCGTGGGAATGATGGTTGAAAACTCTGATGAGCCCTATGCTGAGGAGATAGCTGACAAGGTCTTTTCCTTTATGAAAAAAGGCAGGAGCATTGATACCACAACAGCCCTCAGGGAAGCCATCGAAAGCGCCCTCTGGAAGCTTCCTAAGGATGAGAAAGCAGACGCTGTTAAAAAAAGCTGCGCCAGAGTCTTCCAGGCTCTTCGAATAGACGTAAACAGCGAGTTTGAAGTGTTGTATGCTTTTCTTGAGAAGCTCCCTGGTATCCTTAATCCTGGCGCAAGAGTGGCAATCCTTACCTTCCACTCAGGAGAGGACAGACTTGTGAAAAAGTCCTTTAAAGAGCTTCAGAAAAACGGCGTTTACAGCAAAGTTTCATCTGATGTAATAAGGCCTTCTTCTGAGGAGTGCAGGATCAATCCCCGCAGCAAGTCCACCAAGATGCGCTGGGCTATTAAAAGTTAAAGAAATCGGAGACACAGATGGCAAGATCTGAATACCTTACAACCCTGTGCTACCTTGAAAGAGGTGACAGCTACCTCATGATGCACAGAATTTCCAAGAAAAAAGACATAAACAAGGACAAATGGATTGGCGTAGGCGGTCACTTTGAAGAGGGAGAGAGCCCTGAAGAGTGTATAAAAAGAGAAATTTTGGAAGAGACAGGCTACGACATTCCGCTGGATGAAATAGAATACAGGGCAGTGATCACCTTTATTTCTGATAAGGGCGACTATGAGCTTATGAGTCTTTTTACCGCAAAGGCTCCTGACAGTGAGCCTATCCCCTGCGACGAAGGCGTGTTTGAATGGGTGAAAAAAGATGAGGTCTACGCCCTTAATTTATGGGAGGGAGACAAGATATTCTTTAAGGAACTTGAAAAAAGTGATAAGTTCTTTTCCCTGAAAATGCGGTATGATAAAGAGGACAAACTGATCGAGGCAGTGCTGAATGGTAGAAATATTCTGTGAAAGGGGTCAGTGATCAGAGTTACTCAGAGTTAGTTTTTGATCTACAGGTGGTTATGAGGAGTATGAAAAAGAAAATTTTGGCAGCAGGACTTGTTGTTTCATTTATCCTGTCCGGCTGCAGCTTAAGTGATTATAATGAAGGACTTGATGATGCCAACGAGCTTGTAAGCGGCGTTGTGGATGCCATGAGCGACATGGCAAGCGGTGCATCTTCTGTAATGCAGGATGCATCGCCAACAGCGTCATCTATAGCAGATGAAGTGAAAAACAGCATTGACGTAGTAAAAGACAGCGGAGTGCTTGATGAGGTCAAGGAAAATGTAAAAGACAGCGTTAAAGAGGCTGGAGATAAGGCCACAGATGCAGCAAAGCAGTCAATTAAAGATGCTGCTAAGGATGCATTAAACGGCATTTCCAAGGATGCTTTAAATGATGCTGCATCAGAGGCACTTTCAACCGTTGATAGCAGCAGTACAGCTGGAATCCTTAAATCCGCTGCGGATATTGAACTTACCGATACTGATGGAAATGGTAAAAACTATCATTTCTACTATGCTGGAGATGATTTCACAGCCATCTACACCCCGGACAACTGGAAGGTTAAGGACTCCTACAGAGTTCACAGTGAGGCAGACATGATCATCATCTGTCAGGCTCTTATTGATGAGCATCCTGTTCATGGAAAAGACCTGGTTAGCTACCGCACAGCAGAAGATATGGCCTATGAGTGGCAGATCCATAACATGGGTTATGCTTTCTTTTCAGATGATGAGAACCTCAGGAACAAGGCCAAAGATGTGGACTTTGATCCCAAGGATCAGGGGCTTACCATAGAGGATTTTTATGAATCCAGGACAGGCAAGGAGTTTGACGTCAATGTGATACTTGGCGGCGGCTGAATAACAGTAACGCCAACCGCGTAAATCTTGGAGCAATAATCTTGAAATACCAAAACATTGTAAAAGCAAAATTTATAGCAAGACCAAACAGGTTCATTGCCAGAGTAGATATAGATGGCAATGAACTTGTTGTTCATGTGAAGAATACAGGTCGCTGCAAAGAGCTTCTTACCCCGGGCTGCACTGTATATCTTGAAAAGGCAGAAAATCCTGAGAGAAAGACGCCCTATGACCTTGTGGCAGTCAAAAAAGATGGCCGCATAATTAACATCGATTCCCAGGCCCCTAATACAGTGGTAAAAGAGTGGCTACTAGCACAAAATTATTATGATCTAATTAAACCCGAGTATAAATATGGGGATTCCAGGATAGATTTTTACATGGAAAAAGGGGATAAAAAGTTCCTGATGGAAGTTAAGGGATGTACTCTTTTTGTAGATGGAATCGGATATTTTCCTGATGCACCAACAGAGCGTGGAGCCAAGCATTTAAGAGAACTTACCGCAGCTGTTAAATCTGGATTTAACACTGCGATAGCATTTGTTATTCAAGGGGAGGGCATATCAGAAGTAAGGCCCAATGATGTAACTGACCCTGACTTTACCAAGGCATTTTATGAAGCAAAAAAAGCCGGTGTTAAAATTTTATTCTTGAAATGCAAGGTGACAGAGGATAGCCTATATATTGTTTCGCAATAAATATAGGAAAGATTGTTGAGGGTAAATAAGTGTTTAAAAGAGAAAAAGGTTCATCTATCTGGGCGTTTATGCCTGTCACTATTCTGACTGCAGTGTTCTGCTGCGTTTTATGGGGATCCGCATCTCCCGCCATTAAGATCGCATATGAATTGTTTCAGATTCCTGCAGATGACACTGCTTCAAGACTGATGCTTGCTGGCGCAAGATTTGCAATAGCAGGTGTTATGACTATTTTGTTTGGATCACTTCTGGTCAGAAAGGTACTGATTCCCAAAACCAGTTCCTTTAAGAACATACTGATTCTTGCTCTGGTGCAGACCATCGGACAGTATTATTTCTTTTTCATGTCACTGGCAAACACCAGTGGCGTAAGAGGATCCCTTATAAATGCATCTGGTAATTTCCTGGCGGTTCTTTTTGCAGTTTATATTTTCAGACTGGAGAATATGACTCTTAAAAAGATTCTTGGCTGCATTGTAGGATTTCTTGGTATTATAGTAGTATTCGGAGGAGGATCATCTCTTCTTGCAGGCGAGCCAATAACCTTTGCGGGTGAGGGCGCGATGCTGGTGGCTGCAACATTCTATGCCGCATCTGGATGCCTTATCAAGATCTTTTCAAAGGATGAAAATCCAGTTGTGTTAAGTGGCTATCAGTTTTTTGTTGGAGGAATAGTTCTTTTCATAGTAGGAAAACTCATGGGAGGCAGCCTTATATTCTACAGCTCTGGATGTGTCCTCAATCTGATCTACATGGGATTTATTTCCGCCGGAGCTTACACCATGTGGGGAGTACTTCTTAAGTACAATCCGGTGAGCAGGGTTTCGATCCTGGGATTCATCAATCCTATAATGGGAGTTGTTTTGTCAGCTCTTTTCCTTGGAGAGTATTCACAGGCATTTTCTCCAAGCAGCTTCCTGGCGCTACTTCTTGTAAGTGCAGGAATCGTTATTGTTAACATCAATTTGAAAAAGTCGTAAGAGAATATTTCATGCAGAATTTTGAGACTGGAAACAGAGAAGAAGCAATCAGATATAAGTTCACTTTGAAAGAGTGCCTCTTTGGCGATGCGGACTTTTACAGGCGCGTCGCTACTGTTGTTGTACCGATGATAGTGCAGAACACACTGTCCAATATTGTTGGCCTTCTGGACAATATAATGGTTGGACAGGTGGGAACACTGCCGATGTCAGCTGTGGCCATAGTTAACCAGGTATTGTTCATCTTTTATCTGTGTATCTGGGGATCGCTGGCAGGAGCGGGTATCTACAGTACCCAGTTCTTTGGAAAAGGAGATATGGAGGGCGTAAGGTATGCCATAAGGTTTAAGCTTGTCACCGCCATCACCATATTTACCATTGCTGCGTTTATTCTCCATAACCTGGGTGCTGACATTATTTCTTTATATATTTCAGCAGATACTTTGGAAGCCGACAGGATCGCCACCCTGGGCTATGCGGTAGGCTACCTTACCATTATGATCGTGGGACTTGCGCCTTTCAGTCTTGCACAGGTTTATGCCAGTGCCATGAGAGAGTCAGGAAGGACAACGCTTCCAATGGTAGCCAGCATGATCGCCATGGTGGTAAACTTCGTATTTAACGCACTTCTGATCTTTGGTCTCTTTGGACTTCCCAAGATGGGAGTGCTTGGTGCAGCTATTGCCACGGTTATTTCAAGGTTTACTGAACTTGCCATTATACTTGTTGGCGCTCACAGACCAGGAACGCATTATAGCTTTTTCAGGGGGCTGTACAGTAATTTCAGGATACCTGGAAGCCTTGTGTTTCCAATACTTACCAAGTCGCTGCCTCTTCTTTGCAACGAGTTTTTGTGGAGCCTTGCTCAGGCAAGTCTTTTGCAGGCATATTCAGTAAGGGGAATTGCGGTTATTGCCGCTATGAACATCAGCGGAACCATATCTCAGATATTTAATGAAGTGTTCTTGTCTATTGGTAACTCAACGGGAATCATAGTTGGACAGGAGCTTGGCGCCGACAGATTGGTGAATGCCAGAAGAAGTGCCTGGAGAATGGCGTCTCTTAGCATCATGAGCACCTTTGTTATGGGATCACTTCTTGCAATTGCAGCTCCCATCATCCCACAGATCTACAATACCGGAGATGATATCAAGATGCTGGCCACAAGGTGTATCTGGGTTGTTGCCATGGTCATGCCAATAAATGCCTATGCCAATGTTTCCTACTTCACCATGCGTTCAGGTGGTAAGACGGCAGTGACCTTCCTCTTTGACAGCTGCTTTGCCTGGGTGGTCACAGTACCTTCTGCCTATATACTTTCAAGGTTTACATCGCTTCCAGCTCTGAACGTGTTCATGATCGTTTCTTATCTGGAAATCTTAAAGTGCATTATCGGATTCTGCCTGGTAAAAAGCGGAGTCTGGGTGAGGAATATAGTAAAGGCTGCCTGAGTAAACGGGCAGCCTTTTGCTTATTTATGTCGATATTAATATGTATCAGCTGATCACACGAAACAGATGTTTTCTGATGGTATCATGGATTAAGCGCATATTTCAGCATCAGCTCTGCAAGCTGTGCCTGCTCATCCGCAGAGAGGTTTTCCTGAGCATACTCCATAAGTCCCTGGGTGTCTCCGTTTGAAATGTAGGACTGTACCTCCGGAATATCCTCAAGCTCAACGTTGTTGGCAATGATCTCTGTAACTGTGTCCTTATCCTCTTCTGACATGGACTCTGCGATCTCTTTTACCTTGCCATCGGACTTCTCAATGTACTGGTCAACTGCCTCGCTGACGATAGCTTTTTTAACAGGATTTGCTGTGGATTTCTTGGTCTCTTTGGCTTCTTCAACGGTCTCAACTGTAGACTCAACATCCTTGCTTATGGATTTCCTTGCAAACAGGAAGATTCCGCCGATCACAAGAATGATAGCAAGTGTTATGATAAACGATTTAAAGGCTTTCATGGTTATTGTCCTTTCATAAATCTTTTAGGTTGGTTTAAAGTGCAGGCTTTATTATAATGCTGTAAAGAAACCATGTCAAAAGAACTCATAGACCAGTCAGGGATATGAGTTTTATAAAACGGAGATTTAGATATGAAAAGAAATTTTTCAATAAAGAAAATAACATATATTGGGGCTATACTTGCAGCCCTCTGTCTATCTGCCTGTGGAATGCAGCAAGTTCAAACAGATATTGATTCCATTGAGAATACAGATAACCCTCAGGCTTCCAGTGTTTCAACAGATGCTGAAGCTTCTACTGCATCTACAGACCTGGAAACATCAGACACCACCCTCACCATCACCTGTATCAAGGGCGGAGCAGCAGATGCATTTGTCCTGATATCTGATGAACATGTCACTATTATAGATACAGGCCTTGATAAAAAGGCCGATAAACTGGTTGAATTTCTAAACGAGCAGGGCGTCACAAAAGTGGACGAGCTGATCATCACCCACTTTGACAAGGACCATGTGGGCGGCGCTGACCACATACTGGACAGCTTTGAGGTTGGCACAGTTTACACAACTTATCACTCAAAAGAGTCCGACGATATAACAGCATATTTAGAGGCCCTTGAAAACAGTGGCCTTGAAGAAACTACAGTGTCAGAAACTCTATCCTATACTGCAGACGGTATCTCTTTTACCATATACCCACCCAGATCACAACTCTATTACGACAGCGTCAGCAACAATTCATCTCTTGTAATAAGGGTCGCCCTTGGGGAGAATTCCATGCTTTTTGCTGGAGATGCAGAATACGAGCGCCTTTCAGAGCTTCTGAAAACAGAGGGACTTGACTCTACAATCCTTAAGGTTCCACACCATGGACGCTACAATGCCAATACAGAAGCATTTGTAGAATACATAGATCCTCAGTACGCCATCATAACATCCAGTAACGGAGAGCCTGAGGATCAGGAAGTTCTGGACATCCTTGCGGCTAATGGCACCGAGACCTACCTGACAAAAAATGGAAATGTCACTATCACTATGACGAGCGATAATATAGAGATCATGCAGTAAAATCTGTTATTTTGCTGCATGACTATGCAATTTGTTTTGCATACTTTTTACTTCCAATTAATGGAAGAAAATAGTAATATTGATATGTTATGGACTTATTTCAATATATGCGCGAAAACAATATGGAAAAAGAATCTCCGCTTGCCGCCAGGATGCGCCCAAGGACCCTTGATGAGGTAGTTGGACAGCAGCACATCATTGGAAAAGACAAGCTTCTTTATCGTGCAATTTCAGCTGACAAGTTAAACTCCATAATTCTCTATGGCCCTCCTGGAACTGGTAAGACAACTCTTGCCAAGGTTATCGCAAGCACTACCAAGGCAGAATTTACCCAGATCAATGCCACTATCGCTGGCAAGAAGGACATGGAAGAGGTGGTAAGTAAGGCCAAGGATAACCTTGGTATGTACGGCAAGAAGACCATCCTCTTTATAGACGAGATACACAGGTTCAATAAGGGACAGCAGGACTACCTTCTTCCATTTGTTGAGGATGGAACAGTGGTACTTATTGGTGCTACCACGGAGAATCCTTACTTTGAAGTCAACGGGGCTCTTATTTCAAGATCCATCATTTTTGAGCTTAAGCCCCTTTCTTCCGATGATATAAAGAAACTTTTAAACCGCGCAGTTACTGACACTGAGAGGGGAATGGGCTCCTACAAAGCAGTTCTTGATGAGGACGCCGCAGATTTCCTTGCAGATATCGCTGACGGCGATGCAAGACATGCTTTAAATGCCATTGAACTGGGCATTATGACTACAGAGAGGTCAGAGGATGGCCTCATACATATCACTACAGAAGTGGCGCAGGAATGTATCCAGCGCAAGGTTGCCAGATACGACAAGGATGGCGACAACCACTACGACACCATATCTGCTTTCATCAAGAGCATGCGCGGGTCAGATCCGGATGCTGCAGTGTACTACCTTGCCAGAATGCTTGATGCGGGAGAGGATCCCAAGTTCATCGTTCGCCGCATGATGGTGTGTGCCTCAGAGGATGTTGGAAACGCTGATCCCCAGGCCCTTCAGATGGCAGTTGCAGCCTCACTTGCTGTTGAGAGACTTGGAATGCCGGAAGCCCGTATTACACTGGCTCAGGCAGTTACCTATATAGCTACGGCTCCTAAGAGCAACGCAGCCTACCTTGCAGTTGACGAGGCAATCCAGACAGTGAGACAAACCGGGAATCTCCCGATTCCTCCACACCTTCAGGATGCTCATTACAAGAGTGCAGGCAAGCTTGGTCACGGTATCGGCTACAAGTATGCACACGACTACAAGGATCACTATGTAAAACAGCAGTATCTGCCCTATGAGCTAAATGGCAAGGAGTTTTACAATCCCACAGGCAATGGCTATGAGCTCAAGATAAAAGAGCATATGAAGCGCCTTAAAGAGCGCGCAGAATCTGATGATAATGAATAACAAGAGGTTTTGATGGCAGTAACACGTAGACGTAGAACCGGGCGGAAGGCCCGTCAAAATAGAAGAGCAGTTATCGTTGCAATAATCGCATGTGCCAGTTGTATTGTCCTTGTTGCCAGCCTTTGCATATGGCTCATGGTGTCAGGCGGACAGACTACCACAACTTTGACTGAGGAACAGATTGCCAAGCAGACACAGCAGCAGGAAGCTCTTTTCGAGGCATCCCTTGAAGATACTGAGGAAAAGAACTCTGAGTACATAAACTCCAAGACCATCGATCAGATAGTCAGCGCCGGAAAAGAGGTATCAAAGGCTCTTTCCCTAAGACCTGAGACTGTTGAGATGACAGACGAAAACAGGGATGAGTTTGTAAACATCTTAAGCTGCAACATCGTATCCTCTGGCAAGGTGGAGATCACCGCTACATCAGAGGGCATTCCCAAGAGCGACGACAAGTACTATTACCTCTTTGAGCAGGCTACCTATGAAGAGGAAATAGACGAGACAAAAGAGCCTGTTGCCAAGATCTACAAAAACGATGAAGCCACATTTTCCCTGGACCTTAATAAAGGTGCAGAGAATACAAGGCTCTTTTCCAAGTTCCAGGTAGCAGTTAAGATGGACGATAAGTTTGTGCCCATAAGCCACGCCAAGTACATCACCAACCCGGGTGCATGTGCAGGCTACAGCTACGGAGGTATGCAGCACAAGTCCATAAAGGGACTTCTTCCTGACCCGCTGCGGATCGGAGAGCTTCAGGACCTGGGCTGCGAGTATGCGACTTACAATATTCCCCTTAGCCTTATTCTTACCACCTCTGGCGGAATATCCTACAGCTACGGCGGAGTGACCTATCACTTCAACGAGCGCATTATAAATGACTATGACACACTCTTTAAGCGCCTAAACAACATGGGTATTGATGTTGCTGCCATTGTCCTTAATAATGCCAGCACTTCAGCGTTCCCGGAGATAACACATCCGAGCGCAAGAAGCGGATCCACCGCACCATATTACATGTTCAATGCTTCAGATGAGAGTGGAGTCAAGGCTCTGGCAGCTATAGGAAGCTTCCTTGCAGGCAGATACTCAGGTTCAGGCCACGGCAATGTCAGCATGTGGATCATTGCCAATGAGGTCAATGCAAGGCGAGAATACAACTACATGGCATACACAGATGTAAACACCTACACCGTGGCTTTTACAAGGGCTTTCAGGGTGTTCTACAACGCCATCATGAGCCAGAATTCAGCGGCTAAGGTCTACACATCCATTGATCAGCGTTGGACCTATAATACTGAAAAGACAGGTGACTACGATGCAAAGGACTTCCTTGATATCTTCGCAACCTCCCTGTCAGATTACGGAAACATAGACTGGGGCCTTGCAGCCCACCCATATTCCTTCCCAAATGGAAACACTGCATTTTGGAAGTCTTCCAAGTATGTAAACCACACAGAGACAACACCATGCATCACAATGGATAACTTAGAGGTTCTGACCAATTACATGAAAAAAGATTCGATGCTTGATACTTCTGGTAATGTCAGATCCATAATCCTAAGTGAGATTGGTTATTCATCGACCTCCGGACAGGCGCTTCAGGCTGCGGCTTTTGCCTATGCCTACGTCAAGATGGAACAAAATGGCTACATTGATGCGCTGATGCTATCAAGGCAGACAGATGCTTCAGATGAGATAGCGGCCCTTGGCCTTGCACTTGGACTTGAGACCACAGGCGGCGGTAAAAAGCAGATCTACAACGTCTTTAAATACATTGATACAGATAAACGCAGCGAAGTGATCTCTTTTGCATATGATATAGTAGGAAAAACCTTTTAAACCATAGGAGGAGTGGTATGACAAACGCAGAGAAAGCACTTAAACTTCACGAAGAATGGCAGGGCAAGCTTGAGATAAGATCAAAGGCCCAGGTAAGATCCAAAGAGGACCTTGCTCTTGCTTATACACCTGGTGTGGCAGAGCCCTGTAAGCTCATTGCAGAGGATAAGGACCTTGCTTACAAGTACACAATTAAATCCAACACTATAGCTGTTGTTTCAGATGGTAGTGCAGTTCTTGGTCTTGGCAATATTGGCCCCCACGCAGCTATGCCTGTTATGGAGGGTAAGGCAGTTCTTTTCAAGGAGTTTGGCGGAGTAAATGCTATTCCTATCTGCCTTGACACCCAGGACACTGAGGAGATCATAAAAGCTGTTAAGGTGCTTGCACCCGGCTTTGGTGGCATCAACCTTGAGGATATCTCAGCTCCAAGATGCTTTGAGATCGAGGAGAGGTTAAAAGAGATGCTGGATATCCCTGTATTTCATGATGACCAGCACGGTACAGCCATCGTGGTTCTTG
This sequence comes from Butyrivibrio sp., assembly GCA_015056565.1. Taxonomy (GTDB): domain Bacteria; phylum Bacillota; class Clostridia; order Lachnospirales; family Lachnospiraceae; genus Butyrivibrio. The sequence continues at coordinate 24,116 of SVGB01000005.1, forward strand.
CAGGTATCATCAACGGTCTTAAGGTTGTAGGAAAAGAAAAAGAGTCCTGCAGGGTAGTGGTAAACGGCGCAGGAAGCGCAGGTATCGCCATCACAAGACTGCTTCTTAGCTATGGCTTTAAAAATGTAACTCTCTGCGACAAGGTTGGTATCCTTAACAAGAAGACAGAAGGCCTTAACTGGATGCAGGAGAAGATGATGGAAGTAACAAATCCTGACCAGCTCTCCGGAAGTCTTGCAGATGCACTTAAGGGCGCGGACATCTTTGTTGGTGTTTCAGCTCCTGGCATCGTGACAAAAGAAATGGCTTCACAGATGAACAAGGATGCCATAATGTTCGCAATGGCAAACCCTGTACCTGAGATCATGCCTGACCTTGCAAAGGAAGCCGGAGTAAGGGTTATCGGTACCGGAAGAAGTGATTTCCCTAACCAGGTCAACAACGTACTTGTTTTCCCGGGAATCTTCAGGGGCGCTCTGGAAGTAAGGGCAAAACAGATAACAGAGGAGATGAAGCTGGCAGCAGCTGTTGCCCTTGCGGGACTTGTGCCTGATGAAGAGCTTAGCGATGTTAATATCCTTCCTGCAGCTTTTGATCCAAGGGTAGCAGATGTGATAAGCAGTGCTGTAAAGGCACATGTCAAGGAATAATGGAGCGTTAGTTTTGAGTTCGCAGTATCTTACTTTATACAAAATGCTGGTCTTATACATGCTAAAGCGCTGCGATGTACCTCTTTCCAAGTCTCAGATCTATGATTTTATCCTGGAAAAAGAGTACACCAACTACATGACTTTGCAGGAGGCCTTCAGTGAACTGGCTTCTTCCAACCTCATTAGTGAAAAGACCATGGCAAACAGGACCTATCTGGAGATAACAGATGAAGGGTCACAGACATTAGATTTTTTTGGAAACAGGATAAATCCGTCCATCAGGCAGGAAATCGACGACTACCTTAAGGACAACAGCATGAAGCTTCGCAATGAGTCAGCAATCCTTGGTGATTACAAGAAGACTGCTGAGAACGAGTACACTGTGCAGCTCATGGTAAAAGAAAACAACAAGAGCCTTTTGGATATCAAGCTTTCCGTACCAACAGAAGAGATGGCTCAGGCTATGATAGACAATTTCCAGAAGCAGAGCCAGGATATATACCAGTATATCTTTAGCCGTTTGATGGAAAATTAACGTGATTTGACATATTATTACGGCTAATGTAAAATCTTCAAACGATGAAAAATAGTCAGATAAAAAAGAGAAACTTAATATTGCTTACAGCTTTTGCGGCAGTCTTTTCATTTGCGGTGTTTTCCGCAGCAGGAAGGGACAGGGATGTTTACAAGTCCATGGATGCAGGAACTCTTTCCAGCATAGAGCTGGTGGATTCCATGGCGGACACCATCGACAGTGCAGCTACAGCGGCTGTCTCTACACTTGATGGTGAGACTCCTGAAACTACCACAGTGTCCAATGAGGAGAACACTACACTTCTTGAAAAGACTCTTTTTACTGTGACCCAGTATGAAACCCCCATCACCATGTACACCAGTGATACGGTCAACGTTCGAAACGGAGCAGGCAAGGACTACGACAAGGTGGGCAAGCTTAAATGGGGCACAGAGACGACAGTTTATGGTGAAACAGATAATGGCTGGTATGAAGTTGCTTATGATGATGCCTTTGCATTTATCATGGGAGATTATATGGTGACAGAGCTTCCAAGCATCCCTTATCTGTTTGTGGGTGATTCGAGAACGGTCCAAATGAAGATGGCTGTCGGATCCACAGACAAGGCATACATTGCCAAGATAGGTGAAGGCTACAGCTATTTCAAGAACACAGCTCTTTCTGAGATCCCTTCCTATGCAGGAAATGGAACATCCATGATCATCAACTTCGGAGTCAATGATCTTGGTAACGCTGGCAAGTATATAAGTCTTGTGAACAACAATATTGATGACTGGATAAATGCAGGCATAACGGTTTACTACGCAGCAGTAACTCCTGTAGGAGACAGCGCATCAGTAACTAATGCACAGATCGAAAGTTTTAATGCCCGTCTTCAGTCAGAACTTGATCCAAGAGTCAACTGGATTGACGGCTATTCATACCTGATGCAGACAGGATTTAGCACAGCAGATGGTTTGCATTATACTGCTGATACCTACAGAAGCCTTTATTCTTACTATATTTCAGTAATCAACCAGGTGTAATTTAATTGATATACACACCTGCGGTCATTTGCGAAGGTAAAATCATTTGACATAGCATAATCCCATTGCTATAATAATCTTCGTGACTGCCGTGGGCAGTTCAGGCTGTTGTAGCACAGTCGGTAGTGCGTCGCATTGGTAGTGCGGAGGTCACGAGTTCGATTCTCGTCAGCAGCTCTATTACTTAGTAATAGCACTTATTCCAAAAGCCTCAAAGGCAGAGACTATCTGGCTTTGAGGTTATTTTTATGTAAGGCTTTGTTATTTGACTAACATGCTCTGAAACCATATAATATTTCCATGTGCACATTGCATAATCTTGCGGTAAAACCGCGCGAAAGTGAGAGAAGGGTATGAGAGTAGTTATTCAGGACAATTATGAAAAAATGTGCCTCTGGGCTGCTAATTACATCAAGATGCGCATCACAGAGCACAACAATGGGGCAGACAAGGATCGTCCATTTGTTTTAGGACTTCCTACAGGATCAAGTCCAATCGGGGTTTACAGAGAGCTGGTCAGAATGAATAAGGCCGGCGAGCTTTCTTTTTCCAATGTTGTTACATTCAACATGGATGAGTACCTTGGGCTTCCAAGGGAACATGACCAGTCTTACTGGTACTTTATGCATGATAATTTCTTTGACCATCTGGTTGATATGAAACCAGAGAATATCAATATTTTAAATGGTATGACAGATGATCCTCAGGCGGAATGTGCACGCTATGAAGAGAAGATCAGGTCCTATGGGGGGATAGATCTTTTCATGGGTGGCATTGGCGTTGACGGACACATTGCATTTAACGAGCCATTCACAAGCCTTGCTTCAAGAACAGGCGTAAGAGATCTTACCACTGACACAAGGATCGTGAACTCAAGATTCTTTGACAATGACCCAGAGAAGGTTCCAGCACAGGCTCTTTCAGTAGGCGTTGGAACTGTAACGGATTCAAAAGAGGTTCTTATCCTCATAAATGGCCACAACAAGGCAAGGGCACTGGCTGCAACAGTTGAAGGTGCTGTTTCTTCAAAATGGACCTGCAGTGCACTTCAGATGCACAACGGCGCTATCATCGCTTGCGATGAACCTGCCTGCGGCGAACTTACAGTAGATACTTACAAGTACTTCCTTGATATAGAAAAGAAAGAGAGGCTTTAATATGTACACAATCACAGATCTTTACGACCTGGAGCACACTCTTGCGGCTGATTATCTTAAGGGCTTTACTTATCCCTGGGAGGCCCTTAAGGGCATTAAGGACATGATCCTTGAGATCGGTGCCGGTCTTGGAGATGATTACACTGAGGTAAAAGAGCACGTGTGGGTGCACAAAACAGCTACAGTTTTTGAGAGTGCTTATCTTGGAGCTCCATGTATCATCGGACCAAACACTGAGGTAAGACACGGAGCATTTATCCGTGGAAGCGCCCTTGTTGGTGCTGACTGCGTAGTTGGTAACAGCGTAGAGCTCAAGAATGTCATACTGTTTGACCATGTTCAGACACCTCACTACAACTATGTTGGTGATTCCATTCTTGGATATTACTCCCACATGGGTGCAGGATCCATCACATCTAATGTTAAGAGTGATAAAAAGCTTGTAGTAGTCCACAACGGTACTGAGCATATCGAGACTGGTGTCAAGAAGTTTGGCGCTATGCTCGGAGACTATGTAGAGGTTGGCTGCAATGCAGTATGTAACCCTGGTACAGTTATTGGACGCCATTCCAATGTTTATCCAACTTCCTGCGTAAGAGGAGTAGTTCCTGAGAACTCCATCTACAAGAACAGCGGAGAAGTTATCCATAAAGAGGAGAGATAAAATGGGCAAGTATTTTGGAACAGACGGCTTCAGAGGAGAAGCAAACAAGAACCTTACTTTCGAGCATGCAGTTCAGATCGGAAGATACCTTGGATGGTACTATGGTGCCAATCACGGCAAGAAGGCCAAGATTGTTATCGGTAAGGACACAAGACGTTCAAGCTACATGTTTGAGTACGCTCTTTGTACAGGTCTTATGGCCAGCGGTGCAGATGCTTACATCATGCACGTAACAACAACTCCTTCTGTAGCTTATATCACAAGAGTTGACGATTTTGACTGTGGAATCATGATATCTGCATCTCACAATCCATACTACGACAACGGTATCAAGCTCTTTAACGGCAACGGTGAGAAGATGGATGAGGAGACAATCCTTCGCGTCGAGGATTACATCGACGGCAAGATTGAGATCCCTGTTGCTGACAGAGAAGAAATCGGAAGAACAGTAGACTACGTTGCAGGAAGAAACCGCTACGTTGGATATCTTATTTCAAACTCCAAGTACAGCTTCAAGGACAAGAAGGTTGGTCTTGACTGCGCTAACGGAGCTTCATGGCAGATCGCCAAGGCAGTATTTGACGCTCTTGGAGCCAAGACCTATGTCATCAACGATGAGCCAGACGGATACAACATCAACACAGACTGCGGATCTACTCATATTGAACACCTTCAGAAGTTTGTTGTGGAGAAGGGACTTGACGTTGGATTTGCTTTTGACGGCGATGCAGACAGATGTCTTGCAGTAGATGAGAAGGGCAATGTTATAACAGGCGACCACATCATCTACATCTACGGACTCTACCTCAAGGAGAGAGGCGCCCTTGCCAACAACAAGGTTGTTACAACAGTAATGAGTAACTTCGGCCTTTACAAGGCACTTGATAAGGTTGGTATCGAGTACGAGAAGACCAAGGTTGGTGACAAGTATGTATACGAGAACATGGTTACATATGGACACCGCGTTGGTGGCGAGCAGTCAGGACACATCATCTTCACCAAGTATGCAACTACTGGAGATGGTATCCTTACAAGCATTAAGCTCATGGAGGTTATGCTTGCAAAAGAAAAGCCAATGAGCGCCCTTGCAGCACCTGTAGTTTTCTATCCTCAGGTTCTTAAGAATGTAAGAGTAAAGAGCAAGCCAGATGCCCAGAATGATCCTGATGTTCAGGCAGCCGTTCAGGCAGTTGCTGATGCTCTGGGAGATACAGGCCGTATCCTTGTAAGAGAATCCGGTACAGAGCCTGTTATCAGAGTTATGGTTGAGGCTGAATCAGACGCTATCTGCGAGAAGTATGTAGATGACGTTATAAAAGTAATAGAGCAAAAAGGACATTTGGAGTAAAAATTTATGTGTGGAATAGTAGGATATATTGGTCACAAGCAGGCAGCACCTATTCTGCTTGAAGGACTTTCAAAACTTGAGTACAGAGGATATGATTCAGCAGGTATTGCTGTAAGAGACGGCGATGGAGCATCTGTCGTTGTTAAGACTGTTGGCAAGCTTGCTAATCTTTCCAACAAGACCAATGGTGGCAATGCAATCTCTGGTTGCTGCGGTATTGGTCACACCAGATGGGCAACTCATGGTGCACCAAGCGTTGTAAACGCGCACCCACATGTCAGTGGAAACTTCGAGCACACTGGTAAGGATGATTCAGATGTTATCGGTGTTCACAACGGTATCATCGAGAACTATCAGGAGCTTAAGGCCAAGCTCATCAGACATAACTATGAGTTCTATTCTGAGACCGATACAGAGGTTCTTATCAAGCTTGTAGATTACTACTACAAGAAGTACAAGATGGGACCTATCGACGCCATTGCCAAGACTCTTGTGAGAGTTCGTGGCTCATATGCCCTTGAAGTTATGTTCAAGGATTACCCAGGTGAAGTGTATGTTGCAAGGCAGCAGTCACCTATGATCATTGGTGTCAAGGATGATGAGACATACGTTGCATCTGACGTACCTGCTATCCTTAAGTACACAAGAGACGTTTACTATATCGACAATCTTGAGATGGCAAGGATCAGAGCCGGAGAGGTTACATTCTTTAACCTTGATGGTGATGAGGTGGAAAAAGAGCTTAAGACTGTAACTTTCTCTGCTGAAGCAGCTGAAAAGGGCGGCTTCGAGCACTTTATGATGAAAGAGATCCACGAGCAGCCCAAGGTTGTTGAAGATACCATCAACAAGTACATTGTTGGTGACAAGATTGATCTTTCAGAAGTTGGCATCACAGCAGAGGATGCAGCCAATATCAACGAGATTTACATTGTAGCCTGCGGTTCAGCATGGCACGTTGGAATGGAGATCCAGTACATCGTTGAGGATCTTACAGACATAGCAGTAAGGTGCGAGCTGGCGTCAGAGTTCAGATATCGTCACATGCCACTTAATCCTAATGCACTTGTTGTTGTCATCTCCCAGTCTGGAGAGACAGCTGATTCTCTGGCAGCCCTTAGAATGGCCAAGGAGAAGGGGCTTAAGACCCTGGCGATCGTCAATGTAGTTGGTTCATCCATCGCAAGAGATGCTGATCACGTAATGTACACCCTTGCCGGACCTGAGATCTCAGTTGCCACAACCAAGGCTTACAGCTGCCAGCTTATTTGCGGATATATCCTTTCCCTGAAGCTTGCAGAGGCCCGTGGAACACTCACAGATCCAGACAAGATGAAGTACTACATCGATGAGATCAAGAGCATTCCTGAAAAGATCACTAAGATCCTTGATGAGAAAGAGAGACTTCAGTGGTTTGCTGCTAAGTACTCAAACGCACAGGATATGTTCTTCATTGGTAGAGGTCTTGACTATGCTATCTGTCTTGAGGGAAGCCTTAAGATGAAGGAGATCAGCTACATTCACTCAGAGGCCTATGCTGCAGGTGAACTTAAGCACGGAACTATTTCTCTTATCGAGAAAAACACTCTTGTTATCGGAGTTCTCACTCAGCCAAGTCTCTATGAGAAGACCATCTCCAACATGCTTGAGTGCAAGAGCCGTGGAGCATACCTTATGGGACTTACATCCTATGGCAAGTACGAAGTAGAAGATCAGTGCGACTTCACCGTATATGTACCTAAGGTTGACGAGCACTTCGCAGGAAGTCTTGCAATCATTCCTCTTCAGCTTCTTGGCTACTACACATCAGTTGCCAAGGGCCTTGACGTTGACAAGCCAAGAAACCTTGCCAAGTCAGTTACTGTAGAATAAAACAAGACACGGGGACGGTTCTGTTGTCTCCGCTGCACCTCAGCTTCACCAGCTCGCTGGCCTTTAGGTATGGCATCCGCCGCCCCCCCCGACCCGATATATTCATCTTTTTCCCGGTTTCCATCGCCGATGTTCATGGCCTTCGGAAGGGGCCCCTTAAGTTCTACGGTCCGGCTGCTCCCTGCCCTGGTTTTGCTTATTATTTTAGGTTTTGAGGTTAGCCGAAAACGCCATTTTTTCAAACGCTCAAAGCAGTTTTTTTATCGCATGCGAGAGAAAGCCAGCAGGGCAGATTTGATTTTTTACCCATAATGGTCATAGGGTGCGAAGCACCTTAAGGAAATAGTAAAGGTCCAAATCCAAGCTCGAAGAGTTTGAATTTGGACCTTTATTATTTCCTATACGCCCGCTTTGGCGGGCTATGACCATTATGATCATGAAAACTTTCCTCTGCCCTGCGTGTGCGTTCGAGCATGCGTAATAGAGAAAAAACTGCTTAGCGTTTTGAAAAAGTTTCGTTTTCGGGTAGCGAAAAACGTGAAATAATAAGCAAAACCAGGGCAGGGAGCCCCTACTCACCGTAAGCAGAACTTAAGGGGACTTCCGGAGGCTCATAAACGAGCGGCTCCCTCGAACGCGAAAAAGTCTGAACATATTCGGGTCGGGGGGCGGCAGATGCCATACCTAAAGGCCAGCGAGCTGGTGGAGCTGAGGCGCAGAGGAGACAACAGAACCGTCCCCGTCTTATTTCAGGATGACGAAGCTCTGAGGCTCCATGATCAGGGAGTTTTCCTTGATCTCGGTTTTGCCGATCTCGAAGATTTTTTCCCTTTTGGCTGAAACACTGACGCCGGCTTTTTTCTCGGAAGGGTTGATGGCGACGTAGAGGCTTCCTCTCTTAAAGACGAAGGGGAATTCCTCGGCCTCTGCGTATACTACTTCAAAAGAGCTATCGGCGTGAAGGTCAGCATATTCATGACGGATCTTTGTAAGAGCCTTGATGGTGCTAAGAAGTGAGTCTGGATCGTTTTCCTGGGAGGTTACAGTTGGTGCATCAGGTGAAGGATCTACAGGAAGGTAGATGTTCTTGGAGTCTGCATCTGAAAAGCCCAGGTTTTTGCCGTGATTCCACTGCATTGGAGTGCGGGAACCAGTTCTTGTGTAGCCGCCTTCCTTGGTAGGAAGGTCAAGATAGCGCATTCCGATCTCATCGCCGTAATATATGAATGGAACACCAGGAAGAGTCAGGAAAAGAGCTGTAGAGAGCTTAAGCTCATCAAATTCCAAAGTCCTCCTTGGACGTGGTGTATCGTGGTTGCAGGTGATAAAACTGATGTAGCCGTCATCCTTGGTGGAGTCGTACTTGGGGAGGAAGTCATTAAGGAATCTCATGATATCCCCATTTCCGTCCTTTTTAAGGAAGCTGTGGTCTCCGCCAGGTGTCTCATAGTCTCTAAGGAGAGTGTTGTAGCCATTTCCGTGGTGATCAAGATAGAAGTCAGCATGGAAACCATTTTTAAGGGACTGAACCGGGTTACTCCACTCTGAGATGATGGCAGCCTCAGGATAGTCAGCATCGAGCATCTGCCTTATATCCTTCCAGATAGCACCAGTTGCAGATTTGTTCTCATCATCCTCTTTCACAAGGGAATCTGCCATGTCAACTCTAAAACCGTCGCAGCCGTGGTCAAGCCAGAAGCGCATTACATCCTTTAGAGCTTCTCTGGTTGCAAGACAAGCAGGATCGTCAGGAGCCATCTGCCAGTCCTCAGTTCTGTTTAAAAATCCGTAGTTTAGAGCAGGCTGGCACTTAAAGAAATTGAGCATGTAGCAGCCATCTCTGTCAGCTTCTCCGCCGATATATGGGTGTCCCGGAACTCCCTGGATCCAGTTGCTGGTCCATACATATCTGTCAGAGTATTCATTTTTCTCAGCCTTTTTGCTCTCCAAAAACCACTCATGCTCCTCAGAAGTGTGGCCTGGTACCAGGTCAAGGAGTACATGGATATCTCTTTTGTGAGCCTCTTCAAAGAGCCTGCATAAGTCTTCATTAGTTCCATATCTTGGAGCGACCTTCTTATAATCTCTTACATCGTAGCCTGCGTCCTTAAAAGGAGAATCGAAACATGGGTTTATCCAAAGAGCGTTGCAGCCAAGGTCCTTAACGTAATCGAGCTTTTCTATGATACCATTTATGTCTCCGATACCATCTGCATTTGTATCTTTAAATGACTGTGGATAGATCTCGTAAAAAATAGCGTCTTTTAACCAAGCTGGCATATTTGCACCTCCATTATTGTCAAAAAATACCTTATATTAGAACAGTATCACAAACAAAGTAAACATTCCACTGGAAAATTGGAAACGTTTCCGGTACTTGAAATTTTTTCGAAAAAAGTGTATGTTATACGTGTCTGTACAACTGGCGGATAAGTGGGTAACCACATGGGAGTACAGATCAATAATGACTAGTCGACCGCCTGGGCAACCGCTTTTAGTGGAATGCTCAGGCGGTCTTTATTTTTGCTTTAGTGCAGCAGAGTAATGGAAGGAGAAGCACATGGTAGATTTAACAAAAGAAATCGGAAGTACCACTTATCCCGGCAGAGGAATCGTTATCGGAACCTCTGAGGATGGCAAGTATGCAGTTTGCGCTTACTTCATCATGGGAAGATCAGAGAACTCAAGGAACAGAGTATTTGTAAAAGAGGGTGATGGCATCCGTACAGAGGCCTTTGACCCATCCAAAATGGAGGATCCAAGCCTTATCATCTACGCACCAGTAAGAGTAAGAGGCAATTCAACAATCGTTACAAACGGCGATCAGACTGACACAATTTACGAGCTCATGCAGGCTGGACAGAGCTTTGAAGAATCATTAAGAACAAGAGAGTTTGAGCCTGATGCTCCAAACTATACACCAAGAATCTCAGGCATCATGAATGTAGAGAATGGCAAGTATGACTTTGCTCTTTCAATCCTTAAGAGCAACCATGGCGATCCATCAACCTGCCACAGATTCACTTATACCTACGATGGCCCTAAGGCAGGCGAGGGATATTTCATCCACACTTACATGGGGGATGGAAACCCACTTCCAAGCTTTGAGGGTGAGCCTACACAGGTTAATATAACAGGCGATATCGATACCTTCACAGACAATGTATGGAAGGCCCTTAACGCTGATAACAAGGTATCTCTTTTCACAAGATACATTGAGATCGCAACCGGAAACGTAGAGTCAAGAATCGTAAACAAGAACGTTAAATAAGGAGGATCAGGTATGAAAGAATACGAACTTAAATATGGATGCAACCCTAATCAGAAGCCTTCAAAGGTTTACATGGAAAATGGAAGTGACCTTCCTATCGAAGTTTTAAACGGAAGACCAGGATATATCAATCTCCTTGATGCACTGAACGGATGGCAGCTTGTTTCTGAGCTTAAAAAGGCCACAGGACTTCCTGCAGCTACATCCTTCAAGCACGTATCACCTGCTGGAGCAGCAGTTGGAACAAAGCTTACAGATATTGAGAAGAAGATCTACTGGGTAGAGGATCTTGGCGAGCTTAGCCCTCTTGCTAACGCTTATGCAAGAGCCCGCGGTGCAGACAGAATGTCTTCATTTGGTGATTTTATCTCCCTTTCAGATGTCTGCGACGTAGATACTGCCAAGCTTGTTAAAAGAGAAGTTTCAGACGGTATCATTGCTCCTGGATACACAGATGAGGCTCTTGAAATCTTAAAGGCTAAGAAGGGCGGCAACTACGCAGTTATCAAGGTAGACCCTGATTATGTTCCTGACGCAATCGAGAAAAAGCAGGTATTTGGAGTAACCTTCGAGCAGGGACACAACTTTATCGAGATAGATAACGACATGTTTAAGAACATCGTTACAGACAATAAGGACCTTCCAGAGTCAGCTCTTATCGACCTTAAGATCGCACTTATCACTCTTAAGTATACTCAGTCCAACTCAGTATGCTACGTTAAGGGCGGAGCTGCCATCGGTATCGGCGCAGGACAGCAGAGCAGGATCCACTGCACAAGACTTGCAGGTTCCAAGGCAGACAACTGGTTCCTTCGTCAGTCACCTCAGGTTCTTAACCTTCCTTTCCTTGACAGTATCAAGCGTCCGGACAGAGATAACGCCATCGACCTTTACATCGGAGAGGACTACATGGATGTACTTGCAGATGGCAAGTGGCAGAACATCTTCAAGGAGAAGCCAGCAGTATTTACCACTGAGGAAAAGAAAGCATGGCTTGCAAAGAACACAGACGTTGCCCTTGGCTCTGATGCGTTCTTCCCATTTGGAGACAACATCGAAAGAGCTTATAGAAGCGGTGTAAAGTATGTGGCACAGCCAGGCGGATCAGTTCGCGATGACAATGTAATTGAGGCAGCAAACAGCCACAACATGGTTATGGCATTTACAGGCCTCAGATTATTCCACCACTAATAACACACATCCCTCATAAAAAATAACCAAAGGAAAAATCCCTTTCGCATCATGGGCTTCCCAAAGCCCCGCGGAAAGGGATTTTTTCTTTATATGCATGATTAAATTACATTAACTTTTCATCATAGATGGCCCTTTGGCCTCCTACGTATTTAGGGCGGTGGCGGGCACAGATTATTGGTGCCTCTCCGATCTTTCGAAGAGATATTCTCATGGGAACCACCACGTTATGCATGTGCATTCCAATCATGGTACCTCCGATGTCGATTCCTGCGTCGGCCTTAGAGCCTATGTTTTCTACAAGGACAGGGTCGTCAAATCTCTGATAACACACTGTTCCAAAGGCTCCGCCAGCGTGATTGGGCTGAGGGATTGCGTTGACCTGTTCAAATCCATATTTTTCCATGGTGGATCTTTCAACCACTAGAGCTCTGTTTAAGTGTTCACAGCACTGGGCAGCTGCTAAAACCCCGTGTCCCTTTAATACTGGCATGATCCCGTCAAATACTGCATTTGCAGCATCCATGTTGGTGGCGGTACCAATCTGATCCCCAAGGATCTCACTGGAAGAGCATCCTATAACGAATATAGATCCTTCCTTAACATTTGCTCCTTCAAGGATTTCTGTAACTGCCTGGCGGCTCTGCCTTGTAACTTCTGAAAAATCCATCCTATCACTTCCTAACCTTATGAATTGAATTCCATTTTCTGGAAAATCTTACCAAGACCAGCTTTGTAGTACAAAAGAAGTGATGCCACAACTCCAAGCAGCGCCTGGGCTATCTCGTAAGGGAGCTTTATCATGGCATATTCAAAGGTGCTGTAAACAAAGGTCTTGCCAAGAGTATAACCAACTACCATTATAACAGCTCCTACTAAAGTTCCAATAAGTGAAGATGAAAAATGTTTTAGCTGGGTCTCATTCTTTCCCCTGCTGGCGATCAATGAAATGGCCACTGCCTGAAGGCCGTGGGTTACAAGGGATACGAACATTGGTGCCGGGTAAAAGAGCATGTCTCCTAAAAAAGATCCTACGCCGCCAACAATGAATGCTGCAACCGGGTCAAGAAGCAGTGCTGCTGTGCAGATGATGGCATCGCATAAATACAGATGTCCCCCTGGAACCGGAATTCCGAAACTTGACATGATGATGTTGAATGCCATAAAAATGCCTGTCAGTGCGATCCACTTAACCTTGTTTGTCTGTCTTAATGATGGTGCCTTGGTTTGTGATTGTGCTTTTTCCATATCTTGTGTCTCCTCCTGATGTCTTGACTTATAAACTTTTCATAATATATCATTTATCTGGTAGTATTAAAAATATCAGTTTCGGAAAATTTTATAAGACCAGATGAAAAACAATAAAAGATACCTAACAATTTATGAACAGGTCCGGGAGGACATAATTACTAAGAGATACCACAAGGGCGCCAAACTTCCCTCAAAGCGCGTAATGGCAGAGCGCATGGATGTAAGCTTGATAACTGTGGAACATGCCTATGAGCTTCTTTTGGAGGAAGGATACATAGCATCTAAGGAAAAGAGCGGGTATTTTGTAATCTTTGATGACAAGGATATATACTCCGCATCTCCTGGTCGCAAGGAGGATCACGCTGCTTCTGGCCCTGTCAGTAATACCCCACCAGAGTCGCCTGCTTATCTGGGTAAAAGAGCTATAGACAACATTGATTTTTCCTACTCTATTTACGCTAAGACCGTCAGAAGGATCCTTTCCGACTATGGCCCCATGGTAACCGAAAAATCGCCATTTCAGGGCTTATATGATCTTAGAAGGGCCATAAGCGATTACCTTGGAAGGAGCAGACATATTGAGGTAAGCCCATCCCAGGTGATCATAGGAGCAGGGGCTGAGTATCTGTACGGCCTTATAGTTGAGACCTTTGGAAGGGATATCAGCTATGGAATTGAGAGCCCTTCTTACCAGAAGATTGCCAAGGTCTATGAGGCTGGAGGAGCCAGACTTGAAATGCTGCGTCTTGTAAGCGATGGGATAGACTCAAGGGACCTCTGGTCAGGAAATATGAAGGTTTTACATATAACCCCCTACAGGAGCTTCCCAAGCGGAGTTACGGCTACAGCTTCCAAAAAGAGGGAGTACCTTAAATGGAGTCTTCAAAATGACGGATACATTGTGGAGGACGACTTTGAATCTGAGTTCACCACCAGCCGTAAGGCGGAGGAAACTCTTTTTTCCATAGATGAAGACGACCGGGTAATATATGTAAACACCTTCACAAGGACAATTGGGAGCTTTGTAAGGTGTGCTTATATGGTACTTCCCAATGGGCTGGTGGACACATTTATAAAAACAAGCGGCTTTAGGGAATGCCCGGTTCCTACTCTGGACCAGCTTGTGCTGGCAGCGTTGATTGGCGGCGGCGATTTTGAAAGGCATATAAACAGGGTGAGGCGATATAACCGCCAGAGAGGTTCAAGGGTCAGGTGAATGTTTTAAGACGCTTTACTTTAGATAATGTTTATATACACAGGTAATTGTATGTGATAAAATATAATTGATATTATGTTCTTTTACTGCTTTCATTTCGTTGATTTTAGTGCCTGCATTTCCGGAAACAGCAAGGAGTTTTCATGGATAGTGTAAAGCTGGACAATCAAATGGAATATGAACGAATAGACGAACTTACGGGACTTCATAATCTAAATGGAGTTCTTAGTTATCTGCATGCTCACGACAACAAGTACTTTGCCAATGTGGGCGCAGTTATAATCTATCTGAATGTCATGAATTTCAAGACCTTCAATCAGCGCTATGGGTTTGTGGGCGGAAACGAATTCTTAAGAGGAATGTCAACCGAAATAAATGCGCTGTTTCCTGAAGAACTAATTGCCAGAACAGGCGGCGATCAGTTTATTATTCTTGGAAAATCCCTTGGTGAAAAAGAAATACTCGATAGACTTAGCCTCCTTAGGAAGGCTATTGCCAAGTACCAAAAAGGTCTTTCTATGCGTGTGAAAGCTGGTATTTATCAGGCAACTGGTGAGGAAAAGTATCCTGTCATCATGGTGGATCGAGCTAAGATGGCTTGTGACGATATTATTGCGGTCTACGACAAAGATGACAATTTCTTTAGCGAAGAACTTAACAAGAAAAATGAACTTAAGCAGTATGTAATAGACAACTTCGAGGAAGCTTTCAAGAAGAAATACTTTAAGGCTTATTATCAGAAAGAAGTCAGGGCACTTACAGGAAAAGTTTGCGGGTATGAGGCCCTTGCAAGGTGGCTGGATCCTGAGATGGGATTGATATCACCTGCTATTTTCGTAGAGGTTTTAGAGAGCGTGCGCCTTGTCCATAGGCTTGATATCTGCATCATTGATATGGTCTGCTCTGACCTTAGGGATGACATAGACAGTGGATATGCAGTTGTACCTATATCTGTAAACCTTTCGCAGCTTGACTTTGAACTTTGTGACATCATGGCTGAAATAGATAAGTGTAGGGCAAAGTATGACATTCCTGTGGATCTTCTCCATATAGAGGTTACAGAGAGTGCTATTTCTTCAGGATCAGATTTTTTAGGTGAACAGATAAGGAAGTTCAGGGAAGCGGGCTATGAGGTCTGGATGGATGACTTTGGTTCAGGGTACAGCTCTTTGAACAACTTAAAGAACTATGATTTTGATGTTCTTAAGATAGACATGGCGTTTTTGCGCACTTTTGAGACTAATAAAAAATCAAAAGTTATCATTGCATCCATCGTAAACATGGCAAAAGAGCTGGGTATCCATACTCTTGCAGAAGGTGTTGAAACTCAGGAACAGTATGATTTCCTAAAGAGGATTGGCTGTGAAAAACTCCAGGGGTATCTCTTTGGTAAACCCAAGCCTGTAAGTGAGTTTGTAAGAAGCAGTGACTGCAGCTATGAGGTGTGCGAGGACCGCAGGTTCAGTAAGTACTATGACAAGATGGGAGACATAAACCTTTTAGGATCAACACCTCTTCGTCCAAAGACTATGGAGGTTATCAATAATATACCAATAGCTCTTGCAGAGCTTGAAGGTGGTGTTCCAAGATACATTTATGCCAACAATGCATATTTGGATTTCTTAAGTACGCTTGGTCTTTCTGGATTTGAAGAGGCCAACAGTGCCTATGCGGAGGCAGATATTCCGGAAGTTAAAGAATATGTGGCAGCCATGGAAAGGGCTTACCGTGATGAGAGCCACAGGGCGGAAGTTGACAATATCACCAACGGTCATATCTGTAACAACAAGTTGAGATTCATAGCAGAGGCAGATGGCAAAAAAGCTTATGCCGTGGTATCAAGGAATCTTACAACCCACGAAGACACAGATCTTGCAGAATCCATGCAGGTTGCTATGGCCCATGTGTTTAACCAGTACTTCAGAGTAGACCTCTTTGACGAGGATGGAACAGTAGAAAATATCTTCCTGAATGCCAATCAGATGGCTCTGGCTGATAAAAAGACCAATTCAGTAAGGGCATGCGAAGTCTATTCTGATATGTACCTGTATCCTGAAGAACGCGAGAGGTTCAGACGTTTTTATGACATTCCGACTGTAGTAGAAAGATGTAAGAAGCAGGGGATTAACTATATAGTTGATTATTACCATTCAGCCACTCCTGGAGATAATGGCAGATTGCAGATGTACATGTTGCTTCCTTTCCAGTACAATGGTAAGTGGAAATATATCTCATGCTGCAGATACGCAGATGAGATCAAACACGATACATTGAAGTAGCAGGTAGATATGCTTAGGTTTTGTTTTGGGGCTTCTGGTGCTGGGAAGAGCACCAGGATTTATGAAGAGATAATAAATAGGAGCATGGATGATCCCGGCACTGATTATCTGATAATCGTGCCGGATCAGTTTACTATGCAGACTCAGAAGGATGTAGTAAAAATGCACCCTTCCCATGCCATAATGAACATCGATGTACTGAGCTTTGGCAGACTCTCCCACAGGGTATTTGAAGAGACTGGTCATGGCTCTTTTTCTGTGCTTGATGACGTGGGCAAGACCCTGGTCCTTCGCCTGGTGGCTGATATGCTTGGAGATAGGCTCCCTGTCCTTTACGGCAATATGCACAGACCTGGCTACATCGATGAAGTCAAGTCTACTATTTCAGAGTTCATGATGTATGGCATCGGAGATGAGGAGCTGTCTCTTTTGGAGGAAAAGAGCATTAAGAAGGGTGCGCTAAATAGTAAGCTTAAGGACTTAAGGCTCCTTTACAGCGAGTTTTTAAAATATATCGAGGGGAAATATATCACAACCGAGGAGACTCTTGACGTTCTGGCAAGAGCCCTTCCAAAGTCTGAGCTGATAAGGGACAGCGTCATTGTATTTGATGGATTTACAGGTTTTACACCTATTCAGTACAGGGTCATAAAAGAGCTGATGGCTCTGTCAAAAGAGCTGATAGTATCCCTTACCATCAGTCCCAGTGAGGATCCTTATGCCGCTTCTTTCGGGGAGCAGGAGCTCTTTATGCTGACAAAAAAGACTGTCAGGGATTTAGAGCGCCTTGAATTCGATATTCAGAGAGAGAATGGTTCAACCATTACTGATTTTTCTGTATTTCGCATACTCCGTCATCAGGAAATGGGAAGCGGAGGCACTTTGGGTGATATCTTCATAAAAGATGAGGATGTTGTCCGCCACAAGGGTAATCCTGCACTTTCATATCTTGAGAAATCTCTTTTCCGCTACAAAAATGCTCCGTTCTCTGAGGAGAATAACTCTGTATTCATCTATGAGGCTACAAATCTGTCCGAAGAAGTAAGGCAGACCATGATCAAGATAAAGGGCCTTGTAGATACCGGTAAGTACGCCTACAGGGATATTGCCCTTGTGTGCGGAAGCCTTGAAGCTTATGGGGAGCAGATAGACAGGGCGGCAAAGAGATTTGATATTCCGGTGTATGTGGATCAGAACACCAGCATTATGCTCAATCCCTTTATTGAATACATTACAAGTGCCATGAACATTGTCATTTCAGGCTACAAGTACGAGGACGTGTTCCATTACATGCGTAGCGGACTTACATCCTTTGACATGGCTGATACGGATCTTTTGGAAAATTATGTAAGAAGCCTTGGTATCAGTGGTAAGAAGGCATGGGAGGATAAATTCCTGCGCCGCATGCCAAAGAGATTTAAAAAGTACGCTGATCCCAAAAAGCGAAGCGAGAAGGATCTTTTGGATCTTGAAAAACTGGAAGGTATGAGAGAAGCCATAAACAGGGACCTCGCAGGGCTCTTTAAGGTCAAGAATGCTACGGTAAAAGAGATGACGGCGGCGCTCAGGGAGGTTATAGATAACAACAATTCTCAGGACAAGCTCATTAGCTACAAGCAGCGTTTTGAGGCAGCAGGAGATCTTAAAAAGGCAAGAGAATATGACCAGATCTACAACAAGGTGATAGCCCTCCTTGATCAGATTGAAGGGCTTATTGGAGATGAAAAGCTGGATATGTCTGAGTTTAAGGACATTGTCACCGCTGGAATTGGGGAGATTTCTGTAGGAACGATCCCCCAGGATGTGGACAGGATAATTGTAGGAGATATTGAAAGAACAAGGCTAAAGGAAGTAAAGGTTTTGTTTTTTGTGGGAGTTAATGATGGAAATATCCCCTCGAATGCAGGGGGAGGCGGGATCTTGTCTGACATCGACAGACAGTTCCTGATCGATCTTGGGACTGAGGTGGAGTTTGCCCCAACCCCAAGGCAGCAGATGTACATCCAAAGGCTCTACCTTTATATGAACCTTACAAAGCCCACTGACATGCTCTTTTTATCCTATGCAGAGCTCTCTGGGGATGGAAAGAGCCAGGGACCTGCGTACCTTATTCCAAAGCTCCTTTCCATGTATGAGGGACTGGAAGTTACAAGACCTGAGGATGAGCCCCTGGAAGATCAGCTCGTCTCAAAAAAGGATGGAATCTTTACACTTTCTTCGCTGCTTTGCGACTATGCCCGTGGGCTTAACAGCAAAGAGAACCTAAGATACATATCTGCCCTTTCAAAGGCTGTTTCGGATGATAAAACAAAGGGGCTTATAGACAGGCTCACTGAGGAAGCCTTTAAGCACTATGAATCACTGCCTCTTTCCAAGATGGTTGCAGTTGCCCTCTACGGAGCAACTCTCGAAAACAGCGTAAGCCGTCTTGAGCAGTTTGCAAGTTGCGCCTATGCCCACTTTATCAGGTATGGACTTCGTCCTGTTGAAAGGCAGGAATATGAGTTTGATGCCACTGACCTTGGCAATGTATTTCACAAGGTCCTTGAAAAGTACACAGGTGAGATCATAGATAAGAAAATCGACTGGAAGACCTTGTCAAAAGAGGAATCTGACAGGATGTTAAATGACGCCTTAACTGAGTGTGTCGACTCCTATGGAGATAGTATCTTAAGGAGCAGCGCAAGGAATCAGTTCATGATAGACAGAATAAAAAGGATACTGTCCAGAACTGTAGACACTTTGCAATATCAGATGACAAAGGGAGCTTTTGATCCAGCCTATGTTGAGATGAGTTTTGAAGAAGCAGGAAACATCGACGATATCAACATAGCGCTTTCAGAGGATGAAAAGCGAGGCATCACCGAGAGAATGAAATTGGTCGGAAGGGTTGACCGCGTTGATCTATATGAAGATCCGGAACATATCTATGTGAAGGTCATGGATTTTAAATCCGGCCCCCATAAGTTCAATGTGGCATCTCTGTACTATGGTTTGCAGCTGCAGCTTGTGATGTATATGAATGTTGCCAGTGCAGTTCAGAAAAAACTATCCCCTGAAAAAGAGGTGGTTCCGGCTGCTATTTTGTATTATCACGTCACAGACCCGGTGGTTGAGGGAAAAGAGGGAATGATAACGGATGATATCAATAAGGCAGTGATTGACAAGCTAAAAATGACCGGATTGGTTAACGGAAATATGGATATCGTAAAGCTCCTTGATAAGGACATTTCCGGTACTTCAGATATCATACCAGTAATGATCAAAAAGGATGGAGACTTTGGAGCCAGATCTCAGATCGCAACCAGGGAAGAATACCAGGCAATTTCAGGCTTTGTAGGCAGGAAGATAAAGGAGTTTGGAAAGAATATCCTAAATGGCGATATAAGCGTCAATCCCTATGTGAGAGAAAACAGTGATTCCTGCACTTTCTGCAGCTACAGATCAATCTGCGGATATGATGAGCGTATCAAAGGTTACAAAAAAAGGAACCTGGACATTGATCCGGATGAAGCTCTTGCGCGTATCATATCAGAAGCAGGAGAAAATGCGGATAACAGTAAAAATTAATTAATAAATTAACTAATCAGGAAAGCAGACATGGAAGTAAAGTTTACTGAGGAACAACAGTCGGTCATCGACGAAAGAAATAGTAACCTACTTGTTTCAGCTGCAGCCGGATCCGGCAAGACAGCTGTACTTGTTGAGCGCATCATACAGATGATAAGCAGTGACCTTGATGTGGACCATCTTTTAGTGGTTACCTTCACCAAGGCAGCAGCTGCTCAGATGAGGGAGAAGATCACTCTTGCAATCCAGAAAAAGCTCCTTGAGGATCCGGATAATGTTCATCTCCAGAGGCAGGAGACTCTTATTCATAACGCCCAGATAACGACTATTGACTCATTTTGTCAATACGTTATTAGAAACAATTTTGGAGTCATAGGTATCGACCCATCCTTTAGAGTTGCTGATGAGGGAGAACTTAAACTGATATCTGAGGATGTCCTTAGCGATATGCTTGAGGACGAGTATGAGAAGGCCAAGGAAAATCAGGATAGCGACTTTCTCTTTTGCATGGACTATTTCGCGACCGGCAGCAGAGATGACAAGGTTTTGGAATATATTAATCAGCTATTTAACTTTTCAATGAGTATGCCATGGCCTGAGGACTGGATCAATGAAAGAGCCATGGACTACGACATTGATGCGAATGAGTTTGAGGATCTTCCGTGGGTCAAGGAATGCTTAAAGCGCGTTGGCTTTTCCCTTACTGAGTGCGTAAAAAAGCTTGATAGCGCCATGAAGATCGTTAACCAGCCAGATGGCCCATATATGTACGGAGACAACCTGGAAGCTGACAAAGCCAGTATTTGTGCGGCTCTTACATATGATACCTACAACGGCCTGTTTGACGGCATTCGCGCTATTTCCTTTGGAAGATTGTCAGGAAAAAAGGATGATAGCGTAAACCCGGATAAGAGAGAAACGGTCAAGAAGATCAGGGACGATGTCAAAAAAGAGATCGATAAACTCAGGGAGAAGTATTTTGCTCTTACCAGGGATACGATAGTTTCTCAGATGAAGCTCTGCGACAGGGCTATAAGGGAGCTGTGCAGACTCACTCTTGAATTCAAGGCAAGATTTGAGGAGAAAAAGAGGGAAAAGCAGGTCATAGACTTTGCTGACATGGAACACTTTGCGCTTCAGATACTGGTAAACCATCCAGCTCCTGAGCTCTGCGCAGGGAAGTCTGTTCAGGAGATCATGGATATGTGCACGGCCTCAACAGTTGCGCTGGAATACAGGCAGTTTTACAGGGAAGTTCTTATAGATGAGTACCAGGACAGCAATAACGTCCAGGAGCTGATCCTTAAGGCTATTTCCGGGGAAGTAGCAGATACTTCCGAAAGATTCATGGTTGGGGATGTGAAGCAGAGTATCTATAAGTTCAGGCTTGCAAGACCCGAGATATTTATGGATAAGTTTGGCACCTATAATAAGGCTCCTGGCTCTGATAACAGGCGCATTGACCTTCATATGAACTTCAGGAGCAGAAAAGAGGTCCTTGATCTGTCCAACTATATATTCAAAAAGATAATGGGGGCAGACCTTGGCGGTGTTGAATATGACGAGGATGCAAAGCTTATCCCGGGAGCAAACTTTGAAGAGCCAAAAATGAACGTCGAAAGCGAATTCTTGCTGGTGGATGGCGCAGATATCCTTGGAAACGGCGATGATAACCCTATAGGAGGCTATGACTCCAAGGAAAAAGAGGCTCTTGCCATAGCTGAGAGGATCCACGCCCTTCAGAAAGAAAACCCAAACCTTAGATTTAAGGACATTGTTATTTTGCTCCGCTCCCTTTCAGGGTGGGACAGCGTATTTAAAGAAATCCTCGAGAGTCAGGGAATTCCCGCATATATAGAGTCAAAGAAGGGTTATTTTGATGCTCCTGAGGTGGCTACCCTTCTTGACATGCTATCTGTCATAGACAATCCGAGGCAGGACATTCCGCTGCTTTCGGTAATGCACTCACCACTTTTTGCCTTTACTGATGAGGAGCTGGCAGTCATCAGGATTGCCATAGATGGGAATAAAGAGCTTGAGAGCGCAGATTCTTTTTACGATGCGATAAAAGCTGAGCTGGATATCCCGGGTGACCTCTCGTCAAAGATAAAGGCCTTTACAGACATGGTCGAGGACTACAGGGTGAAGGCAACCTACACTCCTGTTCACGAGCTTTTGCAGGACATCATAGACAGGACAGGATACGAGGTTTTGGTAGCAGCTCAGCCCTATGGAGTACAGAGAAGAGCCAACGTAGAGCTTTTGGTATCCAATGCCCTTAACTTTGAGAAGACCAGCTTTAAGGGATTGTTCCACTTTGTCCGCTACATTGAGCACATAAAGGTCGTGCAGGTGGACTACGGGGAAGCAGGCACTATAGACGAAAATGCTGATGTTGTGCGCATTATGAGTATTCACAAGTCTAAAGGCCTGGAATTTCCGGTGGTTTTCGTATCAGGTCTCTCAAAGCACTTCAATACCATGGACACCAAGGGTGACCTTATCCTTGATATGGACTTTGGCCTTGGGGTAAAGTGCATAAACGCAGATCTTAGAGTTAAGTACGACACTTTAAAAAGACAGATCGTATCAGACAGCATGCGCCTTGACAGCCTTGGCGAGGAGATCAGGGTGCTGTACGTTGCACTTACAAGAGCTAAGGAGAAGGTGATCCTCACAACCTGCCTTAAGGACCTTTCAGATACTGTATCCAAGGCTCTTTCAAAGATAAGTGTCCTGGGCAGCCCATCAGATCTTTTGCCCTACTCAATGAGAGCTGGTGCCACGAGCTATTTTGACCTGATAATGCCTTCAGTGGTGCTCAATCCGGGCTTTAAGGCGGTCCTTGATAAGCTGGGAATTGCTTCCGACGACTATGAGATGCGTATGGAGGCAAAGGACAGCGTTCCAGGTATCATATTTAGCGCCATCAATGAAAAAGACCTTGTGGATCAGATGGTAAAGGGCCAGATTGAAGGAGAGTTAAGAAAGCAGTCTTTAAAGGACATTATCATTGGAGATGTAGTAGATAGCGATCTCCTTTCAAAGATAGAAGATAAGTTTAATGCGGTGTACAGCTTCGAGCCGCTGAAAGGTCTTTTCACCAAGACCACGGTATCTGAGCTTAAGCATGCCAGGATGATAGAGGAAGGGGAAGTGTTTGCGGCCCCTGCAGACTACGTGGCAGAAGAGGAAAAAGAGCTTTCTGCCCCGGAAGATAAAAAGGTAAAAGGCGATAGTTTGACTGGTGCCGAGAGAGGAACAGCCTACCACAGCATCATGGAGCTTTTGGATGACAGCGTATACGGCAGCAAAGAGCTTATGGAGGAGGCGCTTAAAACTGGCAGAACCTCGGAGCGGTCCAGGACCTCAGATTTGGTTTACAGTTTCATCAAAAGAAAGATCAGTGAGGGAAGGATACCGGAAACCTACGAAAAATGTGTATGGAGCCCGGATATCGTTTCTTTCCTTTCAACAGACCTCGGTCAGAGAATGGGCGAAGCCTTTAGAAGAGGGCAGCTCATGCGGGAGAAGCCCTTTATGATGGGCGTTTCTGCCAATGAACTGGACAGTAAGTTCCCTGAGAATGAGATGGTGCTGGTCCAGGGTATCATTGACGCATGGTTTATTGAGGATGGAGAGATCGTGCTTCTTGACTACAAAACGGACAGGGTGGATGATGAAGATACCCTGATAAGGCGCTACAGACTGCAGCTTGAGCTGTACAAAAGAGCTCTCGAAGCTGCCACAGACAAAAAAGTCAAAGAAGTGTATATCTACTCCTTTGACCTTGGAAGTGTTATTAAGCTGTAAAAATGGGCGCTATGGCACTGAGGCTCGATTTCCTTACAGAAATGAGAATGCCAGGGCTACAGCATTAGCTGCCGCGTGCATGAGGAAAGGAATTGTAAGGACTCTGTGCCTGTAGTAGGCATAGGTTATCACAAGTCCCATGATAAATCCGTAGGCCATCTGCACGGGGGTTATATGATAGAGACCAAACAGGGCTGCGCACACAACTACTGAAAGCGCAGCTCTTTTTGTATATTTAAGGAGCAGGTTAAAGATAAAATACCTGAATAACAGCTCCTCAATAAAGGGTGTAGCTATGCAGTACAGGACTATGAGAACAGCTATGTGATCGCTGGCGTTTAAAAGCCCCGTGGCTGCTTCATTAAAGGAAGGTTCATTGACCAAACCCGTGATGTTTACCAGAAAATTCAACACACCTGCCAAAACCGCACCACAAGCGGTATAGAGCAAATATATGTACCATTTTGGCCTTTCCAAAGGCAGGTCAAAATCAAAGAAACCAGTTGGCATTTTTTCCTCCAAAATCTATTGACATTCCCCGGTCAGAAGTGTTTAATTGTTGTTGAACTTCATAAGATCGCTAGGGGAGCAATGCTGAGAGTGTACGGCTTGTCCGTCTAACCCTTATTACCTGACCCGGATAATACCGGCGTAGGGAAGCTTTTTATTTCATCAGATTTTCATTATACATGGATTTTAATCTGACAGGAATACTAACGTGATGTCCTCCCCCAGCTAATAACATAAAGGGAGGATTTTTTTATGAGTCTGTTTTTATCACCAGTTGTAGAGGATGGTTACACCACCTACAGCATCACAAACGGGGGTTATGCACTCCTTGTAGTTTTAGCAGTAGCGCTGTTTCTTCTTGTCAGCTACTTCATCAACAAAGATGGTCAGTTCAAGATCAGCATCAAGCAGATGACTGTATCAGCTCTCTGCCTTGCTCTTGCATTTGTACTTTCAAACATCAAGCTCTTTAAGCTTCCTATGGGCGGCTCAGTTACTGTATTTTCGATGTTCTTTATTACCTTCATCGGATATCTTTACGGCCCAAGAGTCAGTCTTTCAGCTGCTTTTGCCTATGGACTTCTGCAGATGGTTGTAGACCCTTACATCATCAGCGTTCCACAGATGATCTGCGACTATTTCCTTGCATTTACAGCTCTTGGCCTGTCAGGATTCTTCTATGGCAAAAAGAATGGCCTTATTAAGGGTTACATTGCAGGCATCTTAGGAAGGTTTTTCTTTGCAACACTGTCAGGTATCGTATTCTTTGCTGACTATGCTCCGGAGGGCATGAATCCAATCGTTTACTCAGCTGCCTACAACGGATCATACATCGCCGCAGAGGGAGCGCTTACAATAATCCTTCTTGCAGTTCCTGCAGTACACGATGCTCTTTCCCGCGTTAAGAGAGAGGTCAATGAAAAGAGCCTTCGCAAAAATGTACAGCTTGGCTGATAGGAACCTGCCAAAATAATATTTCAAAATAAATGAGCCTGGAATTAGATTCCAGGCTCATTTTTATACTCATTACAGTATCTGTATTCCGTTCTTGGTTGCCTCTTCCACCATCTCTTCAGGCCAGATTGAACACTGAACCTCTCCGATATGGGCTTTTCTAAGGAAGAACATGCAGATTCTTGACTGTCCGATTCCACCACCTATGGTGTAAGGAAGCTCATTGTTAAGGATGGCCTTCTGGAATGGAAGATCTGCTCTTTCTGGGCAGCCAGCCTTCTCAAGCTGGGACTTTAGTGCCTCTTCATCAACTCTGATGCCCATGCTGGAAAGCTCTAATGCGATGTCGAGAACAGGGTAGTAAACAATGATGTCTGCATTGAGCTGCCAGTCATCGTAGTCTGGAGCTCTGCCGTCGTGCTTTTCGCCTGAAGCAAGCTCATCACCGATCTGCATGATGCAGACAGCACCCTTAGCCTTTGAAATGAAGTATTCCCTCTCCTTGGGAGTGTTGTCAGGGAACATATCCTCAAGTTCCTGAGTTGTGATAAAGAAAATATCGTCAGGAAGGATCTCTTCGATGTAATCGTACTGGATAGACATGAATTTCTCAGTCTTGCGAAGTACCTTATATACGTTTTTTACAGTCTCCTTGAGGTAATCAAGGTTTCTGTCCTCTTTGTTTATTACTTTTTCCCAGTCCCACTGGTCAACAAAGATGGAGTGTATATTATCCGGAATCTCATCCCTGCGGACAGCGTTCATATCAGTATAAAGACCTTCATACTCTTTAAAGCCGTACTTTTTAAGAGCGTATCTCTTCCATTTAGCAAGTGAATGAACAATCTCAGCAGGTCTTTCATTCTCATTTAAGATGTCAAAAGAAACAGGGCGTTCAACGCCATTAAGATTGTCATTAAGTCCAGATTCAGGAGTAACAAAAAGCGGAGCAGTTACACGCTGCAGATTAAGCCTCGTTGCCAGCATTCCCTGAAAAAAGTCCTTAACTGTCTTGATCCCAACCTGTGTATCGTGCAGATCAAGCGCTGATTGGTAGTTCTTTGGGATTTTTAGGTTTTCCATGGTTTTATCCTTCCAATTGGCTTTTTATCATCATTTTCCATTTAATAACGTTTACCCAAATTATGCAAGAAAAAATTGCATGTAAACAATAAAAAACTCCGCGGTGCGGGGGCGCACTGCGGAGCGTGTGATGCCTTTTTAGGTTAGGCTGCATGAGCCATAAGAAACTGCTCAAAACTCTGATCATATCCTCTGTATTCTACTGTGAGAGGCTTGGTGAGGTCGAGGCCGATAACACCAAGGATTGATTTGGCATCTACCACGTATCTATTGTAATAAATATCAACGTCAAAGTTGCACTTGGTAGCTGCACTGACGAATTCTGCAACATCTGAAAGGCTAAGTCTTATGTTCTTTTTTGAATTTACTCCTGACATAATGATCTCCTTACATAACACAAAAATAACATTTTTCCGATAACGAAAACGTTTGAGACAAACGGCAAACCAAACGTTCTCGTCAGAGAGATAGAATAATATATAAGTGTGTCCATTTTGTGTATTGTTTTTGAAGAAATTTTGTAAGTTCTTACATTTTGTTTCAGAGGGCTCCAAAGCCCTATTTATGCTATAATTTTGCATTATGGATATTAAACTTTCAGTAAGGGCCCTGGTGGAGTTTTTGCTCCGACAGGGAGACATAGACAATCGAATACATCAGGGTTCTGCAGACGCCATGCTTGAGGGCGGACGCATTCATCGCATGATCCAAAAGAGCATGGGACCAGACTATCACGCCGAGGTGCCCCTTAGCTTTGACAAGGATTTTGGGGATTACCACCTGTACATTGATGGAAGGGCCGATGGGATCCTGGATAAATATATGGATGAGCCAAAGACTTCCCTTGAGCTTGGCCAGGAATCTTTTCTTGAAAAGAGCAGCTTCAGGCCCATGATCGATGAGATTAAAGGTACTTACCGCGACTTATCCAAGATGAAGCAGGCAGATAATGTTCACCTGGCTCAGGCCAAGTGTTATGGAGCCTTGTATCTTTTGGACCGCCATTATACCGATGTGGACATAAGGCTTACCTACTGCAATATGGATACAGAGGAAAAGAGATACTTTGACACCACCTATACCTACGACGAGATCGTTGGCTGGTTTTATGATCTTTTGGAGATGTACAGGAAATGGGCAGAGTTTGAGTGTCAGTGGATCAAGGTAAGGACAGCCACCATCAAATCCACAAATTTCCCCTTTGAGTACAGAGATGGACAAAAGGACCTTGCAGCAGCTGTTTACAGGACCATAGTCCATGAGAGAAAGCTCTTTTTACAGGCCCCCACAGGTACCGGCAAAACAATATCTACCGTGTTTCCTACAGTTAAGGCCATGGGAGAGGGAAAAGTCTCCAAGATATTCTATCTGACAGCCAAGACCATCACAGGGTCTGTTGCCCAGGAAGCTTTTGACACCATGAGAAAGACCCAGGGGCTTAAACTTAAAACTGCAAATATCACAGCCAGGGATAAGATCTGCTTTATTGATGAGGATAAAAGAAACTGTAATCCAGTAGCATGCCCATATGCCAAGGGCCACTACGACAGGATAAACGATGCTGTATATGACCTTCTGATAAGTGAGGACTCCTTTGACAGGGACAAGATCATTGAGTATGCAAAAAAGCACCAGGTGTGCCCCTTTGAGATGTCACTGGACATGAGTCTATTTGCTGATGCCATCATCTGCGACTACAACTATCTGTTTGATCCATTTGTGTACCTTAAGCGTTTTTTTGCAGATGGAAAAGAGAAGGACTTCTGCTTTCTTGTGGATGAGACCCACAACCTCCTTGACAGAGGAAGGGATATGTACAGTGCAGCCCTTAAAAAGGAGAGCTTTTTATCCCTTAAGAACACTATAAAGGAGTATCATCCAAGGATCGCAGGTCACCTTGATAAGTGCAACAAAGCTCTTTTGGAACTAAAGAGGCAGTGCACTTCAGAATATAAGATCTACGACTCCATAGAGGGATTTGTTACGGCTTTAAACCGCCTTTCTACGATCATGTCTGAATATCTTGAGGACCACGATGAGGGCCCCTGCAGAGAAGAGATCCTGCAGTTCTATTTTGATATCTCAAGATTTCTTACAATTTACGACCTTGTGGACGATCACTATGTAACTTATGGCGAATTTGCTGAGGATGGTGGCTTTATCCTAAGGCTTTCCTGCATAGATCCGTCAAGGAATCTGGCTCTTTGCATGGATAGAGGAATATCCACAATCCTCTTTTCCGCAACGCTCCTCCCGATCCAGTACTATAAGAGCCTTCTTGGCGGTACTAAGGATGACTATGAGATATACGCAAAAACAGTCTTTGACCCCAAAAAGCTTGGTATTTTCATTGGGACAGATGTGAGCAGCAGGTATTCCCAGAGAGGCTATGATATGTACCGCAAGGTGGCTGAGTATATAGATTCTGTAACCAGGGCAAAAAAGGGCAACTATCTGGTATTCTTCCCTTCTCACCAGTATCTGTACGAGGTCTACAGCATTTTTGAGGAAGAGTTCTATGATCCGGAGGACACAGAGCTCCTTGCCCAGTCATCTTTTATGACTGAGTCTGCAAGAGAGGAGTTTTTATCAAGGTTTTCCACAGGCAATGACCTGGATCTTTCCAGCATTATCCATATGGACCTTGAGGTGGTGGAAGACAAGAATGTTCTTGGATTTTGCGTAATGGGAGGTATATTCAGCGAAGGTATAGATCTTAAGAATGACAGCCTCATAGGAGTCATCGTTGTAGGAACTGGCATACCAATGGTGTGCAATGAGAGGGAGATAATAAGGAATTTCTTTGAGGAGAAAGGGCTGGATGGCTTTGATTATGCTTACAGATTTCCTGGTATGAACAAGGTCCTTCAGGCAGCTGGAAGAGTAATAAGGACTGTGGATGATGTAGGTACTGTTGCTCTTCTTGATGACAGGTTTATGCAGGGAAGTTACAGAGCTCTTTTCCCAAGAGAATGGAGTGGATACAGGACGGTTTCGACCGGTTCGGTCAAAGATGCTGCAATCCGCTTCTGGAGCGACTTTGATGGCGCATAAAGGCCAGATTTTGACTTGAAGAGCCTTAAAAATCATAAAAGAGTTTACATAAATCCTAAAATAAATAATTTATGTCAACCTTGTTTTCGGTTAAGTTGTGTAAAATTGTTACTAAAATTAGCTAAATTTTCAGAAAATGATACGAAAAATAGTGATAAAACGACTATAGTGTCATGTGGATAACTCTGTGGAAATTGGGGATTATTCGAATGGTTGTATTTAAAATGCCGCATAAATAGGCGATGGGAATCGGCTGATAAAACTTACGTAAAACAGTAAGAAAAAATACATTATGACCAAAACAGTCAAAAGGTATATGTAAACCATACAAAATGATGACACGAGCGTCATAAAAGCGACAAAAATCCAGGCTCCATCTGTGTTTGGAGTGAGATAGCCTTTCTTTAGATCATTCTTGATAGAGCACAAATGTTGTTGTAAAATATTTTTTGATACGTTGTTGGCAGGGGATCATTGTGGATAAGTTTTTTCTATCCACCAGTGCGGATTGGAGCGGTATGAAAATAGAAGATTTTGGCCAGGACATAGTACTTCTTAATGAAGAAATGCTCAGAGAGAGAGCCAAAATGTCAGACGGATTCATAACATGCTGCAACAAGATGGTTAAGAGAGCCAGGGAGATTGGCGATGTTAACTTTCTTGGCTACAGCTATTATTATCTTGCAGATGCTTACTATCTTCTTAGCACCGAATATCGCAAGTTCAATACCAACCTTCTAAAAGCAATTGAATACCTTCAGTCCTGTGGCGACATGGAACATCTGGCAAGATGCTATAACCTTCTTGGCATCGATGCCTTAAACCATGGAAACACAGAGATTGCACTGGATTTTTACTTAAATGCCCTTAAGTATGCTGAGTCCTTAGGCAATACCAGCAATATCCCGGGACTTATCAATTTTAATATTGGCCAGATCTACTATGAAAATGGCGATGTCAAGCAGGCTCTTCAATATATAAAGTCCTCCTACAGGGATATTCGTAAGAATAAAAAAGATTCACTCTATCACAGGAATCTTCTTTATTGTTATTGCGCACAGGGAGACTGCTATATTGCCCTTGGCAAATCAGATTCTGTTGAGAAGTGCATCCAGGCCATTGAGCAGATGGAGCAGGATGCACTGGTAAACCCTGAAGTTTTCCAGGATCTTCCGGTTCTTGATATCAAGATGAGGGGATTTTACTTTTTGGGAGAGACTTCTCTTTATGAAAAGTATGCAGATATGCTTTCCTATCAGCTTCAGAACAACAAGTTCCCACTGGATAGCATGGACGACCTTTACAAGATCTGTCGCTTCTTTATGAAGGTGGGACGAGTTGGAGAAGTGGGCAGGATCCTTGTAAATGCCAGGAAATCCCTTGATGAACTGAATATTTCCAATCTCAGGAAGGGATACGCTGAGGTCTGCGTTGAATACTATGACAAGATAGACAAGGCAGAGGACAAGTACAGAGCCCTTATGGATTATTACCAGGCTTCCAAGGAGCAGGAAAAAGAGGGTATCGCCAACTACAGATTCTTTATGAATATTAGAACAAGGCTTTCTTCTATAGAACAGGAGAATGTTAAGCTTATGAAACAGGCTGAGACAGATCCTCTCACAGGCCTTGGAAACAGATATAGCCTTAACAAATATGCTGACACAGCTTTTGAGGATGCCTACGCCCAGCACAGATCACTGGCAGTTGAGATCCTGGACGTTGATAACTTCAAGCACTACAATGACACCTATGGCCACCAGCTGGGTGACCAGTGCCTCAAGAAGGTATCAGAGGCCATAAGCAACCTCTGCAAGACCAGGCAGTGTATCAAGGCCTTCAGATATGGCGGCGATGAGTTCGTTATTATATATGAGGGCATGGATGACGGCGAGATCATGGAATGTGCAACAGGGCTCAGGGATCAGATCGCAGCCCTTAGATTTGAAGACAAGAAAAGCGGCAGGATGGTGGGCGTGACCATATCCCAGGGAGTCAGGAACTCCGTACCAAGCGAGACCAACAAACTATGGGATTACATGTATGCTGCAGACAACGCCCTTTACCAGGTCAAGGAACACCAGAAGGGTGAAGTGGTTCTGCTCCATAAGGCTGTCATTTCCCAGAAGTCCCTTGACGAAGCACAGCATAGTTGATTACAATAATTGCTTAAATAACTATGATATTTAGGAGAAGATCATGAAAAAAGAACTTGAGAAAACCTATAATCCCAGAGACATCGAGGACAGGTTGTATTCAAAATGGGAGGAAAAGAAATATTTTCACGCAGAGGTAGATGAGACCAAAAAACCATTTACCATCGTCATTCCACCCCCAAATATCACAGGTAAGCTTCATATGGGTCATGCTTTTGATCAGACCCTTCAGGATATCCTCATCAGATGGAAGAGAATGCAGGGCTACAATGCACTTTGGCAGCCTGGAACTGACCACGCCAGCATTGCTACTGAGGTTCGTATCACTGACGAGCTTAAGAAGCAGGGCATAGACAAAAGAGAACTTGGAAGAGAGAAGTTCCTTGAGAAGGCCTGGGAGTGGAAAAAGGAATACGGCGGAACCATCGTATCACAGCTTAAAAAGCTTGGTTCTTCCTGCGACTGGGACAGAGAGCGCTTTACAATGGACGAGGGCTGTAACGAGGCTGTTACAGAAGTCTTCGTCAAGATGCATGAGAAAGGCTATATATATAAGGGAAGCAGGATCGTAAACTGGTGTCCTGTCTGTAAGACATCCATCTCAGATGCTGAGGTTGAGTATGAGGAGCAGGCTGGTCATCTTTGGCATATCAAGTATCCTCTTATAGAGGACGACGGATCCGTTTCCAAGGACAAGTTCATTGAGTTTGCTACTACACGTCCTGAGACAATGCTGGGTGATACTGCTGTTGCAGTAAATCCTGAGGACGACAGATACAAGGCTTATCATGGCAAAAAGGTTCTTCTTCCTATAGTTAACAGAGAGCTTCCTATAGTAGAAGACTCTTACGTTGATATGGAGTTTGGTACAGGTGTAGTTAAGATCACACCAGCTCACGACCCTAACGATTTCGAGGTTGGAAAGAGACACAACCTTCCTGAGATAAACATCTTAAATGATGATGCTACGATAAACGCAAACGGCGGCAAGTTTGAGGGCATGGACAGATATGCCGCAAGGGATGCCATTGTAAAAGAACTTGATGAGATGGGACTTTTAGTTAAGATCGAGGACTACTCTCACAACGTTGGTACCCATGACCGTTGCCATACTACAGTTGAGCCTATGATCAAGGCACAGTGGTTCGTTAAGATGGACGAGCTTATTAAGCCTGCAGTAAATGCTGTAAAGACAGGTGAGATCAAGCTCATTCCACCAAGAATGGACAAGATCTACTTCAACTGGACAGACAATATCAGAGACTGGTGTATTTCAAGACAGCTCTGGTGGGGACACAGGATCCCTGCTTACTACTGTGACAAGTGCGGAGAGGTTGTTGTTGCAAAAGAGATGCCTGCAGTATGCCCTAAGTGCGGACACACACACTTCACTCAGGACCCTGACACTCTTGATACATGGTTCTCATCAGCACTGTGGCCTTTTGAGACTCTTGGATGGCCTCACGACACACCTGACCTTAAGTACTTCTTCCCTACAGATGTACTTGTAACAGGATATGACATTATCTTCTTCTGGGTTATCAGGATGATCTTCTCAAGCTACGAGCACATGGGAACATATCCTTTTAAGACAGTTCTTTTCCACGGTCTTATCAGGGATTCCCAGGGCAGAAAGATGAGTAAGTCCCTTGGAAATGGTATCGATCCTCTTGAAGTAATCGAGAACTACGGCGCAGACGCTCTTCGTCTTACAATCGTTACAGGCAATGCTCCTGGTAACGACATGAGATTCTACAACGAGAGAGTAGAGAACTGCCGAAACTTTGCTAACAAGGTATGGAATGCTTCCAGATTTATCATGATGAACATGAAGGAGGATGCTCCTTCTGCTATACACCAGCCTCAGCCTGAGGGACTTCTTGCTGAGGATCACTGGATCCTTTCAAGACTTAACTCCACCATTAAGGAAGTTACCGAGAACATGGACAAGTTCGAGCTTGGTATCGCTGTTCAGAAGGTATATGACTTTATCTGGGATGAGTTCTGTGACTGGTATATCGAGATGGTTAAGCCTCGTCTTTACAATTCTGACGATGCATCTTCTCACGAGGCAGCTCTTTGGACACTTCAGACAGTTTTGATCAACGCCCTTAAGCTCCTTCACCCATACATGCCATTCATTACAGAGGAGATCTTCTGCACTCTTCAGGATGAAGAGGAGTCTATCATGATCTCTGACTGGCCAGTATACAAGGATGAGTGGAACTATGCAGATGACGAGAGAGCAGTTGAGCTTATGAAAGAAGCTGTTCGTGGCATCAGAAATGTTCGTACTCAGATGAATGTTGCTCCTTCAAGAAAGGCAAAGGTCTTTGTTGTAAGTGAAGACAGTGAGATCCTTGACATATTCAAGGCTGGCAAGCTCTTCTTTGAGTCACTTGCCTATGCTTCTGAATCTGTTTGCCAGAGCGACAAGAGCGGTATTGCTGACGATGCAGTATCTGTAGCCCTTGCCAATGCTACTATATATATTCCTTTCTCAGATCTTGTGGATATCCAGGCTGAGATCCAGCGTCTGACCAAGGAAAAAGAGAAGCTTGAAGGGGAGCTTGCACGTTCCAAGAACATGCTCAGCAATGAGAAGTTCCTTTCCAAGGCTCCAGAGAGCAAGATTGCAGAAGAGAAGGCCAAGCAGGAGAAATACCAGCAGACCTATGATCAGATTACAGAAAGACTCTCTCAGCTCAAGGGTTAAGAGCTAAGACTTTAGGATTAGTATGGACGACACTTTGAATTTGGCAGTCTCTGAGCTTATAGAGAGAGCTGATAATAATGCTAAGATTACAATTGCTGAGTGTGAGGGGCTCCTTAATATGATCCCCAAGTTCACACAGAAGCATTCATTGGAGGAAACCAGAGCGTTTTTGGACTATCTGGGATCCCCCGATGAAAATATCAAAATAATCCATGTTGCAGGCACCAACGGAAAAGGTTCTGTCTGCAGCTACATTTCAACAGTACTCACAAAGGCTGATTACTCTGTAGGTCTTTTTACATCGCCACATCTTGTTTCTCTTAATGAGAGATTTGCGATAGATGGCAAACCTGTTTCTGAGGGTGTCTTTGTGGAAGTCTTTGTAGAGGTCTTAAGGAGAGTCAGTGAGTATGAGGATGGCGAGTATTTCCCAACATACTTTGAGCTGCTTTTCTTTGTGGCAATGCTGCTCTACGATGTTTATCCAGTGGATTATCTCATTTTGGAGACAGGTCTTGGCGGTAGGCTTGATGCGACCAATGTTGTAAGAAAGCCGGTTATTTCCATCATTACAGAGATAGGCTACGACCACATGGAGTACCTCGGAACGAGCCTTGAGGAAATAGCTGCTGAGAAGGCTGGTATTATCAAGACTGGAGTGCCAGTTGTCTTTTTTGACAAGAGAAAAGAGACTTCGGATGTGATCAAAAAGGTTGCCCTTGAAAAAGAGGTAAGGGCCATCTGTGTAGAAGAAAAAAACATCGAAGATGTGACATTTACAGGGGATGAAGGGGGCAACAAATGCATTGCTTTTTCATATAAATCCCTATATGATAGATATGCTGACCTAAGACTGGCAACGTGTGCTCTTTATCAGACTCAGAATGCTGCTTTGGCAGTTTCTGCACTGGAGATATTAAGGGAGTCTGGTGCTGATATCAGCGAACTTGATATCAGAGAAGGCCTTCTTTCCGCTAAGTGGAGCGGAAGGATGGAGGAGATGCGACCAGGAATCTACGTTGATGGTGCACATAACATCGACGGTATCCAGGCATTTTTGGACACTGTCTCAAGAATATCCTGCGAGGGCAAGAAACATCTGGTGTTTGGCATTATGTCTGACAAGCTCTACAAGGATATCATCAGCATGATATTAAAGAGCAGGCTCTTTGATTCCATATACGTTACTATCCTTGATTCTGAGAGGTCAGTATCCATGTCTGATCTTAAGATAGCTTTCGAGGACAGCAAGGATGAACTGGGGATCATTGGACTTCCTATCAAGTATTACAGCAATGTAAGAGATGCGATAACAGATGTTATCACAATGAGGAAGTCAGGCGACTGCGTATTTGCAGCAGGTTCTTTATACCTGGTGGGACAGATCAAGTCAGCCATATGACCATATTGATCAAGTGAGGTTACATATGCTTAATTTTGAAGAGGAACTTAAAAAGTTCAAACCAAGTCTTGAAATAGAAGACGCTGAAGAAATCATATACAATCAGGATCTGGATGATATGTCAGATGTTCTTGTGAAGCTCCTTAAGGATGCCAAGGACGAAGCTGATTCTGCAAAGAGGACTAGGTGATCATGGCAAAGACCAAGGACAGGCTGACTAGCCTTTCTAATAGATTTTATAATGAGGGCCTTGAGAAAGCTTCTGTTCGAGATATGACAGGGGCCATTAATTCTCTAAGGGACAGTCTCAAGTTTAACAAGAACAATATTGATGCCCGAAATCTTCTGGGACTTATTTACTACGAGACAGGAGAGGTAGTTCCTGCACTTTCAGAGTGGGTTATCAGTAAGAACCTGAAAGCTGAGGACAATGTAGCTGACAGCTATATGGACATGGTAAGAAACAACCCCTCAGAGCTTGAGACCATAAATCAGACTATCAAGAAGTTTAATATTGCCCTTAACTACTGCCATCAGGACAGCCTTGATCTGGCAGTTATCCAGCTTAAGAAGGTGCTTTCTTTAAACTCCAAGTTTATCAAAGCCCATCTTTTGCTTGCTCTTTTATATCTTAAGAATGGTAACTTTGACAGAGCCAAGATCGAGTCTCAGAAGGCTCTTAAACTGGACTCTGGTTCAGTTCTTGCCAAGCGCTATCTCAAGGAAGCGGACAGCATGCTTCTTCCAGGTGAGAGTGGCAAACTTGTTTCTGATGTTGCTTCAGCTGAAAGCGATGATGTCATCAGATACAACAGCGGAAACGAGATGATCATTCAGCCCATCAAGAAGTCTGCAATCTCAAGATCCAACTCAATCTGGGGCATTCTTCTTGGAATAGTTTTAGGAGTGGCAGTGGCGTGCTTTTTGATTCTGCCACAGCGTGTACAGAGCATCAACTCCAGCAATCAGGAAAAGATTGCCAAGATCAGTGAGGAGTCTGACGCAAAATCAGCCCAGATCGTTGAGTACGAGCAGCAGGTAACAAGGCTTCAGCAGCAGATTGAGAGTCTGAATGCTCAGGTTACTGATTATGAGGGCGTTGATTCTACTTCAGCAGCTATGAACAGTCTTATGAAGGCTGTTGACATATATATGGAAGATTCATCAGATATAGAGGGAATGGCTGATGCCATGTCAGGACTGGATCTTGACGCCATAAGCGGTGATGTATCACCTGAGTTTACTGCCCTTTATGACATGCTGATGACCAAGGTAGGGCCTGAGCTGGCTACTTCTTATTACAATACAGGTTACGATGCCTACAAGGCTGAGAACTATGAAGTGGCTATCACTAACCTCTCCAAGGCCTACCAGTATGACAACACCAATGTCAATACTCTGTATTATCTGGGTAATGCATATTATGCCAACAATGATTTGGACAAGGCAAAAGAAGTGTTCGACGCAGTGATCACTAATTTCCCTAATACTCAGTCTGCATCTGCTGCTGAGACGAAACTTGCGGAGATCAATAATTCAAATGGTTAATTTTTCAGACCTTAACTTTATATTTAGGTTTTTGCCTATATTTCTGATAGCATTTTACATTACACCTATTAGGTTACGAACATGGACTCTTTTTTTAGGGAGTCTTTTGTTTTATGCAGTTGGAGACCTGAGGATGCTGCCAGCTCTTTTGGCTGCAATTATAGTCAACTTTCTGTTTGGTAAGGCTCAGTTTGCGGAAAAGAGTAAATCCCTTCTCTTTTTCATTCTTGCCATCGATGCAGGAATGCTGGTGGAGTTCAAGATCCTGGGCCAGTTTGTAAACAGCTCTTTATTGCCGATCGGCATCAGTTTCTATATTTTCAAGATGATATCCTATCAGATGGACGTCTACAGTGGAAAGATCCATAAGGATGCACGTTTTATCGATGTTGCCACTTACTTTTCCATGTTCCCGCAGATAGTCTCAGGTCCCATAATGAGATATGAGAAGTTCCTGGAAAACCCTATGCTGGATGAGGATAAGAGCAGGGATAAGAGCCTCTGGGTCCTCATTGAGGATGGTCTTAGATACTTTATCGTTGGACTTGCCATGAAGGTTCTTATAGCAGACCATCTTTCAATGCTGTGGCATGATATAGGAACAATAGGTTATGAGAGTATTTCTACTCCTCTTGCATGGCTTGGAGCATACGCTTATACTCTGGAACTATACTTTGACTTCTGGGGATATTCCCTGATGGCTGGTGGAATAGGTGTTATGCTGGGTTTCCCGTTTATCGTAAACTTCGATCAGCCCTATGGAAGTGGCAGCGTATCTGAGTTTTACAGAAGATGGCATGCGACCCTTGGTTCATGGTTCAGGGACTATATCTACTTCCCGCTTGGAGGCAGCAGGAAAGGGAACTTTAGGACAGTATTTAACCTGCTGGTTGTATGGCTTGTTACTGGTTTTTGGCACGGGATCACTCCAAACTTCATCCTTTGGGGTGTAGTTTTGTTTGTTATAATAGTCTGCGAAAAGTACCTGGTATTTAAGGTGTTTCCTGATAAGCTTGGTAAGGTTGTTGGTAAGATCAATGTTCTTGTGCTTATTCCACTGACATGGGTCATCTTTGCCATAACAGATTTTGATATGCTGGCAATGTACTTTTCAAGGCTGTTCCCATTCTTTGGACAGGGAATTGTTGTAAATGACAACGACTTTTTCAAGAATATAGGGATTTACTGGATGGTCCTTTTACCAGGATTTATCCTCCTGTTCCCCAAGGTATTTGAGTTCTGGGAAAACAGACGCGGTCATATTGTGTTTAACGTTATCTGGATACTGCTATTCTGGTTCTGTATCTACAGCATCTCCGGGGCAGCAGGCAATCCATTTATGTATTTTAGATTCTGAAACGGTAGTGTGTTATGAAGTTTTTGAAGGAGTGCCCAATTTTAATAGGTATTGCGCTGATAGCTGTGATCCTCACTGTTATCTCTTTTGCCTGCCAGGGCTCTGTCTATTCTGATTATGCAGAGGAGTCGGACCCAGCCAAGGTTCCTGCCCTTGCTCTTGTATTTAAGGCAGCCAGGGATGAAGTGTTCCCCTGGAGTGGCAGTGCTGGAGCACAGGTGGCAACAGGTGAAGTCCAGGGAGAGGCAGATGGGGCCGGAGCAGAAGGCGAAGGCAGCAGTGCCACAGAGGCTGACGTAGAAGGTCAGGAAGGATCTGCGCCAGATGGCAGTGATCAGAGCGCATCTTGGCTCTATGGAGATGTAGACGCAGCCATTTCAGGAAATGACATATCAGGCAATGCTGTATCAGGTGATGACGCAGAGCCTGAAACCTACGAGTTTACTGAGGTTGATGAAGACTACTTTACAGATGCCCTGTTTATCGGTGATTCCAGGACAGTGGGGCTTTC
The DNA here is from genome assembly GCA_015056565.1 of Butyrivibrio sp. GTDB lineage: Bacteria > Bacillota > Clostridia > Lachnospirales > Lachnospiraceae > Butyrivibrio. Next base: position 63,249 of record SVGB01000005.1, read on the forward strand.
TGAGTACTGCGAGCCATTAGATGAGAGAGCAACATTCTATTCCAAGGTATCCCTCACCATCTATACGGTGATGGATAAGGAGTTCGTTAAGACTGATGAAGGTAAGATCAGCGTGGATGCTGCACTTAGAGAGAATCAGTTCAGCAAGATATACATAATGCTCGGACTTAATGAGATTGGAACCGGAGATACAGAGTATTTCTTCAATGCCTACAAAGAAGTGATCGACAGGATTATGGAGCTGCAGCCGGATGCCATTATCTACATTCAGAGTATCATGCATGTAACGGCGGAAAAGGCACATGGCGATAAGAACTTCAACAACGAGAAGATCAATGCCAGAAACGAGGCCATTGCCCAACTGGCAGATCAGAAGAAGATTTTCTATATCGACATGAATGAAGCGGTGGACGACGAGGACGGTAACCTTGATAAGTCCCTTTCCTTTGACGGAGTTCACCTAAAAGCTTCCTCTTATGAGAGGTGGTATGAATTTTTACTTCATAATGCCATAGTGAGGTGATAAAATGGCTAGAGAGATGACTTTTAAGATGGAAAGACCGGGACTCCTTCATGAGGGAGATAAGGTTACAGTTACGGAAGGTGTTCTTCCAAGTAACTATTACTACACCATCGATCCATCCCTTGCAATGTCTGGTAACTTCCCGTTCAGGGAGAGAATGCTTGAAAGAGAGGGCGTCGTTACCAAGGTAGAGGAAAACGCAAGAGGATTCTATGTTACGGCAGTTTTCGGTGAGCAGAGCACTTGACGAGGTATTGTCGAGTTTAGTGCAGCATCCCATAAGGAGAAACAAGGAGGATTAAAAATGGAGTACATTCACACAGACAAGGCACCACAGGCAATCGGACCATATTCACAGGCTATCAAGGCAGGAGATTTCCTCTATGCTTCAGGACAGATCCCTATCAACCCTGAGGATGGCGAGATTGAGGCTACAACAATAGCTGATCAGGCTGACAGAGTCTGCAGAAATATTGGAGAGATCCTCCACGCAGCAGGAACAGATTTTGACCATGTAGTAAAGACAACCTGTTTCCTCGATGAGATGAGCGATTTTGCTGCATTCAATGCAGTTTATGAGAAATACTTTACAAGCAAGCCGGCACGTAGCTGCGTGGCAGTTCAGCAGCTTCCAAGAAATGTCCTTTGCGAAGTAGAGGTTATTGCATACCTCAAGTAATATGTAGGCCTATAGCCTATTGGATATTTAACTTGGGGGGTATTACATGAAAAAAGTTTTAGCTATTCTGGTGGCCGGATTTGCCTGCCTGTCCATGGCAGGATGCGGGTCACTTGCAGGAAGGCACAACATAGATTCTGGCTTTAGCTATATAGACAGCCACGAATATCAGAATGCCCTGGAGAGCTTTGACGCTGCTCTTGAAAATGGGGAAGATCAGTGCCTTATACACAGAGGCAAGGGAATAGCCCTCCTTCGCTCCGGGGAATATGGACAGGCGGCGGATGAGCTTCTTTTGTCCCTCTCATGCGATGAGGGCATAGTTGATGACATGGACTTTGACACCAACTATTATCTGGCAGAGGCTTACCTTGGGCTTTCTGAGTATAACAAGGCAAAAGAGGTATATGACGCAATACTGGCCCTTCGCAGCAAGGACAGTAATGCTTATTATCTTCGCGGTATTGCAGAGCTTGCTTCTGGGAACCACGACGGAGGCTATTCTGATTTCACCAAGGCTATAGCACTTAATGCCAGGGATTATTCCATGATCATCATGATATACAAGGCTCTAGATGAGTATGGCTACAGCGACGAGGCCACAGGCATACTTCAGACAGCGATGTCTGGTGGCAGTGATTTTATGACTAATTTTGAGAAAGGTCAGATCTCTTTTTACCTGGGTAATAACGCTGAGGCCCAGAGCTATCTTGAGGCTGCCAGGAATGAGAGAGATCAGGAAAAAGAGCCGGTTGTTATCATGCTGGGACAGACAGGAGAAAAGCAGGGGGACTACAACTACGCTATCAGTGTTTACAGAAACTATCTGTCAGAGAATCCAGACAGCGCTCTTGTATATAACCAGCTTGGAATGTGTCAGATAAGACAGGGGGATTATCAGTCGGCTGTTTCATCCTTTGAGTCGGGAATTGCACTGGACAATAAGGAGATGAATCAGGCACTTATGCTCAATCAGATAACTGCCTATGAGTACATGGGGGAGTTTCAGGTGGCAGCAGGAATGATGGAGGATTATCTTGCAACTTATCCGGAGGATAAGGATGCTATAAGGGAGAATATCTTCCTATCCACAAGATAGGGTGATAAATAAAAAACTATATAAATGGAGGGTATTTAAATGGCAAAGACAGCAATTATCACTGGCGGATCCAGAGGTATTGGAGAAGCTATGGCACTCAAGCTGGGAGAACTTGGTTACAATGTAGTTATCAACTACAGAAGTGAGTCTTCCAAGGTACTTTCTGACAATCTTGCAGCTAAGATCAGTGAGCAGTATGGGGTTGAGACTCTTGTTGTAAGAGCAGATGTCAGCAAGTATGAAGACTGTGAGACATTGGTAAAAGAAGCAGTTGCTAAGTTTGGCGATAAGATCGATGTACTTGTAAACAATGCAGGTATCACCAATAACTGTAACTTTGTTGATATCACAAAAGAGAGCTACACAAACCTTATCAACACAAATCTTTTAAGTGCTCTTCACATGACACACCTTGTACTTCCTTACATGGTCAATCATGCATCAAAGGATGAGCAGTGCTCGATCGTTAACACATCATCCATCGGAGGACTTATTGGTGTTATAAATCAGGCTGATTACTGCGCTTCCAAGGCTGGTCTTATCGGCTTTACAAGAGCCATCGCTCTTGAGTTTGCTGCCAAGGGAATCCGCTGCAACGCTATCGCACCTGGCATGATCATGACAGACATGCTTCGCGGCGTTAACCAGGATGAGCTCAAGGCTCTTGCAGCTACTATCCCTCAGGGCTTCATTGGCGACACATCAGCTATCGCCGGCGCTCTTGGATACATTCTTACAGCTTCATACCTCACCGGACAGGTTATTTCACCTAACGGCGGTATTGTTCAGCAGTAAAAAACAAGACACGGGGACGGTTCTAGTGACTCATTGTACACAATGAGTCACTAGAACCGTCCCCGTGTCTTGTTTATTCTTCGGTATATTGTGCGATGATCTGTCTGACAGTCTGCTCAAGATGGGGCTTTAAGTCCTTGAGGGATACCGGATCGTCATACATGATGGAGCTGTAGCCGGTTGAGCCAATGAGTTCAATGATAAGGAAGAGCATTACCTCAGGATCTTTGATCTTGCCGCCTGCATCCTTGATCATCTGGTTATACACGGCGCCAAAGTCTATGTCGGTATCAGCCAGTGGATTGGTGAGAGCTCTTTTAAATACTGCCCAGGAAAGGTCCTTGTAGATAAATGCAAGGAGACCCTTGTTGGTAGCAAGTTCATCAAGAACATAGTTCATTATAAAAATGATCTTATCCTCAAAATCCTCAACGCCTTCTTTTTCCATGGCGTCGTAGGCCTGCATGAACAGCTGGCTGGACTTGTGGGCGATGAGTCTGTTCCTGATGTCGTATTTATCCTTGAAATAAAGATAGAAAGTGCCCTTGGCTACGCCGGCTCTTTCTACAATATCTGAGATGGAAGTCTTGTTGATACCCTTCGAGGTGAAAAGCTCAAAGGAAGTATTTAACAGATTTTCCATCTTTATTTTTTTGTTCTGATCTGCTTTTCCCATTTCTTTTTCCTATCCTTCAATTTAATTGTATCATACTTGTTTTAAATGCAGTAAACAAGGGTGAAAACTCGATTTCTAAAAATGTTTTCCAAAAATATTGACCATTGGTCATTTATGTGATATACCATAATAAGAAAATGACCAAAAGTCAATAATATATTTCTAATTAGCTAAGGCTAACTGAAACAAATTATCAGAATCTCGTAAAAGACACACGGGTTCTGGAGGAGGAATGTTATGAACAAGCTTTCACATTTGATTGTAAAGCTAAGATATGCGATTTTAATTGCAGCAATCGCATTACTTGTTCCATCTGCAATTGGCTACTTCAACACAAGAGTCAATTACGATATCCTTACATATCTGCCTAAGGATATTGAGACAATGCAGGGACAGGACATACTGCTCGATCAGTTTGGAACTGGCTCTTTTGTCCTGTATGTTGCAGAGGGAATGGAAGAAAAAGATGTTTCAAAATTAAAGGAAAACATTGAAAATGTGGATCACGTGGCAAAGGTCCTCTGGTATGATTCAATCCTGGATATCAGGATCCCGATGGAGATGATACCTGATGAGGTGTATGAAGCTTTTAACAGCGGCGATGCCACAATGATGTTTGTTATCTTTGATGACGGCACAAGTGCTGATGGCACAATGGAAGCCATCGAAGAGATCAGACGTATCTCCAATAAGCAGTGCTTCATGAGTGGCATGAGCGCCATTGTTACAGATACCAAGAACCTGGCTATGAAGGAAACACCTATATATGTTGGAATTGCAGTACTTCTTGCAGTTATAGTTCTTTCACTGACAATGGATTCCTACCTGATACCGCTGTTCTTCCTCTTGAGTATAGGAATGGCGATTGTTTATAACATGGGAACCAACGTGTTTAAAGGAGAGATCTCTTTTATCACCCAGTCCCTGAGCGCGGTACTGCAGCTTGGTGTTACCCTGGACTATTCAATCTTTTTGTGGCACAGCTACCAGGAGGAGCTTGAGAAAAATGATGACAAGAGGGACGCCATGGCAAATGCCATTTCAGCAACCTTCCAGTCAGTAATAGGTAGCTCCATCACCACCGTTGCAGGTTTCGTTGCTCTTTGCTTTATGAGCTTTACACTGGGCCTTGATCTTGGTGTTGTAATGGCCAAGGGTGTTATCTTTGGAGTTATCGGATGCGTAACGATCCTGCCAAGTATGATCCTTGTGTTTGATAACCTCATTGAAAAGACCAAGCACAAACCGCTGATGCCTGAGTTTGTAAGGCTCCCTAAGTTTATATCCAAGTATTATTTAGTATTTTTTGCATTGTTCCTTGCTATTTTGGGACCAGCAATTTATGGAAACAACCACACATCTGTATATTACGACCTGACACAGACGCTTCCGGATTCACTTGAGAGCGTACAGGGGGCCAACGAGGTTGATGAGAAGTTTGAGATGAACTCAGCTTACATGCTCCTTGTTGATAAGAACCTGGACACAGCCTCAATGACAGAGATGATAAAAGAACTTAAAGAGACAGATGGCATCATCTCAGTTCTTGGAACAGATTCGATCCTTGGTCCTTCATTCCCAAGGGAGTTCGTTCCTGAAGACCTTATGTCAGACCTTGAAAGCGATGAGTGGAAAATGGTGATGCTGACCACGGACTACAAGATAGCTTCAGATGAGATAAATGATCAGATTGCCAAGGTTGACTCCATAGTAAAGCGCTATGACCCCAAGGCTATGGTCGTAGGCGAGGCGCCTTGCACCAAGGATCTTATCAATATTACAGATCACGACTTTAAGGTTGTTAACTTTGTTTCAATAGGGCTTGTGTTCCTGATCATCGCATTTGTACTTAAGTCAGTATCACTGCCATTTATCCTGGTTGCAGTTATTGAGTTCGCGATCTTTGTAAATATGGGACTTCCTTACTACACAGGAACTGTTATTCCATTCATTTCCTCAGTAGTTATAGGAACTATCCAGCTGGGTGCCACAGTTGACTATGCAATCCTGATGACAACAAGGTACCTGAATGAAAGAAATTCAGGCCACACCAAGAAAGAAGCTACACTGATAGCTCTTTCTACCAGCATGAAGTCGGTAATAGTCAGCGCACTTAGCTTCTTTGCAGCAACCTTCGGTGTTGGACTTATATCCAGTATCGACATGATCGGCTCTCTGTGCATGCTTATGGCAAGGGGCGCCATCATCAGTATGTTCACAGTTCTTTTGGTACTGCCTTCAATGTATATGCTCTTTGATGGCCTGATCATGAGAACAACATTTGGAATGAAAAACGTAAAGAAGGAGAAAGATGACTATCACTTTGGTCATCTCATCCACAGACATAAAGTAGCATGAGGAGGAAAAGGTTATGATACGTAAAAATTTGATGAAATCATTATCAGTAATAATGGCTGCTATGATGGCCATAATGACAGTTGCCTGCGGCAGCAATACAGTAGATACTACAGCAGAGTCAGCAGTTGAAATGGCAGCAGAGGAACAGGCAGGAGAGGATGCTCTTGCAAATTCAGTTGTCAGCGCTTCCAACATCGCTTCAGCAGAGTCAGAGGCTGGCAAGGTTGAGACAGTATACGTTACAGCTGATGCCAACGGAGCAGTAAACGATGTCATCGTAAGTGAGTGGCTCAAGAACGCAGCTGCTTCACCTGAGATCGCAGATACAACTGAGCTTAAGGACATCGTAAATGTAAAAGGTGATGAAACCTTCACAGACAATGGAGACGGAACACTTACCTGGAACGCAGCTGGCTCAGACATCTATTATCAGGGAACAACTAACAAGCAGCTTCCTGTAAACATGAAGATCACTTACACTCTTGATGGAAAAGAGATCACTCCAGAGGAACTTGCTGGTAAGAGCGGTAGAGTTACGATCCGTTTCGAATATGAGAACAACGACAAGCAGACAGTTGAAGTAAATGGCAAGGAAGTTGACGTCTACACACCATTTGCCATGGTATCTGGCATGATGCTTGATTCAGATAAGTTTACAAATGTTGAGATCTCAAATGGTAAGGTCATCTCAGACGGTGGAAACATCATCGTTATGGGTGTTGCGCTTCCTGGACTTAAGGAGAGCCTTGATATCTCTGATGATAAGTGGGATGAGCTTGAAGATGCTGATGAGATCAAGGACAGACTTTCAAACTCTTTCGAGATCACTGCAGATACCACGGATTTTGAGCTGGGAATGACCATTACCATGGCAAGCTCAGATATCCTTTCTGACTTTGGTATGACAGATCTTTCTGGTTCTGATAAGCTTGATGACCTAAAGAGCGACATGGAAGATCTCAATGACGGCTCCAACAAGCTCGTTGATGGTACAAAAGAGCTTAAGGACGGAACAACTAAGTTCCGCGATGGTGTAGGAGAGCTCTATAACGGATCAAAAGAACTCAAAGACGGAACACTGGCTCTTAAGGATGGTACCAGTGAATTGTACAACGGTACCGGAAGCCTTTATGATGGCATTGTTTCATATACAGATGGTGTAAGCAAGGTGGATGAAGGAGTTTCCAAACTTGCAGATGGAGCTTCTTCTGCAAAAGACGGATCAGGCAAGCTCACTGCAGGTGCCAAGAGTGCAAAGGAGGGTGCTGATGCACTGGTTGCCGGGGTAAAGGCATTAAGCGACGGCGTTGAACCGCTGAGTGGTTCTGCGAAAAGCCTTGCAGAGCTGAAGAAAAAAGCTGAGTACGGATATATAGCCTATACATGGTTAAATGGTGATAGACCATGTACTCCCGCTGTAGCTGCTATTCTTTCTTCTTTGTCAGAAGATGGTCAGACAATTTCACAAAGTCAGGCAGAGGCCATAAGAGCAGCAGGCAAGAGCATCATGGCTTCAGCCACTACAACTTCAGTAACTAACGATTCTAATTATGCGGAACTTGATACGGATGTGAAAATAGGAGAGGTTACACTTGAAGAACCAAAAACGGAAGACCCAAAAGTAGAAGAGCCAAAGGCTGAAGAACCGAAAGTAGAAGAGCCAAAGGCTGAAGAACCGAAAGTAGAAGAGCCAAAGACTGAAGAAACAAAAGCAGCAGAGGCTGATGCTGAAAAGAAAGCTGTGATAGTTGACGAAAATGTGCCCAAGGCTGGCCCGACAGATACGGATGATGATATTGACGATGACGGAACCGATGAAGAAGATGAAGATGTAAAGAAAACAGAAGAGACAGATGATAAGCAGACATTAATACTGGAAGAAAACGAAAATGATACGGAGCTTGATTCTGCAAGCTTACTTTCAACAAAGAAAGTTGTAAAATCAGTATCACCAACAGCTCTTCTTGGCAATTCAAACACAATACCAGTAAATCCACAGACGCTTAAGGCTGCGCTTACATACTATCAGCTTCTTGGAGCAACAGAATCACTTAATAAGATTTATACCAGTGGTATTAAGGATCTTGATGTTTCCAAGTTTTCTGATTTGACTAAAGGATTGGCACAGTTGTCTTCTGGCAGTCAGGCTCTTGCTTCAGGACTTAATGACCTGTACACAGGTATGTCAGCCCTTGATGCAGGACTTGGAACCCTTTCTTCAGGTGCTGGAGAGCTTAAGAACGGAACCAGCACACTTGCTTCAAATAATGGAAAGCTCGTCGATGGGGCATATCAGCTCAGCGATGGTGCAAGACAGCTCTATGATGGTGCTACAAAGCTTAATGATGGTGCCGGTGAGCTTTATGATGGCGTAGGCGAACTTAATGATGGAGCTATCAAACTTGACGATGGTGTTAAGGAACTTCTTGACGGTGTTACCAAGTTTGATGACGAGGGTATCAAGAAGATCTACGAGGCATTTGACGGAGATCTTTCAGATTTCACAGACAGACTTGAAGCTATTAAGGAAGCTGGCAGCAGCTACAAGACATTTGGCGGATCAGCTGATGATGTTGATTCAAGTGTTAAGTTCATCATCAAGACTGACAGCATCAAGAGCCTTTGATCTTGATAAATGACGATATAGCATTTTAATAATTAAGCACACATATTGATGTGATATCACCCGGCAATAGGTGATATGTACTGCAAAGGGAAAAGAGGTATCGGCTTTGCCTGATTTCAAGAATTTAGGCTGTAAACATGGTACCTCTTTTGCTATGCCTAGCCCTTGTTAACCTATGTTTACCTGATTTTAACTAAAGAAAACGTTTTCTTATCTCGCCAGGGTATGTTAAGATAAGTTAGAAGTATCAAAAACATGATGAATCAAGTCAGGAAATCAATCATGTTTTAAATCAGTCAAAAAGGCGGAGATAGTATGAAAAAGAAAAGTTTAGGCCTTTTTCTGGCAGGTCTTATGACAATAACAGCTCTTTCAGGTTGCGGCAGAGCAGAAAATGAAGGTGCAGATCCGGCCGACAAAGCAGCAACTTCCGGGCAGGAGGATGCTGCAGCAAAGTTAGACCAGACACAGGAGCTTCCTCCCTTAAATATCTTGAGGGACAAGTACAGGACCACCTATGAGATCTTCGTCTATTCCTTCTACGACAGTGACGGAGATGGAATTGGTGATCTTAACGGTGTAACTAAAATGCTTGATTACATCAATGATGGGGATGATACCACAGATACAGACCTTGGCTGCAATGAGATATGGCTGATGCCCATAAGCCCATCTACAACCTATCACAAGTATGACGTTACAGATTACAGGGACATTGATCCTGAGTATGGAACCTTAGAGGATTTTGATAATCTGGTTTCTGAGTGCCATAAAAGGGGCATTAATGTCATAATTGATACAGTGTTTAACCACTCATCAAGTCAGCACCCATGGTTTTTAGAGGCAACAGAGTACCTTAAAGAACACCCGGGGCTTGAATTTGGGGCTGACGCTGGCGAATCTGGAGACACTTTGGCCCTTACACAGGCTCTATCAGAGTGTCCATCTCTTGACTACTACAATTTCTCCAACGAGAAACAGCAGGGATATGAACCAGTTGCAGGCACTGATTACTTCTATGAGGCCCGCTTCTGGTCTGAGATGCCAGATTTAAACCTGGACAGCGATGCTCTGAGAAAAGAACTATCAGACATAACTCATTTCTGGACAGACAGAGGCGTAGATGGCTTCAGACTTGATGCAACAACCTATTACTACACTGGTCAGGATCAGAAAAACATTGAGTTCCTTAAGTGGCTCAAGGACGACAACAAGGACGCTTACTTTGTGGGCGAAGCCTGGGCTAATGCTGCCACCTATCAGAAATACTATGAAAGCGGCATCGACAGTTTTTTTGACTTTGAGTTTGCAGGAAGCGAGGGCATTATCGCAGCTACTGTAAGGGGAACGAGCCCTGCCTCAAGGTTTGCGGAGGCTCTGGAAAAGAGCGAGGCAGCCATCAGCGGTACCTACGACACCGCTATAGACGCACCCTTTTACACGAATCACGACATGGCAAGGAGCGCTGGCTACTACACAGGAAGCGGCGGAGAGGACAAGATAAAGCTGGCCTATGGCCTCAGCCTATTAATGGGAGGTAATTCCTTCATATATTACGGCGAAGAGCTTGGAATGAAGGGCTCAGGCAAGGATGAAAACAAAAGAGCTCCCATGTACTGGACTACAGGAGAAACAGATGCTTCAGACGAGGCGCTTCCAGCTTTCATGGACAATGCCAGCGAAGGTATGTGCAAAGGCCCCAAGGCCATGGACTACTTCAAGATGAAATATCCTGCCCTTGATGAGCAGACTAAAGACCCCTATTCAATATATAATTATTTTAAGGCAGCCATAAGACTCAGGAATACATACCCAGTGGTTGCAAGGGGGAAGACCACTGCACAAAAAGAATTGTCAGACCAGAATGTTTGCGCTTTTACAAGGTCATTGACCCGGGAAGAAGCCGAGGGATTTCTTAAGAATACCTGTGTAAAAGAAAATGCTGGTGGCAATGTAAGCCTGGAAGGTGCCAGCGCATCTGCAGATTTTGGCCCGCTTTCACTCCTTTTTGTGATAAACACGTCAGATGAGGCTCAGACTGTAGACCTTGCTGCATCAGATGACTGCAGCGCCTACAACACCCTTTCATATCAGCTTTGTACTTCAGAGAATCTCAGCTCTTTGAGCGGAACCACGCTGACAATAGCTCCCTATGGGGTAGCAGTGCTTACTTCAGATAAGTAAAACCAATAAATGGAACCGCAAGATACCTGTAAATAGCCAGGGCACAGCATGTTGGGGGATAAATAATGACATTTGATAACTATATTTTTGACCTGTACGGGACGCTTATAGATATCCACACAGACGAGAAACAGCATGGTCTGTGGCAGGATATGGCAGCATATCTCCAGTGTCAGTTTGGGGCTGATTATACTGCAAAAGAGCTAAGAAAAAGATATCTTGAAATCTGCGCCCTGGAGGAAGAAACCCTGACTTTTTATCTTAAGAAAAACAGGGGCATAACTACCAGATACCCCGAGATCCGCATCTCCTGGGTCTGGACAAGGCTCATTGCGGAAAAAATTAACAGTGAAGCCTCAGAATTTACCAACAGCCGACTGGGGCATAGCCAGGCGGATATTGATGCAGGGGGTGCCTATCTTCCTCACAAGTACGACCAGGAGGAGTACATAACTCCACAAATACAGGCTCTGTGCACCTATTTCAGGAACACCTCAAGGGATAAACTTGTAAAATATGAGGGCGTTGAAAGGACCTTAAAAGAGCTGAAAAGATACGGAAAGAAGATATATCTTTTGTCCAATGCCCAGAAGTTATTCACTGTAAAGGAGCTGATGGACACAGGACTCTATGGCTATTTTAACGGGATTTTCATATCATCTGAAGCAATGATAAAAAAGCCTGACCCTGCTTTTATGGATATTCTCATATCGAAATACAGACTGGACAAGTCTAAATGTGTTATGATAGGTAACGACATCTCAAGTGACGTAGGTGTTGCTGCCCGCAGCGGTATCAGGAGCATTTTTCTTAACACCTACGATGTCTCAGATAAAGACATAAATAAAGGCCTAAGACAGCTTGATATCAGGGATAAAGAGCTTTTCCCGGTGATCATATCAGATGGAAACATTGAAAAGATATTGAGCTTATAGGTGCAGAAACGGATAAGATGAAATATTTTTTGCTTTATATCAAACAGACACTTAGATTTGTGTTAAAGCCAATGTCTTTTGTGCCTGCAATATTGATGATGTGCCTTATCTACATGTTCTCGGCCCAGGAAGCGGATGAGAGCAGCCGCCTTAGCTATGAGGTTGGAGTCAAGGTGCTGACCTATGCCAATGAGACTTTGGACAAAGGCTGGAGTACAAGGTATATTGAGCGCCTTTCAGAAGAAGGACAGCATTATATCAGAAAGACCGCGCATTTTACTGAGTACTTTCTTTTGGCGGTTTCTGTGGCTTTTCCCCTTTATGTGTACGGAGTAAGAGGCCTGTGGCTTGTATTTTCCGCAGGAATCTTTTGTGTGGGCTTTGCCTGCCTTGATGAATATCATCAATCTTTTGTGGCGGGGAGAACTCCTCAGAAAAAAGATATTGTCATAGATAGTTTTGGAATCTTTTTTGGGATACTTATTACCAGGATCGTTGGATGGACTGGGCGGATGACAGTTTTCAGGCCTCTTTCAAACCACAGGAAGAAAAGGCGTGGTTGACACATTTGCAACCATCAGTTGACAAATTTCCAAGGCGACTTTATAGATTGCAACTGTTATTTTTCGTAATCTGAGATCACAAAATCAAACAAAAGAGATCTCAAAAACAAAACGAAAATAACGGAGGAAAACAAAATGATACTTGCAGACAAAATTATTAACGAGAGAAAAAAACTTGGACTTTCACAGGAAGACCTTGCAGATAGACTTGATGTTTCAAGACAGTCTGTTTCTAAATGGGAGAGCGCACAGTCAACACCAGATCTTGGAAGGATCCTTAAGATGTCAGAGATATTTGGTGTGAGCACTGATTACCTTCTTAAAGATGAAATAGAAGAAGTTCATACCACTGGAGAGCTTGTGCAGGACAGCGCAGCATCTGCTGGCGGAAGTCGCAGATATGTAAGTCTTGAGGAAGCATCTGATTTCCTAAATAAAGTAGAAAAAACTACTCCTTTAACAGCATGTGGCGTTTCAATGTGCATCCTTTCACCTGTGGTACTTATTGCAATGGCAGGCTTTTCTGCTTTAGGTTTTGTTCCAGAAGCTGTTGCAGCAGGTGTTGGTCTTATCACACTTTTTATTTTAATTGCTGTGGCTGTATTCATATTCATAATGAATGACAGATATCTTAAGCCTTATGAGTTCCTTGAGACAGATGCAATAGAGACAGCCTATGGCGTAGATGGTATGGTAAAAGAGAAGAAAGCTGCCTTTGAAAAGAAACACATGTTATTTATCGCCCTTGGCGTGGTTTTATGCATACTTTCAAGTCTGCCACTTATTATTGGAAGTCTCATCGCCACAGCCCAGAAGCAGGAGGAAGTTATTCCTTCACTTGTGTCAGTTCTTCTCATTATTGTAGCTACAGGTGTTAACCTCATCATCAGAGCTGGTGGCATTATGGAGTCCTACAACAAGCTTCTTCAGGAGGGCGATTACAATTCAGAGGGCAAAAAGGCAAGCAAGGCTGTAGGCAAGATTGCCAGCATCTACTGGCCTGTAGTTGTTGCAGGATACCTTGCATGGAGCTTTGTTACCATGCAGTGGGAGATAACATGGATAGTATGGCCTGTTGCAGCAGTTCTTTTTGGTGCAGTGGCAGGAATCACCAGGGCATGCATGAAAGAATAATGTTAAAATATTGTTGACATGAGTTTTTAGATGTGTTATTGTACTTGAGTATTTGAAAACCAAGCAGAGTATCCACTCTCACCCTGCGGCACAGCCAGTAGCGGTTAATATCTTTTCAGATCAGTGCTTTTAGCGCGGATCATGACTATGATTTTTAGTGGATACATTTGCGGATGTATCCACTTTTTTTCAGGAGGATAAAACCATTAGCGAGTTATTTATTAACGATCAGATCAGAGCTAAAGAGGTCCGCGTGATCGGAGTAAGCGGCGAGCAGCTGGGTGTTATGGCACTTAGCGATGCCAAGAAGATCGCAGAGGACGAGGGTGTTGATCTTGTAATGATCGCCCCAACTGCCAAGCCACCTGTTTGCAGGGTTGTAGACTATGGCAAGTTCAAGTATGAGCAGCTCCGCAAGGAGAAAGAGGCTCGTAAGAAACAGAAGACTGTCGAGATCAAAGAGATCAGACTTTCCCCTAACATTGACACCAACGATCTTAATACTAAGGTCAATGCTGCCAAGAAGTTCCTTGAAAAGGGAAACAGGGTTAAGATCACACTTCGTTTCAGAGGCCGTGAGATGGCTCATATGGGAGCAAGCGTTCACATCCTTACAGATTTTGCTGAGGCTCTTTCAGACGTTGCAGTTATTGAGAAACAGCCTAAGGTTGAGGGACGTAGTATGACAATGTTCCTTACTGAGAAAAAGAATTGATAAAAATATTTTTTGCAAAGATATAGGAGGATTTAGTTATGCAGCAAAAGATGAAAACAAAGAGAGCCGCTGCCAAGAGATTCAAGGTAACTGGCACAGGCAAGCTCATGAGAAACAAAGCGTACAAGCGCCACATCTTAACAAAGAAGTCCACAAAGAGAAAGAGAAATCTTCGTCATGCAGGACTTGTTGACGCTACAAATGTAAAGACAATGAAGCAGATCCTTCCTTACGCGTGAGTATACACTGTAGCGAAGAGAAGATTTTTGGATTAGTAATAGGAGGAATATTAAGATGGCAAGAGTTAAAGGCGCATTAAATGCCAAGAAGAAGCACAATAGAGTATTAAAGCTCGCTAAGGGCTATAGAGGAGCTAGATCAAAGCAGTACAGAGTTGCTAAGCAGTCAGTTATGAGAGCACTCACATCTGCATTCGCTGGACGTAAGCAGAAGAAGAGAGATATGAGATCTCTTTGGATCACACGTATCAACGCAGCAGCTCGTATCAACGGTCTTTCATACAGCAACATGATGCATGGTCTTAAGCTTGCAGGCGTAGACATCAACAGAAAGATGCTTGCAGAGATGGCTGTAAATGATCCTGATGGATTCAAGACACTTGCAGAGCTTGCAAAAGAGAAGATTGCTTAATATAAAAAATGGAAACTATTGGTTGTCATAATAGTTTTTTGATAGTAAAATTAAGGGGACTCAGTGTACTGAGTCCCCTGTTTTTATGGGATTTTTTAGATAATCTGGAGGTGCCAAAATGGCTTTTGAAAATTTACAGCCCAAAGAGGTTTTTCATTTTTTTGAAGAGATATGCAATATCCCGCACGGTTCAGGGAATCTGCAGAAAATAAGCGACTATCTTGTTTCTTTTGCAAAAGAAAGAAACCTTGAATATATCCAGGATGACGAGCTTAATGTTATCATCAAGGCTCCGGCAAGTGCAGGATACGAAGATAAAGAGCCTGTGATCCTGCAGGGACACATGGATATGGTAGCTGTTAAGGAAGACAGCTCAGATATAGATATGGTAAATGAGGGCCTCAGGGTCAGGACAGATGGAGAGTTTGTCTGGGCAGATGGCACAAGCCTTGGAGGAGACGACGGGATCGCAGTTGCCTACTGCCTTGCACTTTTAGATTCCAAGGATATTCCTCATCCACCACTTGAAGTTGTGATAACAACCAACGAAGAGACTGGAATGTTCGGAGCTACAGCAATTGACCTTAGGAGCCTTGCAGGCAAAAAGCTCATCAACATCGACAATGAGGTAGAGGGAGCATTTATTGTAAGCTGCGCAGGTGGCGCAAGAGTATATTCCAAACTTCCTGTAAAAAGAGAAACCGCATCTGGCAAACGCCTTAAAGTTGATGTTTCAGGCCTTCTTGGCGGTCACTCTGGAGAGATGATCATAAAGGGCAGAGGAAATGCCAATATTATTCTTGCAAGGACTCTTTTGGAGGCCCTTGACAGCGCAGAATTTAATCTTGAGACAATAGGCGGAGGCGTAGCAGACAACGCTATTCCAAACGTATCAAGTGCTATTGTTTGCGTTGATCCTTCAAAGGTAGACGCCTTCAGGGCATCAGTTTTAAAGAGCCTTGAAGCTATAAAGGGAGAGCTTGAGGTCAAGGACCCTGATGTTAACATCACAGTCAGCGAGCTTCAGAATGCTGACAGCCTCGTTATAAATAAAGAGGATACCAGAAGAGCTCTTTCTCTTATCTGTGTAATGCCAGATGGAGTACAGGCCATGAGCTCCAGCATAGAAGGTCTTGTGGAGACATCTTTAAATCTGGGAATCCTAAAGACCACAGAGGATATGATCACCATTAAGCAGTCAGTAAGAAGCTCCGTCGCATCCTCCAAGGACTTCCTTATCAGGAAGCTTAAGACCATTTCTGGAGGCTACGGCGCAGAGGTAGAAGTTTCCGGTTCATATCCTGGATGGAAGTACAGACAGAAGTCAGAGCTCAGAGATCACATGGTTTCTGTATACAAGGATATGTACGGCGTAGAGCCCAGGATCCTTGCAATCCACGCGGGTCTTGAGTGTGGGATCCTGAGCGAAAAGATAGAGGGACTTGACTGTATTTCAATCGGCCCTGATATGCAGGATATACATTCCACAAAAGAGAAATTATCAGTAAAATCAGCATCAAACGTTTGGGATTACTTAAAGGCAGTGCTTAAATAAACCGGGTAGGGGGTTATAATGGAAAATTTAAGACAGAGCATAATGGAGTCAGTTATCAATCAGTTTAACCAGAAGGGAATGAAATTCACCATGGATGACATTTCCAAGGAACTCCATATCAGCAAAAAAACCATTTACAAAGAGTTTGACGACAAGGACGAGCTCTTTTACGCTACAGTTGACTATGGCTTTACAGCTATCAAGCAAAAAGAGGCTGAGATATTAAATGATGATTCTTTAGACATCGTAGAAAAGCTCTCAAGAGTCATTGTCTGTCTTCCTGACAGCTACAGAAACATTGATTTCAGAATGGCTTATCAGCTTAAGGACAAGTATCCAACAGTTTATAGCAAGCTCTCATCCAGGATCGAAAGCGATTGGGAGGAGACAGAAAAGCTTCTTAAGCAGGCTATGGAGGAGGGAAAGCTCCGCAAGATGCCTATTCCTGTAGTCAAGCTTATAATCGAGGGCGCCATTGAGAAGTTCCTTGGTTCTGAGGATCTTTCCAAGACCAACGTAAGCTACGAGGATGCCTTAAATGGCATGATCGACATCATCATCAATGGACTTAGAGTCTGAGGCGTATTGGGGAGGGTTAAATGATCTACGCAGACGGTAAAGTATTTCTTTTGCAGACAAAAAACACATCATACATGTTCAGAGTCATGGAAACAGGGCATTTAGAGCACCTTCACTTTGGGGGATCCCTTATGAGCGAAGGAAAGTATGAGAGGTTATCTGGTGAGATCGACTGGCCAGAGGCAGATAAACAGGAAATTTTAAAAATAGCAGATGCTATTGCTCCAAAGCACTATTTTGGCGGCGGAAACATGAATGGCTACAGCGATGAATTTCGGAATGTCAGCCTTGAAGTGTACGGCCTTGAAGCCCCTACCTTTGGAAAGGGCGATATCAGAGAGCCGCTTCTTGAAGTGACCTATGGAAATGGCTCAACCACCGCGAACTTTCTTTATTACGACTACGAGGTGAGTAAGGGAAAAAGAAATCTTGAGACCCTTCCATCTTCTTATGATGCCACAGGAAGCTGCGAGCAGCTTGTCTTAAAGCTTACTGACAAGGAATACGAGGCAAGGCTTGAGCTTGTTTATTCAGTGTTTCCTGACTGCGACGTTATCACAAGAAGCGCAGCCATCTATAACGACAACGACAGCGCCCTTGTCATAGACAGACTCCTTAGTACCTGTGTAGATCTTTATGACACAGGCTACAAGTTCACTTCCTTCCACGGAAGATGGGCCTATGAGATGGGCAGATTTGATTCAATCGTTGATGGAGGCAAGGCTGTTTCAGAGGAGCTTGCTGCGGGAGAGTCAGGTTCACGCTCCAATCCTTTTGTAATGATATCAAGACCTGAAACTACTGATGATTACGGCGAAGCCTATGGCTTTAACCTTGTTTACAGCGGCAATCACTACGAGGCACTTTCATCAAACGCTGCCAGCATAAGCCGCTTTGTTTCAGGAATTCAGCCTGTGGGATTTAACTGGAAACTTGAAAAGGGCCAGAAATTTGAAGCTCCTGAAGCTGTGATGACATATTCAGAGGAGGGCTACAATGGCCTTTCCAGAAATATGCACAGGTTTGTACGAAACCACATAGTAAGAGGCTACTGGAGGGACAAGGAGCGTCCTGTCCTTATAAACAGCTGGGAAGCCAATTACTTTAACTTTACACAGGGGTCTCTTCTTAGCCTTGCTAAAGAGGCAAAGAAGTGCGGTATTGAGCTCTTTGTCATGGACGATGGCTGGTTTGGAGTTCGAAACGATGACAAGAGGTCCCTTGGGGACTGGTACGAGAACAAGAAAAAGCTTCCAGGCGGTATAAAAGAGCTTGCCCAGAAGATGAACGACCTTGGCATGGAATTTGGTATCTGGGTTGAGCCAGAGATGGTGAACAAGGACAGTGACCTTTACAGATCGCACCCTGACTGGGCTGTGCAGGTTCCGGGCCAGAGCCACTCTGAGGGCCGTAACCAGATGAACCTTGACCTGACCAGAAAAGAGGTTCAGGACTATGTCATTGATGCCATGAAAAAGGTCTTTTCTGCTGGAAACGTATCCTACGTAAAGTGGGATATGAACAGGATATTCTCTGACAGGTTCAGCAGCAATCTTTCACCTGACAGGCAGGGAGAGTTCCAGCACAGATATTACATAGGCCTTTACAGAGTGTTAAAAGAGCTGACGGATGCCTTCCCTAAGATACTCTTTGAGGGCTGTTCTGCTGGCGGAAACCGCTTTGACCTTGGAATGCTGTCTTACTTCCCGCAGATATGGGGAAGTGATGACACAGACTTTTTCTGCAGACTGGACATCCAGAGGGGATACAGCTACGGATATCCTGCAAGCACTATTGGAGCCCATGTTTCAGCGGTTCCAAACCATCAGACTCTTATGAACAGTCCTTTGGAGTCAAGATTTGAACTGGCTGCAGCCGGATGCTTTGGATATGAGCTCAATCTCTGCGACATGCACGATTCTGATAAAAAGCTCATCAAGGACCAGGTTGAGTTCTACAAGAAGTATAGAAAAGTATTCCAGTTTGGCGATTACTACAGGCTCCCTGACTACGGCTTTATGATCGTATCCCAGGACAAGCAGTGCGCAGTAGCCTTTGCTGTTGAGAAAAATGCAACTCCCAACAATGACTACAAGTGCTTAAGGGCAGCCGGGCTTGATGAAGACGCAGTATACTCAGTGTGGAACAGGGCAGTTCCCTATAGCATCAAGGATATGGGAACACTGATCAATAACGTGGCTCCTGTACATATCAAGCAGGACGGGCTTCTGCACAATGTTATAAATATAATCAAGGATATAAAGAGCGAGGAACAGAGAGATACCATTTCTGGAGCAGCTCTGAAAAACAGAGGTCTGTCTCTTAACGCATCCTTCTCTGGAACTGGCCACAACGATGAAACCAGGATCATGAGAACTGGTGACACCAGACTGTACATCTTTGAGCGTATTTAACTTTGACTTACTTTTGGGGGACTAAGACATGTCTAGAAACGATAGAGAAAACCGTGGAAAAGTCATTATTCGAACTAGTATCATAGGAATCATCACCAATGTACTTCTGGCGGGATTTAAGCTGGTTGTAGGCCTAATTTCAGGCTCTATTGCCATTGTCCTTGATGCGGTCAATAACTTAAGTGATGCTCTTTCATCTGTTATAACCATAATCGGTACAGCACTTGCAGGCAAAGCTCCTGACAAAAAGCACCCCTATGGCTACGGCAGGATTGAGTATCTAAGCGCCATGGTCATATCAATAATCGTTATGTATGCTGGCGTTACCTCCCTTATTGAGTCAGTAAGATCAATATTTCATCCGGAGGCAGCAAATTATACTACAGTGACGCTTGTCATAGTTGCAGTTGCTGTAGTAGTTAAGCTTCTTCTTGGACAGTTCTTTATTGGCACCGGCAAAAAAGTTTCGTCAGATTCTCTGATAGCTTCCGGAACAGATGCAAGGTTTGATTCCATTATCTCTGCTGCAACACTGGTGGCTGCTATATTCTTTCTTGTCACAGGCCTTTCTATAGAGGCTTACCTTGCTGCCATTATCGCCATCGTAATGATAAAGTCAGCCCTTGAGATGCTAAGAGATACCATAAGCGAGATCCTTGGTGAAAGGATAGACACAGCTCTTTCTACAGAGGTCAAGAATACCATCAAATCCGTTGAAGGCGTGCAGGGTGCTTACGACCTTATCTTTTCAGACTATGGTCCTGACAGGGTGCTGGCATCAGTTCATATTGAGATTCCTGATACCTTCACCGCTGACAAGATCGACGAGATAACCAGGGAGATACAGGACAAGGTGTATAAAGAGCACAATATTTCCCTAATTTCCATCGGTATATATTCAGTAAACACCAAGGATGAAGACACAATAGCCATGAGAACTGCAATCTCTAAGGCAGCAACCGCCCATAAAGAGGTGCTTCAGATGCATGGCTTCTTTGTGGATTTCGTGCGTAAGGTCATCCGTTTTGACCTGGTTATCGACTTTGTCCCTGGAAACCACGAGATCTTTAAAGAGACCATAAAAGAGATCCAGTCTATGTACCCGGAGTACCAGATAGTTGCTAACATGGATGTCAGCTACAGCGATTAAGAACAAAATGTGATAAAATTATCTTGAAGTAATCTGACTAATAATGTGTGCAGAGGTATAACAATGAAAAAGAAAAGCGTAACAGCCGGTCTTTTGGCATTTGTAATTGCACTTGCAGTCACATCATGTGTAGCGGTATTTTATCTGGTAACTACATCAGGCAACAGGCGAGAGAGAGCGCAGTTTATCGCTGACTCTTTTGCCAGCAACATACAGTCCGAGATCCAGAGGCGTGAGTATGTGACCAGGATGCTGGAAATTCAGGTACAGGGCAGTAATGGGATCATGACAGGAGAGAACTTCCAGATCATAGCAGACGAAGTTTTCAACGACTATCTGGATGTCATTGATATTACCCTGGCTCCTGATGGAATAGTCAGATACAAGTATCCTTTGGACAACGGAATTGCTGAGAGGGAGAACCTCTTTGAGGATAGCGCAAGGGGCGTATATGCTGATTACAGCAAGATGTCTGGAACCTCAGTTATCATTGCACCCACTATTTTAGCGGATGACAGCTATGGAATCATTATAACAAGGCCGATATATACATCAGAAGAGGTATCTGATGCCAGCTTCTGGGGCTTTGCTTCTGTAACATTAAGCCTTTCAAGATTTCTTTCTGCTGTGGACCTTCAGGGTCTTGCAGAGAGTAACTATGAATACAAGATCATCGGTAACAATGCGATTACAGGTGAGGACAGGATAATCATTGAGTTTTCTGAAAAAGAGCTTCAGTCCCCTGTAGAATCCATGGTCAGTACTGTAGGTGGAGGCTATTGGATACTGGCTATAGCTCCTATGGATCACTGGATGAATCTTACAGAGATTCTGTCAGTTCTTTTAATAGCAATTGTTATTAGCGTTCTGACAGCAGCTTTCGTTACTGCCTATATCTCTCTTAAGGAGGCGGCAAAAGAGCTGGAGATACTGTCCTACAGAGATGCTCTTACAAACCTCAATAACCCAAGGAACTACCATGAACACATGGATGAACTCTCCAGGAAGAAGCTTCCTTACGGACTTATATTCATGGATCTCAACGACTTTAAACAGGTCAATGATACCCACGGACATGATGCTGGAGATGAACTTTTAAAGATCGTTGCCAAGAGGCTTCAGAACAGCATCAGAGAAAAGGATAAGGCCTTCCGTATCGGCGGCGACGAGTTTGTTGTGGTCATTCACGGAACTCATGACACCAAGTTCTATGATAGCGTCATCGACAGAATGAGACAGAATGTTGCAAGAGATGTGGTACTGTCAGAGTCGGGGGTTACTCTTAAAGTATCCATAAGTGCAGGATATGCAAGATGTCCGGAGGATGGAGTTAAGTTCGAAGACGTAGTCAAGAAGGCTGATGAGCTTATGTACGAGAACAAGAGAAAGCACAAGGCTGCAAAAGCGGCAAGAGGAGAAAAATCCTATAGATAAATCACATTAATCGGAGCGAGTAAATGGCGGGAGGAAGTTTAGACACTATCAATCGAATCTTTGACACCTTTGCGGTAACATCAAGAAGCCGCTATGTCTATGTCTATGACATGGACAAGAACATAGCAAGGTGGTCGCCCAATGCAGTTGACTATTTTGGGCTTACGGGGGAATATATCTACAACGCATCATCAGTGTGGGAAACCAGGATCCATCCTGATGACAGGGACAAGTATGTAGAGTATCTAAGCGTTGTTTATTCTGGGAAAAAGACAGATCCCAACATCGAATACAGAGCAAAGAACAAAAACGGTGAGTATGTGATCTGCGCCGCAAGGGGCGTTGTGATCAAGGACTATGCAGGAAGACCCGCATACTATGCCTGCTCTATCATCAACAAGGGTATAGTTGATAATAATGATCCGATAACTTCTTTGCCAAACCAGTATGAGATGCTGAATTTCATGAGGCAGCTCAAGGCGGCGAAAAAAGATTACTCGATCCTCATGATCAATTTCATAGACTTTGGTGATGTCAACAGACGTTACGGCTATATGACTGGTAATGCCATCCTTAAAACCACTGCATCCAAGCTCATTGAAGAGGGCAAAGGTCAGGGAAGGGCCTTTAGAGGCGAAGGAACAAGGCTTGCCTTTGTCACAGATACCATGGCTATAGACGACATCAAGAAGTTCTATGGCAGGATGAGAGCCTACACAAGGGAGTCCATGATAATCTCTGGCAACAAGGTTGTAGCTGAAATCGCAGGTGGTATGATAGTCTGCACAGACCTTAAGGTGGATGAGCATTCTCTTTATACCAGTGCCAAGTATGCCCTTGATTATTCCAAGAACCAGAAGCACGGCAATCTTATCATTTTCCACAATGATGAGCTTGATAACAATAAGAGCAGTATCGAGCTGGTTGATGAAGTAAGAAACAGCGTAATAAATGGATTTGAAGGCTTCTATCTGGAGTATCAGCCTATTGTAGCTGCTGCAGATGGGCGCCTTGTAGGAATGGAAGTACTCCTCAGGTGGCACAAGGAACCTTATGGAGACGTATCTCCTTCAGAGTTTGTGCCCTGGCTTGAGCAGGATCCGGTGTTCTATCTTCTTGGAAATTGGATCCTTGAGAATGCCCTTAAGGATGCTCTTGAGATCAGAATGGCAAACCGGGACTTTTACCTTAGCGTAAATCTTGCCTTCATGCAGCTTGAGAGATCAGAGTTCAGGACAACTCTTTTGGAGATCCTAAGAAAGACAGGCTATCCTGCAACAGGGCTTTGCCTTGATATGACAGCATCCAGCAGACAGTTGTCTGTTGAGCACTTAAAGAGCCAGATCGAGTTCCTTAAGTCATGCGGTATAAAGGTTGGTCTTGACTGCACAGACTTTGCATCTCTTGACCTTGTAAAGAGCCTTCCTATCGATCTTATTAATCTGGCACCATCTCTTACAGGTCCTATCACAGAGAACCTGACTGTGCGATATATGATAGAAGCCATTACCTCTTTTACTCACAGACTGGGTATCAGAACCGCTTTCCATGGAGTTGAGGATGAGGAAAAGGCTCAGATTGCAAAGAGATATCCGATCTCAGATTTGATGGGATACTACTACGGAAGACCCTGTAGGATAGAAGAGTTTAAAAAGCTTGGCTTTTTTACGAACAACTAAGCCAGCTGGAGGAATAGATGAGCAGACTTTTCAGGTACATTCAAAATGACGATGTTCTTAAGTCTTTTCTGGAGTTTCGGGATACCCTGCTTAAGGAAAGACCTGTTGTCATTGCGCGCCATGGGGACTATTCCCTGTACCTTAAGACCATATCAAATGATGAGCTTGGACTTACAATTGAAAATACCGCGAAACACAAAGTTATCCAGGACAGGACTTACAATGTCAATGACACCACAGATGCCCTTGTTTCAAGGGGAGTAAGGCACGCCTGCCAGAAGATGGCTGAGCTGTCCGATGAGGAAGTGAACAGAAGGCGGCTTCAGATCTGGAAGTGGTATGTGATCGACTGGCAAAAAGAAAACGCTAAAAATTCCAGAGAATTCGTTGAAAAAGAGATAAGTTGGGATGAAGAGACCATAAGATCCGAGGAAAAGATAATGGACATGGAGTCCTTTCTCCACAGCGATTATCTTAATCTTGGCAATACAATCTCCCTTATTGAGAGGTATATGGCCGAGGATGAGGCTCACAAGGAACAGTTCAAGCGCTTTGCCATAAGCGACATCATGGAGATGACAAGCGAAGATACCAAGGAGAAATCTTTGGTGGAGGCTGAGAAAGAAAGAGCTGAAGAGGGCATGAAGAAGCACACCTACAGATTTACGGTAACTGTGGAAGCTACAGACCGCGAACATGCCAGAGCAGCGCTACTTAGCTATCTTGCCGGTGATGAGAGAATTAAAATTCAGAAATGATAAAAAATCAGGAAAGATAATTTCATAAAATTTTAATGATTTAACGGGACAAAGTGTCTTCTATTTACCGCCATAATCATATATAATGTACCCATTAAATGAAACTTTGTTGTGAAACCACAATAGGTTGAGGGGCCTAAAATTTCACAAGTCACTTCATTTAAAATCTTATTTCTTATGAGCATGGAGGAATAGAATATGAGACGTTCCGCGAAGAGCAGACAGACTGTCAGCCAGGGTACTATTGCTATCATGGCAGACGCAATCAAGGCAAAGGAGCAGAACCTTTCATACGGAAAGTTTAAGGCACTTGACCTTCTTGGAGCTGGAAGTATGTTAGACGAGGACGAAACAAGCGAGTACGCAGTATACTCATCAAGCCTCGTTCGCAAGACAGAACACACTGAGGAGAAAAAGGCAGTAGCCTTCGTAAAGATAAGAGCTTAATAAGTGACTGACAACTTCATATAGTTTATAATAAGGACATGTGGCGACAAGCTGCATGTCTTTTAATTTGTAATTTAATGAGCAATGCTTAATTTTCTTAAATCTAATGACAGGAGGAGCATATGGAAGTAAAAGACGTAGTTTCTAAAATGACACTTCAGGAGAAGGCAGCTCTTTTGTCCGGTAAGGATTTCTGGCACACGGAAGGCACTGAAAGGCTTGGCGTGCCTGAGTTTATGATGTGCGACGGACCTAACGGGCTTCGCAAGCAGGATGGTGAAGCTGACCATCTGGGGCTTAATTCCAGTATCAAAACTGTGTGCTATCCAACAGCCAGTACAGTTGCATCAAGCTTTGATGTGGACATGGCAAGAAGGCTTGGACAGACTCTTGGAAAAGAGTGTCAGAGAGAAAATGTAAGTATGCTCTTAGGACCTGGCCTTAACATGAAAAGAAGCCCTATCTGCGGAAGGAACTTTGAATACTACTCAGAGGATCCATACCTTGCAGGCAAAATAGCAGCAGCCTATGTTGAAGGTATCCAGTCTGAAGGTGTTGCAGCCTGCCCCAAGCACTTTGCTGCCAACAACCAGGAATACAGGCGTATGTCCGGAAACTCTGTTGTTGATGAGAGAACACTTCACGAGATCTACCTTACAGCTTTTGAGATCATGGTAAAAGACTCTCACCCCAAGTCCATAATGTGTGCCTACAATCAGCTTAATGGAACCTACCTCTCAGATAACAAGTATATGTTAACTGATGTACTTCGCGACAAGTGGGGATTTGACGGTTTTGTGGTAACTGACTGGGGGGCTGGAAAGGACGCTAAGAAAGGTGTTGAAGCAGGCCTTGACCTTGTGATGCCAGGACCAAGAAAAGACCATGAGGATGCCATAGTGGCTGCAGTTGAGAGTGGTGAGCTTGAAGAATCCAAGGTGGATGAGGCTGTTACCCATATCTTAAATGCCTTAAACTGGACACTTGAGAATAAGAAAAACGTTGGTCCTTCTACAGAGGCCACAAGAGCTGAGGACTATGCTTTCGCAAAAGAGCTTGCAGAGGGCGGAGCAATCCTTCTTAAGAATGATAATAAGGCCCTGCCTTTAAAGGATGACAGAAAGATCCTGTTCGTTGGCGAGTTTGCCAAGACTCCAAGGTACCAGGGCTCTGGTTCATCCCACATAAACAGTGCATTTGTTTCAAATGCCTACGACAGCGCAATAGCTTTAGGAAAAGATATTTCTTTTGCCATGGGCTATGACACAAAGTGTAAAGACGTCAAAGACAGCTACATTTTAAGGGAAGAAGCTGTTGAGGCAGCAACGGAAGCAGACGAGATCGTAGTATTTGCCGGGCTCCCTGCATCCTATGAATCTGAAGGTTTTGACCGCTCAGATATTAACCTTCCTCCCGAGCAGGACAAGCTCATTGACGAGCTTTCACACCTTGGAAAGAAGACAGTGGTTGTGATGCACAACGGCTCTCCAGTTGCCATGCCATGGATAGACAGCGTGGATGCTGTTCTTGATATGCAGCTTGCAGGAGATGCAGTGGGAGATGCCACGGTAGCTCTTTTGTGGGGAGATGTTAACCCTTCAGGAAAGCTTTCTGAATCCTATCCGTTTAAACTTTCAGACAACCCAAGCTTTCTTAATTTCCCGGGAGACGGCGGAAATCCAGTATATGCTGAGGGCGTTTACATTGGATACAGATATTATGAGAAAAAGAGACTTCCAGTCCTCTTTGCATTTGGCCATGGCCTTAGTTACACAGAGTTTGAGTATTCAAACATCACAGTTGATAAGGATAATGCCACAGATGAGGATACAATAGAGGTTTCAGTTGACGTCTGGAATGTTGGAAGATATAAGGGAAAAGAGGTAGTTCAGCTCTATGTAAGTCCTGAAAACAGCAAGATCTCAAGGCCCTACAAGGAGCTTAAGGGCTTTACAAAGGTAGAGCTTGATTCAGGTGAAAAGAAGACAGTGACCTTTAAGCTTGACTCAAGAGCCTTTGCCTACTATGAGACCAGGATCCATGATTTCTACGTTGAGAGCGGAGATTATAACATCATGATCGGAGCTTCAACAATAGATATCAGACAGACAGTTAAGATCCATGTTGAGAGCTCTATAGAGCTTCCAATGACTTTTGACCGCTTTACACCTATTGAGGATATCCTTGATACAAAAAAGGGACAGATGGTCCTTGGACCTGTTCTTCAGAAGATAGGCGAGGGTATGGAGAATCAGGAAGACGACGGCTCCATGGGAGAAGGCGGAGCTGAGATGATGACCAAGATGTTCATGGAAATGCCCATCATCAATCTGGCATCCTTTGGAATTCTGACCACAGAGCAGGTGGACGGAATCCTTAGCCAGCTCAATAACTGATAAGTAAAGCTAGTCCATAGCCGCTTCTTGAATTATAAGTCTGACCGGATGAATATCAATAGCCTTTCGCGGCATATCCTCGTTAGAGGGAAGTCAGTGGGGACAGAGCCGTCCCCACTGACTTTCCTCCAACTGCGGTATTCCACGGTGCTATTGACATTCATTCGGTCAGACTTTTTTGGTGATCAAGCGGCCATGGATGGGGCGTTGTAGGTGCTGAATCGGCTCCCCTGTTAGACTAATACCCGCGCAGATGCAAATTTGCGGCCCGGAGCCTTTTGGGTGCGGTATATCGTATTGCAGTCGATGCTATTGCGTGAATATAATACCACCGACCAGCCTATCTTCTGCAGGTATTATGGTTTTACAGAAATATTATCTGTTATCATATTCAATCTAATACCCACAGCCCTCACACCGTTGCCAGGTATGATTTTTCTATTGTGGTTTCATTGAAACTGGAAATATTGGCGCAAGAAATATAATACCAATATCCACATACTCTTCTGGTGATATTAAAAGTATCCGGATTCTTTTTTTCAAAACCAGAAAAAGCTAGGACCAATTATAAGGAAATCTATTAATGGTATTAGATCAGCCAAAGCCCTCTCAAAAATAGCTTTTTGTGGCTCCTACCAATACCGCTTTTGAGCTCCACTATGCGTCCCAAAGTGTCGGATTTTCTTGATTACGGACTATTGCATAGAAAAAAACTCTACAGTAGGTCATTATTTTCCGCTAAAAACCTCAAAAAAGTCCATTTTCAGACTAGGAAGCACTTTTGGGGGCTAAAGTCCGTAACTTGCCTTCCGAATCCAGTGGCAAAATTTCTTGAAAAAACTCGTTTTACGGACTGTATGCTCAAAAAACACGCTGTAGTCCGTAATGCAATTTAATAACGATCGATATCGGCCATCTTTTTACGGACTTGGATAAGAAAATATGTCATATAGTCTGAATGCCACTATAAAGTGCCAATTAGTCAATGCTTTGCCGAGCACCCAGCGCCCCTCATTCAGGCAGCCCAAAATCCCTGCTTAAAGCCAATACCACCAGCCGCACCTTCATCATCCCCGCTTGATTACCCAAAAAAGTCCACCGGAAATTGGTCAAGTGGATCATGGAATACCGCAGCAGATACGGCCGGGTAAGAACAGCTAAATTCCTGAAACACCCAGTATCTGCGAGGATATGCCGTGAAAGCCACTTGATCGATTTCCAGTGGACGTTATAATTCAAGAAGCGGGGATGATTCCGCGTAGGTTTTATTTTGAAAGAGGACTCTTTCTGTAAATGATGTCGTTTCTTGCAGGTCCGTTACTTACCATTGTGATAGGATATCCGATCTGGCCCTCGATGAACTCGATGTAGTTCCTGCAGTTTTCAGGAAGGTCTTCGTAGTTCTTGATGCCTCTGATATCGCATTTCCATCCTGGAAGTGTCTTGAATACTGGCTTAGCCTTCTCAAGAAGGTGAGTTACAGGGAACTCGGTTGTAACTTCGCCGTCAATGTCGTAGCCGACACATACAGGGATCTCGTCAAGGTAGCCAAGTACGTCAAGTACTGTGAATGCTACGTCTGTTGTGCCCTGAAGTCTGCAGCCGTACTTACTTGCTACGCAGTCGTACCAGCCAACTCTTCTTGGACGACCTGTTGTTGCGCCGTACTCACCGCCGTCACCGCCGCGTCTTCTAAGTTCCTCAGCCTCATCTCCAAAGAGCTCAGATACAAATGCTCCAGCTCCAACAGCAGAAGAGTAAGCCTTGGATACAGTGACGATCTGCTTGATCTCATAAGGTGGGATTCCTGCACCAATTGCACCGTATGCAGCCAGTGGTGAAGAACTTGTAACCATAGGATAGATTCCGTGATCAGGATCCTTCATGGTACCAAGCTGACCTTCAAGAAGGATTGTCTTGCCTTCCTTGATGGCCTTATCAAGATAGAGAGAAACATTTCCGATGTATGGCTTAACCTGCTCTCTCCAGTCTACGATCTGATCAAAAAGAGCTTCCTGATCGATAGGATCTGCATGGTAGAGATTAACTAAGATGACATCTTTGATCTCTGCAATCCTTGCGATCTTTTCTTTTATAACTGAGTCCTCCTGGAAGAACTCGTTGATCTGCCAGCCGATCTTGGCGAACTTATCTGAATAAAAAGGTGCGATACCTGACTTGGTTGAGCCAAAGCTCTTTCCAGCAAGGCGAGCTTCCTCAAGAGTATCAAATAACACATGATATGGCATCATGACCTGAACTCTGTCAGAGATCATGATCTGTGGCATTGGAACGCCCTTGGATGTGATCTCATTAAGCTCTTTCATGAACTTGGTAATATCAAAAGCTACTCCATTGCCAATGATGTTCATGATGTTCTGATGGAAAACACCTGATGGCATTGTGTGAAGTGCAAATTTACCATAATTATTTACAATTGTGTGTCCTGCATTGGCACCACCCTGAAAACGGATAACGACGTCAGCCTTATCTGCTAAGGTATCTGTGATCTTACCCTTTCCTTCATCGCCCCAGTTAGCGCCTACAACAGCTTTTACCATAAAAAATAGCCTCCTCATAAATACTGCCACCTATGGCAGCTCTTTTATTTACACCAAAGAATATACATTAAAACATCACATAAGTAAAATCAATATTTATTATAATAGGCATAAGGAAAACTTATTTTCCGAAATTTTATATAAATTTACACATTATTTAGACACAATAGACGAAATTTCGCATAAAATATAAGGTGCAGGTTATGCATATTTATGAATCCAAATTTATGGAGGTTTATCTATGGCTAAAACAGATAAGCAGAATGAGTTTTCACAGGATAGTTTCAAGAACTTGTCAGTTTCTGAGAAGTTCAAAAAAGTATTTGGGAGCTTTAGGAATAATCTTATAGCTGTCTTCGTGGTAATTGTGCTAATTGATGTGATAGCTCTTTTCAATCTAGGAAATATCTATCACAAATACTATGAGCAAAATTCTCAGCAGGGTGAAATAAGAATAACTATCCAGGCTCTTGCCAAGTATTATCTGTGGGCTATGAACGCTCAGGATGAGGCTGACAGGCAGGAACAGCTTGAAGGCGCCTACGAAAAGATCCAGGAGATGAATGATGGACTGGATGCACTGAGCAAGGTATATAAAGGAGACCTTTCAAATGCATATCAGCACCTTAAAGATATTGATAAGTCGGATGATACCCTTGTCAGTATGTTTGAGTCTGGAGCATCACATGAAGAAATTTATGCATACTATGTAGCCAATACCAATGAGGCTATAAAGGTGGTTGTTAAGGACTTTAAAGAGATTGGTATCGCAGCAAAAGAAGGTGCTGCAAGAGCATATTCTATGTCACTTCTTGCAGTTATCATAATGACCATTATTTCCCTTATCGTGGTAATATATGCTCTTATGTACTCAGCCAAGGCAAGAGCAGCTCTTACAAAGAGTATCCTTGGACCTATCGAGGCTATTTCACAGGCAGCTGATGACATGGCAAAGGGTAAACTTGAGATCCAAGTTGAGACAGATTCCAAAGACGAACTTGGAAAGCTTGCTGACGATATTACAGAATCAACCAATATAATTGAGCGCATTGTAAAAGACATTGATGAGACCCTTCACAGAATGTCTGCCGGAGACTTCTCAACAGGCTCACAGAATGAAGGCATTTACGTGGGCGACTACAAAGCCATCAGCAGCGCTCTTTCTGATATTTCAGATAACCTCTCAAGCACACTCCTTGAGGTTAAGAATTCTTCAAGCCAGGTATCCCAGGGAGCAACCAATATGTCCCAGGGCGCTACAGATCTTGCTGAGGGAGCCACAGACCAGGCAGCTGCAGTTCAGGAGCTTACAGCTTCAGTAAACTCTATTACAGAACAGACCAAGCAACTTGCTGACGTGGCAGAGAGAAGTAAGAACATGGCTACATCAGTTAGAGACAACGCAGAACTTTCTGCAAGAAAGATGCACCTTGTTACTGATGCCATGACCAGGATCACAGAGGCATCTGCAGAGATCGAGCAGGTTACAAATACTATCGAAGCAATTGCCAAACAGACATCACTTCTTGCCCTCAATGCTTCAATCGAGGCAGCAAGAGCTGGTGAGACAGGAAAAGGTTTTGCAGTTGTTGCTGAACAGATCGGAGAGCTGGCAGACCAAAGTACTGAGGCTGCCAAGAACACCCATCAGCTTATTGCAGATACAATGGATGAGATCGGCAACGGTAACGCAGTTGTTGCTGAGACTACAGAGGCTCTTGACGCTATGCAGCACAGCGTAGAAGAGATCACAGAGATGATCATCGAAACAGGAGACCTTGCAGGACAGCAGGCTCAGAGCATGGATGAGATCGACAAGGGAATCGAGCAGATTTCCAACGTGGTACAGAACAACTCCGCTACAGCTCAGGAGTCAAGCGCTGTTTCCTTAGAGCTTTCAGAGCAGTCAGAGAGTCTGAATAAGCTCATTGGACAGTTCACCATCAATGGTTAAATTTTATAAAATCCGCTAAAAAGGCCCTTTGCGTAGGCGTTGTCCTGCGTGGGGGGCTTTTATTTGCCTATTTTTTTCAATTAGTGTATGATATGCAGTGTTTTTGCAGGAAACTTTTTTGCATGGAAGATCATAACTAATTCAGGAAAACAGGTGAAAAAATGGAAACAAATAATACAAAGACTCCTACATATAAAAGAGTATTAGCCTGGATAGGCATAGTCATTTTAGTTGGCATGTACCTGGTACTTTTGTACGAGGCCCTTACAGGATCACCAGAGACCTACAACGTGTTCATCACCTGCGTGGCGGCAACCATCGCAGTGCCAATTATTCTTTGGCTCCTTATCTGGTCTATCGGAGCGCTGACAGGAAGACATACTGTTGCTTCCCTTGATGCCATGACCAGCAACAGGATGCATGACAAGTACGGAAATGTGATCCCCGAAGGGAAAATAAGGACCATTGTTTTTGACATTGGAAATGTGCTGGTAGATTTTGCCTGGAGGCCACTTATTGAAAAACGCGGCTTTGACAGCGACATGGTGGACAGGATTGCCAAGGCTTCAGTATTTAGCGAAGACTGGGTTGAATTTGATAAGGGTAATCTATCTATAGAAGAGATCATTGACCTTTTTGTGGAGAACGATCCTGAGATTGAAAGCGAGATCAGAAAGGCATTTTCAGACCTTACAGATATAGTTACCAAGAGAGAAAGAACTATTCCCTGGATAAACGCCATAAAGGCAGCAGGATATCAGGTTCTCGTTCTTTCAAACTTCAGCAAGATGGCTGTTGAAAACTGCAAAGAAGCCATGGGATTTTTAGACTATGTTGATGGCGGGATCCTTAGCTACAAAGACCACGTAGTAAAACCTGGAGAGGAGATCTACAAGCTCCTTATGGAGAGATATGATCTTACAGCTGATACTACAGTCTTTATTGACGACACACCTGAAAACATCGATACAGCTAAGAGACTTGGCTGGAACGGTATCGTATTTAAGTCCTACGACCAGGTTGAGGATGAGCTTAGAGCTCTCGGCGTTAAGTACTGAGGTGTTACCTGTGATCGTCGTTTCCAAGGATGAGCCTAAGCAGCTCAGACGCAGCAAGGCTAAGCGGCCTTGACTTATCACTTACAACACAAATATTTCGTTTAGGAAGTATCTTATTGAAGCGGAGTTCGAACAGGACTCCGCTTTCTAAATATTCTTTTGCAAAGCTCTTTACAACGCAGCCAACACCAAGGTTTCTTAAGGTGAACTGCACGATCATGTCGCTGGTTGCAAGCTCAAACTCAGGCTGGATAGAAACCCCATTATCTTTCAAAAATGAATCCACATAGTCCCTTGTGCTGGATTTACCATCAAGCATGATAAGAGGAAGGCTCTCAAGGTCCTTGTAGTCCATCATCCTGTTCTTGTACTGGATAAAGCGCCTTGCAGCCACAAAAGTATCCTCGATCTCGGAAACCTCGTGGAACTCGTAGTTTTCTTTTTCTGAAAAAGGAGATGAGATAACGCCAAAGTCTATAAGATCCCTGTCAAGGTAACTTAAGGTTTCAGGAGTTGGTCCATTGGTTACTGTGACCTTGATACCAGGGTGCAGCTCATGGAATTTCTCAAGATAGGGCAAAAGAAAAAATCTAAGAGTCATGTCACTGGCTCCGATCCTGACTTCTCCTGCGTCCAGATGAAGGAGCTGCTTAAGTCTCTTTTCCCCAAGGTCAAATTCCTGATAGCCCCGTTCAACATATCTATATAGAAGAGTACCCTCACTGGTGAGCTTCATGCCTCTTGCAGTTCTCTGGAAAAGAGTACAGGAAAGAGAATTCTCAAGCTGATGTATGGACTGGCTGACAGCAGGCTGGGAAATAGACAGCTCTTTTGCTGCCAAAGTGATGCTGCCTAGTCTGCCAACATGATAAAAAACTTTATAGTATTCGAAATTCTCCAGCATAGAGGCACTCCTACTTCCTTTGTTTTCATTAATCATACAGCACTAAAGTGGCCCTTACAAATTGATTTTGATCAGGCGATTTTCTCTAGACATCAGCCGAGGTACTTGCTATAATGTTTTGGAGCTCGAACCGAGAGCTTTTTTTCTGAAAAATCAAAAATACGAAATGGCGTTAAGCCAGGAAAGGCGCGGGTTTCAATGGATTTTGAAAATGACAAAAGTGTCAATGAAAACAGTGTTGAGGATATCGTTTTAAGGTATCGTCCTGAGCTTTCCAAGCTGACTCCTTATCTTAACTGGCTTAAGGAGAACACAAGTCACGATGTGGCTCAGAGCTACTCGAACAGCGATCTTAAGTCGATGCCATTTCCTGTTTATGATTCTAATCTTCTGGCCTTTGTTAAGGCAGCTCAGACCACCAATTTGCTTGACAGAAACTACGTATATGTATATTCCAGGAACAGGCTTAATTCCCCCAAGGATGAGCTTATGTTCATTCAGGACGCCCAGATAACAGATATGGATGACCTTGCTGGGATCCTTTCATGCTACATCCTTCAGGGCATGAGCAAGGGTGCCAAGTGGGCACAGGGTGTTAAAACAGGAGTCCTTTATAACGTAGTAAAAAAGATGGATGAGCTGGTCCGTTTTTGGGGGCAAGAGACCGACAGGCCGCTAATCTAAGTTGAGTGGAGGATAAATGGGAGAGAAATCAGTTCAGAAGAGAAAGTACATTATTGATAAGGCCAGAACAGTTTTTTCTGAAAAAGGCTTCAAGAATGTAACAATGAAGGATATCGTGGACGCCTGCGAGATCAGTCGCGGA
The DNA here is from genome assembly GCA_015056565.1 of Butyrivibrio sp. Taxonomy (GTDB): domain Bacteria; phylum Bacillota; class Clostridia; order Lachnospirales; family Lachnospiraceae; genus Butyrivibrio. The sequence continues at coordinate 97,902 of SVGB01000005.1, forward strand.
GGCCTTTATCTTTATTTCTCAAGTACTGATGAGCTTTTCCTTTCCGTTTTGTCTGATGATTCCGATGATGAGGATACAGTCCTTGCATCTATTTCCGGTAGTGCAGCTGCCGGGGATATGCTGGCTCTTTTCCTCAAGGAACAGAAAAAAGAAATCCTTAGAAAGAAAAACAATCTGACAGTTGCCACATATGAGTACTTCACACTTCATAAGGCGGCTGCTCTTGATAATCCCCTTAAACGTCAGTTTGATACAGCAGTTAAGATAGTTGAGAAGCTCATTGAAAACGGTGTTGAGACTGGTGAGTTCTATTGTGAGAATCCTCTTGGATGTGCTCGCAATCTTATGTACGTGGTTGAGGGGCTTAAGATAACAGCTGGTACCATTGGCATTACAGAAGAGACCATTGATAAAGAGCTTATGTACGTCATGCAGGGATTAGTGCCCGATGAATTAAATAATTAATGATTTGAAAAGTGCTTTGGATTTCCTGAAGCACTTTTTTCAAAAGTAAGGAAGGAGAAATTATGAGCGCAGTAAGAAGAGTTTATGTGGAGAAGAAGGAACCTTTTGCAGTTAAGGCAAAAGAGCTTAAGGCTGAGATAAAGGGGTATCTCGGAATTAAGAGTGTTGAGAACGTAAGGATGTTCATCAGATACGACGTTGAGAACGTATCAGACGAGGTATTTGAAAAGGCCTGCAGGACAGTCTTTTCAGAGCCACCAGTTGATGATCTTTATAGAGAAGAAATTGAGATTCCTGCTGGAGCAAGGGTGTTCAGCATCGAGGCACTTCCTGGACAGTTTGACCAGAGAGCAGACTCAGCTGAGCAGTGCGTACGCTTTATTAAGGGCGACGAGCATCCAGTTATCAGGACTGCAGTAACATATATGCTTATTGGTAACGTATCAGACGAGGAGCTTTTAAAGATCCAGAACTACACCATGAACCCTGTGGATTCAAGGATTGCTAGTGATACTAAGCCTGAGACACTGGTAGAAGTTTACGACGAGCCAGAGGACGTTAAGATCTTTGACGGCTTCAAGGACATGGATGAAAAGAGTCTTAAAGACCTCTATGAGTCCCTGGGCCTTGCCATGACCTTTAACGACTTTAAGTGGATCCAGCAGTACTTCTCTGGTGAGGAGCACAGAGACCCTTCAATGACAGAGATAAGGGTTCTTGATACCTACTGGTCAGACCACTGCCGCCACACAACCTTCGGAACTGAGCTCACAAACGTAACCTTTGAAGATGGCGATTACAAGGCGCCAATTGAGGGTGCATATAAAGAGTACCTCTCAGCAAGAGATGCACTCTACAAGACTGATGACAAGAAGAAAGAGAAGTTCATCTCCCTTATGGACATCGCTCTTATGGGTATGAAGAAGCTTAAGGCAGACGGTAAACTCACAGACATGGAAGAGTCTGAGGAGAACAACGCCTGCACAGTTGTTGTACCTATCGAGGTTGATTACGGCGATGGTCCAAAGACTGAGAACTGGCTTGTATTTTTCAAGAACGAAACCCACAACCATCCTACTGAGATCGAGCCTTTTGGTGGAGCTGCAACATGTCTTGGCGGAGCCATCAGAGATCCCCTTTCAGGAAGAGGTTATGTATACCAGGCTATGCGTGTAACAGGCGCTGCAGATCCTACAGTTCCTGTAGCTGATACCATGAAGGGCAAGCTTTCACAGAAAAAGCTTGTTCGCGGCGCAGCAAGCGGATATTCATCCTACGGTAACCAGATCGGTCTTGCAACCGGTTATGTAAAAGAGATCTATCACCCTGGATACGTTGCTAAGCGTATGGAGATCGGTGCTGTTATGGGCGCTGCTCCTCAGGAACATGTAATTAGAGAGAGCGCAGATCCGGGAGATATCATCATTCTCCTTGGCGGAAGAACTGGTAGAGACGGCTGCGGCGGAGCAACAGGATCTTCCAAGGCGCATGATTCCAAGTCCCTTACAACCTGCGGCGCTGAAGTTCAGAAGGGTAATGCTCCTACAGAGCGTAAGCTCCAGAGGCTCTTTAGAAGACCAGAGGTAAGTGAACTTATCAAGAAATGTAACGACTTTGGTGCAGGCGGTGTTTCAGTAGCCATCGGCGAGCTTGCTCCAGGTCTTGATATCAACCTTGACCTTGTGCCTAAAAAGTACGCAGGTCTTGACGGAACAGAGCTTGCAATCTCTGAGTCTCAGGAGAGAATGGCAGTTGTTGTTGCTCCTAAGGACGTTGACAAGTTCCTTTCATATGCATCAGAGGAAAACCTTGAAGCTGTTAAGGTTGCAGTTGTAACCAAGGAGCCAAGGCTTGTTCTTAACTGGAGAGGCAAGAAGATAGTAGATATTAAGAGGGCTTTCCTTGATACCAACGGAGCTCACCAGGAGACACAGGTCAAGGTAGAGATCCCTTCAAAGAAGGACAATTACCTTGAAAAGATCGCATCAGAAGGCGCTTCTAAGGCCCTTGAAGCAGGAGATGTTAAGGGAGCATGGCTTTCAGAGATGAGTGACCTTAACGTATGCTCACAGAAAGGCCTTGTTGAGATGTTTGACTCCTCAATCGGCGCAGGCACAGTAGTTATGCCTTACGGCGGTAAGTACCAGCTCTCCGAGACCCAGACCATGATCGCAAAACTCCCTGTTCTTGCAGGTAAGACAGATACAGTAACAATGATGAGCTACGGCTTTGATCCATTCCTTTCAAGCTGGAGCCCATACCACGGCGCAGCATACGCTGTTACAGAGTCTGTGGCAAGGATCGTTGCAAGCGGCGGATCACTTAAAAACCTCCACTTCACCTTCCAGGAGTACTTCAAGAGAATGACAGAGGATCCAACAAGATGGAGCCAGCCTTTCACAGCTCTTCTTGGAGCTTTTGATGCTCAGCTGAAATTCGGCGTAGCTTCAATCGGTGGTAAGGACTCAATGTCCGGATCCTTCAACGAGATAAACGTACCACCTACACTGGTTTCCTTCGCAGTAGATGTGGCTACCCAGAAGGACGTTGTAACTTCTGAGCTCAAGAAGGCAGGAAACGCCCTTGTTCAGTTCAAGATCGCAAGAGACGAGTATGACCTTCCAGACTATGACAAGGTTATAGCTCTTTATAACGGTATAAAAGAACTTATGGCAGCAGGCAAGGTGGCTAGCGCTTACGCTGAGGATTCTTACGGAATCGCAGCAGCTGTCAGCAAGATGGCATTCGGTAACGGCCTTGGGGTAGCAATTGATGATGCTATCCCTGCAAAAGAGCTCTTTGCAAACGATATTGCAGACATCATCGCAGAGATCCCTTCTGAGTTTGTTGATGATGCCCTGAGGCTTTCAGGCGCAAGAAAGATCGGTGTTGTAACAGATGATGGCAAGTTCTCATTTGCTGGCACCAGCGTAACAGTAGAAGAGGCCCTTGATTCCTGGAAGAGCAAGCTTGAGAAGGTATTCCCTTCAACAGTTTCTGATTCCAAGGACAAGGTAGACACAGGTCTTTTTGAGGCAAAAGAGATCTACATATGCAAGAACAAGGTCGCAAAGCCTACAGTATTTATCCCTGTATTCCCAGGCAGCAACTGCGAGTACGACAGTGCAGAGGCCTTCAGAAGAGCCGGAGCAGATGTAAATATCAAGGTATTTAGAAACAGAGATGAAAAGGACATCAGAGAGTCTGTAGAGGAGTTTAAGAAGGCAATCGACAACGCCCAGATCATCATGTTCCCAGGCGGATTCTCAGCTGGTGATGAGCCGGACGGAAGTGCCAAGTTCTTTGCAACAGCCTTCCAGAATGAGGAGATAAAGGCTGCAACAGACAGACTTCTTCAGGAAAGAGATGGTCTTGCTCTTGGTATCTGTAACGGATTCCAGGCTATGATCAAGCTTGGTCTTGTACCTTACGGAAAGATCACAGGACAGAGCGAGAACTCACCTACACTTACATACAACACCATCGGAAGACACATCTCCAAGATGGCTACAATAAAGGTTGTTTCAAACAATTCACCATGGCTGACAGGAGCAAAGCTTGGCGGAGTTTACACAAACCCAGCATCCCACGGCGAAGGAAGATTTGTTGCACCAGAGGCTGTTCTTGATGAACTCTTTAAGAATGGTCAGATCGCAACCCAGTACTGCGATCTTGATGGAAATATCACAATGGACGATGAGTGGAACATCAACGGCTCCTACAGGGCTGTCGAGGGAATACTTTCACCTGATGGAAGATGTCTTGGAAAAATGGCTCACTCAGAACGCCGTGGAGATGGAGTAGCAGTCAATATTTTTGGTGAACAAGACCTTAGAATATTTGAGAGCGGTGTGGCTTACTTTAAATGATCAGCTAATGACGCCCAGCCTGCGTCAGGCTGGGCTGTGTATTGGATAAAGCAATAAATATAGGAGAAATTTTATGAAAGCGTTTCTTATATTAGAAGATGGAACGAGGTTCGAAGGTAAGCACATTGGAGCTGACAAAGATGTTGTATCTGAGATAGTGTTTAACACCTCTATGGCGGGCTACACAGAAGTGTTTACGGATCCTTCATATGCTGGCCAAGCAGTTTGTATGACCTACCCTCTGATCGGTAACTACGGAGTATGTTTAGAGGATATGGAGTCTGAGAGGATATGGCTGGATGCAGTTATCGTAAGAGAGCTGTGCAGAGTACCTTCAAACTTCAGGTGTGACATGTCTCTTTCCGATTTCCTTGAAAAGTATGAGATCCCTGGAATTGAGGGAATAGATACAAGGGCACTGGTAAGGCTTCTTAGAGATAAGGGTACAATGAATGGTCTTATAACGACAAATGAGAATATCTCTTTTGACAGTGTAAAAGAGAAGATCAAGGCCTATACAACAGGGGATGTGGTTTCCAAGGTTTCCTGCAAGGAGAAGTACTTCGTCAAAGGAGCTGAAAATCTTGAGGATAATGGCCCAATCTCAGGAAGCTCATCCTTTAATAAAGAGGATTATGAAGCTTACCTTAAAGGAGATAAGGCAAGACTTGAAAAAAGGCCATCTCTTGTAAGGGAGCTTAATGGTAAGGGCCTGAAGGTAGCTCTTTTGGATGTAGGAGCCAAGAAAAACATTGCTGCGTCCCTTGCAGCAAGAGGTTGCGACGTCACAGTTTATCCTTACAACACCACTGCAGAAGAGATCCTTTCTGACAACCCTGATGGAATCATGTTATCCAACGGCCCTGGAGATCCAAAGGACTGCGGCGATGTGATAAAAGAGGTTAAAAAGCTCTATGACAGCGGCAAAACTATTTTTGCCATCTGTCTTGGACATCAGCTCATGGGTCTTGCTACAGGAGCTGACACCCACAAGCTTAAATATGGTCACAGAGGTGGTAACCACCCTGTAAAGGACCTTGAGACAGGAAGAGTGTTCATCTCATCCCAGAATCATGGATATGTAGTTGATGTGGACAAGCTCGATGAAAATATAGCAGTTCCAGCCTTCACAAATGTCAATGACGGCACCAATGAAGGTCTTAAATACACGGGCAAAAATATCTTTACTGTGCAGTTCCATCCGGAAGCCTGCCCAGGCCCACAAGACACAAGCTTTTTGTTCGACAGGTTTATAGATATGATCCATGAAAATAAGAAAAACGGAGGTAAGGACTGATGCCAAAGAGTAAAGACGTAAAAAAGGTTCTGGTCATCGGTTCAGGACCTATAGTAATAGGACAGGCTGCGGAGTTCGACTATGCTGGAACCCAGGCCTGCAGATCCCTTAAGGAAGAGGGGATTGAAGTTGTACTTGTAAACTCAAACCCTGCAACCATCATGACAGACAAGGACATCGCTGATGAGGTTTACATTGAGCCTCTTACAGTCAAGGTCCTTGAGAGGATCATTGAAAAAGAAAAACCGGATTCCATCCTTCCTACCCTTGGAGGCCAGGCTGGTCTTAACCTTGGAATGGAGCTGGATGAGTCAGGATTTTTAAAGAGCCACAATGTGAAGCTCCTTGGAACCACAGCTGAGACCATCAGAAAGGCTGAGGACAGGCAGGAGTTTAAAGACACCATGGAAAAGATCGGCGAGCCCTGCGCAGCATCTACTGTTGTTCACAACGTAGAGGACGGCGTAGCTTTTGCAAAAGAGATCGGCTATCCTGTAGTTCTTCGTCCTGCGTTTACGCTTGGCGGCTCAGGCGGAGGTATCGCCCACAACCAGATAGAGTGTGAGGAGATCCTTAAAAACGGTCTTCGTCTCTCAAGAGCTAACGAGGTTTTAGTTGAGAGATGCATCGCTGGATGGAAAGAGATCGAGTACGAGGTTATCCGTGACAGCGCAGGAAACTGCATCACAGTCTGCAACATGGAAAACATCGACCCTGTAGGTGTTCACACCGGAGACTCAATCGTCGTTGCTCCATCCCAGACCCTGGGCGACAAAGAGTACCAGATGCTAAGAAGCGCAGCTCTTAACATCATCAATGAGCTTCAGATAACAGGTGGCTGTAACGTACAGTTTGCCCTTCATCCCACAAGTTTTGAGTACTGCGTAATTGAGGTTAACCCAAGAGTATCAAGATCCTCAGCCCTTGCAAGTAAGGCAACTGGTTACCCTATTGCCAAGGTTGCAGCCAAGATCGCCCTGGGATACACGCTTGATGAGATCAAAAATGCCATTACAGGTAAGACCTTTGCAAGCTTTGAGCCTGCCCTTGACTACTGCGTAGTTAAGTTCCCACGTCTTCCTTTCGATAAGTTCATTACTGCCAAGAGAACCCTTACAACACAGATGAAGGCTACCGGCGAAGTAATGAGTATCTGCACCAACTTTGAAGGTGCAATGATGAAGGCAATCCGCTCCCTTGAGCAGCACGTGGACTGCCTTACAAGCTACGACTTTTCAGAGCTTGACGACGATGAGCTCCTTACCCGACTCACCGTAGTTGACGACCAGAGAATATGGGTGATCGCTGAGGCTCTTCGCCGCGGCATAAGCCATGAGCAGATCCACGACATCACTATGATCGACCTGTGGTTTATCGACAAGCTCCACACCCTGGTAAAAATGGAGCTCAAGCTCCTTCGTGCTGGTGAAAAGAACACAGAAGGTAAGTACGGAACCCTTGAGGATGCCAAGAAGATCATCAGCTTTGACACCATGCTTGAAGCTAAGCGTCTTGAGTATCCTGACAGCGTTATCAGCAGGCTTACAAGATTTAAGGTATCTGTATTAAAAGAGCTTAGAGATTTCTACAAGATCCATGCTACTTTCAAGATCGTTGATACCTGTGCTGCTGAGTTTGAGGCTCAGACTCCATACTACTACTCAGTTTATAATGGCCCGGATTCAGAGGATGAAGCATCTCTTTCCGCTGATACAGAAAAGAAAAAGATCCTGGTTCTTGGCTCAGGACCTATCAGGATCGGACAGGGTATCGAGTTCGACTACTGCAGCGTCCATGCAACATGGGCCTTCAGAAAAGCCGGCTTTGAGACCATCATAATCAACAACAACCCTGAGACTGTAAGTACAGACTTTGACATAGCAGACAAGCTCTACTTTGAGCCTCTTACACCTGAGGATGTAGAGAACATCGTAAGACTTGAAAAGCCTGACGGAGCTGTAGTTCAGTTCGGTGGTCAGACTGCGATAAAGCTCACCCAGGACCTTATGGAAATGGGAGTTAAGATCTACGGAACAGATGCTAAAGACGTGGATGCAGCTGAGGACAGAGAGATCTTTGATCAGATCCTTGAAGAAACACAGATCAAGAGGGCAGCAGGTGCCACAGTTTACACTGCAGAGGAAGCAAAAGAAGTTGCTAACCGCTTAGGATATCCTGTACTTGTGCGTCCTTCCTACGTTCTTGGTGGACAGGGCATGCAGATAGCTCTTTCCGACGACGAGATCGAAGAGTTCATGAATATCATCAACAGATATGCTCAGGATCACCCGATTCTTGTAGATAAGTACCTTCAGGGTATTGAGACTGAGGTTGACGCTGTGTGCGACGGCGACGACATCGTTATCCCTGGTATCATGGAGCATATCGAAAGATCCGGTATCCACTCCGGCGACTCAATCTCAGTTTATCCTGCACAGTCTCTTTCTGATAAGGTAAAAGAGACTATAGCTGAATATACAAAGAGGCTAGCAAAGGCGCTTCACGTAATAGGCCTTATCAATATTCAGTTCATCGCAGTTGGTGATGAGGTTTACATCATCGAGGCTAACCCAAGGTCATCAAGAACTGTACCTTATATCAGCAAGGTTACAGGCATTCCTATCGTTGATCTGGCAGCCAAGGTAATGCTTGGCGAAAAGCTTAAGGATATGGGCTACACACCGGGACTTCAGCCTGAGGCTGGTTATGTTGCCATCAAGATGCCGGTATTCTCTTTTGAAAAGATCCGCGGCGCTGAAATAAGCCTTGGACCTGAGATGAAGAGTACAGGTGAGTGTCTTGGTATCAGCAGGAACTTCAATGAAGCTCTTTACAAGGCCTTCCTTGGAGCAGGCGTAAACCTTCCTAAGCACAAGCAGATGATCATCACTGTCAAAGATGCAGATAAGGGAGAGATCATCGAGATCGCAAGGCGCTATGAGAAGCTTGGCTATATCATTTACGCCACAAGATCAACAGCCAACACCCTTAATGAAAATGGCGTAAAGGCCCGTAAGATCAACAGGATAAGTCAGGAGTCACCTACGGTCATCGACCTTATCCTTGGTCACAAGATCGACCTTGTAATCGATACTCCAACCCAGGGTCGCGACAAGACAAGAGATGGATTCCTCATCAGAAGAACCGCCATCGAGACTGGTGTAAACGTAATAACAGCCCTGGATACTGCAAGAGCTCTTGTTACAAGCCTTGAGTGTGCTGAGACTGAAGAGAGCCTTGAGCCCATCGATATCGCAAAACTATAAAGTACTAGGAGCTTTATTATGTCAAAGGTTATTTACGATAACCCTCTGGCCTGTGAAAATGATATAAGGGATTTTGTATTGGAAAGGGACGCTGAGATTTCTTTTGATGGCGGCGCCCTTTCCCTTCAGGCAAAAAGAGAAGCGGGCAGCAACAGGCTCATTTTCTGGTGCCCAAAGAGCTTTCCCTCTGACGTAAAGATAGAGTGGGAGTTTAGGCCTGTTAAGGAGCAGGGCACTGCGCAGCTTTTTTTTGCAGCCAAAGAGAAGGATGATAAAAGGGATTTCTTTGAATTATCCTTTTATAAGAGAGCAGAGGATACTGACAGGTCTTTTCATCTGTGCGACTTAAAAAAGAGCTTTGATGAAAGCGCAGTAGCGCAGGCAGCAGATCCTCTTCCGGAAGCAAAAGAGGACCTTCCCTGGTACAGCATGTGCATCGTCAAAAACAGGAACAAGGTGGTTTATGCTGTAAACGAATTTGTGGTTTTGGAGTTTGAGGACGATGGCATGACCCATGGAGATATTTTGACAGGTGGATGCGTTGGCTTTGGTCAGAGAGAAGGACTTCTTGCCCAGTACCGGAATTTCAGGGTTACATGGGTGTGAAAAGAGTTTCGCCAGATTGGAGATATAGCATTGAAGATACTAGTTATTAACGGACCAAACTTAAATTTCCTTGGTATCAGGGAAAAAGCAGTTTATGGTAATCAGGACTATGATTACCTCTGCAATATGATAAAGGACAAGGCAGCAGCTGACGGGGACGAGGTAGTTCTTTTTCAGTCCAACCACGAAGGCGCCATCATCGACAGGCTTCAGGAAGCCTACAGCGACGGAACAGACGGGATCGTAATTAATCCCGGTGCCTACACTCACTACAGCTACGCCATCCACGACGCTCTAAAGAGCCTTGAAAACATCACCAAGGTCGAGATCCACATCTCGGACATTCAGTCCAGGGAAGAGTTCCGCAAGGTCTCAGTCACCGCCCCTGCCTGCCACAAGCAGATTTACGGGCATGGACTTAATGGATATCTTGAGGCCATGGACTATATAAGGTCAAGGTAAACCTGCATCACATTTGTTGAATACCTGCAAGCAGCAAAATAGGACCAGGAGGCAGTTTTTCCTCGTTTGGTCCGTAAAATTCCCACAAATAACACATGTTATCTTATAAAATTACGGACCAAAGAGGCATTTATGCTTCTCTGGTCCTATTTTTATGTATTTTTCCAATCCTTCCTCATGGTTTCCAACCGTAAAAAGTAGGACTAAATGCAAGTTTTTTTCCATTTGGTATGAAAATGCCCCTGAAACCAGTTTTTTGTCCTTGAAAAATTACGTACCAAATGCACATTTTTTGCTGTTTGGTCCTATGTATAAAAAGAGGCAACCAAAGAATACTTATCTTTGGGATAACAGTGATTCCTGCAGAATATAATATAAACAAGATCCTTGACAAAAAGGGCTACTGCGGATTCCTTCGCCTTCTTGCACTCCTTGGCGGAGAGATAGTAGATAAGTAATAGGATTGTTCATAATAATACCGGATATCATGGGTAAACTTCAGGATATCCGGTTGTTTTTTCTTTGGACTTATCATGTATAATACTATAGATATAGCGTGCGGAGGCTGAAAGAGATATGAGCATTTGGGCTAGATTAGTAAATAGCTTAAGAAAAAAAGATGATAATAAATCGGAAGAAACAAAACCAGACTGGGTCAAAAGGGCAGAAGCAGAGTGCAAGATAAAATCGAAAGTGGAATTTAGAAAAGCTTGTCGCAAAGCTGGAATTCCTGATGATTGGTTTTCATATACATATGATAAAAGTAAACCTGTATGTTTCGACGGAAACAGCGTCTATTATGGCGAATATGGCGCTACAAACTGCAGTGTTCCAATGGCCATGTGGGATGTGGCCTATGAGCAGCTGATGAAATACAAGAACGAGTATGAGTGGAGACAATCTGAGCAATCTTTTAAGATAGACTGGGTGACAATCAGGCACAAGTGGTGGATACCAGGTGCAGAATCTGATGAATATCCATATGTTAAAGTTACAACCAGCACTATGACAGATGAACCTGATAAAGAGCTACTTGCGGATGGTTGGCTGGACCCATGGTATGACCGCTATCAGGGATTGTATCAGTATCACAAGACGGTGGACATAAGGACTATTCTGGAGAGTATCAGCATACGCTTTGAGAAAATGACAGATGATAGAGATGCAATGACTTTTGGCTTTAATGAGATGTATATGTCTGGCACCTATCGATATCCCATACCGGAGGATCTGTTGGAAGAGGCTGCTCACGTCGTGTATGATTTTAGAAACAAACAGCATGATTACCGTGGAGATCAGGTACCAGAACCGCTGCGAAGCAAGATTTTAGAACGGTTTGCTGACAGGATCCTGGAAGATGAGTATACTGCGCTAAGTGAGTTTAAAGAGACTCATCGAAAGGCTCTTTTCGCTGCAATAGATCCTGCACTTTCCAAAGAGGAGCAGCGGTCAGCTCTTGCAGATGCATCGAGACAGGCTATGAAAGACTGCCCTGCCAGTGACAACTATATGGATAGTCGAAGCAACACAGTGATAGAAGAAAACTTTGAACTGGCATATGAAAAAGCTGGTCTTGAAAGAAAAAGAAGACCATCCGTCAAGGAAATAAACGATGTATTTGGTAATAAGAGGACTGTATAAAAATAGTGACCTGCCCAAAAAGGCAAAGCTTTTTTTGAAAAATGGTTGAAAAATCTTGATTTATAGTTTAATATTAGTTAGTTGTTTGATGTAATGTAATTTAGGAGGATTTTTATGATTTCTGCAAGTGATTTCAGAAATGGTGTTACCATCGAGATCGATGGCAACGTATGTCAGATTATTGAATTCCAGCATGTTAAGCCTGGTAAGGGCGCTGCTTTCGTAAGAACCAAGCTCAAGGATATCATCAATGGCGGTGTTAAAGAGACAACATTCCGTCCTACTGAGAAGTTCCCTGCAGCAAGAATCGACAAGAAGGATATGCAGTATCTCTATCAGGATGGCGATATCTTCAACTTCATGGATTCAGAGACTTATGAGCAGATCGGTCTTACTAAGGATCAGATCGGTGATTCCCTTAAGTTCGTTAAGGAGAATGAGACTTGTAAGGTTATGAGCTACAATGGAAGCGTATTCGCAGTTGAGCCACCTATGTTCGTAGAGCTTACAATTTCTGAGACAGAGCCTGGATTCAAGGGCGACACAGCTACAGGTGCTACTAAGCCTGCAACTGTTGAGACTGGTGCTACAGTAGCAGTTCCTCTCTTCGTAAACGAGGGAGATGTTATCAAGATCGATACAAGAACTGGTGAGTACCTTTCAAGAGTTTGATCTTATACGTAACCATATCTGACGCGGTAAGTCATAGTATATAGAAACTTAAGCAAGACAATAGATTTTTCCACGGATAAGTCTATTGTCTTTTTTTGCGCTTTTTTAGGCGCTTTGGGGCGTTCATTATTTGCCCTTGGGGAGATGTCTTTTCACACATCAAAAAATGACTTAAGGAGAGAACAGATATGGATTTAAATAGAGTTAGTAATGAGGAATTAATTAAAGAGATCAAAGGTGGTAATGGTAAGGACAAAAGAGATTACATGGGACTTACAGAGTTCTGCAGGACTGTTGCAGAGCTGGTAATTAGCTCCCTGGGAGATGGCTATAGGGCTGTTAATAAAGAGATCATCAAAAACAATGGTGTTGTTTATCATGCGCTTATCATAAGTGAGGAGGGTAAGAGCATTGCTCCTACAATTTATCTTGATCAGTTTTACGAGATTTATAAAAACGGAATGCCTTTAAAGAATGTGGTCATGGATATTCTTGGAATGTACAGGAATTCCATGCCCAAAACAGACCTTGATATGGACTTCTTTTTTGACTTTGCAAAGGTGTCGGACAAGCTCTTTTTCAAGGTGGTGAACTACGAGAAGAATAAGAAGAAGCTTGAAAATGTGCCCTACAGAAAGCTCATGGACATGGCTATGGTGCCTCTTTGCAGGATGAAGAATGAAGAGCTTGGCGAAGGAGTCATCACTATAGATAACGATCATCTAAAGAGCTGGGAAATTTCAGAGGATGAGCTGTGGGAGAACATCGGAGAGCACGCAGGCAGTGTTGCGCCACCTAAGATTACTGGGCTTGTGGACTTCCTTGAGCATATGGCAGGCCAGAAGCTTGATATGGGACCACTTTGCGGGATCAGGGTCGTGACAAACACATCAGGAAATCTTGGAGCAAGTGCTGCATTTTATCCAGGTGTTCTTGAGGAACTTGCAGATGACATGGAGAGCGATCTTTACATAATCCCATCATCTGTCCACGAGACGCTGGTAATTCCCAATCCAGAGCTTGAGATGGATGTGGAAAGTCTAAAGGATATGATCCATGAGGTGAACAGCACTACGGTTTTGGAGGAAGAAGTTTTAAGCGACAACCTCTACCGATACGACAGAGAGAGCGGAAGGCTATTTGTTGTGAAGGCTAGCTGATTGGCCGGATGGTACAGGCTAGGATGTTAAGCTAGGAAATTAAAAAGGGAATAAGCCAAATGCTATTGGCTTATTCCCTGGCAATATATGATAAGAAGTCGACTATATCTGAGTCGCTAATATTGTGGGATTTTAACCAGCTTATCATGTTGGTGATGAGCTTTGGCTCTAAATTTTGGCCTTCATTATCGAGTGATATCTGGTTGCCCACTGCATTAAGAACATATGCATTAACACTCATGTTTTTACTTTGAGCTTCTTTTTGCAGCAGCTCTTTTTGGGAAGGACTCATGCGCAGTTTGATCTCTGCCTTATTAGAGAGGTATTTCTTTATTGCCAACGCTTGGGATTTTGTATAATAGTTCTTTTTATCCATATAGCAGCCCTCCTAGCCATATTATATAGTATTAGTTGATATATGGGAATATATAAAAATGTTAAAAACACAAGTGAAAATATAGTATATGTGTACATAGAAAGGAATAATATGCCAAAAACAGAAATTGTAAAGCTAATAGAGTGGCTTAGAGCACATGGCCACTCAGATAGTGAAATCATTGATTGTATTGAATTTGTGGAATCAAATGAGAAATATCCTGAAGGCGACAGATGAGCTGGTCAACGATTTGAGATCAGGCCACCAACCCAGTTTTCTATTTTTTTGAGCAAAAGAGAAACTGGGAGAGCTGCGATGATCACACAAAGGATGTACAGAAATGGGCTTGAAACAGGGATTGGTGATGGTGCGATCCCTACAAAGTCATGGTCAAATACCTCAACCAGGATGCCATGGATGAGGTAGATCTCAAGGGTATATTTTCCAAGGAAGGCCAGAGTTTTGTTGCCTATCCTGATCTTCATGCTAACAAGCAGTATAAGTGCAATAAACAAGTAAACACAGAGTATACGGGGCAATAGGCTTACAAGCTTGCACATTGTTCCGTAGGGAATGCTGTCATTAAAAAACCCAAAGCGATTTATAGTGAGCTTGGAAAACATGAACATAGGGACAATAAGGAACAGGTGAATAAGCAGATATCTGCCATAATTTCTTTTGACATGAGAAATGATCTTCTCCTCGCTTCCAGCAAAGATCATTCCAAGGGGCATCATAAATACAGAGTCATACCACCACTCGCCTCTTAGGAAGTAGCTGTTGCGAGGAATAAACAGGCCAAGGATCATGTATGCAAGAACTATCACAGAAAAGATAACAGTAGCGGAACTGGCATCTTTTGCTCTTTTGAACACAAGATAGAATACTACATAAAACAGGATAAGTATCACAATGTACCAACTGTAGGGGCTGCAGTGCACAAGGCCTGACAGGTACAAAATGATAAGCTTTTTACCTATCTTTTCCCCAAGGGCAAGTCTTAGGGCAAAGAAAATAAGACCTGTCATATAGTACGCCACAAGGGGAGCAGTGAGCCTTTTTGACAGAAAGTGATCCAGGTATCCGGGTTTAGAGGTATAGCTCTTGTACAGGCCATAGCCATTAAAGAAAAAGAACACAGCAGTGAGAAGGAATCCCGCATTGACGAATGGGTCAAGACTGTGGGTTATGAGCTGTGGCAGATCCTGGCGCACATATATTTTTTGTGAGATATGGTGAAAGACAATGAGAAGTACGCACATTCCCTGAAGGGCCTTGGACTGTGACAGTGACAAAAATCCATCGTTCCACTGGCCTCTTGAAGAGACAGCAGATCCATAGAACAGGATTATGGGAAGAATGATATATATCGAGAAAATAAGCTGCATCAAAAACTCCCTGTAGGATATTGCCCTGACGTACTGCAGCTTAATTGCCACAGATGCAGGCAACAAAAAATGCACCCGACTGGACTCGAACCAGCAACAAAGGCGTCGGAGGCCTACGTTTTATCCATTAGACTACGGGTGCACATACAACATTCATATTCTAGCACAAAAATTGACACATAAAAAGTTTAATGATAGTATGCAACTAGAAAGTAGTTGCAAAAGGACTAATTATGCCAAAAAAGGAAGATTT
The DNA here is from genome assembly GCA_015056565.1 of Butyrivibrio sp. GTDB lineage: Bacteria > Bacillota > Clostridia > Lachnospirales > Lachnospiraceae > Butyrivibrio. The sequence goes on from SVGB01000005.1 coordinate 113,357, forward strand.
GCTTAGAAAACTACTTAGTAAACCATCTCCAACGAACTTTACAACACGAGAGCTTGATGCTCTGATGAGAAAGTGTGGTTGTAAGAAATTTGAAGGTGGAAGAGGATCAGGAATTGGCTATTATCATGAAGAAACAAAACGAATTCTTCAGTTTGATGGCCCACATCCTGGTAATGAGTTATATAGATATCAAATTAAAATGATCATCAAGTTTTTAGGAGAGGTAGGTGAAATATAATGATCAATTCTTTAATGGAATATGAAGGATACCATGCAAAAATTGAATTTGATCAGGAAGATCAGATATTTGTTGGTCATGTTCTCGGGATAAATGATTCCATAAATTTTCATGGCCATTCTGTACAGGAACTAACAATAGAGTTCCACAATTCTGTAAATAACTATGTTGATTATTGCGTTCAGATTGGGAAAAAGCCTGAAAGAGAGTTCAAAGGTTCTTTCAATGTTAGGATCAAACCTGAGCAGCATAAGAAAGTAGCTCTCCATGCTGCAAATGAAGGGATAACCATAAACCAGTTTGTGTCTAGAGCTATAGATGACGAACTGGCAATGTTAGAAGGATAACCTACTTGCTGTTGAACACTCTAAGATGGTAAAAAACTTCTGACGTTATTTTATACTGTTCAGGAGACACATTACGAGCTGACTGAGGCCTGATTCAAAAGACCCCCGAAAACTTGACTTGACCTGCCAATATATATAAAATCAGAGTGTTGTATTATGATTTCCAGAGGTTTATATAAATGAAAAAGAAGAAAAATGACATAACAAATTGGCGCAATGAAAAGAAGGATATCTGGGCTATCCTTGGAGATAACAAGAAATATCTTATGCCGGCAATATTGCTTGTAGCTGTTGCCATTACTGTAGTAGTAGCTATAAGTGCTAACAAAAGAGCTGCTCAGGTGGCACAGTCAACAGCATCAACATCAGAGGTTTCTACCTATGAGATACCGGATGTAACAATGGAAGAAAATGCATATCCTGAAGTTAACGCACTGGTTGAGAAGTATTACAAAGCGTCAGCTGAGGGCGATGCAGATACATTGTCACAGATCTACAGAGGACTTGATGAGACTGAGATCCTTAAGTCAGTGGCAGCATCTGAGTATATTGAGAAGTTTGATAATATTACGGTTTATACCAAACCTGGTCCTGTAGAGGGAAGTTATGCAGCCTATGTTTACAATGAGGTCAAGCTTTACGACTATGATGGCTATTTACCAGGTCTTGAGACTTTATACATCTGCACTGATGAAAATGGTGAGCTGTACTTTAACGGCGATATCGCAGATGCCAACGAGATAGATTACCTCAAGCAGATCAATGTTCAGGCTGATGTAATAGACCTTAACAACAAGGTTGCATCCAGCTATAACGAAATGGTAAGCGCTGATGAGAAGCTTGCTGAGATCCTCACCAAGATGCGTGCAGCTCTTCAGGTATCAGTTGGTGAAGCTCTTGCTACATCAGAGGGAACATCAACAGAGGAAGAGGATGGTTCAGCTGAGGCTTCTGAGGAAGAGTCCACAGAACCAGAGGTTAAGACTGTAACTACAAGGACCATCAAGGCTACAGACGTTATCAATATCAGAAGCTCAGATTCCGAGACTGCAGACGTCCTTGATAAGACTGAGAAGGGCCAGGAGTTTAAGGAGCTTGAGGCACTTGCTAACGGCTGGAGCAAGATTGAATATAAGGGCAAGACAGCATACGTTAAGACAGAGTTTTTTGACGTGGTATCAACAGAGACAGTTGAGGTTGATAATACAGAGGACGACAGTACACAGGATGCGACGGCAGAGAGTTCAGAAGCTGCCTCTGCTTCAAGTACTGAGGCTTCATCTGCTGCTTCAACAGCGTCATCAACAGCTTCATCTGCATCAAGCTCTTCATCCAAGGTTTCATCTGCTAAGACAGGCAAGATGACTGTTTCTGAGTCCGTCAAGTTCCGTAAGGAAGCGAGCACAGAGTCAGAAGCTCTTGCTACTATCTATGCAGGTTCTACTGTCAATGTAGTGGAGCAGTATGCAAACGGATGGGCTAAAATAGAGTATAATAAGAAGACAGGATATATTAAGTCAGAGTTTCTTAAAGAATAAAGAAATATCCAGGTAGGAGGGACATTGTATGTTCGGACGTATAAAAGTTGCTATCATGGGAACTGGCAAGATTGCAGGTGTCATGGCAGATACACTTAAAGGTATGAAGGGTGTTACCTGCTACGCAGTTGGCTCAAGAACTATAGAGAATGCTGAGAAGTTTGCCAAGTACTATGGCATCAAAAAGGCCTATGGCTCCTACCAGGAACTTGTTAATGATCCCAAGATTGACCTTATTTACGTGGCAACACCACATTCCGAGCATTTTGAGAATGTTAAGCTTGCCCTAAACGCAGGCAGGAACGTTATCTGCGAGAAGGCATTTATGCTCAATGAGGCCCAGGCTAAAGAGGTCTTTGACCTTGCCAAGGAAAAGAACCTTCTTCTTACTGAGGCTATCTGGACAAGATATATGCCGATGAGGACCAAGCTTTTGGAAGTTCTTGGAAGCAACGTCATTGGCGAGCCTACCATGCTTACAGCCAATCTTGGCTACAACATTTCCTACAAGGAGAGGATCGCTAAACCTGAGCTTGGAGGCGGAGCCCTTCTTGATCTTGGTGTTTATGTCCTTAACTTTGCATCAATGGTCTTTGGCAATGATGTTTCAGACATTGCATCTATCTGTACTTTCAACAACCTTGGAATGGATATGCAGGATTCCATCACTCTTCGCTATGTAAACGGTAAGATGGCAGTACTTAATGCCACAGCTCTTGCAAACAGCGATAGAAGCGGTATTATCTATGGAACTAATGGATACGTTGTAGTAGAGAATATCAACAATCCTGAATCCATAACTGTCTATGACAGAGAGTATAAAAAGATTGCTACATACAAGAAACCCAAGCAGATAACAGGGTATGAGTACGAGATAGAGGCCTGTGTAAAGGCAATTTCTGAAGGATGGACTGAATGTCCTCAGATGCCTCATTCTGAGTCTTTAAAGATCATGAACATGATGGATTTCATCAGAAAGAGCAACAATATAAGGTTTGCTGTTGACGATGAGAAGCAGCTGTCAGAGACTCCTGCCATGGATGATGCGCAATTTAAGATGGATAAGGCTCCTGGCATGGAGGATACTGATAGTCAGTTGCCAGATGAACCATCAAATGAGAATACGCAGATACAGACAGTTGCAGAGGATACCGCAGAATAACTGGTATCTTCGATGGGGAGTGTATGAAAAGTAAGTTTGTACCAATAATCCTGATCTTAGTGCTTTTTATAAATCAGTTCTCTTTTGTGAGCCATGCAAGTGAGAGTTTGTCTGAACTCTATGAGCGTGAGGCTGAGACTCAGCAGGCAATCTCTAATCTTGAGAAGCAGACAAAAGAGACTAAGGATGCCATCAGCGCTCTTCAGGGACAAAAAGAGCAGACACAGGCAAGCGTAAATAATCTTGAAAACCAGAAGGGCTCTCTTCAGAGCACCATAAATGGTTATTCCAGTAAGCTGACAACCCTTGACGAGGAAATATCTGACGCTGAGGATGCCATGGCAGAGGTGTCTGCTGAGATAGTCAAGTTAAACAACGAACTGTTTGAAGCTCAGCAGCAGGAAAAAGACAGATACGAAGCTTTAAAAAAGCGACTTAAGAACACCTACGAAAGTGGCGGCACAGGCGGCCTTGTACGCGTTCTTTTGGAGTCTAAATCTCTTGGAGAATTACTTACCAAATCTGAATACCTAAATGCAATAGTCAGGTATGATCGTCAGAAAATAGCTGAATTTAAAGATCTTCAGGCTGACATAGAGGCCAAGAAGAAGGTTGTGGAAGAAAGAGAAGCTGAGCTTGATGCTTATCAGGATCAGCTCGATGAGAAGCACGATGAACTTGAGGGCCTTACCAATCAGGTAATGGGGCAGCTTTCTGCCACCAATAGTTCTCTTAAGAATGAGAAAAATAAGCTTGCTGATTACGACAGTCAGCTGGCATCCCTTGATGAAAAGATGAAAGCTCTTGAGTCCCAGGTAGCAGCAGCTCAGGCTAAGCTGGCTCAGCAGATCGCTGAAAGACTTGCCCTTATGAAGGAAGATCTGGGTGGTTCCTACAATGCCAGCGATACAGAGCTTATCTGGCTTGCAGCTACTATTCAGGCCGAGGCAGATGGCGAATCCTACACAGGTAAGCTTGGCGTTGGAACGGTAATAATGAACAGGGTCAAGAGCTCGGCATTTCCAAATACAGTAATAGGTGTTATCACACAGAACATGCAGTTTGCATCCTACAGATCAGGCAAGGTAGAACTGTTTGTTGAAAGGGGACCTAACTCAACCTGCGTAAGAGCAGCCCAGGAAGTCCTTGGAGGCGCCCGTATTGGCGATTACCTTTTCTTTATGACCAAGTATTGGGCTGATTACTACCGCATCACATCTTACACCATGATCGGTAACCATGCTTTCTTTTACAGATGGGAAACCTACGCAGCTCCGGAGCCGGAACCTGAGCCTTCAGAGGATGCACAGCCGCAGGAAAGCAGTAGTCCGGAAGAGCCTCAAAGCTCAGAGGAACAGCAGGAAGAGCCTTCTGAAGATTCTGGTGATTCGGAAAATTTAGATGGCAACGGCGGAGACGATGGTGGCGATAATGGCGACGGTGATAATGGCGACGGCGGTGATGGTGGCGGAGACGGCGGCGAATAAAGCCAGTAAGATGATAAGAGAGTAATGTCTTTTTAATAAATGACCATAAAAAATCGCCAGGAGGTAATTCTCCTGGCGATTTGCTATATCTGCAATTATCAGGTATTAAACAATACCCTGAGCCTTCATAGCCTCTGCAACCTTAAGGAAGCCTGCAATGTTGGCACCAGCTACGTAGTTGCCTTCCATGCCATACTTTCTAGCTGCATCGTCGATGTTGTGGTAGATGTTTACCATGATCTGCTTGAGCTTAGCATCAACCTCTTCGAAGGTCCATGAAAGTCTCTCGCTGTTCTGGCTCATCTCAAGAGCTGATGTAGCAACACCACCTGCGTTTGAAGCCTTACCACAAACGAAGAGAACCTTGTTCTGCTGGAAGTACTCAGTAGCCTCGATAGATGTAGGCATGTTAGCACCTTCACATACAGCCTGAACGCCGTTGGCAACAAGCTGCTTAGCGTCATCGATAAGAAGCTCGTTCTGTGTAGCGCAAGGAAGAGCAACGTCACACTTGATTGACCAAACGCCCTTGCCCTCGTGGTACTCTGCAGACTTTCTTGCAGCAGCATACTCTGTAAGACGGGCTCTCTTAACTTCCTTAACTTCCTTAAGAAGAGCAACATCGATTCCTTCTGGATCATAGATCCATCCTGTAGAATCTGAACATGTAACAACCTTAGCACCGAGCTGCTGAGCCTTCTCGATAGCGTAGATAGCTACGTTACCAGCACCAGATACAACAACTGTCTTGCCCTTGATGTCTGATCCGTTGCACTTTAAGAGCTCCTCTGTAAGGTAGAGAAGACCATATCCTGTAGCCTGTGTACGAGCCAGGGATCCGCCATATGTAAGACCCTTACCTGTAAGAACGCCTTCATATGTATCTCTGATCCTCTTGTACTGACCATATAAGAATCCGATCTCACGTCCGCCAACACCGATATCTCCGGCAGGAACGTCTGTATCAGCACCGATGTGTCTGAAAAGCTCTGTCATGAAGCTCTGGCAGAATGCCATAACTTCTCTGTCTGACTTGCCCTTAGGATCGAAGTCAGAACCACCCTTACCACCACCGATTGGAAGGCTTGTAAGAGAATTCTTGAAGATCTGCTCAAAACCAAGGAACTTGATGATTCCAAGATTTACTGAAGGATGGAAACGAAGTCCTCCCTTGTAAGGACCAATTGCTGAATTGAACTGAATTCTGAAACCGTTGTTAACCTGAACCTGTCCCTTATCATCAACCCAAGGAACTCTGAAGAGGATCTGTCTCTCAGGAGTTACAAGTCTCTCTAAAAGAGCGTCCTTGCGGTATTCTTCTTCATTAGCCTCGATAACAACACGAAGTGACTCAAGCACTTCCTTAACTGCCTGATGGAATTCAGGCTGAGCTGGGTTTTTGTCTACTACATACTGGTAGACTTCATCAACATATGACATTTTTGGTTCTCCTTCCCGTGCCTTGGCACAATACAATCTCATCTAATTCCTTATTTTTGAGTATAAAAATAGGGCGTAAGGAATTAAAGGTCTCTACGCCCCATTGCGCAGACATCACTGTCTGTATACAATTATACACATGACCACTTTAAAGTGCAAGAGTTTTTTCACAAGACACTGGGACGGTTCTTTTGCTGACAGGGGTGGACCATGGGGACGGGGTTAGTGGATCATTGGGATGACTCCCAATGATCCACTAACCCCGTCCCCATGGTCCACCCCTGTCAGCAAAAGAACCGTCCCAGTGTCTTGTGAAAATAGTGTATTATAGAAGTAGCAAACTATTGGGGAGAAGGTTATGGCAGGTATTAGGGATATAGCGGAAAAGGCGGGAGTATCGCTGACTACAGTTTCCAACGTTCTTAATAAGAAGAAAAACGTTGGGAGTGCGACCAGGCAGAAGGTACTTGAGATCGCCAAGGAGCTTGGATATACCCACAAAGAGCAGAGCAGGTTTGACGGAAAAAGGCGCACTATAATAGTGAGCTTTAGTGATTTTGATACCCTTTATTATCTGGATATACTTCATGGGATAAGCGATTACGTAAGCAAGCAGGGATATCATATCCTCATATGTAATGGTGATGATCTGGCTCATTACTCGGATCCGGATGAGGTATGTGGCTGCATTATCTTAAGCTCATTGATCCAGGACTATCAGGTCCTGGCGGTGGCAGATAAGGGGCTTCCTGTGATAACTCTGGACAGAGAGCTTGAGCATCCAATGATCAAGGCAATGATCGTAAGTAACTACGAGGGCGAGAAGCAGCTCATGAAAAAGCTGGTAGATGAGGGCTTTAAGACCTTTGCATTTTTATCAGGACCCAATACTCCTGATAATAAGGAAAGATATGCGGCTTTCAGGGATGTACTTAAGGACAGCGGTATACCATTTAACCGAAACGACCTCTATGAGGGAGACTGGAAGGAAAAGAGTGGAGTACAGGCTGCAAGGCTCATCATGCTCCGGGACAAGATGCCAGGAGTTTTGGTTTGTGCCAACGACATGATGGCAATTGGTGCCATAAGGCACTTCCAGGAAAATGGTATAAGAGTTCCTGATGACATCAGCGTTGTAGGATTTGATGACATCATCATTTCAAGATATCTGGGACTTACAACAGTGAGCGTTCCTGACTATGAGAGAGGTTTTCTGGCTGGACAGGCTCTTTTAAACATCCTTGACAGAAACGGAGACTATGAAACCTACAGGATTGGAGCCAGAGTTAAGTGGAGAAAAACAGCCCTTGGAAACCGGAGGTAAACCTGAATTTTACTAAAATTTACTAAAATAATAAAATGTTTTAGTAAAATTTACAATGATTTAGTTAATTACACAACCTTCCATGTGTGAATATCACATGTGGAAGGTCTTTTTTTGTGGTAAACAGCCAAAAATTTTATGCAATATTGCGAGTTTTCTGGTTAATACCGTAGCATATAGACATAAACAAACGGGCATTATTTTTTTCATATAAAAGGAGGAAGACATGAAAAAGAAAGCTTTAACACTAATGCTTGCAGCAACAACTACCCTGACATTTGCTCTGGCTGGTTGCGGCGTAAGCACAACAGGAACAGCAGACAACGCAAAGGCACCAGAGACAACAGAGACCACTACTGCATCTGACGCAGCTGCTACAACAGAAGCTCAGGCAGATTCAGCAGAGGGAACAGTTGTAAGACTTGTTAACAACAAGGCAGAGATCCAGGAAGGCCTCACAAAGCTTGCTGATACTTACAAGGAGCAGACAGGTGTAACTATCGACATCGAGACTATTGGTGGTGGACAGGATACACAGGCTATCTTAAAGAACTATTACCAGGCTGATGATATGCCAGACATCTTCGTATTCGAGGGAGATACACACTACGAGACATGGAAAGACCTTCTTGTAGACCTTTCAGACGAAGCATGGACCAAGGATACAGAGGCTGAGTACGTTGCAGACGGCCATGTATACGGCTTCCCTACAACAACAGAGGCAATCGGACTTTCATATAACAAGTCAATCCTTGACAAGGCTGGCATTGACCCTAAGTCAATCACAGGTCCTGAGAGCATGAGAGCAGCTTTTGAAAAGATCGACTCCATGAAGGACGAGCTTGGACTTACAGCAGTTGTCGGTTACTACACAGAGTCAGCTAACCTCTGGTGGACAGCAGGTCAGCACCTCTTTGGAACATACCTTGATTCCGGTCTTAAGAGAGACGACACAACATACCTCGATCTTATCAACGACGGTGGAAAGCTTGACCTTGACCGTGCTAAGGCTTTTGCTGAGATGGTAGCTCTTTTCAACGAGTACACAGATCCTAAGGGAATCTCAGGTTCCTATGATGACCAGGTTCTTGGATTTGCAAGCGGCCAGTACGCTTTCGTTACACAGGGTTCATGGATCGGCGCATCTATGACAACAACTTATGCTGATCAGTATGCAGCATCTGGTAACTTCGAAGTAGGTATGATCCCTTACGCATTCATCGAGGGACAGGACACCATCCAGACCAATTCACCTAACTGGTGGGGACTTTACAACGGCGGCAACGTAGATGCAGCTAAGGCATTCATTCAGTGGTGCTCACAGAATGACGGTGGCCAGGAAATCCTTGCTAAGGACTGCGGATGCGTATCACCTTTCACAACATCTGAGTTCGCTCCTGATGATCCATTTGCAGCAACTATTGGTGAGTACACAGCAGCAGGTAAGACATCTGCATGGCACTGGCAGGGATGGAAGGCTGGACTTGCACAGAACGTAACTTCAGTTATCTTCCAGGATTTTGCTAAGGGTTCAATCAAAGATACAGATCAGTTCATCGATACACTTCAGAAAGCACTTGAGGCATATTATGCACAACAGTAATCGTGTCATCAGACGTGATGAGAGATACGATAACAAAATACTTAGATTAAACGAAACATTGTTTTCAAATGCCAATGGGTACATTGGAGTTAGGGGCACACTTGAAGAAGGTGTGCCCGCTGACTTTTCGACTATGAGAGGCATGTACCTGGCGGGAGTTTATGAGACTATCCCAATGAAGCAGGCTGAGAGCCTGTGTAACCTCATCGAGGAAAAGCAGACAATGTTAAACGTTGCAGATACCCAGTCAATAGACCTTTACATCTGCGGCGAGAGATTCGATATGGGAACGGGAGAGCTTATCTCAAACCAGAGGATCCTTGATATGGATCAGGGCTTTACTTCCAGGGAAATAGTCTGGAAGAGTCCCCTTGGAAACACGGTAAAGATTGTTACAAAGAGAGTGGCTCACCTTGACATTCCACAGCTCTTTACCATTGAGTACAGTGTGAAGTCCCTGGATTTTGACGGAGAGATAGTCTTTGATTCCTGGCATATTGCAGACGTCAAGAACTACTCAGATCCAACAGATCCGCGTCTTGCTTCTGAGAGCTCTTCATACCTGGAGGTTACAAGCTCTGAGGTTGTGGGAGATGTCACTTTGTGCGTCAGCCGCACCAAGGTAAGTGGCATCAGCATAGCGTCTGCTTCAGCACACCTTTTATTTGGCGAGGACGATCACATAGAGGTCTGCGACAATGACAATGACAAGAGGCTTTGCAGCTACATAAAGGCTCACATCTGTCAGGATCAGGAGATAAGTCTTTTAAAGTTTTGCACTTTTTCAGATTCACTTAGGTGTGACGATCCAAAAAATGACGCCCATAAAGTTCTTTTGGATGCTATGAAAAAAGTGGGCACTGATGGAAAAGGCCTTAAGGATCTATACGACAGACAGAGCGCTATACTTAAGGAATTTTGGCTACGGTCAGGAATGGAGATCATGGGAGATGAGGATCTTAACCTCTCAATGAGCTTTAACATGTACGAGCTCTTTTGCTCTGCTCCAAGGACTCCTGGCTACAGTATGGCGGCAAAGGGCCTTACTGGTGAAGGCTACGAAGGTCACTATTTCTGGGATACAGAGATGTATGCACTGCCTTTCTTTACCCTGACAGATACTGACCTTGCAAAAAATATCCTTCATTTCAGATACAAGACACTTGATAAAGCGAGAGAAAATGCAGTACTGCTTGGGCACAAAAAAGGCGCTCTCTACCCCTGGAGAACTATTACAGGGCAGGAGTGCTCAGGCTACTTCCCAAGCGGAACAGCTGCATATCACATAAATGGTGCAGTTTCTTATGCCATAGTTCAGTACTACCTCACTACTGGCGATAAGGACTTTATCTTAAAGGAGGGAGCTGAGATTTTAATTGAGACGTCACGTCTCTGGCTGGATACAGGCAACTTCGACAGGAAGGGCAATTTTGTTATCAACGAAGTTACAGGCCCTGATGAGTACACCTGTATGGTGGACAACAATTTTTACACCAACTGCATGGCAGCTCATGGCATGAAGTGGACCTTAAAGCTCCTTAAGAAATACGAAGATACGCCGGAAATTATCAGCCTGAAGCAGAGGCTCTGCTTAACAGATATGGAGCTTTCAGATATCAAAAAGGCTGCTGATAATATTTACCTTCCATACGATGAAGAACTGGGGATCAATCCACAGGATGATTCTTTCCTTCAAAAGCCCATCTGGGACCTTGAGGCAACTCCTAAGGAGGAGTTTCCCCTTCTTCTTCATTACCATCCGCTGCACCTGTACAGATATCAGGTATGCAAGCAGGCGGATACAGTACTTGCACATTTTCTTTTCCCAGACAGCGCAGATAAGACCACTCAGGAAAAGAGCTTCAGGTACTATGAAAAGATAACAACCCACGATTCCTCGCTTTCTACCTGCGTATTTTCAATGCAGGCATCAAGGCTTGGACTATTCGATGAAGCTGTCTCCTACCTGGGAGATTCAGCTAAGCTTGACCTTCTCAACCTTCACGGCAATAGCTCTGATGGTGTTCATACAGCCAATATGGGCGGTTCTTACATGGCATTTGTGTTTGGTTTTGGAGGGGTGAAGATCACTGAAGAGGGCCTTTCTATCAATCCATTTTTGCCCGGGACAGTAACGGGCTACTCCTTTAAATTCGGTTACTTTGGAAGGCTCCTTCAGTTATCTATAAATGAAAAAGAGATGGTCGTAGAACTTATAAGCGGCGACGAGATTTCTTTTGAACATAAAGGAAAAACCTATACTATCAACGGAGGTGAGAAATGCAGTATAAAGCAGTGATTTTTGACCTGGACGGAGTACTGGTCTTTACTGACAAGTATCACTTCAAGGCGTGGAAAAAGCTGGCAGAAAAGCTCTCCATAGACTTTACAGAAAAAGACAATGACAGGCTTCGCGGAGTCAGCAGGGCAGAGAGTCTTGAGATCATTCTTGAAAAGTATAAGGGAAAGCCCACTTCTGAGGCTCAGAAGCAGGAATACCTTGCGGAAAAAAATGACACCTACAGGCAGTTTCTTGGAGATATGAACAGGAATGATGTTTCTGACGTTGTCAGGGACACTTTAAAAAAGCTTCGTGAGAGTGGATATCGTCTTGCAATCGGCTCATCCAGCAAGAATACAGCATACATCCTTGAAAGAACAGAGCTTACAGACGCCTTTGACGCAGTAGCTGACGGGACAATGATCACAAAGTCCAAGCCAGATCCTGAGGTGTTTTTAAAGGCGGCTGAGCTCCTTAGGGAGACCCCCTCAAACTGCCTTGTAGTTGAGGATGCAGACGCAGGCGTTACAGCAGCCCATGCGGCAGGCATGGATGCGGCTGCAATTGGCGCAGCCACAAAGAGTCAGCGGGCAGACTATAACCTTGAGGCGTTTTCAGATCTTTTGAGAATACTTTAAAGATGAAGGTGACACGGGGACGGATAAGACACGGGGACGGTTCTGGGATAAGACACGGGGACGGTTCTGCTGGGATGAGACACGGGGACGGTTCTTTTGTCTTATTTTATCAAGATAAAACAAGACAAAAGAACCGTCCCCGTGTCTCATCCCAGCAGAACCGTCCCCGTGTCTTATCATCCCCGTGCCTTTTCTCAGAACCATCCTCATCGACTCTTTTTATGCTAGAATTAATTAACAGGAGGAAAAAACATGATAAGAAAATTCAGGATAGGTGATCCGATACCAACAGATGCTGTGGTCATGGATATAGAACTTTCAGAGGGAAGTATTCCTTATTTTGACACCGATAAAGAGGCTAAAGAGCTAGCTCTTTTCCTTGAGGAAGATGACAAAGTATTTGGCCTTGGCGAGACTGTAAGGGGCATCAACAAAAGAGGATGGCTCTATGTCAGCAACAATTCGGATGACCCGAATCATACCGAAAACAAGCACTCCCTCTATGCATCCCAGAACTTTTTGATCGTTTTTTCCAAAAAGAAAACCTTCGGAATATACATTGATACTCCAGGACGTGTGAGCTTTGATATTGGCTACACATTCCACAACAAGATGAGCATTTCTTTTGAGGACTTTGATGCGGACATCTATGTGATCGACGGAGACAGCGCAGAGGATATCGTCTCATCCTTCAGACATATTATCGGACGAAGCTACATACCACCAAAGTGGGCATTTGGTTTTGGCCAGAGCAGATGGAGCTACTTGACTGCTGATGAAGTAAGAGAAGTGGCAGATAAGTACCAGGCAGCTGGCATTCCCATCGATATGATCTATCTTGATATCGACTACATGGAGAGATACAAGGACTTCACTATTGATGAAAAAGCTTTCCCCAATTTCCCGGAGTTTGTTAAGGAGATGAAAAACAGGGGAATCCACCTTGTGCCTATTATCGACGCCGGTGTTAAGATTGAAGATGGCTATGACATCTATGAGGAAGGCGTAAGTGGCGACTACTTTGTGAAAAAAGAAAACGGAGAAAACCTTGTGGCGGCTGTATGGCCAGGTAAAGTACACTTCCCGGACTTTCTCAAGGATGAAGCAAGGGCGTGGTTTGGCAGCAAGTACAAAATCTTAACTGACGTTGGAATTGAAGGCTTTTGGAATGATATGAATGAGCCTGCGATTTTCTATACAGAAGATCATTTAAACGAGGTATTTGACCAGATAGACACCTATAAGGGCAAGAACCTGGGAGTCAGGGAATTCTTTGGATTTAGGGACCTTATTGCCCATATCAGCAACAACGAAGCTGATTATAAGAGGTTCTACCATGAGTACAAGGGCAGGAAGATAAGACACGACAAGGTTCACAATATCTTTGGCTACAACATGACAAGGGCAGCAGGAGAGGCCTTTGAAAAGATATCTCCGGATAAGAGAATCCTTATGTTCTCAAGATCTTCTTTCATAGGAGCTCACAGATACGGAGGAATATGGTGCGGAGATAACCATTCCTGGTGGTCACATCTTCTTATGAACATTCAGGAGATGCCAGCTCTTTCAATGACAGGATTTCTTTATTCCGGTGCTGATATAGGCGGATTCGACAGCGATGTTACAGAGGACCTGCTTCTTAGATGGGCAGCCTTTGGAATCTTTACACCGCTGTTTAGGAATCACTCCGCAGAAGGCACAAGGCGTCAGGAGTTTTACCGCTTTGAAAACATACCTGCCTTCAGGAATATAGTGAACTTAAGATATGCACTTGTTCCATATCTTTATTCTGAGTACATGAAGGCTGTCCTTAATGACAGGATGCTCTTTAAGCCTCTTTGCTTTGAATATGACGATGACAGAAGTTCTCAGATCGAGGATCAGCTCCTTCTTGGAGAGAGCCTAATGCTTGCTCCGATATATACCCAGAACGCCACAGGCAGATATGTATATCTTCCTGAGGACATGAAGCTTATAAGATTCAGATCCTTTGACGACTACGATGAGGAGATCATTGAAAAGGGCGATCACTACATCGAGGCAGAGCTTGATGAGATACTGGTATTTGTAAGAAAAGGACATGTGCTTCCACTTGCAGAGCCTTCAAAGGGCATGGGAGATGTCACAAAAGATGACCTTTCATATATCTGCTTTGAAGCTGAGCCTTCATCCTATGAACTGTACACCGACGATGGCATCAGCAGGATCTGAAAAATGACGAAACAAGACACTAGAACCGTCCCCGTGTCTTGTTGTGCACAATGAGACACGGGGACGGTTCTAGTGTCTTGAAATGAGAAAACCCCTTAGGAATTGTTCCTAAGGGGTTTTACTATTCATGTTTAACTGTGAATACTTCTTAACATTTCTATGGCTGTCTGAGGTTTCTTCTCATCCCTGCCAATATAATCATACTTATTAAGAAGTCTAGCTCTCATCTCTTCTGGATGATTGTAGAGCTGATCCATTATCCTGTCAAAGGCCAGTTTCCATTCTCCCATCTCGTTACCTCCTTAAAGGTGAAAAAAACAAGTTGAAATCACGTAGCGAGAACTATCATAACGAAAAAGCCTTTTCTTGGCAATGATAAAAGAACTAAAAAAGTATGAAAAAACTATGTTTTTTTGTGAATTATTATTTGGCAGAACTTACTTCTTATCGAAAATGTAGTGCACTTCCGCTGATCTTTTTACTCTCATATACAGCGCTGTCTGCCAGCTTGTAAAGCTCTTCAAAGGTTCGCTTATCGCCTTCTTTGTAGAATACGGCGCCGGCGCTGACACAGATCTTTCGATCTCCAAGCTCCGGAACATCCATTTTACTGATTTCCTTAAAGGCGCGGTCCATTACAACTCTTCCGGCTTCTTCATCATTCAGGGCCATAACATATGCAGCATACTCATCACCGCCTAGACGGAAGATGATATCCTCATCCCGGAAGGTGATCTTCAGCGCATCTGCTATACCACGAAGAACCTTGTCACCCACATTATGTCCGAAGTCATCGTTGATGGTCTTGAACTTGTCAGCATCCATGATGCAGAGCATTCCAGGTTTGTTGTTTGCCATGGCGTCTATCACTTTTCGTTCACCGCTTCCACGGTTTAAGATTCCTGTCATCATATCGGTGTTGGCCAGGATCTCAAGATTTGCGCGCTCCTTGGCAGAGGCAACGATGTCGTCTACGTTTTTGAAACCGGCCAGCATAGCACTGTTTGGAATGTTGGCGTTGATAAGAATGTAGGTAAACTGATAATAGTGTACTTCGCCTTTATCCATAACACGGTAACTGGAAACGTATTCCGAATTATCTTTTAGCTTGCTCTTGATAACAGGCAGAGAGATGGCTTCATACATCCATTCCTGATCCTCTGAGTACACACGGTCCTTAACGTACTGCTTATAGAGTACTTCGTAGGGATATATCTTATCGCCTGCACCTTCCATACCTTTTGTAACATAGCCGTCAAGCTTTAGGATGACCACGTCACCAGTCTCGGGGTTGATCTTGAAAATATTGTAGTAATCGCGGCTTAAGGTCTCCACGATATCCAGCTGTTCTCTTAAATAGCGCTTATCAGCAATATGCTTACGAATGGATTTATCAATATCCCTGAAGGCAAGGATGAAATTATCGGTTTCTTCCGGCTGTCCAGCCAGGGCGAATGCCATCTGATGGTAGGACATATTTCCGTCATCAGCAAGGCGCATATAATCAAGGCTGAACAGCTCACCGTCTTTGATTCTGGAAAATACTACGTCCAGCTTAACGTCACGCTGGATGCTCTCGATACTGTTTACTACGCATCGATCTACGTATTCCTCAATAAAACGGTCGTAATTGTCAAACTTAAATCCCAGTTCCACTGCATCTCGATTTGTATTTTCTCCGGTGGAGCGGTATAGATACATCTTTTTTGTAGTAGCATTTATGACCCAGATTGTATGATACTCTTTGCCAATTCCGGTAATGATGCCGGTCAAACGCATAATACGAGCATTAAAATCCTCAACCAGCTGGCGCTGATCTTTTGGATAATTCGATGGGTCCAGCAGTTCATTCTCTTTGATGACTAAATCTGACTGCATATTCTCCTCCTGCGAGTATAATCAGAACTATGTCAGTAGTCGCGTATACTAAAATTTTACTACATTTTTTTCTACAATTCCGCATATTTAAACCCTCTTAATGAAAAATTAAGAAAAATAAAGAGAATTAAATAAAAAATAAGCGCCAAGGCTCGCAGATTGCGTCACCTTAGCGCTTATGTCATACAGGAATCATTCTTTAGCTTCTTGCTTAAGAAGTGTGGCTATTTCTTTTTCGGTATCAAGATTCATCACCCTGTTTGCAAGTTCATCAGCTTCTGCCTTGCTCCACTTGGAGATTATGCATCTTGCTGTTAATACTAGTACAGGATTTACAGAGAACTCTGTAAGTCCAAAAGATATAAGAAGTGGTATCATCAGAGGATCGGCAGCAGCCTCTCCGCACATACCAACTGGAATTCCAGCGGCTCTTCCGCACTCTATGATGTGTTTTATTGAACGAAGAACTGATGGTTGGAAAGTGGAGTAGAGGTAAGCTACATCAGCATTTCCTCTGTCTACGCTCATGGTGTACTGGGTAAGGTCATTGGTTCCGATAGAGAAGAAATCAGATTCCTTAGCCAGAAGGTCTGCAATAAGAGAAGCAGATGCAGTCTCGATCATGCAGCCAACCTCAATGTCCTTGTCATAGGCGATCCCCTCGGCATCCAAATCTTTTTTGATCTCGGCAACAAGTGCTTTGACCTCACGGATCTCTTCAACGCAGGTTACAAGAGGTACCATGATCTTAACCTTACCAAAGGCACTGGCCCTTATGATGGCACGAAGCTGAACCTTATAGGTGTCCCTGTTTCCAAGGCAGTACCTTACGGCTCTGTAGCCAAGGAAAGGATTTTCTTCCTTCTTCATGTTGAGGTATGGGATATCCTTGTCTCCGCCGATATCAAGAGTTCTTATGATAACAGCTTTTCCTCCAAGAACCTCTGCGGCTTCCTTGTAGGCAGCAAACTGCTCATCCTCAGAGGGCAGGTGATTGTTATCCATGAACAGGAACTCTGAGCGGAAAAGACCTATTCCTTCGCCGTCACATTCTACAGCCTTCTTGGCATCCTTGGGAGTTCCGATGTTGCAGAACAGCTCAAGGCTTGTACCGTCGGCTGTGACAGTTTCTTTTCCAAGGAAGTTCTTAAGCTCAGCCTGTTTCTTGATGAACTCCTCGCGCTTGATGATATAGCCTGAAAGGACATCTCCCTCAGGATTGATGTAAACATTGCCCTCAGTGCCATCAACAATTGCTGTGTCCTTGTCCTTAACAAGAGTAGTGATGTCAGGGACGGAGAGGACAGCAGGGATTTCAAGAGCCCTTGCAAGGATAGCAGAGTGTGAAGTTTTTCCGCCGACCTCAGTGATGATGCCTGCTACATTTTCCTTGCGGATCTGGCTTGTCATTGAAGGTGTAAGGTCCTTTGCCACAAGGATGGTTCCAGGAGCCACCTTGCTGATGTCCACGTCTTCAATACCAAGAAGGATCTTTAACAGGCTGACCTTTACATCGCTGATATCGGAAGCTCTCTGGCGCATCATATCATCGTCCATCTTGGAGAACATGCCAATGAACATGTCGCACACAGCCTCAACAGCAGCTTCTGCACACTGGCCTGCAGCGATCATTTTGTTCATCTCACCGGACATGCTGGGGTCAGATATCATAACAAGATGGCCTTCTAAGATTTCTGCTTCTTTGGGGCCGATCCTCTTTCTGATATCCTCAGCCATCTCTGAGGTTTCCTGTTTGAATTTTTCAATAGCGTTGCTAAAACGCTTCTGTTCAGCTTCTGTATCTTCTATTTTTGCGTTGTCATATTTAAGCTCGTGCTCCGCAATAACACAGATACTACCAATACCAATACCGCGGGATGCGGGAATTCCCTGAAACATTTCATTACCTCCATAAGGAAGTTCTGCTCGCAGGCAGTGCCTGCGCCAGAACGACCTTGTTTACTAAATTCGAAAAAGACCTCATTAAGTAACCAAGGTCAATCTCCTAATCCGCTCTCAATGAGCTCGATTGCTTTTTTAAGTGCGTCCTGCTCATCTGCTCCATCGCACACAACTTCGATCTCTGCGCCGCATTTGATGCATGCGCTCATGAGCATCATTACGCTCTTTGCATCGAAGGTGTTTCCGTTGAAATTGATCTTAACATCGCAGGAGAAAGGAGTCATTGCCTGACTGAAAACACTTGCTGGACGCATGTGCATTCCCTGTTCGTTAGTTACTGTGATTTTCTGTGATACCATAGTTTTTTCTTCCTTTCTTTTGGTGAAGTTATCATTACCCAGCCGCCAGAAATGCGGCTGGGAAAGTGTTTTGATTTAAGCTTCCTGTGCGTCCTTTTTAAGGATTCCAAGAAGAAGGCATCCTACTACAGAACCTGCAAGGAGAGCTACAAGGTACATCACCATGTTACCTACAACAGGGAATACGAAGATTCCGCCGTGAGGAGCACGGAGTGTACATCCAAATGCCATTGAGAGAGCACCTGCAACGCCTGACCCAACAAGAAGTGAAGGAATTACGTGGAGAGGATCAGCTGCTGCGTAAGGGATAGCACCCTCTGTGATAAATGACAGTCCCATGATGAAGTTAACAGGGCCTGACTTTCTCTCGGCTGCAGTAAATTTCTTTTTAAAGATGATAGTTGCAAGGGCAATTGCGATTGGAGGAACCATACCACCAACCATAACAGCTGCCATGATCATGAAGCCTGTCTCGTTCTGGTTAGCAAGGGCAGCAGTAGCAAATACGTAAGCTGCCTTGTTGAGAGGGCCACCCATATCTGTTGCCATCATTGCACCAAGGAGAGCACCAAGAGCGATTATTGATCCGCTGCTCATTCCTGTAAGAACGCCGGAGATCCAAACGTTAAGTGCGCCAACGATAGGGTTGATGAGGCACATAACAATTGCGATAAGTAGTGATCCGATGAGAGGGTAGATAAGTACCGGCTTGATTCCTTCAAGTGACTGAGGAAGGAATTCAAAGAGCTTCTTAAGACCAACTACTATATAGCCGCCTACAAAACCGGCTACAAGAGCGCCGAGGAAAGCTGATGGAACATCGCCGCCTGGAGCAGCAAAAGTAGCACCTGTAGATGCCAGATATCCGCCAACAAAACCAACTGCAAGACCTGGACGATCAGCAATACTCTGGGCAATAAAACCTGCCAGGATAGGGAGCATAAATCCAAATGCTGCTCCGCCGATTGTCTTAAACCATGCTGCTATTGGTGTATTTGAACCAAAGTTACTTGGATCGATAGAATAGTCATCTAAAAGGAATGCGATAGCAATAAGGATACCGCCGCCGATAACGAATGGAAGCATGTGTGAAACACCGTTCATAAGGTGCTTGTATGCCTTTCTTCCTACGCTCTCGTTGGCTGTAGTGTCAGCTGCCTTAGTTACAGCGCCTGTGTGCTGGTATACTGCTACGTTTCCGGAAGTGGCCTTCTCAAGAAGTGCCTCTGGAGAATGGATAGCTTCCTTGGTTGAAGTTATGATAACGGGCTTGCCATTAAATCTGCCCATCTCGATATTCTTGTCACAGGCAACGATAACAGCATCAGCTGCCTCGATATCTGCTGCAGTAAGAACGTCCTTAGCTCCGCCGGAACCATCTTTTTCAACCTTGATGTTGATGCCAAGCTCTTTTGCCTTGAGCTCAAGAGCCTCAGCTGCCATGAAGGTGTGAGCGATTCCTGTAGGGCAGGCTGTAACGCCAACAATATTTTTAACTGCCTTCTTAGCAGCAGGAGCAGCTGCAGCTTTCTTGGCAGCCTCTTCCTTATCCTTCTCAGCTTCCTTACTATCAATTATACTAAGGAACTCATCTGCTGTCTTAGCTTCTACGAGTTTTTTTGCAAATTTTTGATCCATCAGAAGTGTCATAAGTTTAGAGAGCACTTCGAGATGTGTATCAGCTGCTGTGTCAGGAGCTGCGATCATGAAGAAAAGATTGCTTGGGTTGCCATCAAGGGACTTATAGTCGATTCCTGATGGGATAGTAATAGCAGTAACACCTGCCTTGGAAACAGCAGAAGACTTGCCGTGAGGAACTGCAATACCCATTCCGATGGCTGTTGAGCCTTTCTTTTCCCTTTCAAGGATTGCTTCCTTAAAAGCTGATACGTTTGACAAGTTACCAACACTTTCGTGCAGCGCGATGAGCTTATCAATGGCTGCATTCTGATCTGCGGCATCTACGTTTAAAGCGATGCCTTCCTTTTTAAGTAAATCTGTGATTTTCATAGACCCTCCTTTTAAAAACCTCTTTTTTGTAGTATCCCCTTACAAACCTTTACAAATCTTCCTCTTAAAGACTTTCATAAAGATTAAGTATTGCCTCGCCTGTGGCAAGATCATCAGAAAAGGCGGTGGCTGATCCAGCGGCGGTTCCCATTTTTAGAGCTTTGTCATAGTCCCCATACTTGTGGTAACCTGCGATAAATCCTGCGACCATAGAATCTCCGGCGCCAACGGAGTTTCTAACCTGTCCCTTTGGAACCCCAATGCGG
This sequence comes from Butyrivibrio sp., assembly GCA_015056565.1. Classification (GTDB taxonomy): domain Bacteria; phylum Bacillota; class Clostridia; order Lachnospirales; family Lachnospiraceae; genus Butyrivibrio. The sequence continues at coordinate 134,041 of SVGB01000005.1, forward strand.
AATTTCCGTCCGTCTTCAGAGATGAGCATTGCCCCATCACCTGCCATGGAAATAAGAACGTTCCTTGCACCGAGCTCCTGAAGCTTTTTGGCGTGAGCTTCGATCTCGTCATCGGTTTTAAGCACTGTGCCAAACATCTCACCAAGCTCGTGGTTGTTTGGCTTTATAAGGAATGGATGATATTTAAGGACATTCTTAAGAAGATCCTTCGTCGCATCCACAACGACTTCAATTTTTCTGTCATTTACAAGGGCGATTATCTTTTCATAGACATCGCTTGGCAGGGAGTTTGGAATACTTCCTGCAAGGATGAGCACATCTCCGTCCTTCAGAGCATTTATTTTGGAAAAGAGCTTGTCCTGGGCATCCTGTGGAATCTTAGGCCCCTGGGCATTTATCTCTGTCTCTGCTGCGCCCTTGATCTTGACGTTGATCCTGGACATTCCCTCAGGCAGCTCTACAAAGTCTGCGTGAATTCCTTTTTTGATGACGCTTTCCTCAATGGCCTTGCCTGTAAAGCCTGCAACAAAGCCAAGAGCTGTGTTTTCTATTCCAAGGTTATTAAGAATTGTGGAAACGTTTATGCCCTTTCCACCAAAGTAGCATTCCTCTGAGTCTGACCTGTTTGTCATGCCAGGTAAGAGCTCATCACTCATCCGGACCACATAGTCGATAGCTGGATTGAATGTGACGGTATAGATCATTTTTACCTCCCTTGTGGGACCACCTTGATTATGGTCTTGCTGGTGTAATTTTTGGTTGCTTCCTTATCAGTTATGATGCAGCAGCTTGCAATGTCTGCAAATGTGACTGAACTTATCTGACCAAACTTACTGTGATCTGCAAGAATATAGGAGAGATAAGCGTGTCTTACAGCCTCTTCCTTGACCATGGCCTCATCCACATCAGGTGTGGTGTAGCCTGCGCTTATGGAAATACCATTGGTTCCCATAAATGCCTTGGTGAAGTGATATTTGCTGATGCCGTCAATGCACTCAGGACCTATGATGGCTTCAGTTGAAGCCTTACATCTGCCTCCGATGATCATGGTGTTAAGACCTTTTTCAAGGAGCTTCTTGGCATGGACAATACCGTTAGTGATGTACTTGGCCTTGTGGTTGTCTATGTACTTGATCATCTCCAGGGTAGTAGTTCCGGAATCAATGTAGACAAAATCGTCGTCGTTGATGAGGGATGCAGCATATCTGCTGATCGCGTCCTTCTCCTCAATGTTGAGAGTTGCCTTGGCTGATACAGAGGGCTCAAAGGTACTTACGTCTCCCTTATTTATAGAAGTTGCTCCTCCAAATACCTTCTGGATACGCCTCTCATCATGGAGAGCAGAAAGATCTCTTCGAATGGTGGCTGCAGAAGCATCAAACTCCTCCATGAGCTCAGCAACAGTCACTGCGTTTTTTTCATTGACGTATGAAACGATCAGATTGCGTCGTTCTTCTGTAAGCATGGTATCTCCTCGCATTCACAGATTAAGTTAAGTTTATGATAACACTGGCACTGATCAATAACAATCATAAATAATCACAAATAATCATATCAAGCTTTGTAAAATAATCACAAAATGAAAATAAATAATCATTGTCGATCAATCGCCGTGGTTACAATAATCTAAAAAAAGAATAAAGCTTTTCTTACAACCGTAAATCTGCCTTTACAAAGACGCTGATCTTAAACTAAAATATTAGTATGGTTACGTTTAGGCAGACATATGGAGGTGACGGGCTTGGAAGATTATGTACTCACTAATGACAAGATAGATATTCTGGGTGAAATTGCTAATATCAGCATGGGTAATTCAGCAACAACCTTAAGTATGATGGTAAATAAGAAGGTTGATATCACAACACCCAACGTTAAGGTTATAAAGAGAAGTGAAGCTTTGGACGATTATGAAAAGACCTGTATCTTCGTTCAGATCCATTATGTAAAGGGACTTGAGGGAAACAATGTCCTTGTACTTAAAGAGCAGGATGTAAAGGTAATGACTGATCTTATGATGGGCGGCGATGGAACTAACACAGCCGGTGAGATTACAGATCTTCATTTGTCTGCTGCTTCAGAAGCCATGAACCAGATGATGGGCACCAGCGCAACAAGCCTTTCATCCATGCTTGGTGTGCCAACAGATATCAGTACTCCGATAGTTAACCAGATTGACGTTGAGAGTATTAAAGTATTTGAAAAAATGTTTGATACTACTTATGATAAATTTGTTAAAATAGCATTTAGGATGACGATCGGTAATCTGATCGATTCCGTTATGGTGCAGCTTTATCCTGTGCAGTTCGCAGAGGATATGTGCGACAAATTTATGAATAAGGGGAAGTAATCATTTAAATGAATAAGGCAGAAACACTAGAGATCAAAAAGCAGTTTACGCCTGACAGATGTACCATCGACAACATCTGCGGGTGCTACGTGGATCACGAGAAGAACAAGCGCCTTACTTTTAGGAAGGCCTTTGGATCCATTCCTGATGAGGAGATGTTTAAATATCTTGATATTTTCCAGCATACCCTCGCAGGGACCTTTGGTAAGAATCTGATAAGTCTTGAGTTTCCTATTGAACAGGAACAGCCCGGAGGAACTCAAGACTTTCTTTTGACACTAAGAAACTCAAAGCTCTCTGATGATGAGCTTTTGGATGAGTTCTATGACAAGATCATTGCCAACTATATTAATGGTGAGAACTACTATATTATAGTAGTCCACGCAGTCTACGATATTCCCGGAGTTACAAGGGATGGAATAGAGATGGAGGATGCATCAGACAACATCTATGACTACATGCTCTGCAGTATCTGTCCTGTGAAGCTCTCCAAGGCTGGTCTTGGCTACAATGAAAAAGATAATGTTATTGAGGAAAGATTCAGGGACTGGGTAGTAGATGCACCGGTAAAGGGATTTCTTTTCCCGGCATTTATTGAGAGAAATACAGACATCCACAACATGCTCTATTTCACCAAAAAACCTGATGACCTTCAGCCTGAGTTTGTGGAAGCCATGTTTGGCGGAAGAGCTCCAATATCTGCTCCTGAGCAGAAGGATCTCTTTGATGCGGTAGTACAGAGCGCCATCGGCGAAGATGCTGACTACGACATCATGAGAAATATCCACGACAACTTAAATGATATGATAGAGGATCACGAGGGCGATCCGGAGCCCCTGGAGCTTACCAAGAAGGATGTAAAACAGCTTCTTTCAGACAGTGGAGTTTCTGAAGAGCGATTGGGATTTTTTGATGAGACCTACGAAAAGTGCGCAGGAAATGAGGATTATCCGCTTCTTGCCAGCAATATCGCCCACACCAAGAAGTTTGATATTGAAACTCCTGATGTAGTCATCAAGGTCAACCCGGAGAGAACAGACCTTGTGGAATCAAGGATCATTGACGGCAGACAGTGTCTTGTCATTGAGGTTGATGATCATATTGAGGTAAATGGTATCAATGTCAGAACCTTTATGAATAAATGATCATTACGTGCCTGTGAACTGATGAGCTTTGCTTCATCTGTGCATGGGCATGTTTTATCTTTAAGAAAGTTGACATTAAATTGCATACAATATATTATTATTTATGCTACTAATTTATAGAAATAGAGGGAGAGAATACATGTTAAAAACACTTTTATCCCAGGTAAAAGAATACAAACTCCCATCGATACTGACACCTGCCTGCATGCTTGGAGAGGTAATCTGCGAAATGATCATTCCTATCCTTATGGCCAGGATCGTTGACATCGGTATCTACGGGAAGAATATGGAGTACATCTTTGAGACCGGAGGCATGATGATCGTCATCGCCATCTTTGGTCTTTTGTGCGGTATTGGAGGAGCTTATTTTGGATCCAAGGCATCCACCGGCTTTGCCAAGAACCTAAGGAAGGCTATGTTTGACAACATCCAGACCTTCTCTTTTTCCAACATCGATAAGTTCAAGGCTTCCGGTCTTGTAACAAGGCTTACAACTGATGTGACAAACATCCAGAACGCTTACATGATGACCCTTAGAATGGCCATGAGAGCACCATCTTCAATGATAGTTGCCATGGTCATGAGCTTTATCATAAGCCCAAGACTTGCAAGCATCTACTTTATTGCGGTCTTGTTCCTGTCTCTGATCATCATGTTTGTTATGAACAGAGCTTCCAAGTACTTTAAAGAAGTATTTGAAAAGTATGATGCGCTCAACGAAAGTGTACAGGAGAACGTATCAGCCATCAGAGTTGTTAAGGCATATGTCCGTGAGGACTACGAAAACGACAAGTTCAAAAAAGCAGCCCTTAACATCTACAACATGTTCGTCAAAGCGGAGATGAACGTAGTTTACATGAGCCCCATTATGACAGGTACAGTTTATGCCTGCATCCTTCTTATCAGCTGGTTTGGTGCTCACATGATAGTTGGCGGCGAGCTTTCAACAGGAAATCTCATGAGCCTTCTTACCTACTGTATGAACATTCTTATGAGCCTTATGTTCCTTGCAGTTATCTTCGTAATGCTCACCATGGCGTCAGCAAGTGGTAAGAGAATTGCCGAGGTCATCGAAGAAAAAGCTGATCTTACAAACTGCGACGATCCTGTAATGGAAGTTAAGGATGGCAGTATTTCTTTTGAAAATGTGGATTTTGCATATGACAAGGAGTCCGAGGAACCGGTTCTTAAAAACATAAATCTTGACATCAGATCTGGCGAGACCATAGGCGTCATCGGAGGAACAGGATCAGCCAAGTCCTCCCTTGTAAACCTCATCAGCAGACTTTACGACGTGACAAATGGCAGTGTAAAGGTCGGCGGGGTAGATGTAAGACAGTACAACATGGAGGTTTTAAGAGATCAGGTTTCAGTTGTTTTGCAAAAGAACGTTCTCTTTTCCGGAACTATTCTTGATAACCTCAGGTGGGGCAACAAGGCTGCCACAGAAGAGGAGTGCAAAAAAGCCTGTCAGATGGCCTGCGCAGATGAATTTATCGAGAAAATGCCTGATGGCTACAACACTGTGATAGAGCAGGGAGGAACCAACGTATCAGGCGGTCAGAGACAGAGACTCTGCATTGCAAGGGCGCTTCTTAAAAAGCCAAAGATCCTTATTCTTGATGACTCCACAAGTGCTGTAGATACAGCTACGGATGCCAGGATCAGAAAGGCATTTGCAGAGGAGATACCAGGAACCACCAAGCTCATCATTGCTCAGAGGATCAATTCAGTTCAGAACTGCGACCGCATCATTGTAATGGATGACGGAATGATAAATGGCTTTGGAACTCACGATGAGCTCCTTAAGAACAATGATATCTACAGAGAAGTTTATGAATCCCAGACTGGCGCCAGCGGAGACGCTGACTTCGACCGTCCGGCTTAAGTGGAGGAACATAAAATGGCAGAGACAAAAGAAATAAAGGGCGGACCAGGAAACAGAGGCCGCGGAATGCCAAGGCCTAAGGTGGAAAATCCTGGAAAGCTATTTAAAAGAATCATGGGGTATGTGTTTAAGTTCTATCCCTTACATATGTTAACAGTGCTTGTCTGCATACTGCTCACAGTATTTTCAAGTGTCCAGGGAACTCTTTTTACAAAGAGCCTTATCGACTCTTATATTCAGCCAATGCTTGATCAGGGCAGCACGGACTACGGACCGCTTCTTGCAGCTATTGTAAGAGTTGCAGGGTTCTATGCTCTTGGCGTCTTCTCAGCATTTTTGCAGGCAAGAGTCATGGTTGAGATAAACCAGGGAACTCTAAAGAGACTTAGAGAAGACCTCTTTACCCACATGGAAAGCCTTCCTATCAAGTATTTTGACACACATGCCCACGGCGACATCATGTCAATTTACACCAACGATATCGATACCTTGAGGCAGATGATAAGCCAGAGTATCCCACAGCTTCTTTCAAGTGCCATCACTATCGTATCGGTTTTTGTATCGATGATCGTACTGTCTATACCACTTACCGTTGTGACTATGCTGATGGTGGCGCTGATGCTATTTTGCTCAGCTAAGGCTACCAAGTCTTCAGGTAAGAACTTTGTAGCGCAGCAGAAAAACTTGGGACAGCTTAATGGCTTCATCGAGGAGATGATGACAGGCCAAAAGGTGGTAAAGGTCTTTAACCACGAAAAAGAAGCAATAGAAAGATTTGATGAGCTCAACGAAGAGCTTTGCCAGAGCGCATTTAAGGCAAATGCTTATTCAGGAGCTCTTGGACCAATAAACGCTCAGCTGGGTAACACAAGCTATGTGCTCTGTGCAATGATAGGTGCAGCAATCGCACTTTCTGACAGCATTGCAGTTGGATTTACAGTTGGTGGTCTTGCAAGCTTTTTGGCATTTAATAAGAGCTTTTCAATGCCGATCAACCAGGTCAGCATGCAGTTTAACTCCATCATCATGGCTCTTGCAGGAGCAGAGAGGATCTTTAAGCTCCTTGATGAGCAGCCTGAGACAGACGACGGATACGTTATGCTGGTTGACTGTGAGGAGAAGGATGGACAGATCATAGAGGCAGATCATCACACAGGGCACTGGGCATGGAAACACTATCACAAGGCCACTGATACTACAACATATCAGCCCATGGAAGGTGATGTTACCTTTAACGGAGTGGACTTTGGATATACAGATGAAAAGATGGTGCTTCACGATATTGTGCTTCACGCAAAGCCGGGTCAGAAGATTGCCTTTGTCGGCTCAACCGGAGCAGGAAAGACCACGATCACAAATCTCATCAATCGTTTCTATGATATCCAGGATGGTAAGATAAGATACGACAATATCAACATCAACAAGATAAAAAAGTCAGACCTTAGAAGGTCTTTGGGAATTGTTCTTCAGGATACGCACCTCTTTACAGGAACTGTAATGGACAATATAAGGTACGGAAAACTTGACGCTTCAGATGATGAAGTGATCGCAGCAGCCAAGCTCGCCAATGCTCACAGCTTTATAAAGAGACTTCCTGAGGGGTACGACACAATGCTAACCGGAGACGGTGCAAACCTCTCTCAGGGACAGAGACAGCTCCTTGCAATTGCAAGGGCGGCAATTGCAGATCCGCCGGTTCTCATCCTGGATGAAGCAACTTCTTCAATTGATACCAGAACTGAGAAGATTGTTCAGGATGGTATGGACAGGCTGATGAAGGGAAGGACAACCTTTGTCATCGCCCACAGGCTATCAACCGTAAGAAACTCAGACTGCATCATAGTCCTTGAACAGGGCAGGATCATCGAGCAGGGCACACATGACGAGCTAATCGCTAAAAAGCAGAAGTACTACCAGCTGTACACCGGTATGAAATCTGAGACAGCGTGAATATATGTGAGTCAGTGGGGACGTTACAGTTTGACTCATTGTAAACAACGAGTCAAACTGTAACGTCCCCACTGACTCATAAGAGGAGCAATAATGGCTCATTTGTCTGATTACGTTCTCTGGAAGGGCGACCTGGATTTTAGAGAGCGGGAATTTAGAATTGAAGATAACCTGGTTCTGTCTGAGCTTGTATATATTGATTACAAGCCTTTTTTCGAGTACAAAAAAACTGATAAGGTCACTTTGCGGGATGCCATCTATAACCTGGAAGATATGCACGCCATAAGAAATACCCGTGCGGGCTCGGGAAAAGAAGATCAGGACTTTGCCAGGTACTGCGCACAAAGTAAGCGCTTTGGAAATGTAGTCCTTTCTGACTTTCAGGATATATTTGATACCTCAGACAAGCAGTTTGCAGCAGTTACCTACACCTTAGGTGACGGTACAACGGTCATTGCATTCAGGGGGACAGATTCCACCATAATTGGCTGGAAGGAAGACTTCATGATAAGCTACACAAATGTTCCTTCCCAGGACCTGGCTCTTGACTATGCCATAAGGCATGTGAATGAAGCTTCTAAAGATGTGATAATCCTTGGTCACTCCAAGGGAGCCCATCTTGCTCTTTACGCCGCAGCTCATCTTGATATCAGGCAGCAGGCCAAGCTAAAGAGAGTCTATATTAATGATGGGCCTGGCTTTTGCGATGAAGTCCTTGATAAGTCCCTTATCAACAATATTCTTGATAAGATCACCAAGATAACTCCTGAATACTCAATTATTGGCAGGATCTTTGAACCTCCGGCAGGGGAGAACATCATAGTAAGAAGTTCAGCCCATGCTCTTATCCAGCACAGCATGCAGACCTGGATGCTTGGCCCTGAGGGGCTTATAACCTGTAAGGACCATGCTCCTGAGAGCCACCTTATTACAGATTTAATTGACCGTTTTGTGGAGGGCATGGATCTTGGGGCCAGGGAAAACTTCATTGACAGTCTCTTTAACTCCATGACTGACACCGGGGCCAACACCATAAGAGAGTTCGCCATGAAAGGGCCTGAAGCCTTTGAAGAGCTTCTTTTCAATATGGCAGGCAGCGATGCCCTTAACTTAAAAAACAAGGCAAAGAGCATAAAAAAAGAAGACGATGACAGCAAGGGAATCTTTGTAAGAACCTGGGGACTGATCAACAGAAAAGAGTCAATAAGGATTGGCCTTACGCTACTTCTTAGCATATTAAGCTTTGCGTTTCCTGACTTTGCCATGGAATCCGTGGTGTTCGCAGTCCTTGTATTTACCTGCATCTACGAGGTTGTGCTCACCATAAGGCACTTAAAGAACTCAGAATGGGATTTCAAAAAAGAAAGACCACGAGTTATGCTCTGTATCGTGCTTTGGGTTCTGACCTCAGCAGTTCTGGTGAAGGAAGGAGCTCTTTTTGTGGTATCCAGCATGATCTTAGGAGTACTGCTTCTTTCTCTTGCTTATCAGAACATCATCAATTTCAGAATCTACAACACCAAGGTGTTCGAGCGCTTCAGATATTCATTTGAAGGGATCGTAACTTTCCTTTTGGGGGCGTATATCCTTATAATGCCTGACATTGAGAACAGCTGGTACATGCTATCCTGCGGAACCCTTCTTCTTACAGATTCCATTTTTGAGATATTAAAACTCCTTCGGGACAGGAAAAAGAAATAATTAAGTATTTATTAAATTCAGGACAGATGCTAACGAAATATTATATTATATAATTAGGTATTTATCGGAAGGAGCATCTGTCCTATGTCAGTTTTTACAGTTACGAAAAATGAAGCTGAGGCTTTTAAAGATTTTTTTCCTGAAGATATATATAGCAATATTGGAAAAGAAAACTACTACACCCTGGGGGCTTTTGACGACGAGGAATTCGTTGCAGGAGTCCTGCAGTTTTTTGTGGGATTTGATGAAAACAAAGGCACCTACTCCAGGATATGCTATCTCTATGTCCCTGAGGAGTTTACAGACGGCGATATAGCATTTCTTCTCATGGACGAATATAAAAATGTTGCGTTTGAAAGCGGAATTTCGGAAAACTTAGTGGAAGTTTTAGATGATTCCTGCGTCTTTGTCTATGCCTCACAGGCAAAAGAGCTGTGTGAGATGGATTCTATAAAAGCTGCCTCTGGCAAAAACATCTATAGCATTTCTTTTATCGACAATCTCGAGTTTATCAAGATAAAAAAACAAGTGGCTAACGGAGCAGAACTTGAGCGAAAGAGGTTCTACGAAGATGAGATAAGCTCTTTTTACAAAGCAAAAGACGGATGTGCACTGCTCCTTGTAAAAAAGGACGCCGCTGAAAATCTTGTTATAAATTTCCTTGGATGTGACAGACTTGAAATTACTGGCAAACTCAAAGACCTCGTATCTTACAGTATAAAAAGAGCCAAAGACCAGTACGGAGAGGATAAGATCATCCGGATAGAATGCAAAGATTTTTCGGAATTTTATAAGGTTTGTGGAGCTATTCCGGAAATACAGCCCTTTTCAATTTCTGCCAATTCTTAAGCTATATCCGTATAAATCATAAATGATTCGATTTTTGATAACGATGCACAAAATTGTGATCACACAAAGGGATACTGTATGGATACTCAAAAACTCTATAAATGGAATAGTCAGCAGGATATGAATATTGGCATTCTGAAAGATCCAAAAGAGATCAAAGAGGCCAAGGCTCTTGATGATGCTTTAATGCAAAAAGAAAAGATGGATGAAATTGGCAAGGACATCTTCGAGAGTAATATGATCAAAGAAGCTCCCATGGATGTGCCTCTTATCCAGGATAAAAGACAGAACGTTGAGGCTAACATGCCTGAATCTGTCAGTGTTTTTAGCATGAAACGCTCCCTTATTAGCGAAGGTAAGTACACTTTTCTGTCAGGTGGAACCTTCAAAAAAGCAAAAAGGACAGCTCCCTCAGGCAAGTATATGCAGCCTATTCTTGATAACCTGGCTAAACTGGACAGACTCTTTGAAAAGGAGTTTGATGTAAAGGATCAGGAAGCTATACACAATGGTTTTCGTGATGCTATTCTTTCCTGTGAAAAATACATATCAAATAGGAATCCATGGACAGCAGAGGGTAAGGCAAGACTTCAGATGGTCAAGGACTTTCAGAAACAGCTGCAGACTGAGTCGATACAGTTTGAGGACAGAATGCAGGAGCTTGCAGATGAGCCTAAGCAGGCAGATCAAAAGCAGGTAGCAAAAAAGAAAACTTGGCTAGATGTACTTTCTAAAGTCAGAACGGAAGAAATTGAAAATGGCAAAAATGGATACGAAGTAGAAATAGGAGGAGAAGGAAGTTCCAAGGTATATATTATAAAAAAAGATGGCAAGAAGCGATTTTTTAAAGAAAATGAAAAAATGCCTTCAAGTTCCTTTTATGAATATTTTAAGGATGAAAAAAAGATGCTTTCAAAAAATAACGATGAAAAAAGTATTCGTCGAAAAGGATATCTTGATATCATCCATAAGGCTATGATAATGAAATATGCAACTGAAAGTGATGCATATCATAGATTTGCAGGTTTGACCTCGAATGTTGATGTATTCAAAGAAGAATTGAAAAAGGCGCTTGGTTGGGATAAAAATTTTAAGAAAATGATCGATGAAATAAATGAAGAAGATAGTAAGTACGTTTTTGATGTTTTAATACAGGGAACAAGGAACATGACTCTTAGTAATATGTGCATAGAAAAAGGCATGATCGATAAGGGGGCTGAAATATCGAAAAGAAACGTTGCTACCAGCAGGATGGCGAAGATGCTGGGACTTGAAAATCTGGTTACAAAATCATCACTTGTCAATCTGAAAGTTAATGGCAAAAACATGCAGGGAATTTCCATGGAGGAAGCGCAAGGAGAAGCATTCCAAGAAATACGTGAAAAAGCAGGAAAAGCCAAAAAGCGGAGGACCTACACGCCAGATTGCTTTAGGAAGCTTCTGAACCTTCAGGTATTTGATATTATATGCGGGCAGGTTGACAGAAACGCATACAATTATCTTGGCAAAGTAACGCAAACAGATGATAAGACAGTTGTGCAAGTTGAAGATATCAAGGGCATTGATAATGATGCGTCTTTTGGAAACCTTACCTACAAAGATGTTGTAAAGAAAGGTTTCGGCGATCTACATGCTCTGGTAAGCATCGAGAGTGATGGAAAACTTACTGCACCATATATGGACGAGGAACTTGCTAATAGTATCCTTAAGCTGGACGCAAAGATCATCGACTATACTATGTGCGATATCTTAAGTAAAAATGAGAGGAATGCACTGATAGACCGAATAGAAGGTTTAAAGAAACTGATAAACAAGACCAGGGCTCAGGAACAAAGACTTAGATCAAAGAAAAAGAAAGTCAATTCGGTATTTATAAAAAATGACCAAAATAGTTGGAGCGAGGCATTTTCTAACTATAAAACGCAGTTTGGGAAAAAATATATTGAAAATCCCCGAAGGGCTGACAACGGTGTGTTCTATACTACGTATCTCAAACCCGAATTTCTGCACGAAAAAAATCATAATAGGAGACCCAAATGAACATCATAGAACTTACAGAAGACAATATTGAAGAGTATATGGAGTATCTTACAGAAGATGTTGCAGAGAACATCGGAAGGACTTTTTATAGTGGACTTATAGCCACTGATGATTTTGGAACTCCCGCAGGCGGCATTGTATGGAGATATAAGAACATGCTTAATGATTCTGACAAGGAGAGTCATATAGAATGGCTTCAGGCTGACGAAGAGGACGTTTTTAATGAACTTTTTGATAAGTATGACAGGGAAGTAAAACAGGAGGGCATAGCCACGTCATTCTTTTGCCTGCCTGCAAAGACCAGTAAGGACCTTAAGAAGATGTTAAAGGAAAGAGGCTTTACCGTAAATCTCATGGAGGGTGACAGTATTACTGCAAAGCTGTCTGAGATAGCAGATATCAGTGCATTTGCCAAGATAAGTATTTCAGACGCTGTAATGCCGCTAAGGAGTGCAACTCAACGAGGCTTTTCAGCTGCAGTTAGCAGGACTCTTGTGCAGGGACACTATGGAACCTGTGAGGATCTCGCATACCTTCCAAGGCTCTACTTTGAAAATGATGTATCCTGCTATGCTGAGATTGATGGACAGATAGTGGGAATGCTGCTTCTTCACAGGACACCATCGGAGCAGCTTGAGGTGGTGCTGATGCATGTTACAGGAAAAAATTCTGTAAAGCTTCTTCCTCAGCTCATAAAGCAGGCTGTTGAAAGCGCTTATGAAGCTTATGATCCAGATACCAGGATAATCATAAATCGTCACGACTATGCATCTCTCGCCCTTGGAGAAAGACTCTTTCCAAGGGGCTTTGGAATACCGGTTTATGAAGGTGAAAGGGCTGAAGAGTAAATATATAGGCATGCTAAAAGAGGTTCTGAAAACAGAACCTCTTTTTATATTGTCCTCTTAAGTTGCCTGTATATGCGCCGGATTAGCCGATAGCTTTTTTAACGGCCTCAAGAACACGGTCTGCCTGGAAAGGCTTAACGATAAAGTCCTTGGCACCAGCCTGAATAGATTCAATAACCATTGCCTGCTGACCCATAGCAGAACACATGATGCAAACCGCATTAGGATCTGCAGC
>SVGB01000006.1 GCA_015056565.1 Butyrivibrio sp.
ATACTAAATATCTCTAATAATTCATCTTTGGTAAAATCTGTTAGTCTAATGAAAGATTTCATTCTGCCCCCACAAATTGCGATTGCCTAACCGTTTATAATGAAAGTTATTCCTTGTTGAATACCATATTGCATCTGCCCCAGGTTTCATCTTTATAAGTAAATGCATCAGGTGTATAGTTTCTCACTACAAATCCAGCTTTTTCATAACATCTCTTAGCTCTTGGATTTTCCGGAAATACATTTAACTGTACTCTTTCTGCTTCAGGATTATCAAACGCCTGTTTTACCGCAATCCTAAGCATCTTCTGGGCGACTTCCTTTCCTCTTACATCAGGATCTACTACTACAAACTTGAGCATACCCTCTTTTGTTTCATTATTAAATGAATAGCAAAAAAAGCCCTCCACTCTGCCATCATCAGATATAGCAACATAAGGAACATCACCAAACCTATCTGCCGCTTCTGTCATAGTTGCAGCCATGCGTTCTTTGCTTAATGGATACTTGATAAGATTGGCACACCACATAGCGTGCATTCTCTCGTCCGTAACCCAGTTTTTCATTGATTCAAAATCATTATCTATTTCAAATTCTCTTAATTTCATTAATGTCCCTTTTCATATTATCCTGCAAAACATTTACATACTCTTACAGAAATCTACAATCTCTTGTTTTCTGGCTTCTACATCTGTTTTGTATTCGATTGATGTCAACCCTAAATGACCTTTACATTCTATTTCCAGATGACCATAAAAATGCTCTATACTACCGATTATCCTCTCACATTCCGACATGTTTGGACCGGTTCTCAGAGCAATGGCGTATCCTTTCTTTCCAGGCTTAATTGATGCATGTGGCTCATGTGTATTGCACCATGGAGTACATCTGTCAATGAATGCCTTAAATTGTCCAGGGATATCGGCCCAGTAGGAGGGAGAAACAGAGACAATAATATCTGCCTCATCATATTCTCTCATTATATTCTCGATAACGCCTGCATCACTCATGACACACTTCGCCGTATTGTGGCAAGAACGGCACCCTCTACAGAATGCAAAGACATAATCGTCAATGCAAATGCTTTTGACACTGTATTTATTTGATAACTGTTCCGAAACCAGCTTAACTATTTCTGCAGTTGCCCCTGTGCGAACAGGGCTGCAATTAATTATCAAAGCTCGCATTCCACAAAACTCCTTCGTAATGAATTTTTCTGAATGGATCATCTCTTCCCCCTACGCGTTCTTAAAGAACTCCCTCGTACGTTTACATACATCGGCCATAGTTTCATCTGATGGTAAATGCTTGCTATCTATCTCTGTAGTAGTAATCGGTCCCGAAAAGATTTCTCTTGCCTTGCTGAATACTCTGCCTGCCGGAAAAAAGATATCCTTTTCCGACGCGATTATCAGAAGCGGAGCTTTAAACGATATCATTTCCCTCTTCTTATATTCCCTGGGAGGCCTCATCTCCATCTTATAGGAGGACATCATGATGTCCAAAAATTCTCTCCATACCGGATCTCCTTTTCCACCCATGGTCTCAATCACCGCATCCAGTGTTTTCACAGAAGGATTAAAATAGTATTTCATAAACGGAACGACCATCTTGCCCATCATAGGCAGGATCGGGCCATGTGCTATCCCTGACGGAACCAGGAGCAAGGCGCTCTGGACCTTCTCTGGATATCTCCTGGCAAACGAAAGAAACATAGCTGAACTGTAGGAAGATACAACAAAGGATGTTCGTTCCTCTTCGTAATGATCCAGTACTTCCTTGATCCACAGTCCATACTCATCCTTCTTGCTGCTTATATTTCTGTATGGATCGCTTTTTCCCGGCATTCCGATCACATCCGGCGCAATGATACAGTATTCTTGAAGCAATGGAAGAAACAATTTCAGATTCAAGGGTGTGATCCCATTTCCGCCATGTATTGTACATATCCTTGGCTTTTTAGGATCTCCGACGAGAAGGCAATGAGTTTTACCAAATGATGTATCAAAGAAATCTTCTAAATACGGCACACCAAGTGATGCAAGCGTCTTATCATAGAACTCATGCATCTTCTTCATGCTATCTTCACTTTTATATACAAATTTTTTGTTTTTTACATTGCTCATACTTGTGATTTTTACTTACCAAAGTCAACACTTTTATATAAGCTCACCAAACAAAAGGTATAACCTTATACTTTACCCGTTTCTTGTAATCAGAATATCCAACAAGACCTTCTTCGAGTACTTGTTCTTCATTGCGGATACGCTTAGCAATTATTGGTATATATAGAAGCATGATGACAAATGATATCACTGATCCTAGTACAAGAGGCATGGATAAAAACAAAACAAAGGTGCTCATGTACATAGGATGCCTGACAATTCCATAAAGGCCGGTATCTATAACCTTTTGATTCTCCTGCACCTCAACAGTTCTGGAAAGGTAAGCGTTTTCTCTAAGGACCTCCGCATAAAGGATATATCCAAGCAAAAATAATGCAGTCGCGGCATAGACAATCCAATCCGGCAGAACAATCCATTTAAACCGGAAATTTAGTCCCGCTATGATAAACGAAGCAAGGAACATCAGCCCACTCAGTACGATGACTGTTTTCTGTTCTGGTTGTTCTTCCTTTGCATTTAGGCGCTTCTGTAAAAGCTCCGGGCTTTTCTTCATCATTACAAAACCCGCCACGATCATAGGAATAAACAAAATTCCCAACTGTAGCCAAGCATTCCAATATGAAAAAGAACCAGCTGGTAAAAATAAAAGAGCCCCTACCAGCAATATCCCTGATATCACCTTTATTATCGCTTGTGTAAACAGTTTAGCATTCATACGATCTGACCTCCCTTTTAGTTATTATCTAACAAAAAATCTACGATCATTTTCTTTTCTCCATGATCAGAATTTTAAAATCCCATTGCAGTGGCAACAATTCCGGTTTTTTCCTTACCTACAAGCATTTCCAGTAAGGAAAAGGCAACATGCGGAGCTGTTTCAGGACAAAAACTTGTTATTATGTTCTGATCGATCACAACACTCTGATCAGGTATTACCTCTACCCCAAACTCAGAAAGTTGCTTTTGTCGTCTGCCATCTCCCAAATGATATGATGTAGCTTTTCTTCCCTTAAGAACGCCACTTGCGCCAATTGGAAGCGCCCCAACACAGATAGAAGCTATATATTTATGTGCACTATCAAAATCTCGAATAAGATTCAAGAAACGTTCATCATATGCATCTTCGTAGAATCCGAATTCTTCAAATCCACCGGGAATTGCAAGTGCATCATATTCGGAGATATCTATCTCTTCATAGGTCTTATCAACCAAAACCGGGATTCCAAAAGTAGATACAACAGTCTTAGTAAAACCTGCAGTAACCACTTCGACCTCCATACCATAGTCATTTCTTGCCCATCCCATCACATCGACAAATGGCGCAAACTCCATAGTTTCAAATCCCTTACAACAAAACAACAATACTTTCATTCATTTCCTCCCATCGCGGACCACTTTTATTGATATTTCCATGGTCTTGCTTTACCAATCCAGCCATTCTCGTTCCAGTACTTAAAATCTGTGTATTCAGGGTTCTGTTTACCAAGACTTGTCTGCAGCATCCTTACGGCATAAAACTTTGCCTTCACAACAATCTCTGTGTGTCCAGGCTTACTATAATCTATAGCTCGCATTTTCTTTGCAACGCTATCCAGTTTCTTTTTAAATGATGCTTTTCTCTTGTCCTCAATCTTGTCCCAGTCAATTTCAGACATCAGCCTAAAACTTACGACTTTGATGGTCGAAATGCCCCACCAGGAAAGGCTGTCTTTAATATCCTTTGCTGTGGATTTCCCACCTGCTCCCAGGCACTGTGTGATTATCACCGCACGTTTTCCGAACATTTCCTTAGCCGGACGATGAGGCATCCACCTGTATCCGAAATGGTCAAGCATAGCCTTCATTGCACCAGTTGTATGGAAAACATATGCTGGTGATGTAAAAACAATCAAATCCGCGTCAAACAAGGACTTCTCGATCTTCTGCACCTTTTCGGCATCCTTGCAGCGAATCTGATCATTCCTGAAACACGCAGTGCATCCCGTACAGAACCCCGGGCCATCTTTGGGAAGATAATATTCCGTGATTTCTGAATCATCTCTGAACTGCTCTAAAAATATTTCCTTCATTCTGTATGTAACACCGCGTTTTTCAGTTCCGTTGATAACTGTGATCTTCACTGCTTATTCCTCTTACTTATTCTTTTATATGTGATAAATTTGCAAAAATGACTAAAACATAATCTTTCGCAAGCTTTAGTCCTTTTAATTGCCGCCTCTGAAAACAATGACTAAATAGCGATATCTTCAATGTCTTAGTCACAAAATGGAATTTTCCGCCCATCACTCATCCTAGGAAGTCACCCTTTTCTGCCATTTTCCTATATAGTCTGACTGCAATAAAGGCGCTTGCAACAGCCCAGAATGCAGCCCAAACTTCTGATATCCAAAGTGACACAGCGCCTCTTTGATATAGAGCAGCAAATGTATCCATCAGCATGTGCAAGAGAATTGCCAGCGGCAAACACCCTTTCCTTGCATTTACCACGCCGTAAAATACAATTACAGTAAGCGAGATATGTAATACCATCGCAAATAGTCTCTCAATGACATTCATTGCCATCATTCCGTAATCAAATGCAGCTGCAGCCTTTACTGTCGGTAGCGCCATAGCAGCGGTTTCTTCTGTGATATTAAGTGAAGCCAGCGCCACATCTATAGGTCCGTTAGTGAACATCACTGCAACCGCAAGACAGGTAATTATCGAAGGCAAGATTACTCCCAATATCTCGATGCCTCCATGACCTATGCCATATAAAACCGCGTTTTCGCGGGTGCGATTCTTTTTCATGATATATTTAAGGACAATATGCCTTCCACACTCCTCAAAGACACCCGCCATCGTGATCCCGTATAGTACATAAGCGATTGTACTTCCAGTGATAAACCTTGAAACTGGGTTATCCATGATTATGCAAAAATAGTGCACTCCCAGTTCCAAGACACGTGCCGAAACCATGAATCCGACAATTCCCGCTATCAGATAACTGATATTTGTTCTCTGCTTATTTTTAAGTCGCCAACAAATAAAAAAGCCAACAGTCATCGCAATCATTAGAATAATTGTGATACTCAGAGCAGGAATGCTGCTCTTTCCCATTACAATACTTTCAAATTCTTTCATACCACTCACTCCTCCCACTTACACAAATTCATATCTCTCCAGAAAAACATCTATATGCTTCTCAATTATTTGAAGGGCCTCCTTCTTTTTCCTGGGTTCTCTATCTATGAGCTGGACCATGATCGTAATTGGGGATATGAATTCAAGAGCAATAATATCTGCATCCCCCTGCATCATCTGTCCGCGTTCCATCATCTTTTTAAAGATCGATGCATAGATACTCTGAAGGTACGTGAGATGATGCCTGGTAGTAAGCCCTGCCAGAGTAGCATTTCTGTACTGCTCCATTGTTATTAGCCGTCGCATCTTTTTCGCAGTATCATTTTTCAGTGTGAACTGCAGGGATTTCAAACTATATGCCTTAAGCTCAGCTCCTGAATTGATCATATCCGGCAATTCCCTGGTTATTCCCATGCCCTTTATGTACTCATCTTCTGCAGTATCAACAACCGCTTTTAAAAGATCCTCTTTATTCTTGAAATATTTATAAATGGTCGGCCCCTTTATTCCGATAGATTCTGCTATCTCATCGACACTGGTCCCGTCATATCCTTTTACAGAGAACAGATCTCTTGCTGCCCAAATCAAAGGTTCCTTAGCGTTAGTTCTTGCCATATAGCCCCCCTTCTGAGTTTTCTAACTATAGTTACCAATTATATTCTAACGACCGTTCACTGTCAACGAATCAGCTTTCCCAGTACTACTCTGCATAACGCAAAAAAGTTCACAGCTCCGAAACCAGAGCTGCGAACTTTTTCATGTAGTTGTAGGCTTCTTTTTTAGCTTCTCAATCATACCAGCCATGGCCATAAAGTTCTCAGCTTTAACTATGGCAATCCCTTGCCCTTCGTCGCCCAGAACCACCAACTGATCACCTGGAGATATATCAAAAAGTTTCCTGGCCTTAGCCGGAATAACAATCTGGCCCTTGTCTCCTACTGTAACCAGACCAAAAAGATGCTTTCCCTTAGGGGGAACAGCAAGCCCTAAGTTGTCCTCAGACTCGTAATTAGCAAGGTCATCTAAAGACACTCCGAAAATATCCGCCAACTGCTTGCATTTATCAAGATCAGGAATGCTCTCTCCGGCTTCCCATTTTGCCACAGATTGTCTCGTAACGCCTAGCTTTTCAGCAATATCCTCCTGTGTCATCTGCAGCATTTTCCGCATCTGAACCAGATTATCCTTAAACATGGATCACTTCTCCTTTTTAATCCCCAAAACTGCCCATCTAAAAAACGGGATCCTTGAAATAATGGCATATAGACCGTATCCAAATACAAATCCCGCAACAAGGCTTAGAATGTAGCATACAGGCGCTGGCATAAGCTTAGGTTTAGCAATGAACAATGCTACGGATGATATCCCAAGGTAATGGAATACATATAGCCCGAAGCTATGTCCTGACATCCATTTTGATAAAGGACCTGAAAAATCTCCAAAACGAGCCATTCCAGCAAGCATTGCCAGAGAGCCAGCGTACGCATCAACCGCATACAATAGGCCTCTATTAATGGGCTTGTCTGCATAGTTTTCGCCAAAATACATAAAAGCAAACACAGCACAGATCGCCACAGCAATCACAATTAGTGGTATTGCAATCTTCTTTAGTCTTTCAATCACTTCATCATGAGAGAATATGAAATATCCAAGCACAAAGAATACAAAATAAAACGCAATCCTATAAACCGAGACTATTGGAGTATTAAGGATCTGGGATGCGCCCCAGATTGGGAAAAGAAAAAGTGCCACAAGCCACAAAGGTGTCTTAGCTCCAGCTTCCAGGAGCCTACCTTTTTCTATCTTTCTGATAAGCAAAAGCATCACGCAATATACCCACAGAAGGTGCATGTACCATAGAACTCCGCTTCCGGAAGCAACCATGATCAGATAAATCATCGGCTTTGGAACGCCTGCAGCCGCAAGTCCCTCAAAGCCTCCTCCAAGTGACATACTGACGTACCCTTGAATAAACTGAAATACAAACAGACCAATAGTTGACGGAACCAGGAGTTTTAAAGTCCTGGACCTGAAAAACTCTTTTTCTGAATGCGAATCAAGGTACAATCTGGCACTGATCCCGGAAACGACGAAAAGAACAGGCATAAACCAGGGATACACCAGATACTGAAACATATCGTAGTATTGAACCTTAAGATTTGTGATCTTACCCAATCCGCCAAGCACTCCCTCGGCGTTATACATGTAAAACACGTGATAGATCACAACAATGATAACTGTGATCCAGCGTAAATTGTCTAAGTAGTGTTTCCTCATACTTATCCCACCTTTGCAATAAATTTTAACATAATGTTATTGCTAAGATAAATAAGTGTCTACCAATCAAAACTAACATGTAGCACTAGTTTATGTTAAGAAATGTTGCTTTATTTCCAAGTAATCCCCTTCGCTATTGGGTATACATCCTTTATATGTTGCCTTATGGCCTCTCCTGAGGCTTCAGGGCTTTCACTGTATCTGGATGTAACATGCTCGTAACCCCAAATGGTCTCAGGCTTGGTATAGATTGCTATGGGCCATCCGTAGAACTCGCCCTTTTTGTTCCTGCGCTGCCTGAAGTCCTTTACGCAGAGATAAGTCTTCATCTGAAGGCTTGTAAGAGTTCCTTCAAAGCCCTTTTCTCCGCCCTTCCCAAAGCCTGCCCGGGCCTTTATCTCATTTGAGTAGATCTCATCCTCTTCTTCAAAGAGATCCATGATCTTTTTCTGGCGTCTTGATGCCTTTTCATCGTCCCACAGGGCATCAAAATCATATCCTTCGCGCCTGTAATTGGCAAAATATGGAAGCCACTTCTTTGAGATAAAGCCCGCCTTTTTATCAAAAAACTTACCATAGGCAAGTTCTCCGCTTCTTGCGATCTCTTCTCGCCACTCCCAAGGGTCAACCTTTGGATCCCCGCACCACCAATACTCCGGAACTGTCCTCTCTTCAAGGGAAAATCCGGGAATATCATTTTTAAAAAGTGGCAAAAAGCCCACTTCATTTATATATGCTATGGCATCCTTGACAGTATGAAGGCATTCAGGATCATCCCACTCAACGCCGTACATTATCCATGTTCCATTTTCGTTTCCCATAATCGTTACCTGCAAGCCTTTAACTGTTTTGCTCGTTTTGTTCGTTAATGAACTGCTCCAGGATCTCGGCCGCATCGCCTATTATCTCCGGGCAGGGGCGTTTTTTGTAGTATTCAGAGGTCCTTGCTTCAGGAACTGGAACATCGTGCCTGACACTTAAGCCAAGCAGCTCCCTGCAGACGATTAATCCGTGTTTCTCTTCAAATCTTTTTGCAAGCTCCTGTATCCTTGCGTAGTGATCTGCCTTCAGCTGTCCGGTCTCTGGTCCGTCGTAGCCATATAACAGCCCTGCGACCATGAACATGCCGCTGACAGAGCCGCACACCTCTCTTAGCCTCCCCATTCCTCCACCAAAAGAGGATGAGAGCTTTGATAACGTGGCTTCATCTATATTAAGAATGTCCGAAAAAGCCAGTACTACTGACTGGGAACAGTTGTAGCCCTTCATGAAATTTGCCATGGCAGCTTCTCTACGAGTCATTATATCTCACCTTTTCCAACTAATTATTCTATAACTTTTTTCTTTGCATCTTCTAATGCACTTATAACCTTATCACAGAACTGGTCAAACTCAGGATCCTCTTCATATTCTTCAGGGTGTGAAAGCACATAGTCAAGAGCCATGCGGACACCCTTATGGAATGGGATGTTAGTGGTCATCTGAGGTACAAGCTTTTTTAGCTTGGAATTGTCAAATACCACAGATACTGCCTTATCTCCCAGAAGTCCTCCTCTGAAGTCGTAGCCGTACTTTTCACCCACATCGGCAAGGAAATCAGATGAAACGTGGTATGCCTTAAGTTCTACAGAAAGAGCATCTGCTATAGTCCTATATATCTGATCCCAGGTAAGGATCTCATCACCAGTTATCTGGAAAGCCTCTCCGATAGCGTGTCGGTTGCCCATAAGCCCCGTAAAACCTATAGCAAAATCGCTGTTAAAAGTAAGAGCCCATAAAGAGGAACCATCGCCCTGGATGATAACGGGCCTGCCCTCCTGCATTCTCTTTATTACCTGGTAAAAGCCCTTATCGCCGTGAACTCCCAGCGGAATATGTCTCTCATCATAGGTATGGCTTGGCCTTACAATTGTTACAGGGAAGCCATTTTCACGGTACTTGCGTAAAAGAAATTCCTCACAGGCAATCTTGTTCCTTGAGTACTCCCAGTAAGGGTTTGCAAGGGTTGTCCCTTCTGTTATCACATAAGATGCTGCAGGCTTATTGTAAGCAGATGCAGAGCTTATAAAGATATACTGCCTGGTCTTGCCCTCAAAGAGCCTGTAATCCCGCTCCACTGCACTGACATCAAAAGCAATAAAGTCACTAACGACGTCAAAAGTCATTCCATCAAGCTTCTTTTTTACATCCTCTTCGTTGTTTATATCTGCGATTATCTGCTTAACAGACCCAGGGACATCGCTTTTTCTGTTTCCCCTGTTCAGAAGATATACCTCCCACAAAGGGTCCTCAGAAAGCCTTCTAACTATTCCCATGCTTATTGTTCCAGTTCCGCCGATAAATAGTGCTCTCATACCTTCATCCTTTCTTTTCGCAAAAAAGTTACCAACTCCGCCTCTTTGCATTACTTGACTATAAGTACAGAAAAATACCCCGCCTCGTCCGGGATCGACCGAACGTCCTCATAGATCTTCTCCGACTCCATTTCGCAGTTCTCAACAAGCCAAGCCTTCTTGCCGCATTCGATAACGCGCGCTTTCAATTCCTTCAGCTTGCTGCCTGCCTTCATGACCACAAGCGTACCATCAAAATTCCTAAACTCACCGGTTGTGATCAGCACATTTTCCCTGCCGAGTGCTATCGGTATGTTCAGTCTTGCAGATATACCGGAAAAAGAGGTCACTCCGCTCACAATCTGGATTTCAAAGCCCTTATCACTAACCATCTCTGAGATATAGAAAAAAGTGGAATAAAAACCAGGGTCTCCCAAAGTAAGAAAAGCTACGCTCTTCCCGTTCCCAAGAACATCAATTATCCTCTTTGCAGCCTCCTGATGAGCTGCGCCAAGCCCCTCCTCTTTCATGGGGAAATCAAGAAGGATCTTCTCTTTTTTCCCAATCTCAGGACAGGCTTCTTTTGCTATCTCATATGCAACGCCTGCAGTGCCGCCTTTTGCGGGACAAGCGATCACATCTGCCTTATTTATCACCTTTACAGCCTTAAGGGTAAGAAGCTCCGGATCTCCCGGTCCCACACCCACGGCGTACAAAATTCCTGCCATATTTTAACTCCCTGCGCACACTTGCCAAACCTTTCCTGCAAGTGTTCCAACTCTTATTATATTGTCATTCCATGAACGTTTGCTATACTTTTAAGGAGAAAAGAGGGAAAAAGTATGAAAACAAAGCTGACAGTAATAGTAGATAACATTTCAAACGAAGAAATCTCCGGAGAATGGGGCCTCTGCGTCCTGGTAGAGTTTGGAGACAAGAAGATCTTAGTAGATGCGGGAGCTTCCGGCCTGTTCCTTAAGAACATGGAAAAGCTTGGAATCGACGTCGATAGCATTGACTTTGGTATATTGAGCCACGCTCACTATGACCATGCCAACGGAATTCCGGCGTTTTTTGAGCACAACTCCCACGCAAAATTTTACCTGAGAGATTCTACATCAGATAACTGCTATGCCAAGAAATTCATCTTCAGGAAATACATTGGTATACCCAAAAATCTGATCCGAAACTACAAGGACCGCATAGAAATGGTATCAGGAGACTACCAAATTACAGAAGGGGTATATCTCATCCCCCATAAAACCGCAAATCTTTCTGAAGTTGGCAAACGAGAGTCAATGTACAGGAAAACAAAAAAAGGATGGATCCCTGATGACTTCTCCCACGAGCAGAGCCTTGTTCTTGAGACTGATAAGGGACTCCTTATCATAAACTCCTGCTCCCACGGCGGAGCAGCAAATATCATAAACGAGGTAAAAGAAACCTTCCCTGATAAGCACGTATACGGCCTTGTAGGCGGTTTCCACCTGTTTAACAAGTCTGATGAAGAGATCACAGACCTGGCACAGAAGATAAAGGCTACCGGAATAGATTACGTGTGCACAGGCCACTGCACCAAAGGCCACGCATATGGCATCCTGAAAAGAGAACTTGGCGATACCGTAAACCAAATGAAGGTCGGGTATCAGATGGAGTTCTGACATTTTCAGTAGTTGTCCACATGGCTTGCCCTGTCGTCTATATAAACATCACATGTTATTTTTCTAGAATTAGAACCGTACTTTTCAATGGTCTCAGGAAGATTGTCATTTATGGCATCGAAAATGAGACCATTTTCTTTACAGAATTCTACAGCCTTATCAAGAGGCTCTCCTGCTCTGCAGGTCCATAGAATGAGCTTGTCACCCTGCCTCTGTTTGTCCAGAAGATAGCGAAGAAGCCTTGTATTTGCAGGCCCAACCTCAGGCCACTGACCCATGCTTAATGTTCCGTCAAAATCTACTGCATATATCATGATCTTCCCTCACTTTCATTAGGCTTTAGACTCCAAAAACCACTTCGCTCCACCGGGAGCATCCTCAAAATACAGATGGATCTCTTTTCCATCCACAATACAGGTGTAAACAAGTCCTGCTCCGCCAGCTCTCGTCAAGACCGTAGGGCTCGACTCTGTCTGTGTACTCACTGTAGATATTCCTTGCAAGCCTTGAAAAACGAATGTAGTCATCATAGTGGGGAGAAACAAATACCACGTCCTTACAGGCCCTTTTTGCCTGCCACAGCGCCATGCCTGTCTTGACGCCATTTTTCTTGGCTTTGCAAACATTTGTTTGGGTAGTTTTTATTATAAGAACAGCTGTTCGATTTTGCAACCGCTAGATATAGTGTATTAGTTTTCCAAAAGCACATGAAAAAAGCGACGCCCTCACAAATACTGCATTCGCGAGAACGTCGCCCATCATCAAAAATTATTTATTTTGTTATTCCTTTTTGTAAGGCCATCTTTCCGCCCTTTAATCCTCCTGCCTCTGGAACTCGATTGTCCCATCATCTCCCATTCTCTCGATGATTGCCAGAGACATCACATCAATTCCCATCATCCTAAGGTCTGCACCGCCTGGCTGAAAGCCTTTTTCAATGCAGATTCCTATCCCTGCGACCCTTGCCCTTGCCTGGTCACAGATCTCTATTAGCCCCTTCATGGCATTGCCAAGGGCCAGAAAATCATCTATCAAAAGAACTGTATCGCTGCTATCTAGGTATTTCCTGGAAACAGTTATATCGTAGTCTGTTCCATGGGTGTAGGAACTGACTCTTGAAGTATACACATCATCTCCGATGTTGAGGCTCTTAGTCTTCTTGGCAAAGAGCATCGGAACCTCAAAGCGCCTTGCAACAAAGCTTGCTATCGCAATTCCCGAAGCCTCAATAGTAAGGATCTTGGTGATCCCGGCGTCCTTGTACCTCTGATAGAACTCTTCACCCATCTTATCCATTAGAGATACATCCACCATGTGGTTTAAAAAGCTGTCTACTTTCAGGATATTTCCCGGATAAACCTCTCCTTTTTCCCTGATCATATCTTCAAGTAATTTCACTTTGGGCTCCTCCTTATCGCGCCGGTATCAGCGCTTAAAAGTTAGTGAATTATATCCATTCCCATATTAAATGCCACAGGATACAGGAATATTTTCTCATCTCCTGCGTCAAACTTCACGGAAAATTTCATTGGGATCTCATCATCGTCGTAGGTTACATCAGTGATCGTACCTTCTCCGTACTTGGGCTGCGATACCCTCTCTCCAATGACCAGCTGATCCGGAATACTGTCGGTCGCCGCAGCTTTGGTCTTACTCTTTTTCAAAAAAGCTGTAGACGCTTTGCCACCAGTGGGTTTCGAAACTTTCTTGGCACTAGTGGGCTTAGAAGCTGCCTTATCCTTGGCCGTTAGCTCTTTTACAAAGGCCGAAGGCTTATCATCATACTTAAATATTGTAAGCCTCTCCCTTGCTCTTGTCATCCCTACGTAAAAGATCCTTCGCTCCTCCTCAAAATCCCTTAGGTCCTGAGGCGAGGCTGATTTATCTTTTTCCCTGACAACCTTGCTTGGAAAAACGCCGTTTATCACATCCATAAGGATGACCGTGTCGTACTCCAGGCCCTTGCTGGAATGGATGGTTGAAAGGATGAATTTGGAGCTGTAATCAGGCTCTTTTTCCGTAAGGATACTGCGAAGCTCCTCAAGCCTTGAGAGAAAATCTTCTATTGTAGCCTCATTTTTCGCAAGCATTTTAAGGATAAATATCTTGTTTGTGTCAATGTTGTTATCCTTCAGGTAATCCCCGTAGCCCATGAAGTTTTCAAGCCTGTTTATGGCTTTATAGGGGGATTCTGAGGCCATATTCCTAAAATGAGTCCTAAGGGACCTGCAGTTCCCCAGAACGCGCTTATTTAAGTCTATATACTCAGCTGCGTCCCATATGCCTGTGTGGCGCTCATCAGCCATCTCGCACATGGCCTCCGCGTCAGGCTTCCTCAAAAATGCCTGGAACTTGAAATATATCTTCATAAAAAGCTCAGGATCAGCAGGCGAAAGAGCAAAGGAAAGCATGTTTATCACATCCATAACTACTCTGTGGGTGAAAAATGCCATGTCCACGTTCTTTATCCTGTAGGGAACGTCTTCTCTTTCAAGAATATCAACCAGTGGCAGAATGCTCTCATTGTCCCTGTAGAGTACCGCTGTCTGGGTCTTAACGTCCTTTGCCACCTTTAAAAGATAGCTGTACTGAGCCTCTCTGGCACCAAGCTCTGCGATGGTAATCTCGCCACCTGCCTCTTTTGTGGCGCACATGTGCTTTTCGTGACGGCTCTTGTTGTTTTGGATGAACCGGTCTGCAGCTACTACTATCCTGGCATTGGACCTGTAGTTTTTGTCCATCACAAGCACTCTTGCGCCTGGGTGATCTTTTTCAAAGTTTAAAAGAGCTTCCGGATAAGCCGCTCTGAAGCCGTAGATACTCTGATCTTCGTCTCCCACCATGAAAAGATTTCCCGCCTTTCCAGCCAAAAGAGCTATGATCATGTGTTGTATCTTAGACGTATCCTGGGCTTCGTCCACGCAGATATATCGGTATTCGTTCTGGTAATGCGCAAGCAGCTCTTTTGACCCCTTGAGCATCCTGTAGGCATAGATCATCTGATCGTCGTAGTCCATAAGGCTTCTGGCCTTGAGAGCGCTGTTGTATTCGGAATATATGGAAAAGAGATCTATCCCCTGATCTTTCCCCACATCCCTGATCTCCTTCTCTGTAAGGCACATATTCTTGCAGTAGGTAATGAGGGATCTGACGCCCTTAATGTCGCTCTCTGTGGGATATTCGCCCATGACTTTCAGGAATATGTCAGTCAGGAGCTTACCTGTTATCTTCTCATCTGTTACCAGTTCAAAAGAGCTTTTCCCTATGAGCCTGCCATAGTAGGCGATTATCTTGGCGCAGATGCCGTTTATGGTTCTGAATTCAAGTTTGTCAGCCAGCTCCTGTCCAAAGAGGCTCTTAAATCGCTCTGACATGTCCCTTGTGGCTGCCACAGTGTATGTGAGGGTCAGAATATTCCTCGGGTCGATCTCTTTGCAAAAGAGCATGTATCCAAGCCTGTTTACAAGGACAGTGGTCTTACCACTTCCCGGAACCGCCAGTAGCAGCACAGGCCCATCTACTGTTTCTACCGCTTGTTTTTGCTGTTCATTTAGTTTTTGGCCATATTTGGCCCAGAAATCTATATCAGTTATCAAATCATTTTCCTAACATGTAATTAAATACTTTCAGTGATTCCAAAGGATGTCCTTCAAAATCGAAAAATGCCTGATTATCCCAGGAGCTTCCGCCATAGTATTTCCCCGCATCCTCAGGGTCATAGTCAGATGCATAGCTGCTGGCCCATCCGCTTCCATACTGCTCCCATATAGCAGAATTGTCAGCATTTGCCGGTCCCACTGGAATCCAGGCCCCTTCCCAGTAAAATATACCAATTCCTTTGACATCGCTAACGTACTGACATATATCGTGAATAACAGTGGCCTGGCCTTCTACAGAAGCAGGATACCCCTTCACCAGGTCTTTTGAAGAAAGGCTGTTCCCAAAGCCATCTCCATCCTCAGTTGTATAACAGTATGAAGTCTCAGCGATGAAAGCCTTTTTCCCATACTTCTCATTTATCAGCTCAAGAACGCGGCTCATATTTTCAAAACTGCCATCCCAGAAAGGATAATAGCTCATTCCGATCATGTCAAAATCCAGTTCACACCTGATAAGCCTGTCAACCAGTGTAAGTACATCTGCCTTGTCCTGGATCCTTGTGTAATGTACCACTACAGATATCTCTTTTCCGTAAGCCTCAGATACTTCCCGAACTGCAAGACTTCCGGCCTTAAGGAGCTCAGCAACCTTTTCAAACTGCTTCTCGCCGGACATTCCGTAGTTTATCTCATTCCCTATCTGCACCATGCCAACATCAACGCCTGCATCCAGGAGCTGTGTCAGGCTGTCCTTTGTAAAATCGTAGAGAGCTTCTGCTTTTTCCTCTACACTCAAGCCCTCCCAGGCCTTAGGGGCGTGCTGCCTCTTGGGATCTGCCCAGAAGTCTGAGTAGTGGAAATCTATCATGACCTTCATTCCGTAATCGGTAGCTCTTTTCCCAAGCTCAATTGCAGTTGGCAGGTCATTGTTGCCTCCGCCATATCCGTTGCCATCTTCATCATATGGGTCATTCCAAACCCTAAGCCTGATATAGTTAATTCCTGAATCCGCAAAGGTTTTTAAAGGATCCTGCTCATTGCCCTCAAAATCGTAGTATTTAACGCCGCTGTTTTCCTCTGCAAGAAGTGAAGATACGTCCATTCCAAAAATGAAGTCCTCGGAGATGCCATCTACCTTGGTTTTCCAGGGTTCTTCAGTGGATGTTTCTTCTGTTATCCCTTCAGCTTCTTTAGCTGTTTCCTCTTTTGTTTCTTGCGGCTTCGCCTCTAAGGCGTTCTGCGCTGTAGCTTCGCTTACTACTTCCGTTATCTCAGCACTTCCACCTTTTCCACAGCCTCCCAGCATCACAGCAACTATTCCGATACTGCAGATCACCGCAGAAATACCCCTCCTGCTCTTTATCATATGCGCCGCCTCCTACTGTATCTGCTCAAGTATTTCCCGGCATACAATGCTGCCATGTTTAGCTGCATAGGACGCCCATTTCTTGGCTTTAGCGATATTCTTTTCTCCAAGAGTTCCTTTATAGTAGCCTACTGTGATTTCTTCAGCAGCTTCAATGCTGCCTTTTCCGGCTTTATCTATCAGGTCTAACAGCTTCTGGTTATCTTTCATTAAACTCATACCTCTTTATTTCACAATTCTTAATTCCACAGGAGGAAAATTCCTCATTATCCATATCTCTAAAATATGACTCTACAATCCTGACTATGCCATTATGGGCAACGAGGATTACTTCCTGATCTCCTGCTTTTATATCATCCAGGAGATTGTATATTCTCTGAGCCATTTGAAGCATTGATTCTCCTGTTCCAAAGCGGCACGCCATGTCTTTTTTGGCCTCATGGAACTCTTTTCCATCACGGGGAGTTGACTCCCAGATTCCAAAATTCTGCTCTATCACGCGGGGCTCCACCTTCATTGGAATTCCAGTGATTTCCGATATATGTCTGGCAGTCTCTTTGGCTCTTACAAGAGGGGATGTCAGAATGATATCTGCCTTGATCCCCATATCAAGGATCTTCTGGCCTGTCTCAATAGCCTGTTGATGCCCCTTTTCGGTAAGCTCAATGTCTGTTGCTCCACATATTTTGTTTTCTACATTCCACACGGTTTCACCATGTCTCACAAAGTAAAAATGATCCATATACCTGTGCTCCTTAAATTACTACTGAAATATATTACTTTTTCATGGTGAAAAAAGTCAAAAAAATAAATCCTTTTAGGTTATTTTAAGGTTGCGAAGATATTATGTATTCATCAGGTAGCAACCTGAACCCCACACACATATTTTCATAACACATGTGACTGCAGGCCAGCACCTGCAGTCATCCTCCCAAAAAGATCTAATTCTGTTTACATTCTTTTCTGATCACCAGAGGCCATACAACCATAGCAAAGATAAGCATCAGGAATCTGGCAATGAAATTACCCCAATGTCCACCGAAGGCAAGAACAATAGTTGCAGGTGCAAATAAGTCTTTCCATGCCATTGTAATGGCAGCACCAACGCACACCAGTACAGGCAGATTCTTTGATCCAAATGGAATCTCGTAGTGTATATAGTGGCGATCTACGTAGCTTCCAGCCATCAGTCCCAAGAAGGCTCCGCAGGCCTTAAAGCAGTCGTTCATCATCTTCTGGGGGTCAACTAACAAAGTTCCATCTGAAGTGTAATCCAGCGGGTAATGCTTAAGCTGTATGTAAGCCAAAGCCGCAATAACTGCCACAACGCCCACAACAGTAAGTATATCCAGAAGTTTCTCGTTGCCTTCTACTCTTTTCGACACTCTTGAAACCACGTAGATAACAAAAACAGACTCAATGAAGGCTACAAGCACATCCTGCGGAGTATGTACCCCAAGGAAATTCCTTGAAAATCCCGTCAGCAGAATGAGCACAGCACAGCATATAGCAAGCCACTTGCGCCTGTCTTTTTGCCAGACAAACACATCTCCGTAGATAGTAGTCGCAGTCCTGGTGTGTCCACTTGGAAAAGAGTAACCAGTTGCCGCCACTTTTGAATCCCCAGCAGGTTCTATAAGGTCAGACCTTATCCATGGGCGATAAGCGCACACAGTGAGCTTTATCACGCCGTTTAGAAGCTCCCCTGTCCAATGGGTGGTCAAAAAGAAATATCCCCATTTTTTATCAACTCCCCAAAAGATCACAAAAGGAAGAAACGGCAGTACATCTACCGCAAACTTTGACAGTGCATTAAAAAACTCGTCAAAAATGCCTCCTGTGGCATTCCTAAGTTCCTGCAACATTAACAAATACTGAATATCCATATTTCCCTCCTCATTTTGAAATTAATTAATATTTCTTACACTCTGAACTCTTTTGTGAGATCGTTGATGATCTCGCCAGCTATGATAAGGCCCACTACTGAAGGAACAAAGGCCGTAGAGCCCGGAATGTCTCTTCTCTCAGTACATTTTCTTACTGTTCCCGGAGGGCATACACAGTGCTGTCTGCAGCTGATAGACATATCTTCCAGTGGCTTAATAGGTTTTTCCTGGGAATAGACTACCTTAAGGGAGTCTATTCCTCTTTTTCTGCACTCATGTCTCATGACCTTTGCAAGAGGGCAGATAGATGTATCGTAAATATCTGCCACTTCAAATCTCGTAGGGTCAGTCTTGTTGCCTGCTCCCATTGCAGAAATGACAGGCACATTCAGCTTTTTAGCATTCTCAATGATCGTAAGCTTACCTGTGACTGTATCTATGGCATCTACCACATAATCGTATTCTGAAAAATCAAACTGATCCTGAGTTTCAGGCAGGTAGAAGGTCTTGTAGGTCCTGACCTTGCACTCAGGATTAATGTCGTGGATCCTCTCTTCTGCCACATCTACTTTATATTTTCCAATTGTCTTTCTTGTGGCAATTATCTGCCTGTTAATATTGGTCAGACAAACCTTGTCATCATCTATGATATCCAAAGCTCCAATTCCTGAGCGGGCCAGTGCCTCCACTGTATAACCGCCTACGCCACCAATTCCAAACACAGCTACCCTTGAGGCTGCGAGTTTATCCATAGCCTCTTTACCATATAATAACTGTGTTCTTGAAAACTCATTAAGCATTTTCTTCTTAAAACTCCATTTCTTCTTTAATCGTTTCGAATATTGTTTTCGCTATCAGTTTAGATCCTTCAAGTGACGCATGCCTTCTGTCTTCGAAGAAAAGATCTGTCTCAGGATGAGCATGGATCTGCTCCCACCATCTCTCTCCTACAGGTGCCAAAAGACATCCGTACTTTTCTGCAAGCTTCCTGTAACGCTCAGACATCTCAGGCTGGGATTCTTCATCCCCCTCCTTGGTCCAGGTCATGTAAAAGCATGGCTTTGCACTGGTCTGCCTGATCCACTCCATGATCCTGTCAGCCCCGTCTTCCATCACCGAAAACTCGCCCATAGGATGGGCAACATGCTGAAGGATAACAAAATCATAATCCCCATATAAAATATTGAACCTGGTCTGTTCGTTGTCAGCATGGTAATCAAGGCCCATTCCCCCTTTAGTGAGCATTGTTACCTGCATGTCTATGCCGTTTTCTTTGCAGATCTCCTTAAAGAGCCCAGGCATGTCGTTGTAGTATGTGTGGCTGTTGCCAATAAAAAGCGTCCTCATTTCCGCTCCTCCCCAATATACTTTTCTGCTTCCCTTGCAGTATTGCTCAAATACTTTATTACCTCTGCCGGATTAATGCCGATTGCAGTTTCCCCTGTGACCATCACAGACGAAGCTCCGTCCAGTACCGCATTAAATATGTCGCTTACCTCTGCCTTGGTGGGAACTTCGCTCTTTTCCATAGATGCAAGCATCTGCGTCACCACCATAAAAGGCTTACCGACCTTATTACAGATCCCGGAAATCTCTTTCTGAACCCTTGGAAGTGTCCATAGATCCATACTATTTCCAAGGTCTCCCCTGGCGATTATCACCTCATCGCAAAGATCTATAAAAGAGCCTAAATTCTTCACGCCCTCCATATTTTCAATCTTTGCATATATCCTAAGGTCTGCGCAGCTGCACTCATCAAGGACATCTCTTACTTCTATAAGGTCTTCCCTACTCCGTACGAAAGGCTGCATGATCCCGGTAATTCCAAGGTTCTTGGCAAACTTAAGGTTTTCCATGTCATCTGAAGTAATCGCTGAAAGCCTTAAATCCTTGCCCTTTACAAGTATGCTCTTTCTCTGGGTCAGCTCGCCGCCACGGATGATGCGCATTGTAGCTTTCTGTTCGCCTGCAAAAGAAATTTCTCCAAGGATCTTGCCATCATCAAGCAGCACCTCATCTCCCGCCGAAAGCTCTTTTATCACAGCGTCATCCAAGGGAATTCCTTCAACGCCAAGCCCTACTGTTTCTCCAGCTTTAAGTAACATCTCTCCCTCGAAGCGCCCTATCCTGAGCTCTGGTCCCTGCATATCTATCAGGATTTTAAGAGATACCCCATTTTCTTTTGCAGCTCTTTTGACCCTGTCTATGCTAGCCGCACAGTCTGCAAGCATCACATGAGATAAATTGACCCTTATGCCTGTCATTCCATTAGAAAACATCTCAGACAGAACTGCTTCGCTATCGCAAGCCGGTCCCAATGTTCCAAATATATCTATCATAAAAATCCCTCTGCCTCATATTTCATAGCATTTAACGCTGTGAGGCTCAAGTTCCACACTCTGCTTATCTTTTATTGTCACAGACAGATTTGTCCATATTTCAACAGCATTAACCTCGCTGCCAGATCCTAATCCAATATCCTTGAATTTCAGCTTGATCTTGTTCTTCTTTTCACCAATGTTAAAGACCGCAACATACGTTTTTCCCTCTTTGGATGCGCTCTTCCAGATAATACAGTCATCTTTTCTGGTGACCTGGCGAGCTTTCCTTCCGTATCTGTGCATATCAAGAAGCCTTTTGTTGGTAAGAAGACTCAAAGTAAAATCATCATTATCCTGAAGTTCTGAGCCTATCATAAGTGGAGACCTGAATATGCACCACAGGGTCATCATGACCTTTTGCTCATCTTCTGAAAAATGCGTATAATGACCAACCTGTCCGTTTTCCTTATTGCAAAGGCACAGATGCCCCAAAGGAAGCATATCGCAGTCAGGCCAGTGGCCTTTGCATCCGATCCCTTCCCAGGCATGACATCTCTCAAACATACCGTAGAGAAGCTCCCATTTATCCCAGAAATCATCTGTCATTCGCCACATATTGGCGTTTTCAAGAAGATAGTCCTTTTGCTCAACTCTCGCTGGTCCCGGAGAAAGGGACAATACGATCTTCCTTCCGCAGGCATCAATCGCGTTCCTTATAAGTGCTATCTCTGAAACGCCGGCTCCGGGTGCCTCTTTTCCACAGTCAATCCTTGCAATGTCATCAACTTTAACAAAATCAATTCCCCACTGCGCATACAGCTTGAAAATTGAATTGTAGTATGCCTGAGCGCCATCTGCCTCAGCGTCAACACCGTACATGTCCGTATTCCACATGCAGATTGATGCAGGATGCGCTATGTCCCTGGCAGTAGCATCACTTCCAAGTATTTTGGTATTATTATGAACTGCCTGCCTCGGAATGCCTCTCATTATGTGAATTCCAAACTTAAGCCCCATATCATGGATCTGCTCTGCTATAGGTCCAAAGCCTTTTCCGTCTGCTGCAGAAGGAAATCTGTTTACCGCCGGGATGAGTCTTGAGTATTCGTCCATCTCAAGCCTGGCAAATTTATGATATTCGTGGGAATCCGCAGTGGGCTCATACCACTGAATGTCGCAGATAACATATTCCCATCCGTATTCCTTCAAGTGATCGTGCATATATCTGGCATTTCCAAGAAGCGCTTCTTCATTTACACTGGCGCCATAACAGTCCCAGCTGTTCCACCCCATAGGAGGTCTTTTTGCGATCATTTTTTCCTTCTCCATAGCTAAATAACCCCTCACAATCCATCTTACGACACAGTCACTAATAATTATACATGAAAAGATATTAAATTCTTTAAGTTGTTTTAAGGTTCGAGTTTCATAATCACCTCATAAACAAACAACAAGGAGAGTTCTTATGAAGAAAAGAGATATCAAGAAAGTTTTATCGATTGGAATGATCACAGCAATGTGCTTGGCTGTTTCAGCCTGCGGAACTGATAAAGTTTCAGCTGAAACAACTGTAGAGGCCCCTGATACACCGGCTAATGGAGAGTCTCCAAATGGTGAAGCCCCAGGAAATCCTCCTGATGGAGAAGCACCAAGTGGTGAAGCTCCAGGAAATCCTCCTGATGGAGGCGCACCAAACGGCGAAAATCCTGGCAACCCACCTGACGGCAATGCACCTGGCAATCCTCCCGGTGGCGGATTTGGCGGCGGGAGCAGCAGCGCAGACATCGACTACACTGCGTCAACCACCATCACATCTGCGGATTCCCAGACTGGACAAACTTATAAAAGCACTACAGCAGATGAAAGTGCACTTCTTGTCAGCACTTCAGAAGCTGTTTCAATAACAGATGCTACCGTTTCAAAGACCGGAGATTCTAACGGCGGCGACAACTGCAATTTCTATGGACTTAATGCAGCTGTCCTTGTGAAAGACGGATCCACCACAACAATTTCCGGCGCAACCATCACCTCTGATGCAGACGGAGCCAACGGCGTATTTTCATACGGCGGTAACGGCGGCCAGAACGGAGCTTCAGGCGATGGAACAAAGGTTATCATCTCTGACTCAAAGATCACCACAACAGGCGATGGTTCCGGCGGCATCATGACAACCGGTGGTGGTATAACTGAGGCCTATAACCTTGATATCGAGACCAGCGGAAGATCTTCAGCCGCTATCAGAACAGACAGAGGAGGCGGAACAGTTACAGTTGACGGCGGAAGCTACACAACTAATGGCCTTGGTTCTCCTGCAATTTACTCAACTGCAGATATTACGGTTTCAAACGCCACCCTTACATCAAACCTCTCAGAGGGCGTATGCATTGAGGGTATCAATTCGATCACATTAAACGACTGCGATCTGACTGCCAACAACACAGACACCAACGGCAATGCCACCTTCTACGACAGTATCATGATCTATCAGTCAATGTCCGGAGATGCAGACAGCGGAACCTCAACATTTACCATGACAGGCGGAAGTCTCACCAGCAAAAACGGCCATGTCTTCCATGTAACCAACACATCCGCAGTGATCAACCTAAACAACGTTAAGATCACCAACAAAGACTCAGAAAACATCCTCATTTCAGTATGCGCTGATGGCTGGACCGGAGATACCAACAAGACAACTCTTAATGCCACCAACCAGACTCTAGAGGGAACAATCCTCGTCGGCAGTGATTCTGAGCTCGCCCTGAACCTTTCTGATGGCTCTGACTTTACAGGAACCGTAAGCGGAAGCATTAAAAACGCCAAGGGCGACACAGTATCAACTGAAGTTGGAACTGTCAGCGTTTCTATAGATAAAAGCAGCACCTGGACCCTCACCGCAGATACCTATATTTCCTCCTTTGACGGCGATGTATCCAGCATAAACTCAAATGGCTACACTCTTTACGTAAATGGAGTAGCATTGAATTAACCCCCCTCAAAGAAAAAGCTTTCCTTATCGGAAAGTTTTTTCTTTTGGAAGATCAATAATTGTCTAAAAAGTTGTGTCTTACGCCATCTTGCTTATACTCGATGACACTGTTTAAATTCACGTTTTCTACACTCTTGAAAATGTTTGATTCCACGTAAGGGTTGCTCTTCTTTAGCTGAGCAATGAGCTTCTTGGTTTCAAGCCTCTTTGAAGATGTAGTTCCATCCTCGTGGCAAGTTGAGCAGGTCTCTGTGAAATGGCATGCGCACTGAAGAAAATGAAGGTCATTATAGTCACGCCACGCACAAATATCTTTTTCCCTCACGAAATAAAGGGGCCTTATGAGCTCCATTCCCTCGAAGTTAGTACTGTGAAGCTTTGGCATCATGGTCTGGAACTGGCCACCATGGAGCATTCCCATAAGGATTGTCTCGATGACGTCGTCATAGTGGTGTCCAAGCGCAATCTTGTTGCATCCAAGTTCCTTGGCCTTGCTGTATAGATAGCCCCTTCGCATTCTTGCACATATGTAGCAAGGACTCTTTTCGATAGTGTCCACAGCATCGAAAATTGTACTCTCAAAAATAGTGACAGGAATACCAAGGGCCTTTGCATTGCTCTCAATAAGTGCCCTGTTATCTGAGTTGTACCCAGGATCCATTACCAGGAAAGTCAGCTCAAAGTTGCACTGTCTGTGCTTTTGGATCTCCTGAAAGAGCTTGGCCATGAGCATAGAGTCTTTTCCGCCGGAAATGCATACTGCGATGTTGTCGCCCTCTTCTATCAGGTGATACATCTTGCAGGCCTTTGCAAATGGAGAAAAGAGCGTCTTGTGAAACTTCTTTCTGATGCTCAGCTCCGCCTTTTTTCTTCGCGCCTCCAAATCACCCATATCAGAAATCTGTGCGCAAATAAAGCCTGTATAGCCTCCCTGAAGGCTATAGCAGTCTCTACCATCTAAAACTCCGCCTTCATCAAGGACGGCTGTCTTTCGGCCAAAATCGCAGTAAAAGATCAGTTTCTTTTCAACTGGTATTTCCGCTATCATTTCAACTGACTGCTCAGGATCTGCTTCTAACGGGATTGCTATTGCCCCTGGCATCATTCCATATGTTCTTGGGCCTTCATCTCTTATATCGATAAGCTCATAATCGTCTCTATTTAATTGCTTAAGTTCTTCTAATGTTATTTCTTTCATGTACCTGCTCCTAGTTCTTCCTCCACCCGCTTCATTACTTCCTGAAGGCTTACAAGATCCTCCATGGGTGAATCGGTTTCCAGCGAGTGATTTGCTCTATCAATCTTATGGAGCTCTAAGTTTAACTCTTTTGCCCCTGCCTCTGCAATCTCTGTCTTGCACCAGGGGTCAGCAAGTCCATGAAAAACAATCCCGGCGCCTTTTTTAAGCATCTCAAAAGTCTGTGGGACCGGTGTAAAGACAATATGCCTTGCTCCTACACCAAGCACCTTGTCAAAATACGCAGCCAGCGCAGTTCCTATGCTTTTTCCGATAAAAACAACATCGCTGTATTCGTCAAATTTAATGCCTGTAAGGTCTTCTTTTATCTGGGAAACTGCATCTTCAAAGGCCTCTTTCATGCGAACCTTGTCATTCATTATCTCTTTGGCTTTGAAAGGAAATTCGTAGTGAGCCTCCACCACTTCGTAGCCTTTTTCTCTTGCAAGTCGCTTTGAAAAATACAGAAGCGGCTTGTCGCTATGATATCCCATTCCTGGGAAAATAACAGCTATCTTCCTGTCGCTCATAACAGTCCTCCCTCATCTTTAGCGCATTTTAAAAGTCCATCCAGAACTTCGCTAAACACTACGCCATATTTTCTGGCTTTGCTGCAGTCCATCCACAGATTGTGAAGTGGTGGAACATCTTCAACTTTAATACCCATTCCTAACGCTTCCGCGAATTCTCTGGTTACGTCATACATACTCTTATTCGTTTCACTTCCAAAATTATATGCGCCTCCTGGAAGAGCAATAACTTTTTCCATATTTTCAGCCACTTCCTTAACATAGGTAACCCCTCTGTAATTACCAGAGCTAAATCGCAAAGGTTCTGTGGCGTTTCGTACGGTTGTGTAGTAATTTGGCTTACCTGGTCCATAGTCATACATCCACTCTGCCCGCAGCATAACTGCGTCCGGACAGATATCCAGAACTCTTTCTTCCATTTCAAGCTTATGCTTTGCGTAGGTGTTTGCTGGCTTTGCGTCTTCCTCAGTGTATGGACCTTCCTTTTCCTGATCTGTATAAACCTGATCAGAGCTAAAGCAGATAAGCTTTCTGCCTTCTGCGGCCTTTGCAAGAAGTACCGGAAGCTGCACATTTGCCCTGTAAGAACCCACCGGATCAGCCTCACAGTCCTGTATGTCTGAGACGGCAGCTGTATGGATTATTGTGTCCACACCGCTTTCATCAAGGATCCGCCTGACATCATCTTCGGTTACGTTTCGAAGAGATGGCGCTGCCACTGTATCCCTACATAGATCCATTATCTTTTTTCCAACAAATCCCCTTGCTCCGGTAACAAGTATCATAGATCATTTCCTTCCCTAAATCAGTCCACAAAGCCCTTAAAAAAGGCAAATTCCTCATCATTACACTTGGCTGCTTCCGAAAGCCTTATATTCAGGTGAAATACATGTCCAAGCTGCTTTTCTGGAATAGAATAATATCTAAAAGTATGTGGCACATTTACAGCTAAAAGCTTGTCTATAAGATTTCTTGGCTGGTCCTTTAAGAAGTCTCCATCTGCAGTCATGATAAATGCTGGTGGGAAGGCCCCTGTGATGTGCTCAGCCACAGAGATTTCTTTTAATTCCTCTTTGGTAGCTCCTCCTGGGAGAAATTCTTTCATGAGAGAAAGGTCCTGTTCTCTTGCTCCATTTGGGTCAACCAGGTATATGCCACAGTTTAACGCAACTGCTTTGAAAGAGAAGTCTTTTGGAGGCTCAATACCCATCTTCTTAGAGTATTCCTTATTTGTAACCAAGCAGCTGTATAGCCCAAGTAAATGGCCTCCAGCAGAATCTCCTACTGCAAATATGTTTTTAAGGTCAAATCCATATTTATCGCTATTATCTACAACAAATCCTGCCACCAGATTTGTATCTATAAGTTGAGCTGGATATTTGAATTCCGGAGCAAGTCTGTAAGTGAAATTGACCACAGCAAATCCCCTCTGGGCCAGAGACATGCAGTAGTACTGATACAACTGCTTGTCGCCGTATACCCAGGCTCCGCCGTGGATACTGATAATGACAGGAAGCTTGCCCTCTGCGTCTTTTGGGCGATATACATCCAGGACCTGCCACTTTTCATCTTCCCCATAAACAATGTCATCAAAGCGCTCTATGTCAGCAGGCGTAGTAAGGCCAAAATCCCTGATGTCATCATTTTCTTTGAAATTTTTTCGGATCATTTCAACTAATTCCGACATATTACGTATCTCCTTTTCGTGCCTGATCTTGGAATATTTTCAAAAAACCAGTTGTCCCGTCAGAAAATCCCTTATTATCCCAAATGTCTCTCTGACCATATTGTTAGGGATGTATTGTGGCTGCATGTATGCTGCCACACCACTGACATGAGCATTTGTAAGCCTCTTCGCTATATGAACACTTCTGAAAACATGAAAACCGTTGGTAATAATACCGATTCTCAAACCTTCATCGCTGTTTCTGTCATCTTCTATCATCTCCAACGCATATGCGATATTTTGCGGCGTTGTCATGGATTTTTTCTCCACTAGGATCCTTGAAACCGGAACCCCTAGAGATGTTAGATAAGTTGCTCCGCCTTCGCCCTCGCTTACAGATTCATTGCTCCCCTGACCTCCCGTGGTGATACAGATCGTTTCAGGATTTTCAAGCATATACTCCTTGGCCTTTTGCAGTCTGTAGCTGTAAATGACGCTGGGGCCACTATCTCTCATCTGAGCCCCAAGAACTATGACGTAATCAAGATTCTTTTCACCCTTATCAAAAAAGTTGGAAAGTATGGCTATCTGGCATACAAGAAATATGAAAGCAATTATTCCCAGTACTGAATACGCTGCAATTCTAAGACCAGAAGGCACCTTCATCCAGCGTCCATTACCTGCCAGAAAGAAACATACGGCAAAGAACGCCGCTCCAAAGAGCCATATCACAAAAGAAAATGTTCCACTGCCTACCATATAGACCAATACAGAATAAAGCAGGCATAAAACAGCAAGCACAAGCCACAGAACCTGGATTCGCGGAACATTAGTCTTCTTCATTTTGCGATCCTCATTTCTATTTTGTCTACGTAAAGTGTCAGGTCAGCCTTGCTACTCTTACTAAGGCAGAGCCTGACATTGGCCATATCACTGTAATCGACGAATTTCTCAGCCACTTCTCTCTCTTTTCCGCTTTTGAACTTCCTGTCAACGAGTCTGTCTCGAAGCACATCCTCATCCGCAGTAATAAACACGGTGTAGTCCGCCATGTCTTTTAAGTTTCGCCATCCATCTTCTTCAAGCAAAAGGTAATTACCTTCCAAAAAAACTATCTTTCTTTCAACCAAAATAGCATCCTCCACAGGGTTATGAAGGTGTCTGTCATAGGATGGCCAAAAGACCTTTTCCTCCTTAAAAAGACGCCGTATCTGCTCAGTAAAAAGATCGAGGTCAAAGGTTACAGGCGCTCCCTTGATATCAACCATCCTGACTTCCTGCCCATCTCTTACGGTTGTATGGGAAAGGAGATACTCCTGTCGCCTGTGAAATCCATCCATTCCAATGGCCTGGATATCAGTAAGTTCTTCTCTTTCCTCTGACAGTTTCTGCAAGAAACTGGCCAGAGTACTCTTTCCTGCGCCGGGAGGCGCAGCCAGCATCACTAAAATTCTGCGATTTTTCTCTTTCTGCATGGCTGTAAGCTTTTCAAGCAGTGGAATTAATATCTCATTTATCGCCTTTTCACTGTAATAGGCGTGAACATCGATCCCATTCATGTTTACAAAGTAATCCATAAGTCTTACCTTCTCACAGTTCTATTCCTTTGATTGCATCCTGCATTATCTGCTCCACATCAGCCCCATAAATATCAAGACCTGTGGCTTTTATGAGCTTAACCTCGTTAATACCATAGAAGCTCTGAGCAAGCTCTTTTACATACCCAAAACCATATTCTTCAGGTACAAATGCTCCTCCTGCTGTCATCACATAATATAGTTTGTTAGCCCTGCAAAGCCCTACCGGAGTGCCTTCCCTGGTATATTCAAAGGTTATTCCCAGCACATTTATATGCTCAATGTATTGCTTTAGCATTGAAGGAAAAGAAAGATCCCAGTAAGGAGCTGCGATGACCACCTGATCTGCTTCTGCAAAGTCTCGTGCAAGAGCAAACATCTCGCTGTCAAATTCTTTTTTCGCAATGAGCTCGTCACGCCTTCTTAAATAGTCCTGATCTGTTACTTCAAAATTCACGTCCTTAAGCTTTACCGTCTTTACATCGCTGCTAAGCCTTGATAAAACCTCTTTTGCAAGTCTTCTGGTCCTTGAATCATCTCGTACACAAGCGTTCACAAAAAGAATCATATCTTTAATCCTCCTGTTACATTTTTGACATTTCACCAGCCATGTTGATTGAGTAGTAATCTCTTATTTCCTTGACATCTTCTGTCATTCCAAGGATCCACATAAGCTTAGTAAGGGCAGCTTCACCAGTCATATCTTTTGCTTCAAGAGCTCCTATGTCCAAAGCTCTTTTCCCAGTTTCATATACATCCATCTTGGTGCCTTCATACCTGCACTGGGTTCCTACGACTACTGTCATACCGTCCTTTATAACCTTATCAAGGGCTCCTATGAAATCATGCTTTATAAATGGCATTCCACCAATGCCATAGGCCTCAATATACAGCCCCTTGTACCCCTGACTTGCAATATTCTCAATAAAGCTCCTGTGAATGCCAGGAAACATCTTGATCATGCAGACCTTGTCAGAATAGGTGTTGGACAGTTTGAATATCCCTGTTCTCTCAGGAACAGCCGCTGTATCGATCTTCATGCCCAAAGAGCTGATGGTTGCTATGTTGGGATAATTGATGCTCTCAAAAGCATCGAAGCTAAGGGATCTTACCTTAGACGCCCTGCATCCCAGTATTACCTTCCTGTTAAAGGCCACAAACACTCCTGGAATCTGGCTGGCAGCCATATGAATGGCACATCTGCAGTTTTCCATGGCATCCGCCACCGGATTAGTGATGGACAGCTGGGATCCTGTAATTACCACAGGAATGCTGATGTTTCTTAACATAAAAGAGAGCATAGACGAAGTATAGGCCAGCGTATCCGTGCCATGAATGACAACAATTCCATCATAGCCATTGCGGCAGTCGCTTATCCTCTGAGCCAGAGCGCACCAGTCCTCAGGAAAGATATTTGCACTGTCCACTGAACAGAAGTCCTCAATCTCGATATTGGTATCGCCAGATACCATCTGAAGCTCTTTCTGCATGTCATGAATAGACAGCCCCGGAATAAGCCCATTCTTTTTCATTACCGCAGACAATGTTCCGCCTGTGTTTATTATCAGTATTTTTCTACTCATAGTTCTATACCCAAAATCTTCCCAATGTCGCTTACTGTATCTGCAAAATAGGTTGCTCC
This sequence comes from Butyrivibrio sp., assembly GCA_015056565.1. Taxonomy (GTDB): domain Bacteria; phylum Bacillota; class Clostridia; order Lachnospirales; family Lachnospiraceae; genus Butyrivibrio. Next base: position 30,330 of record SVGB01000006.1, read on the forward strand.
TGCCGCCTTCATGGCATCCACATTTCCATAGCCGTAGGTCACTGCAATGCTGTCCACGCCCGCAGCAACTGCACCATCTATGTCATACTGGGTATCACCTATCATGATGCATTCACTCTTTTCAAGGCTCTGCTCACTTATGGCCTTTTCGATGAGGCGCTTTTTATCTGAGCTGTGATCAGTAAGATCCGGGCCTATCATGTGGTCAAAAAACTTTGATAGCCCGATCTTTTCAAGGATCTGTACAGAGAACTTAAGAGGCTTACTTGTTATCAGAAGCACCTTAAAGCCGCCGTTTTGCAGCTTCTCAAGAAGCTCCGGAATGCCCTCATATATGTCCACGTCGTACATGCGCTCTTTTTCATATATATATCTGTAAAGAGCAACAGCCTTATCGCAGTCCTCTCCCTTAAAGCCGTATTCCCTTTCAAATGAGTCGTACAGTGACGGTCCGATAAAAGTATTGAGCTTTTCTCTTGGCTGACCAGTGATCCCAAAATCCGCCAGAGCATACTCCACTGAGGAAGTTATAGCCCTGCCGGAATCTGTCACTGTTCCGTCCAGATCAAACATGATATTCTTGTACATCTCTTTCTCCCTATCTATCAAAACTTAAGACTGTCCCCAAGAACCGGCACTTTGCTTGCAAAGAAAGAAAACTCTCCGCTATCAAGAAGATTTCCGGCATCGTCCGTAACCCTTATGTCAAACACAAGTATGTGTTTACCTGTCTTTAATTTCATGCACTCGCAGTAGATATACTCAGTATTTACCGCAGGAAGCAGAAAATTGAGATTCGCAGAAACCGTCGTAACATAATATCCGCTCATGCTGCCTGTGGCGCCCGCCATGGCATCAACGAAGGATAACAGCGCTCCTCCGTGGATACTTCCATAGGTATTATAGAGCCTTGGGTCCGCTTTTATCCTGGATTTGCTGTAAGTGGAGCTAAGCTCCAAAACCTCAAATCCGATGAATTTATTGTATTCATTTGAATACAGCTCAGAGATCATTTTCTCCCTGATGGCATTTTCTTTCTCTGTGCGAGCTTTTCGCATATCAAATCACCTCACTATTTTTGCCCGATTGGGTATATAATCATCACTATGAATACTTTAAATGACAACACCAAAAGAAAACAATTTGCACTAAGCTACGGCGTATTCCTCACCAATGGCATGCTTGCCCTTTCAATTGGCTCGCTCCTGCCATTTCTCAGGGATGCCCATGGCCTTGATTACGCCTTCTGTGGCCTCATAGTAAGCCTGCATTCAGTGGGAAATCTCTTTTCCAGCTTCTTCTCAGGAGCACTGTCAATGCTGATCGGAAGAAAGAGAAGCATCCTTTTATTTGAGCTATTCTTCCCGCTATCGTTCCTCTTAATGCTCTATGGAAACAGTAAATTCATTCTGGCCTTTGCTTTCTTTGCAACAGGAGTTGCAAGAGGTGCCTCCAGCAATTACTGTAACACCAAGATTAATGAGATTGCAACCGGACAGGCGTGGGCACTGAACTGCCTCCATGCATCCTTTGCAGTGGGCGCTTTTACCTACCCTCTTATCCTGATGCTGATCACCAAAAACAACGATTCTTCCTGGGTTTATGCCTGCGCTCTTCTTGTGGTCCTCGGCGTCATCACCCTTGTCATGTACTATCTGATCCCTGAAAGTGCCAAAAAGGCTGCTTCAAAGGAAAAGACCACCACAAAAGACTCTCAAAGTGACGTCTTTGGCTTTTTCAAGGTGCCTCTTTTCTACATCTGCATAGGCACTCTTTTCTTTTACCTCTGCGCCGAGCAGGGCGTTATTGGATGGATGATCACTTACTTCAAGGACACTGGGCTCCTTCCTCCAAACCTGGCACAGACCACCGCCAGCATCCTGTGGGTCATGATCCTGTGCGGAAGGCTTCTTACAGCCTTCGTTTCCACCAAGGTAAAAAAAGAAAACCTTCTTCCTTTAATGGGTGTCGGAATAGTGGTCTTCTTCCTTGTTCTTATTTCAGCCAGAAGCACAGCGCTTATCGTCCTTGGCATCATGGGCTTTGGCTTTTCAATGGCTGGCATCTACGCCACCACAGTCTCCTTTGCCGGTGATCTCATAAAGAAGTACAGCCTAGCCTGGAGCTTCATCCTTACAACTGCAAGTCTTGGCTCCATAATTATGCCTGCCATTGTGGGCATCATTGCAGAAAAACTTGGCATTGCCACAGGCATCGCCAGCATAGCTATTGTGCTGGTTATCGATATGATCTTTATAATAACGCTAGTTATTTATGTCAAAAGACATCCTTCCAGCACGGCAGTTTCTCGATAATCCTTACCTGATATTTAAAAAATTCTGAAGCATCACTGCTCCATCTGGAGTCATTATTGACTCTGGATGGAACTGAAGTCCAAATATAGGATAGTCTTTATGCTGCACCGCCATGATCTCACCATCATCTGCTGTTGCAGTGACTTTAAGGCACTCTGGAAGGGTTTCTTCCTTGAGAGCAAGGGAATGATACCTTGCAACCTTTGTGGTGTCAGAAAGGCCATAAAACAGCTCAGAATCATTATCTACCTTTGCAACAGACTGTTTACCGTGCATGAGCTTTTTTGCATAGGAAACAGTTCCTCCAAAGGCCTCGCAGATTGCCTGATGCCCAAGGCATACGCCAAGGATCGGTATTTCTCCCCCAAGCTCTTTTACCACCTCTTCACAGATCCCTGCATCAGATGGCTTGCCAGGTCCCGGAGAAAGAACTATGGCTGAAGGTGCCATTTCTCTTATATCCTGGATAGATACCGCATCGTTTCTTACAACCTTCATATCTGGCTCGATGGCACCTATCATTTGAAAAAGGTTATATGTAAAGCTGTCGTAATTATCAATTATCAGTACCATCACAGGCCTCCTTAATGGCATTTACCACTGCCTTTGCCTTATTTACGCACTCTGTAAACTCACTTTCCGGAACAGAATCAGCCACAAGCCCCGCTCCGCTTCTGACAAAGACCTTTCCATTCTTTTTATATGCAAGCCTGATGGCAATGCAGGTGTCCAGGTTCCCGGTAAAATCAACGTATCCTATAGCACCACCATAAATGCCCCTCTTCATGCCTTCAAGCTCATCAATGAGTTCGCAGGCCCTTATCTTAGGCGCTCCTGACAGTGTTCCGGCAGGGAGGACAGCGTCAATTGCATCAATGGCACTGTATTTAGAGTCCATCTTTCCTTTTACAGAAGATCCTATGTGCATGACATGGGAATACCTTTCGATGGACATGTACTTTTCAACTTCAACACTGCCAAATTCACAGAGCTTTCCAAGGTCGTTCCTTCCAAGATCTACCAGCATGTTATGCTCTGCTCTTTCCTTTTCATCAGCAAGAAGCTCTTTTTCAAGGGCCAGATCCTCTTCAAGTGTAGCTCCCCTTGGTCTTGTTCCGGCAAGAGGGAATGTCCTTATCACGCCGTCTTCAACCTTAACAAGGGTCTCCGGTGAAGCCCCTGCGATCTCTGTATCTCCGGAAAAATAGAACATGTATGGTGATGGATTAGTGGTCCTTAAAATCCTGTAGGTATCAAACAGACTTCCCTCAAAATCAGCCTCCATGGGGTTTGACAATACAAGCTGGAAGATATCGCCCTCATAGATGTGGTCCTTGACCTTCTGAACTTTATTGCAGTACTCTTCTTTGGAAAAAACTGGCTTGATATCCCCAAGAAGATGACCTTTTTCCACGTTCTTCATCTCGCCGCAAAGGATAAGGTTCTCCATCTCATCAAGCTTTGCGCTTGCAGCGTTATATGCATCCTTAAGCGCCGCATCTAAAGGCACTTCAGGAACTCTTAAATTTGAGATCAAAAGGATCTTCTGCTTAAGATTGTCAAAGCAGATGAGATTTTCAAACAGCATAAGGTCCATGTCTGAAAAATCATACTTATTAGACGAATAAAAATGCAGGGATGGCTCGCCATACTGCATGTATTCATAAGAAAAATAGCCTACCAGACCGCCTGTAAAGGTAGGCGCATCCTTAAGCTTTGGAGCTTTGTTTTTCTCAATAAGCTCTCTTATATATGTGCCAGGATTATCAAGCTTCATTACCTGCTGGCTGCCATCTTCCAGGGTAACTGTAGTCTCTTTTCCCCTGCTTGATATCTGCATGGTAGGGTTATACCCAAGAAACGAATATCTGCCCCACTGCCTTGAATCCTCCACACTCTCCAAAAGAAAGCAATGGCTGCTCACATTAAGGAGCTTTCTCATAACCTGCACAGGCGTTGCCACATCCGACAGAATCTGCCTGATAACCGGAATGAGCCTGTAACTGCCCTCTGATGCGATCTTACTGATCTCTTCAATAGATGTCTGCTTCATATGCTTCTCCTTGCTACTTTACCTGGGAAACCCCAAATATGGTCTTAACAAGCCATATCAAAAATACAAAGACTATTACAGGAATGGCGCAGGCTGTAACTATCATCACTGCCAGGGATTCCAAAAGACCCTGCAGGAAGGATGAAACTCTGTCCACGGTGTCTGTAGTTATGGTAGTTATCTCGTTAAGAAGCCCTGAGTCAGAGTCTTTCTCTATTTCAAGCTCGTTGTACTGATCCAGCGTACTCTCCACAGTCTCTGCCTGTGTGTCATAGACCATGTCAGATATCATAACACTTGCAGGCACTATAAGGAAGATGATAAATCCAACAATAGCGATCTTAACAGCGATCTCAATAAGATCCCTTCTCTTTACCACCACAGCTACGCACACCAGAATACACGCTATAGGGATCAAAACAGAAAAGGTAATAAATCCCGAAATGGTGATAAGGAATTTCTCAAGATAAAGAGCGCTCAGTATCATCAGAAAGTACTTGGCAAGCTCCGCCATCTGCTCTGCAATCGGCGTTCCAAAGTCTCCAGGAAGGAGGGATAATGTGGCCGAAGTTGCGGCAGCACCGCCAGAAAGCGCCATAACAGTTGCTATTTTATCATCAGTTTTCAGTATTGAATAATTGTGGCTCTCAGGGTCTGAAGCCCATGGTGATATTTTGGTAAAAGAGATTACAGCTATAAGCAGAAATACTGCTATTACGGTCACTTTTTTAAGATTCACGGCATTTCTCCTTTTTCTGCAAAGACTATTGTATAACCTGAAGCTGAAGGGAAGTTCCCTATAAAGTTCGAAATAAGGGTTTTGGCCTGCTCGTCAGATTTTTGCAGGATCCCGCTCTTTAGAGCCTTTTCTTTTGCAGCATTTTCAAACTCTGACAAAGATACATTGTAATCTGTGATCTTCATGGGGTTCCAGAGGGAATCCTTTTCGGAATATACCTTAAAGGTGCTGGTATCTACATTTACAGACTGTATCTCAGATGCAGGAACTGTAACTGTGATAGTCTTGGTTTCATCGTCCTTTTCCATGGTTATTCCTTCAAAGTCTATCCCCGCTGTGACTGTTCCGTCGTAGCTGTAGGTAAATCCTGATGAAGAAGGAATGATATTTAAGACCTTCATCTCCTTGGTGTAGGTCTCAACCTGCGTAAAATAGTACTCCTGAGTGATGAGGGTTCCCATGTTCTTAAGGCCGTCCTCGATGGTTTCAACGTTGACCGTCACAAGGACCTTGGGCTCCTTTGGCCCTGGCTCTTCAGAAACTATTGTAGCATCCTGCCTTGCAGCGTCCTTTTTATCAGCTTTATAGCCTATTATCAGCACAAGGCTTGCAATAAGTGCTATGGCAATAACCGACAGATATATGATGTTTGCTGGCTTTTTTAAGTCGATCATATTCATCCCCCTACTAAGAATGGTCTTATTAAACATATTATAGTAATATTTTGTTATGGAAAAAAGACTAATACTAAGATTGCTTGTAGCCTCCATGGTCCTTATGCTAACAGGGTGCGGCGCAGCATACGGCAAAATAACAAAACATTCCGGTTCTCAGACCCTTAAGACTGAAGGTGATATTTCTTTTGACTTCCATCTCTTTACCCCCGAAAACGGGCAAAATTTGCCAATTGTGATAGTGTTCCACGGTTTCGGAGAAGGGGAGAACGTGGATGATACAAAAATCTACTCCACACTGACAGGGGCTGATAGTCAATCTGTAAGGCCCTGCTACGTTTTAGAGCCTTCAGTAGAAAACAACGTATATCTTGCCCAGTCAAACAGAGAGAGCCTTTATAAGGCAGTAAAAGAGATAACAGAAGGCCTGATCACAGATAAACAGGTTGACCCTGACAGAGTCTACGTGATCGGCAACTCCTTCGGAGGTCTTGCTACAGTAGAGTTTTTAGAGAGCTACCCAGAGTTTGTTGCAGCTGCGATCCCCATGTGCCCTGCCCTTACTTACTCCAAGGATTCCACCACAAAACTTTCGCTGATAAGGGACATTCCCATCTGGTTTGCCCACGCGACTAATGACAACGTGATCCCTGTAGATGTGAGCAGATCCGCAGTCTTCACCTTAAAAAACGCCGGGGCAAAAGACGTAACTCTCACAGAGTTTACCGATCAGGAAATGCTGTCAGCTGGCGCTCTTGTGGGATACCACCAGTCAGACTTTGTGGTTATGACTGATGATTCTTTCGCAGACTGGCTGTTTTCGAAACGCCGCAGCGACTAGAGGGGTGTATAATATAGCCATGAAACATTATGCTTACATTCTTAAGTGCGCAGATGGCAGCTACTACTGCGGATATACCAACGACCTGGAAAAGCGTATAGAAAAGCACAACCAGGGCAAAGGCGCCAAATACACTCGTGCCCGCCTTCCGGTTGCGCTCGTTTATTTTGAGGAATTTGATACTAAAGAAGAAGCCATGAGCCGTGAGTGGCACCTAAAGCAGCTGACTCACAAGGAAAAAGAGGCTCTAGCTGGATCCTAAGGCCTGTCACCTTCTGGCACTGGCTGCCATTCTGTGGTAGGTGTGTCTGATACCGCGGATCGCTATGCTGTAGGACATGATGTTCCTTGGAGCTGCAATTCCCGGATGACCGCTGTCTCCGATATGATGGATATCAGTTCCTGTCTGCTTGCACATAAGGGCTATCTGCTTGATAGTCTCCTCGTCTGTACCCTCTTGGCTTGTTCCGATGGCAGTCATGGAGAGCTTTCCCTTTTTGTGAATATAACTTACCCTCTCTCTTGCCCATTCCACGGTAATTCCGGGAACTGTACCTGGTGCTGGGAGCAGGATGATATCTGCACCAGCTTCCGCAAAAGAGTCTATATCCTGCATTGTAAGTATCCCGTCAGCCCCTTCGCTTATTACGCCTGCAGCGTGCATTTTACCTGAGGCAATGATGATATCGTCTCCTACAGCTTCTTTTATTTCCCTGATGGCCTGCAAAATACCCTCGTTAGTGACACCTATTCCAGGGTTACCAGTAATAAGGATCATGTTAACGCCCATGTCCCTTGCCCTCACTGCGTTTTCAGCGTTGGCAACACGGCCCTTTGAAAGAGCCCATGGATTGTCTGAACCAGGAACGATCTTGCCTGGCTCTAGGTTTATAGCAAGAGGAAGGCCTGTAAGGCTCTTAATAAGGCGCACTGTATCTTCAGGCGCGTGCTCTGGAAGTCCCTTTACATCAGGGTTCCACACATCAAAGATATTGCACAGGATAAAGTCAGAGCCAAAAGCCGCGCAAAGCTCAGCATTTGATACATCCTCGCACTGAGGTGTGAACATTCCTATGCACTCTGTAACAAGGGTCCTTCCCTCGCTTTCAGCCATTGCGCTTAGAAGCTCAGTCTTTCCCATCTTTTCAAAATCACTGGCAAAGCTGTTTAAGATCCTTTTTCCCATATTGTGCGATCTCCCTCCTGTATAATCTACAATCCCTTAAATTTCAGCAGTTTCCTGTAAATACATGATCAAGTTCTTTTCCCGCCACGTCCCTTAGATGATAAATAAGCCCAACGTCCGTAGCTGGAACGTCCATCTTAAACCTTGGAAAATACCTGCTAAGGTGCAGCGCTATGCTCTCTTTCCCTCTTCCGCAGTCAAGGGATGAAAGCCACTTTGACAGCTCTTTTATCTCAGCCTCTGTATCGTTGTAGCCTGGAACCACAAGGGTTGTAACCTCCACATGAGCCTTCTTAGAGGCCATTTCAATAAAATCCATGACCATCTCCCTGTCGCCCTTAAGAACATCCCTATAGTAGGCATCTGTAAAGCCCTTAAGATCTATGTTCATGGCGTCTATATGTGGAATTACCTCCTCTGCCACCTCCCTGGACACATTTCCGTTTGACACCAGAACCGTCTTCATTCCCCGCTTGTGGACTTCTATGGCCGCATCAACCACATACTCATAGCCAACAAGAGGCTCATTATAGGTAAAAGCAACTCCAATATTGCCCTCATCCTTATATTGCAGCGCTATATCAGCAAGCTCCACCGGGGAAATCTCCCTGATGCCGTAGGGATACTCCCTGTCAAAATCGTAGGATATCTCGTGATTCTGGCAGAATGGACACCTTAGATTACAGCCATAGCTTCCCACAGATACCACCATTGAACCTGGGTAAAAGAGATTCAGGGGTTTCTTCTCTATGGGGTCAAGGGCAATGGATGTGATCTTTCCATAGTTCCTTGCCACAACCTTCCCATCGCGACAGATCCTTGCCATACACAGCCCTATATCTCCCTCTTTTAAATAACATCCGTTATGGCAAACATTACACTTTGGCATACAATATCCTCCCGGAAATCCTTAGATATGCCTTATTACCTCAAAGCGCTCAAGGGAATACTCTTCATCTTCACTGATCCCGGCCTTCTGGCGGGCGATGTCTATCTGCTGCTCAATGCTGTCAACACCGTCAAGGTTTGGAAGAAGCAGCCCCCTTTTCCTTCCGTGTGTCACAATTACGCCGTATCTCTTAACATCCAGCTGGTCAGGCCCGTCTATGGGCTCCGGCTCATCAAGGACGTCAACACTCATTTCAAGATATGGAAGCTCGTCCTCTTTTATCATTGGAAATCTCGGGTCATTGGTGCCGGCGCTGATGGCATTTTGCATTATCTCATCAGCAATACAGGAACATGTAGGCAAAATAGTGCCAATGCAGCCCCTTAGCGCCCCGTCTTTATGAATGGACACAAAAGTTCCCGCCCGCCTTTCATACATCTCCGGGTCAAGGTCCTTCCATTCCTCTGTCTGAATATCTTTTCTACCTATCCTCTTTCCTAGGGTTATGTAGCTCTCAAGAGAGTACCTGGCAAGCCTTACGTAAAGGTCTTCGTCCTTTCGTCTTTTATCCAGGGCCTTCTTTTTATCTTCTCTCCACTTTTCAAGAAAGTGCCTTGACTCATCTGGTCCCTTCACTTCAAAGGTGCAGACGCCATAGCCAACCCCAAAGGTAGCCTCATGGGAGAGCTCTTTTGCCGAAACCGCTATGCCATCCAGGGCTCCTGCCATCATGACAAAAGACCTGTGACCACACTCAGCTGCTTTTTCGCAGAATACTTCATCGAAGTCAAGGAGCCTGTCAAACTCACCGCTTCCGCAGACTTCCATTATCCTCTCATCGTACTCAGGTCCCTCCTTGGCAAAGCCGTAAGGACCATCCTCTTTCATCTTGTGGGAAAGGTCGCCGCTGGCTACGTACACAGCCCTTACGCCGGTTCTCTCTACAGCCTGTTGGATGATCTGCCCCATCTCGTAGTGCATTGGAAGGGACAGCCCTGAAAGGCCGATCCTGACTATCTTGAAGTTGTCATACTTTTCTTTTATGTAGTAGAGCGGGATAAGGGTTCCGTGGTCCAACTCAGGGTCTCTCTCACCCATAGTTCCAGCAGGGAATCCCTGTATCTCCATGCTCTTTATGTCATCATTTTCCTGGCCATAGGAGTCAGAAATGGCGCATATCTCTTCCACCAGGTCCGTGTCGTACTCCACGTCAAAACGAACCTGCGGCGCCCTGAAACGCCCCATGTCACCATGTGCAAATTTCCCTGGAGAAATATGGAAATAGTCGGCGTACATGATGCTGTGGGGGCTTGAGATGATGATAGTCTCGGGCTTAAGCGCCGCGATCTCATCTGCCACCTGCCTGTAAGCTCTTGTTGTAGCTTCAATCTTTTCCTCTTCGCCTCGCCCCACCTCTGGAAGCATGATGGGCGGATGTGGCACCATAAAAGCTCCTACTATTGGCATAGTTCTCCTCCTTTGCCAGCATTGATCCCGTTAACAAGTCTCTTCATATCTTCAGGAAAATCTGCATCAAACTTAAGCTCTTCTCCCGTTATAGGCTGAATAAACTCAAGATGTGCAGCGTGAAGGGCCGCTCTTGTCATCCCATGGCTGTCTTTTATCTCTTTTCCGTACAGGTTATCACCAAGGAGGGGATGCCCAATATATGACATGTGAACCCTTATCTGATGGGTCCTTCCGGTGTCCAGATGGAGCCTTATAAGGCTGTAGCCATCAAACTCCTTTTCCACCTTATAGTGAGTTATGGCTTCCTTTCCCTCTGGCATGACCTTTCGGATCATCCTTACCCCCTCTTCCTGTCCTATGGGGGCATTTATGGTTCCCTGCTTTTTATCAGGGATTCCGTCTACAAGGGCCAGGTACTCTTTTCGCCGCGACATATTGTCCTTCTGGTCAGACAAAAGAGCTGCTGCATGCCTGTTCTTTGCAAATATAAGAAGCCCCGACGTCTCCCTGTCAAGCCTTCCAATGGTCCTTACTATGTGCCTTTGCCCGGTTTTCTTGTAGTACCCGGCAAGGGCGTTGGACAAAGAGTCCAGATGGTGGGCGTAGGATGGGTGGACCACCTTATCTCCCGGCTTATTTACCAGCACCAGGTCCTCATCCTCGTAAACAATATCTATTTCTTCGTCAGAAGGGATCACATCTCCGCTGTTATCCATATCTTCGTAGATCTTGATCTTTAGTGTATCTCCGGCCCTTAAGATATCCTTGAGCCATATGGGACTGTAGGCCATTTCATCAGCTCTTTTGACCATTACCCCGTCCTCAAACTGCTTGCATCTTGAGATTTCCCGGGATGAGAAAAAGAGCCTCTCAGACATGATCTCTCTTGCAGAGCATCCGTCCTCTATAGGCTCAATCTTTCTTTTGATCTCTCTTATGCTATAAGTAGTCCTGGTTGTCTTGTAATCCAAGTGGTTCTCCTCCAAATGAAACCTCAGATTGCACTATCATCTCGCTTAAGGCTCCGTCCTCAATGTCCAGAACCCATGCCAGCATAGTGATGTTGTGCGCATGCTCTTCCACGGTGAATTTTGGACATGTAAGGTATGCGTCGATCTCATCATTAAGCTTTTTCCTGATATCTTCTTCTGATCTCATATTGGCTCTCCTTGATGTTTTATCCGACCTGCTCCCGGATCCAGTCCCAGTCCGGGCTCCGGTGATAGTTATCTCCTGGCAGCTTGCAATCTTCGTTCCATGGCCTGTTAAAAAGCATGACCTTTAGATCTGGCAGATGGTCAAAGAATTTAAATGCCATGGGCGAATCCTCTATAGCCACATCAAACTTCATCTTGTAGTAGTCCTCAAGTTCAAGGTTATAAGTGCTGTCCTTATAGAAAAAGTCTCGTCCGTATTTGTTTAAAAAGAAAAGCTGTACCCGGGAAAGGCCATGGTCATCAAGCCATTTCCTGGAGGTTTCATAGGTCGAGTAGGGCCGGCCTGTGATTATGAATACCTCTTTTCCCTGATCGATCCATTCATTTATGACCCTTGAAGCTCCAGGGGTTTCCTCGTATCCAAGGATCACCTCAGGTTTGTGTCCCTCATGCATGAACTCCTCGTACTGCTCATCAGTAAGATCAAAGGACTCCTGAAGGTTGAAACTTCTGATGCTCTCATAGGGAACATCCTTGCCGTAGAGACGTTTTCCGATCTCGCAAAAAGACCTTGCTGTCTCACAAAGGCAATCGTCAAAATCTATATATATCTTCATTTTTCACCTCAATGTAATTTGTAAGGCTGTCCGCCAACAACAATATAGGTATTGCCATCAGTGCCATAAACGGTGAGGATCTTACATTCATTTGCTGAATATGATGAAAAGAACTTGCAGTTCCTCATCTCAATTTTGCTGTCCGCAGTTGTTCCCACACTGTACAGGGCTGAATCAAGCACAAAGTGGCATCTGCCGGTAGCAGGATCCCATTCAAGGTCATATGTGGTGTAGGTTGAAGCTGCATCAGGCTCAAATACAAGAACCGGCTCTTTTCCCTCTGCAATATAGTAAATATTATCGCCATCTCTTACCCATGCCTGTGTAAGATCGTCGCTGCAAGTAATATCCGTCGTAGTTTTCTCACAGGCATAGACCAGCGTTTTGTTTATGTTCTTGCCATCATAAATGAGCTTTACGTATTCTCCGTCAATTTTGCAAACACAAGCCGGACCTTCCGGAGTGACACAGGTTTCATAAGAGTAAATCTTACTTAGACCTTTGCTCATTTCCACTACTTCCGGTGTATTGCCGGAAAGTGCATAGCATTTATAATCAGCCTCGATCATCACAGCATCAGCAAAACTGTCGGTATCAAGGACGTAATCTTCCATGTAAATATCCTGTTGCTGAGCTGCCACATTTCCAAGTCTGATCCTGGCATTTTCTTCCTTTAGCAGTGTAATGGGCTTTTTGTCCCCTGCTCTGTAGTACTTGACAGCACCTTTTCTGTCCTGATACAGGATCTGCTTGCATTCTCTGTCTAAATAGTCATGACGGTAATTCTTAGTTCCGAGATCTGTTGTCTTTCCCTTGTTGATGCAATGGTATTCTGTATTTTTATCATAAGAGCTGTAAAAAATGGTCTCACCATCATTAGATACAGTAATAATGCTGTCGCAGTCATCAGTTTCATATTCCGTTTCCGGAATATCTATTCCACAGACATGTATCGTGGTCTTATCGCTGTATAAGGAGTAAACCAGAGTTCTTCCATCAGGAGATATACATACACTTCTGAAAGTGGAAGAGCTTTTGGCTATCAAATAGTCATCACCACTTTCGATATCACGGATATAAACTGCCTGTTCTCTGTCTTTCTCGTCAAGATGAAAGAAATACTTTCCGTCAAAGCTCATTCCAGCAAGCCTGCAACCATCTGAGATCTCTGTAACATTAAGGTCCGCGTCAATATACAGGCACTTATCATCGATCACTAATACAGCCCTGGATCCATCAATGCTTTTGGTAAGCCTTACATCATATCCCTTGTCACCTCTGTAATCTGTGAGCATTTTTCCATCAGAATTAAAGATATATCCACCGTTCTGGTAGATTACAGGGCCATCATAAGCTCTTTTCTCAGTTCCAGTATATGTAAATTCGGAAGGTTCTTCCTTTGGCTCTTCCTTCTCTTTCTCTGGAATTTCAAAGTCCTTGATAAGCTGCTGTGTTATAGGATTTGTATAGTTATCAAACTCTGTCTTAACCTTGGGACTTACGTGGGTTATGAACTTATATCCCCCCACCAGTGATACTGTCATAACAAGCGCCATTCCTGTGACAATAAGGGCGCCTTTGGTACTATTTTTCATCTAAAAACATCACTCCACACACAAATTTACTGCCTGCACAAAAAATACCTACAACAGGTAGTATTGTAGGTATTTTATTGCGACTTGGCATATTTTGCAAATTACAGGGCTTATTTCTCGACTGTAACCACATCTGTAAGAATGTAATGGAACAGAGGATATGATGTATTCTCGTTTTCTATATATCCCTGACTAAGGTCATAGGTATCACTAGGATCCTCAGGATTAACCCCCACAAGATTTCCCTTATAAACAAAATCAACGTTGCCTCGTTTGAACTGCTCAATGGCCTTATCCATGGCCTCCTGTGTTCCAGGAGCAGCAACCTGATGGTTCAGCTCTTCCACTTCTACCCAGCCCTGCTCATAGCCGGCACAGACATCAGTACCATGAATATTGCCTGAAATCCTGGACTCTATAGTTTTGTTTGAAAAGACAGCGTCCACAGCTCCAAGTATATATGGCTCCCAGCATATCCTTGAAGTAATAAGACTTGTTGCAGGTGCAACTTCAGACATACTCTGGTTATAGCCTACAAAGTACAGTGGCCTTTCCTCAGTGGTCTCCTCTTCGCAGGTTATTGCGGGGCCAATGGTATCGGTGTGCTGTGATATGATCACGCACCCCTCTTCAACAAGCTTTTGAGCCGCTTTCTTTTCCTGGGCGTAACTACTCCAGGTATTGGTATAGCTAACCTTCATTGTGGCCTCTGGCACAATGGATCTTACTCCCAGAATAAACGCTGTGTATCCTGAGATGACCTCAGATGTTGGGAACGCTGCCACAAAGCCCACCAGAGCCTGATCTGCAGATATTATTCCCTCATCTATCATCTGTTTTATCTTCATGCCTGCAGCGATTCCGCTTACATAACGGCCCTGATAAGCTTCACCCTTAAAGGTGTGGTAGTTTTCCGGAACCGTCTTCCCATACATATCCATGTAAGATGTCTGGCAGAACTGGATATTTGGATACTCCGGAGCAAGCTTGACTACAAGCTCGCTGTAGCCGTTAAAGAATATGATATCGCAGCCCTGATCTGCCAGTTCCCTTAAAGGTTCTTCCATCTCCTCATCAAGGACATTGCTGCTGGTCAAAATAGTTATCTTCTCCCCATACTCTTTTTCAAGGGCGTCCTTGGCCAGTGAAAAGTTGTAAGTATATGGTGTACTCTCGTCGTTATCGTAGATAAATCCAATTGTCAGGTGGTCTCTTTTACCAGTGATATTAAAGAACTTAAAGCATCCTAAAAAGATGGCCAGCAAACTCAAACAGGTCAGGAAAGTTGCTATGTATACTCGTTTCATACCTCTGCTCCTTTCTCTTCCTTAGTTTCTGAAGAAGAATCCTTGGATTCGTTTTTCATCTCCGCTTCCTGGATCTTTTTATCCTCCTCAACACGGCGCTTTAGCTCTTCTGACTGCTCTTCGCCGGCCTGCTGGATCTCAGCTCTCTTCTGAGCATAGATTGCATCCAGATCGATAACTTTTTTATCGAGGAGCCTGAAGAATGCATCAAGAGCGGCAGGATCAAACTGAGTTCCTCGTCCCCTTAGCATCTCCGTCATAACATAGGCGGTATCCATATGATTTCGATATACACGGTTTGAAGTCATGGCGTCAAAGGCATCTGCCACACCGATGATCCTGCCAAACAGCGGGATCTCTTCTCCCTTAAGACCGTCAGGATAGCCTTTTCCGTCATATCTTTCGTGGTGATATCTGGTTCCTTCCTCTACGTGTTCAACAAGGGTAAAGTCCTTAAGGATCTCAGCACCCTTTACAACATGAGATTTCATCTTTGCATACTCGTCATCCGTAAGACGGCCAACCTTATTAAGAACGCTGTCAGGAACAGCAATCTTACCGATATCATGCATCTGGGCAGCCTTTTTAAGGTTGGAGAGCATCCTGTCTTTTTCCCACCATTTAAAGATGTGCATTTCCTGAGCGATCAACACAGAATACTCAGCAACTCTCAGAGAATGCTGGTGAGTGCGGACGTCCTTGGCATCGACTGCGTTCGCAATAGCCATAACTGTTTCGTTGGCCATGTTGATCTTGATCTGCTGCTGGTTTATCTGTCTTTGTACTACAAGCCATGTAAACCAGAATATGATAAGGCTCATGATCGTCAGCATATAGAAAAAGAAATATGGCTGCTCGTAAAATTCGCCTTCTTTTACCAGTTCAAAGGTTCTCTCCTCCAAAACCTTATCTCCTGCGCTGTCTAAGATCGCAAGGTGGAAGGTGTAGGTTCCTGCTGGCAGATTTACATAAATGATGTTGTTAAGGCTGTTCTGAGGAACAATGGTCCACTGTGTGTCGTATCCTTCAAGGAAGTAGCCTACATTTGGCTCCTGGATCGTGTAGTTTAATATCTCAGGTCCAAGTTCAACACGGCTGATGCCCTGTCCCACAGTAATAGCGCCCTTTCTAAGCGGTGGCTGCAATACGCCATCAAGCTTTACGGATGCCAGCTGCATACGGTAAGAACGCACATCACTGTTGTATTTTTCAACATCTATCATGTATACGCCGGTGTCGCATGGAAGAAGCAACTCCCCGCCCTCGTCGTAATAGTTCCAGGAATTGGCTGTAAGAGATGTTCCAAGACCTCTTCTTGCATCAAGAAGTTCCCAGGCGATTTCGCCTCCAGCTACCAGCTCATCTCGCTCTACCACGTAGATTCCGGCACTGGACATAACAAACAGAGTATCCTCATCCTTTACCCAGATGTCGTAGTTGTTGAAATACGGGAACTTGTCTAGAACCCTTATGGTCTGATCTGGCTCTAAATAACACAAGCTGTTACTGGTAACCAAAAATACGCCCTCTGACTTGGGATCCTTGATAGTTCTAAGGATTACGCCGCTGCTAAGGCCGTCGTCTCTGGTTATCATGTCTACAACCTGACCGTCCTTTAAAACTGCAATGCCATCGCCGTCTGTACCAGCTAAGATGGTTCCGTCTTTTCTTTCTGTCAAAGTCAGGATCATGGAGTTTATAAGACCATCCTGAAGGCCAATTGTCTTGGTGATCTGGTGATTTTTTATGTAGCTTATTCCAGTGTCACCTGCCGCAAGAATGGTTCCATCTGAAAGGCCTATAACAACACGGGCCTTATTGCCAAAGCTACCGGCATCGGCATTATATTCCCACTCTTTACCATCTGCAGTGTATTCCATAAGTCCATTTCCGTAAGTACATACCCACAGATGGTTCTGTCTGTCCACATACAGGCAACGGATTCGCTTGCCATCAAGCTTTTGTGTAAGTTCATTTTCTATCTGGTTGTGGCATGCCCTGTCAACCACATCAAGGCCGCTATCTGTACCGATGTAGTAATTGCCCTCCCAGAGCACAATGGCATTTACAACCTTTCGCTCCATTCCAATAGAGCCGTAGATATCTTTGAAAGGAGATTTTGCCAGCCTCAGTAGTCCCAGTCTTGAAGAGGTGAACCACAGATTTCCCTGATAGTCACAGAGCATATTATCAATCGAGTTGTTGAACTCATTGGTATTTAAACTGTGATAGCCGCTCTTATTTATATAGGAAACACCGCTATCTGATGATATGAACAGCGTTCCGTCATTTATGTAGCTGATACTGTTAATGTGAGAAACATTGCTGCAGTTCATGACGCCAACCTTCTTAAACTTGTCCGAAGAAACGTCATAACTGTAGATGTGGTCAGTAGAAGTACCAACCATCAATATTCCTGTAGGAGTAAAGGTACAGCAGTTAAAAAGCTCCTCCTCACCAGGAAGCTTTATTGTATCCAGTATCTCGCCGCCCTTCATAAGGAACAGTTTTCCATCTGAAGTAATGGTTGCTACATGGTCTTTTTTATCTGCACAGATACTTTCTGTGTAATTCACTTCATTAAGGGTATTGATGGCTTTTAAGCCATTGTTCATCATGATGATCTGCATACTGCTGGTTGTTCCAACATAGTAATATCCATCAGATGCCCTGGTGATAGCCCTTACAGAGTTGGAAGGCAGTCCATCTGACTGATCCATCACATTTACCAGCTTTTCCCTGATGACGATCGAAAGACCGTTATCATTGGTTCCGATCCACAGACGGCCCTCTTCATCTACATACAGGCAGTTTACGTTCTTTACAGAATCATATTTATCAACCCATCTGAATTCTCTGCCGTTGTAGCGGTAAAGTCCCGCATAGGTACCTATCCACAAAACACCGTCATTGGTCTGGGTGATGTCATTGGCTTCTCCGCAGGGAAGACCATTGTTACTGCTGTAGATGCTCTGAACATAATCGTTATAATCTTCGCTTTCGTCAGTTGCGCCTGTTGAAGCTTCAGAAGTAACAGGAAGAGCCATGCTAAGTCCAAAGGTAAGAAGCAGCATGATAGCTGCCCTTGCAGTATTTCCCTGGAGCTTTTTCTTTTCGCTGCTCTCGTTGCTGTTCCAGCGCTTTACTCTGACAAGCAGGTACAACACCAGCACTGTAAGAAGTTTATCCGCAAATTCAATGGAAAGCTGTCCTAGTACAGCGCAGACAAACATAGGCCAGTTTCTCTCAAGCAGATAATTAATTACGCCATTTCCCCATTTGTTTCCGACATAACCGTTATCAAAAATGAAATTAACTGGAACAGACACAACAAGTGCCGTCAGCATACAAAGTGTGGCGGTCCTCATAAAACCAAAGAACCGGTCAAACCATCGCTGACGTGCAGCTATACCTATGACTATTCCAAGCGCAATACTTGTAATGGAATACGCCGCTGACAGGCGGCTGATAACGCAATATGCCAGGTTACCTGTAACACCAACTAAGGCGCCGCAAACTGGTCCGCCAAAGAAGGCCGCCAGTGCCGTACCAAAAGAATCCATCCATAGTGGCAATCCTAGCCATACGGCAAAGAATCTTCCCCCCACGTTCAGGCACACACATATTGCAGTAAATAGAACGATCTGCCAGGTTTTCTTATCTTTCATACGTCTCATCCCCTCATAAATAAGCCGAATCCCTGAATCATTACTCACGCAATTATGTTTATCAATAATCATATTGTAGTATTTTTATTGCAAGAATAAAAGACCTAGCAACTTTTGAAAAGAAATTGCCTACAAATGATTGGCAGACGCTGCGCCAGGGCTCTATTATGATTATGAGAAAAAATATCTTTTCAGAAGGGAGACAGGTATGAAGATATATAATGTAAGCGATCCTGAGTTCACAAATTACGGCAGGATCATCGAGGGTTACGAAGAAGAAAAGAAGGCAATTACACAGGCACTTAAGGACAAGACTCCTATTCCAGAGGGAACAGACTACGTTGCTGAGGAGCCAGCTCTTCAGTCTCTTGATGCAGCAGCATCCATCACAAACAGTCTCTTTGGGGGATCTGATATGCAGTTTGGATGGTGCAACGGACACAATACCAAGCTCAACTGCCTTGAGTATCACCGTTCATCTGAGATCAATCTTGGCTCAACTGACTTTATTCTCCTTCTTGCTAAGAGAGAAGAGATCGTTGACTACAAGATCGACTCCAGCAAGGTTAAGGCTTTCCTTTTCCCTGCAGGCACAATGATCGAGGTTTATGCTACAGCCCTTCACTATGCACCTTGCCAGGCTCACAAGGATTCTGGATTCCAGGTTCTTGTAGGACTTCCTAAGGGCACAAACGTAGGCAAGCCTTCATTTGAAGCCAAGAATCAGGAAGACCGCATGCTCACAGCTACAAACAAGTGGCTCCTTGCTCACGCTGAGGCAAACGAAGCTAAGGACGGCGCTTGGGTTGGAATAACAGGCGAAAATATCGATATCGCATCTGACCTTGCCTGATTAAGCCAGACAGTTCTTTGGGGGCAAGACACGGGGACGGTTTGCTGGGATGAGACACGGGGACGGTTCTTCTGTCTTGTTTTATCAAGATAAAATAAGACAGAAGAACCGTCCCCGTGTCTCATCCCAGCAAACCGTCCCCGTGTCTTGTCGAATCAAAAAAAATTGGAGCGTATTCGCTCCAATTTTTATGCGATTGAACGGTTGCTTTTTGCAGCCTTTGCCTTGTTTTCAGCCTGTTTTTTCTTGCGGATTGAATTGATCCCGTAATGAAATAACACAATAGCCAACAGCAGTCCAAATACAGCCGCCATAAAAGCGTTGGCGGTAAGAGTGTCAGCCATCGTAAGAACCATTCCCACAAATATCAGGAATACCCCAAATGGTCCATGAGCACGCTGACTTTCACTGTGTCTTCTTCCAAAGATCGAAAAGCTAATACACGCTGCCCCCAGGATGATAAAGATGATGCCTGTAACTAGTAGCCCTACAAAGATCTTCATATCAACGTCCATTATTTAATTTCTCCCCCGTGCTTATTGCACACCCCAGTTTTTAATAATTATATCACGCGCGGAGCCAGAATTTGTGAACGTTTCTTGATTTTTTAAGACCCAAAACACTGATTTTACAAGGATACCACCTGACAGTAGTCCTTAAATATCCCATTTATATAGTCTTTTTTAAGGTCCTCTCCAATTATTATGATGACGTTTCTGCTGCTGACTACTGGATTTACCTTGATCTCAGCTTCTGTAGCGTTTATTTCAAACTGGCTGCCATCTTCTATTTTGACAAATCCTTTTACTCTTATGACCTTTCCAGCCTTTTCATCTGCAAAAAGAGATTTTGCTATTTCAAAGAGCTTGTCCTTTGGCATCTCTACATCAAAGTAAAACAGCGGAAGATACTGCTTATCCTCTATGGCAAGCTTTGGATATGAGGATTTTCTGTATCCTGCGCTTATTATTTTCTCAAAATCCTGGCCGGTAAGCGCATCAAAGGGCTTTGCTATTATGTCTTTTCCCAGATCGTACCTGGCACTACAGCCATATTCTTCCATGGTCCTGTTGATGAAGTCTGTGATGGCCGCAGTATCAGTATTATCGGACATTTTGCTAAAAATCAGCTTTCCTGCCCAGGCTATCTCTGACATGAACAGATACCTGGATGTATCCTCCAGCATCATGGTATTCCCTGCGTCGACTATGGCTATTACACTTCCTATCTCATACCACCTGTCCAGGGGCTCGTCGTAGAGCACATCGAAAAACTCATCCGCATCATATATGCCTGAAGGTTCTATGATGACCCTTGTATATCCGCTCATTCCCATGGATATCAGCTTGGTCCTGAATCTTCGCCTGTGGGCCTCCTTACCGTCTCCCCCCACTATCATCTCCAGGTTGCAGTTATCTCCCAGAAGGTCCTGAAGCAGTACCATATCGATGTTGACAGCTCCATAGTCGTTTTCGATGATAGCGATCTTTTCGCCCTTATCTATCAGGTATTTCGCATATTCTTTTATGAATGTGGTCTTTCCAGAGCCCAGAAAGCCGGTAATTAGGTCAATCTTTACCATATCCTACAGATATCCACCCTTTTCTTTTAAATATCATTTGTTATATTTTCTTAGCTCCCTTACTTTATCTTTTAATGAACTTACAAGTAAGTTTTTACCCTTAAATTCCACAGGCAGTTCTGCCTTTGGCATGATCTTCTCAATTCCAAGAAGGATCCTCTTCTGGTTAAGGGACAGTTTCTGAGCATATGCCCTTGCCAGCTGCTCATGACGCTCCTCAGCAAGCTCTTTTCCCTCTGCTATTTTCTGCTCTATAACTTTAGGCGCTGATGCTACCTTTTCGTATCTCTCCTGGGCCTTTAGGTTGAACTCCTCATGCATCTGCTTAACATCCTTTAAAAGAGCAGAGAGGCTGGCCTCAGTAAGGGCAAAATCCGCACCAAATATGGCAGCAAGGATAATTGCCAAAATTTCGTAGACAACAGGGCTTACTACCTCGTGGACTCCTTCAATTGCAGGAATCAGGAACTTAACTACCGCTACTCCCGCAAGGCCAAAAGCTATACTTACAGGAACACAGATCCTTCCCTGGATATTAAGTGGCAGCTCGCTGTAATCCCACCACCTGGCGTTAAAGCGTTTTTCCAGCACCCAGGATGTGGCAAATTCCGCCACCGCGCTTCCTATATAGCACAAGATAAATATCCCCCAGATTGGGAATTCTGGTGACCTTAGTACATCAATAGAGCTAAATACCGCTGATGCCACCACAACGCATGACCCGTAAATCGGGCATATGGGGCCAAAAAGAAAGCCTCTGTCCGCCCACTTCTTTTCCTTGGCGGTACAGTAAATAGACTCCCATACCCAGCCTAAAAAGCTATAAAACATGAATTCAACAAAATACTGTGCGATTACCATTTCTTTTCCTCGATCTTCTAAAAAATGATAAAAAACTCTTTTTCTATTATAACAGTCAAAAAGAAAAAGCCAATTAAAGAGACTCCTATGCTATACTAATCCAAGATTTATAACTATAGGAGAGACCACATGACATTACTAGAACAGTACAAAGAAAAACAAAAGAAAATAAGCTACCTTGGCCACGCAGCTTCACTTATGAACTGGGACAAGGAGACCACAACCCCACAAGGCGGTATGGAAAAGCTTGCTGAGGCCATAAACTATTTCCAGACTGAGATCTTTAAGCTCTCAACCAGCGACGAGACCTTCGATCTTGTCTGCAAACTCGCAGAACCAGAGGAGTTTAATAAGCTCGATGACGTTATGCAGTTTGACATAAAGCGAAACAAAAGAGACCTTGAAAAGATGAGAAGGCTCCCTCAGGAAGTCTTTGAAGAGTACGTAAAGGCCACAACAAAAGCCAGCATCGTATGGCCATCAGCCAAGAGGGCAAGCGATTTCTCCAAGTTTGAAAAAGAGCTTGAAGCCGTGATCGAGGCAGTTAAAAAGTACCACAGCTACGTAAATTCCGACAAACAGGTCTACGACGCACTTATTGACCAGTTCGAAGAGGGAATGACTCAGGAGACCATCGACCGCGTATTTGGGAATCTTAGAAAAGAGCTTGTTCCCCTTGTTGAGGAGGTAACAAGCCGCAAAGAGCCTGACCATAGCAAGTTCCGCTTTAAGGTTCCTTCCCACGTTCAGGACAAGGTCTGCAGATTCCTCGTTGAATATATGGGAATGGACATGACAAGGATTGCCTTTGGCGAGACTGAGCATCCCTTCACAACCAGCATGAACCTTGATGATGTGAGAATTACAAACCATTTCAAGGAAGATAACTTCATTGAGCCACTTTTCTCTGCTATCCACGAGGGCGGCCACGCTATCTTTGAGCAGAATATCGATCACAAGTATGAAGGTACAGAGGGCGGCGCAATTCCCTACATGGGCCTCCACGAGAGCCAGTCAAGATTCTACGAGAACATCCTTGGCCGCAACATCAACTTCTGGAAGCCAATCTGGCCACAGATGACTGAGATGATCCCAGAGCTTAAAAACGTCACTTTAGAGGAGTTTTATCAGGAGATCAACTCAGTAGAAAAGAGCTTTATCAGAACCGAGGCAGATGAGCTTACCTACTGTCTCCACGTCATTTTAAGATATGAGATCGAGCGTGAGATCTTTAAGGGAAATGTAGAAGTAAAGGACCTTCCTGCCCTCTGGAACAGTAAAATGGAAGAGCTTCTTGGCATAACCCCCGCAAACGACGCTGAAGGGATCCTTCAGGACATGCACTGGTCTGACGGAAGCTTCGGCTACTTCCCTTCATATCTGCTTGGAAGCATTTACGACGGAATGTTCCTTGAGGCCATTGAAAAAGACCTTGGAAACATTGACGATATCCTTGCAGCCGGAGATATCAGGAAGATCACTGTATGGCTTAAGGAAAACATCCATCAGTACGGATCTACAAGGATCTCCAGTGAAGTTCTTAAGACTGTCTGCGGAAAAGAGCTGACAGCTGAGCCACTTATCAAATATTTTAAGAAAAAGTATTCCGCATAAAATAAGCGCCTCGCTTCGCGAGGCGCTTTAATTTTTTACCAATCTGAATCCCAGTCTGTATAGCCGGAATCCCAGCTATCTGAACTCCATCCGGAGTCGTAATCATAGTCGTAGCTACTACTGTAGCCTGAATTGTAGCCGCTGCGGTATCCACCGCCTCCGCCGCCTCCCACTCCTGCAAGGCCAAACAAAAGGGACAAGATCATGGCTATAAAGCCAATTACAAGGCCCAGTGGATTCTTTCCACCAGATCCGCCTTCATTTCCATAGCCTCCTGAGTAGCTTGATCCCTCAGGCATGCTGCTGTAGTCTGACTTAAGCGGATAATCATTGATGTTGAAGTTCTTGATGCTGCTGTAGGCATCTGCTTCTTCGTATTTGTTTCTTTCTCTGGCTGCCATATCCGCTGCATAGTTGAGCTTCTGGTTGGCAATCTCAGACTGCAGACGGTCGTAAAGTTCAACTACCGCAAACTCTTCGTCATTTCCGCGGTAGCGGACGGCTCTTGTGCCATCTGCCTTGTTCTTGTAAACTACGAACTCTCCCGTAGTTTCGTCCTTGTAAATTCCAAATGCCTTGGGCCCCTGATAGTTAAATCCCACAAAGAACCTGGTCTTGCTTGATGTAAAACCATTTCTGTCGCAGTAGTCCTTCAGCTCTTCTATGGTCTTTGGAATTCCTCCCTCAGAATAATCATGTACGCTCATTATTCTCCCCCATTTCTTTAGTGTTCTGTCTTTAATACAATTGGGCGTACCAATATGTTGCATGACTAATCCTATGCATTATACCATCCCCGGTTTGAAAAATCCCCTTTCCCCTCTTATAATTTTGCTGAGATGTTTTTGGTTAGGAAAAAAAGGAGAAATGTTGTGAAAAAGAAACTTTTATGTGTGGCATTATCGGCAGTTTTAGCTCTTTCCATGGTCGGCTGCGGATTATTTGGAGTAAAAAACGATGCTCCTGTGCCTGAAAATGCGCCTTCTGAGGCAACATCTTCAGAAGATTCACAAAAAAAAGAAGAAACAAAGACAGAAGAGCAGGTAAAAGAGGAAGCAAGAAAGCCCTTTACCAACGATGGCATCATTCTTGTTAACCCATACAGATACAACATGACTACTCTGTATGTGTTCAACGAAGATGGCTCTCTTATAGACACTTATGACCTCGAGCCAATATCCGAGAAGCTAAAAGAAAGCGAAAACGAAGACTATTCCTATCTGACATATTGCGATGGGATTTTCTTTTTTAGCGGGTATAAATACGAAGATGGTGACAGCTACAAAAAGCTTGTAGCCTACGATTCAGCCACAGGCGAGATAACGGATGTTATCTATTGGGGAAGTGACAACATCTACGACGTTGAAGCATATGATGGTAAGCTTACCTGCTCAGTTAGCAGCTCCGACTACAGCAGCTGGACAGTAAAGAGCTTTGAAAAAGATGAGGATTCTCTAACATTCAGAGAGGCATCACCAAAATATTCTGATATCTATGACCAGGTCAGCAGCTATAACGTCACAAACATTGAACGTGGCTGCAGCATGGAGCACTTCCTTGACAAAAATGGCGGTTTCATAGCAAGCAAAGGCGACAAATACTACCTTGTAAAGACAGACGGCTCCATAGAGGAACTGACCTGTCTTCAGGATAATTTCTACAGCCTTCAGGGAAATGCCAAATACGCCTGCTTCACCGAGTATGATGACTCCTACAAGACTGTTGGTACCTTTTGCATTGATCTTTCAACCGGGGAAAAGAAAAAGCTCTCAGACCTTAGTATTATCACCATTGGCTTCGAAAACGGTATCTTCTACTTCGCTGAAAAAGAGGATACTGAGTTTAACGTCTTTGACATCACCATAAAGAGCTACAACACCGCTACTGACGAGCTTAATACTCTTTTTGAGAAAGAATCTGTTCCTGCTACAGAGATGTTTGAGCCCGTTGTAACAGGCTTTACCTTAAGTGACAACAAGGTCTTCTACACAGACATTGATGAGGGAAAAGTAAAGATATACTGCGCAGATTTAGCAGATGGAAAGGTTTCAAACGAAACCTGCACAGATTTAGTGACACAGAGCTTTACTCCATATGATTTCGGAACAGTTGAGTACAGGACTGTTTCTTCATATTGTCCAAACTGCGGTATTCCTCTGACTCAGGCCTATGCAGAGACCTTTGTGCTGGATCCAAAGTTTTCAGAGCATGCAGATGAGATCAACGCTTCCTTAAAGCAGCACTCTGACAATTTCATTGGTGAATACGAGACCCCAAAGGAGTCCTGGCTTGGCGAGGATGAGATGAACAACTGCGAGGGACATCAGGAATACCCTGATCAGTACGACATGACAGATACAGATCAGGTTGAAAATGTGGGGATGATCGATGACCACTACCTGTTCATAGACAAAACCGGCTACTGGTACGGCGGAGGCGCACATGGAATGCCATCGAGAGACCAGCTTCTATACGATCTTACGACGGGAAAAGAGCTAAAACTCACTGATTTTTACAAGGGAAGCCTTGAGGACTACAAGGCACTTGTGGCGCAAAAAACAAAAGAAGACTATGAAAGCTATGCTGCAAAAGGTGTGGTATCTCCCTATTTTGCAGAAAACTCGCAAGAAGTGTACGACACCGCCTACGAGTCAGTTCAGCTTGATATGAATGTATATTTTAGAGAAGATGGGATAATCTACTACTTCTACCCATACGAAATGGGCTCTTACGCAGATGGCTTCAGGGATATTTTCATCTCCTATAAAGACCTTCTGGGAAGAGATACGCTTTCAGAGTAATATCACTCAGTAATAGGTTTAAATGGGTTCTTTTTGATAAGCTCTGTAGCATCCTGATAATCTACAGGCTTTGAGTAATAAAAGCCCTGGGCAAAATTGCAGCCCATATCCATCAGCATTTTGCCCTGTTCTTTGGTTTCAACACCTTCAGCTATAGTCTGCATATCCAATTTCCTGGCGATGGTAATTACGCTCTCGATGAGGATTGCAGACTTTTTATCTTCTGTGACCATGTCCGTAAAGGACTTATCAATCTTGATAATGTCAGCCTCTATGTTATGCAAAAGAGACAGTGAAGAATAACCTGTTCCAAAATCGTCAATAGAGATGAACAGTCCCTTTTCCTTCAGGGTCTTTACAAAGCTGATGAGCCTGTCATACTCAATATCCTTGGTACTTTCTGTTATCTCAATCTCAACATCCTCTGCTACAAGGCCATTATCTTCAAGGACCCTTAAGATCTTGTTTTCAAACCTTGGAACAAAAAGGTTCTTTCTTGAGAAGTTACTGGATATCCTTGGGGGATTAAGTCCCATATCCTTCCAGCTTCTTATGGCCCTACAGGTCTCGTTAAAGATCGTAAGATCAAGATCCGGGATAAGTCCTTCCCTGTCCAGAATAGGCACAAACTGATCCGGAAGGATAAAATGACCATCATGAAGCCATCGGCACAGCGCCTCAAATCCTACAAGCTCACCAGTTCTCATATCAACCTTTGGCTGGAAAAATGGCTTGAATTCATGGCCTTTAACTGCAGCTGGAAAGGCTGCAATGATATCCCTTCCCTGCATGACCATCTCTTTTAAGTTATCACCGTAAAAAACAACATCCTGCTTAAGCCTGCTCTTACCTATTCCGCAGGCAACATTGGCATCGTTAAGCCTTTCTAAGAAGTTCTTCTCCTCATCGTCAGCAAGGCTTGAAATTCCAACCCAGGCACCTATCTCAAACTGGTTGTTTGGAGCAGCCTTTAACTTGTTGATCGTGATAGAAGACACTTTTTTAAGGAATTTTTTTGAGTTTTCCTTATGGATAAATGCAACGAAATTGTCTCCGCCAAGACGGCACAATCCCTCATCGTCCTCAACAGCCCTGAAAAGCTTGCGTGAATACTGGATAATGGCCTCGTCCCCGGCTCCTGCTCCTGCAACCTCATTTATATATTTAAAATTGCGCAGATTTATCCTAAGAAGCAGAAAATCATGGGGATCAGCATTTTGAAGCATCTTGTCATATTTTTTTTGGCAGTATGCAATGTTTGGAATACCTGTAAGAACGTCAGACGTTTCTGCAAAGTCCAGCATCCTTCGCAGATTCTCTCTGCTTGCAAGAATGTAGACCAGGTCAGCACAAAGATCGTAGACAGAATCATCAAGTTCTTCCTCTTTGACTCCCTCTTCGAACTCTATATAAGCGCGAACATACTCGTAGCCTTCGTAATAATACCTGTATTGCCTGGAAAATCCACTCTTTTTTCCAGAATCAAATAAAACAAGCTGCTTATCTACCTCTTTAGCAGCGATCACAAGCTCACCAGTCCTGTGATTACGATATCTGTCTTCGTCACCCAGGTCCATCTCGTAATACATTTTTACAACGTGAAGCTCCTCACAGATCGCTCTATACAGATCGTGATTCAGATTCTCCATTGCAGCTGAATGCAAAAGAGCCTTAATGTTCTCAATAAGCTTCTTGCTAAATGCCATATTAATTACTCCTGTCTTCCTTCATTGTCTGCTGTCCACTGGCGCGGATAACTTTTATTCCTTCAATAGCAACCTGATATATCATTGCCATTTCTCTGGAAGCAGGGTCTGTATAGCTGCATTTTGATTTCAGATTCTTAAAATACTGCTCCGCCTTCTCAATGACTGGCTTGGTGATCATGATACCATCACAATAAAGAGTTCCTGTCTGAGCATCATACCTTGACTCAGTGTATTTTGTCTGTGCAAAATCTCCAGCTCCCATCTTGGCTGCAAGCTGATTGATAAGTTCTTCTCTTCCCGCCATGTCAATCTCCTTAAAGTGTTTTTTGTAATATCATAATAGCGTTAATATCATACATATTATAATATCACGTTATGATATATAGCATGTGTTATTCATGATGAAAGAATCCTTAATCTTTTATAAAATTTTATATTATTTTAATACTATTTTTTGAACATTTAGTATATAATTCCCGTATAGAGCACAAGATGTTGTATTTTGTGGATCAGGAGGGGTGTATGGAATTAGAAATAATATCCATAAGGGGAGTTAGCTTGCGTCACTGCAGCTGACTTCCAAAGCGTAGAACTTTTTTCTACCGAATGGACGCCCTATACAGGGCATGGAAAGAGCTGGCTTCTATACCAGCTCTTTTATTGTGCCTTAAAATGTGGTATTTTCTATGATAAGAGGAAAACAAATATGAATTTAAACACATTAAAACCGGGTCAGTCAGCCCGGATTCTTACTGTAGGGGGTCAGGGAGCCCTCCGTCAGCACTTTCTTGATATGGGTGTTATCCCAGGAGCAGAAGTAACCACAATTAAATTTGCACCTTTGGGTGATCCGATGGAACTTAGGATCCATGGCTACGAACTCACTCTGCGCCTTGCTGACGCACAGCAAATAGAAATAGAGCCTATCGAAAAGAGTACTTCAGAGGATGAAGCCCCAAAGACCTTAAAGCGCACTGAGCACCCTGGTCTTGGTGAGGAAGGCAGATTTCACCCAAAGGGAAGCGGCGATCCACTTCCTGCAGGCACAACACTTACCTTTGCCCTGGTAGGCAATCAGAACAGCGGCAAGACTTCTCTTTTCAACCAGCTCACAGGCTCCAACCAGCACGTAGGCAATTTCCCTGGAGTTACTGTAGACAGAAAAGATGGCGTGATCCGTGGTCATGAGGATACCCTTATCACAGACCTTCCAGGAATCTACTCCATGTCTCCATATTCCAGCGAGGAGCAGGTTTCCAGAAACTTCGTCCTTGAGGAGAAGCCTAAGGGCATAATTAATATCGTTGATGCCACTAACATAGAGCGCAATCTTTATCTGACAATGCAGCTTCTTAGGATGAACATCCCTATGGTTGTTGCTCTTAACATGATGGATGAAATGCGCGGAAATGGCGGAACTGTGGACGTCAACACCATGGAGGCAATGCTTGGTGTCCCTGTCGTTCCCATTTCAGCTGCCAAAAACGAAGGTGTAGACGAACTTGTTCGCCATGCCATCCACGTGGCTCGAAACCAGGAACGCCCAATCCCGCAGGATTTCTGTAGTCCGGACGACAGAGGCGGCGCTGTACACAGAGCATTCCACGCTGTGAGCCACCTCATAGAGGACCATGCCGCAGCAGCTGATATTCCTGTCGGTTTTGCTGCCAGCAAGCTCATTGAGGGCGAAGCTGAAATGGCTGACAAGTTAAAGCTGGATACCAATGAGAAAGAGCTCCTTGAACACATCATCCTTCAGATGGAAAAAGAATGCGGACTTGACCACAGTGCAGCTGTAGCCAACATGCGCTTTGACTACATAAAAAGAGTTTGTGACAGCTGCGTCATTAAGCCCCATGTAAGCAAAGAGCATATAAGAAGCCAGAAGATTGACAAAGCTCTCACTGGAAGATATACTGCAATACCGATGTTTATTGGCATCATGGCACTTGTCTTTTACCTGACCTTCTTCCTGATAGGACCATTTTTCCAGGGTCTGTTAGAGATAGCCATAGATTCATTAAAAGAACTTATTCACTCCACAATGGTAATGACCGGAGTAAATGCCACTATCCAGAGTCTTATTCTTGACGGAATATTCGAAGGTGTTGGCACTGTTGTCAGCTTCCTTCCCATCATAGTCATCCTGTTCTTCTTCCTGTCCATGCTGGAAGATAGCGGATATATTGCAAGAGTTGCCTTTGTCATGGATAAGCTCCTAAGGCATATGGGTCTTTCAGGCCGCAGTATCGTGCCAATGCTTCTTGGTTTTGGCTGCACAGTACCTGCAGTTATGTCCACAAGGACTCTTCCAAGTGAGCGTGACCGCAAGATGACAATACTTTTGACACCATTTATGTCCTGTACTGCCAAACTCCCTATCTACGGCTTTTTTGTAGCGGCATTTTTCCCAAAGCAGAGTTGGATCATCATCACGGGATTGTACCTGCTTGGCATATTTACTGCTATCCTTATGGCGTATCTCTTAAAAAATACACTATTTAAGGGTGAAGCTGTGCCCTTTGTAATGGAGCTGCCAAATTACCGTATACCAACTCCAAGGAGCGTGATACTTCTTTTGTGGGAAAAAGCTAAGGACTTCCTTAGCCGCGCCTTTTCAATAATCCTGGTTGCAACCATTGTCGTATGGTTCCTTAAGAGCTTTGATTTTGGTCTGAACCTGGTGGCAGACTCACGCAGCAGCATATTGGCTGCAATCTCTGGCATACTTGTGCCTGTTATGAGGCCAATTGGCCTCGGAGACTGGAGGATCGTAACCTCACTTGTCAGCGGATTCATGGCAAAAGAGAGTGTTGTTTCTGTTATGGAAACCCTCTTCAGCGATGGCCTTGCATCCCTTGGAGCTCTGTCAGCCGCATCAATGCTGACATTCAGTCTCCTCTACACCCCTTGTGTTGCCGCTGTGGCAGCAATATCAAGAGAACTTGGAAAAAAATGGGCTCTCTGTGTAGTTTTGTGGCAGTGCAGTGTCGCATGGCTCGCAGCCCTTATTGTTAGACTTATCGGAATGGCTTTAGGAATGCAGTAATGAAAGTAGATTATTTTGAGAAGATTCGAAATGGCGAGGAAATGACTTTTGCTGAGCAGATTGTGATGATCACAATGCTCAGTATTCCCGCTATCTTTTCACAGATTTCCACAGTGATAATGGAATATGTTGACCAGTCGATGGTTGGAAGGCTTGGCGCAGACCCTTCAGCTGCCATTGGCCTTGTTTCTTCCACCACCTGGCTCATTGGCGGCATCTGCAATGCAGTCAGCATGGGATTTACCGTTCAGGTGGCACACAGCATAGGCGCCAAGAATGATGTCAAAGCCCGCGGAATCGTAAAGCACGGCCTTCTGGCTGTTCTTTGCTTCAGCCTTACCATCGGACTTATTTGCCTTGCTATCAGCAAAAAACTTCCATTCTGGCTTGGAGGAAATGAAACAATAGCCGGCGGAGCTACCACATATTTTCGCATTTTCGGCGCTGCCCTGCCACTTATCCATCTGTGCGGCGTAACTTCCGGAATGCTTCAGTGCAGCGGCAATATACGTACTCCCAGCATCCTCAATGTGATTGGATGCTTCCTTAACGTATTTTTCAACTTTATTTTGATCTTCCCCACAAGACCTGCCACAATCCTTGGAAAAGAGCTGACAATCCCCGGTGCAGGACTCGGAATAGCCGGAGCAGCCCTTGGTACCGCTATGTCTGAAGGATTCATAGCGGTTGTTATGTTATATTTCCTGCTTGTTCGCTCTCCTCTTTTACATCTTCGCAAGGAGGCCAGGGTACCATTTACCCTTAACGAACTTCAAACAGCAGTCAAGATTGCAATCCCTGTTGGTATTGAGCAGGGAATCATGGGAATTGGCTACGTTATGGTCACCAAAATTGTATCTCCCCTTGGTAACATAGCTCTTGCCGCCAACTCTTTTTCAATTACAGCAGAGGGACTTTGCTACATGCCTGGATATGGCATAGCCAGCGCCGCCACAGCCATCATAGGTCAGACACTTGGCGCAGGAAGAAAAAAGCTGGCAAACCGCCTGGGATGGCTTGCAACAGCTCTTGGAATGCTTGTTATGACAGGAACCGGTATCCTGATGTATATATTTGCTCCGCAGCTTCTTGGCCTCATGACAAAGGACCCGGAGATCCAGGCTCTTGGCGTAAAAGTCCTTCGTATTGAAGCATTTGCAGAGCCTATGTTCGCCGCATCTATCGTAGGAACTGGAGTATTTAGAGGTGCAGGAGACACTCTTGGCCCATCAGTCATCAATTTCATCAGTATGTGGGCAGTGCGCCTTACCCTTGCGTCAATCCTTGCTCCAAGGATCGGTCTGCCCGGTGTATGGACAGCCATGTGCATTGATATCATCGTAAGAGGAGCTTTATTCCTTCTTCGTCTGTATCTAAAGCCCGTAAGCAGCTCAAAAATTGTGAAGGCTCAGTTACAGTAGCTTTTCCATGCCTGTTTTCTGTACTCCCATGCCCATTTTCTCATAAAATGCCCTGGCACCTGGATTACACTCCCAGACATTTAAAGTAATATTGTGACAGCCTTCTTTTTTGGCAAACTCTTCCACGTACTGGTAGAGCTTTTTACCCACATTTTCCCCTCTTCGATTCTCATCAACGCAGATATCGTCGATATAAAGGGTCTTGCAGTCTTCAAGAAGCCTTTCACCTTTGTGTTCCTGGAATACACAAAAAGCGTGTCCATAGACTTCTCCGTCCTGAACACACACAAATATTGGCTTATCATCCTGCAGGATCAGCTCTTTTAACTCTTCCTCTGAATATTTAGTGGTTGGTCCCTTGAAAAGATCAGGCCTACCCACATGATGTACCATATTCACCTGCACAAGCAGCTTTAAAATGCCATTTATATCCCCATTTTGAGCTCTTCTTATTTCCATAACAAATTCCCCAACTTTTTATTTTAAAAGCCTAATATAAGCCTTTAATTGCGTTAATATCACCGGAAAATCTCTGTACCACTTCTTCTGGTCCAACGATCTTAATATTTGTCCCAAGTGAAAATACCCAGCCTAAAAACTGCTCTGACAAAGCCACGTCAACGTTGGCCTCTGACCAGCCTTCTTCCTGTGTTGGTCTTATGGTGATATCCTTTCCAAACCTGTCTAAAAGGACTCCGACTATATCATTTTTAAACCTGAGCTTTACCTTTACCTCTTTTCCGCCGAACATTCCAAAATTCATTCTGGCATAGGCAGCCATGTCAAAGTTCTGGAAATGCTCTTTTCCCTGACGTCTTTCATCAAGTATCTCCACATTGCGAATCTTATCAACTCTGTAGTGTTTGATCTTTCCAGCCTCTGCGTCAAAGGCAATAAGGTAGTAGTTTTCATCGTCCCAGCTAAGAGCCCAGGGACTTACCTCGTACTTTTCGTCTTTTCTTTTCACCATCTCTTTTTTGAGATTCCACTTAAGATAGTCAAACCTGATCTTGTGATTGTGGCTAATGGCGCTATGAAGTTCATCTACAGTGTAGTAGATGCTTTCATTCATGGTTTTGATACGTCCCTGGACCACCACCTGACGCTTAAGTCCGGACGCCTCAAAATCGCTTACAAACCCTGTAAGCTTCTTTATCAGTTCATTTGATTTCTTTTCTGTGATAAATTTTGACGACTGAATTGCGTCCACAAGAAGTTTGAGCTCTGCTATTTCGAGCTCTTTGCTACCCATGTGATAGTAGAAATTTCTGCCATCCTTTTCACCGATGACATCAAATCCAAGCTCTCTAAGGGCATTTAGATCGTCATATAGACTTTTTCTGTCAGCTGAGACATCATATACCTCAAGGTGCTCCTGGATCTCAGGCATTGTAAGCTTATGATTATCATCTGTCTTGTCGTGAAGTATTTTGTATAAGTAATAGAGTTTAAGCTTCTGATTGCTTCCCTTTGGCATGATAACGCCCCCAGCGTGTTATCAGATATTCTTTTCGATAGTCAGGACATTCTTATTGTCTTTATACTCATAAGTCATTTTGTCCATACTCTTTTTTACCATATAAATACCAAGCCCGCCAATCTGTCTCTCTTCAGCGGACAAAGTAACGTCTGGATCCTCCTTTGCAAGGGGATCATACGGAACACCTTCATCAATGAAAGTGATCTGTACCCTCTTAGGATCGCCCAGTTCCTCAATCTGTATCAGTGCATAGCCTGTATTTGGCGCATAAGCATAGCTCGCAATATTTACAAAAATCTCCTCAACAGCTACATCAAGCTGGATCTGCTCCTTCATTTCGCATCCACAAGCTTCAAGCTCGCCATCAAGAAAAGCCAGCACTTCATCCAGGTTTTGGATTGTAGCGTCGATCTTTAGTTCTTTCATATTCATGTCCTTTTTTGGCTGCTACAAAAAAGCCTTTCTTGTTTGATGAAGAAAGGCTTTATCATCATCACTCGATTGTAAGGATATCAACAAATCCTGTAACTTCAAAAATCTCGCTGATCTCTTCGCTTACGTTCTTAACGATCATATTGCCTTGTTTATTCATTACCTTCTGTGCTGATAAAAGAACTCTCAGTCCTGCAGAAGAAATGTATTCAAGTCCTGAAAAGTCAAAGCTCAGCTTTTCTACACCTTCAAGTGCTGTCTTGAGCTCGTCATCCAGCTGTGGAGCAGTTGTCGTATCAAGCCTTCCAGTAAGTGATATTGTTAGCTCGCTTCCGTTTTGTGTTTTGTTAATAGTCATGAATTTCTCCTCCATAGTCGAATTATCATAATTTCATTTTAATTATAGTGCATAAATGGTAATAACCGTAAATTTATTATATACTTTTTTATCAACAGAAAAACTAAATTTTTTCTAATATCTGTATGATTTCTTGATTTAGATTAATTTGAGATATAGAATTATATAGAAATTACTGTGTTGAGAGGGTTTCCACTTATGAAAATTCTTAGAAACAAAATTTTTCGAATAGTAGTTTTTCTCATATGTATTGGCGTAATCATTTATGAATGCATAGGTTTATATAGAGATAACAAGGAATATAACGTAGCTGACACCGAGTATGAAGAGCTCTTGGAAGAGGTTGTAACAGAGGCTCCATCAAGCACTCTTCCTGAGGGTGCCAACTATCCTCCTATGCAGATCAGGTATAGTGAGCTAGAGTCCATTAACCCAGACTTCGTTGCCTGGCTGTATTTTCCATATTTTGATATCAGCTATCCTGTTGTTCATGAAAATGAGATCGACCAGTACCTTCGTACAACCTTTGATGGCACTCCAAACAAGGCAGGATGTCTTTTCACTGATGTTCTAAGCACTGAAGATTTCACCGGATATCATGATATCATCTTTGGTCACAACATGAGAAACGGGTCCATGTTTGGCAAGCTCAAAAAGCTTAATCAGACCGAAGATCAGGAAAATATTAAGCAGAACCCGTATATCTATATATATACTGAAAAAGCAGTTTATCAGTACCAGATTTTTGCCTTCTACGTAACAACTGTAGGAAGTGACGCTT
Source organism: Butyrivibrio sp. (assembly GCA_015056565.1). Taxonomy (GTDB): domain Bacteria; phylum Bacillota; class Clostridia; order Lachnospirales; family Lachnospiraceae; genus Butyrivibrio. The sequence goes on from SVGB01000006.1 coordinate 65,782, forward strand.
ACAAGGTAGTTTCAAATGACGAGGAGTATGAGGCTTTTCTTGAATACATCTATAGTCACTCTGCATTCGAAAAGCCCGCTTCACTTGATCTTAGCAATCATCCATGTCTTCTTACTCTTTCCACCTGTAGTGGAAGAGCTGGCGGTAGCCGCAGATTTGTTATTCATGCAGCGAAGGTTAACGCTTGGGCTAACAATTGATTATATGTATTAGATATGTTATATAACATTTATATTGCAAATTAAAAGAGTCCTTTGAAAGGGACTCTTTTTTGCACTCACATGCAGTTATATCCTTTGTTGATCAGAATATTTTCAACCTGAGCTGCATCCTCCGTATGCATTACCATGATCGGAAGACCTGAATCTCTGTTGAATGAAAGATATATATAATTCACATTGATATTGCTTGAATACAAAGTCTTAAGGATCTTGTCGAGAGCTCCTACCTCATCAGGACACTCAACTGCAAGAACTGGTGTGGTCTTGCAGATATAACCGTTCTCCCTAAGTACCTCTACACACTTCTCAGGATCTGAAACAACCATCCTGATGATTCCATACTCTGCAGAGTCATTGGTTACTGATCCAAGGATATTGATACTGTTTTCATTCAAAAGACCAGTAATACTCTGAAAGCACCCCTTCTTGTTCTCCGCGTAAATAGATACCTGTTTTAACATCTCTCTCCCCTTTTTTCTCTTTTATTCTCCGAAAAGCTTCTTAACCGCAAGGAGAATGTCATATGAAGTAAAAGGCTTAATGACAAAATCCTTTGCCCCCTTCTTAAGCGCCATCATGATCATAGATTCATATTTCTGATCAGAGCACATGATAACCTTAGCATCAGGATCGATCTTTATGATCTCACCAAGAGCATCAATACCATTCATCTTGGGCATATTGATATCAAGGAGCATGACATCAGGCTGAGTTTCCTTGTATTTCTCAACAGCCTGGTCCCCAGAAGTCGCCTCACCTACAATCTGGTACTCTTCTGCAGGTAAAGCTCCTCTTATGAGCTCTCTCATCAATGCAGTATCGTCAGCAATTAGCACTTTCTTTTTCATTTAGCCTCCTTCTCGGAAACGCCCGTCAAAAAAGTCCTTTCAATTTATATTAACATTTATAATTTGAGAAAAAAAGACGCAACGCATTGCTTTATGAATAAAAAATCATAATTACAATGCGTCGCAGGATGATCCTTTTAAATTCTCAGAACAAGAATTGATTGGGAATAATAAAGAAGAAAGAATAGCTCTGAATAATGAGCATAGTGAATTTAGCATACATATAGATTTTACTCAAATGATTCAAGCCCTTTTTTGTGAACATTGTGTGTATTCTGCAAAACAGTTTTATGAAAGCATATTTAAAATGAAATTAATTTTGTTGAAGTTCCTTTATATTAAATTCATTTTCTGCTATACTAGCTATCCGTAAATCACAATAAAATAAAGGAAACTCTTATGACTAAAGAAAACAAAATGGGTACTCAGCCTGTAAAGCAGCTCATCATATCCATGTCTCTTCCAATGATGATATCCATGCTTGTCCAGGCATTATATAACGTTGTTGACAGCATATTTGTTGCCAGGATCAGTGAAAGAGCTCTTACAGCTGTAACCCTTGCATTTCCATTACAAAACCTTATGATAGCCGTTGGATCCGGTACAGGAGTTGGTATTAATGCCCTTCTCTCCCGCTCTCTTGGAGAAAAGAAATTTGACAGATCTGATTCTGCCGCAAATAACGGTCTGTTTCTGACTTTTATGAACTTTGTGTTTTTTCTGTTAATTGGAATCTTCTTTTCAAAAGCATTCATTAAAACACAGATAACAGATCCACAGATAATTGAATATGGAGCCACTTATCTTAGAATAATATGCTGTCTTTCCTTTGGTATATTCTTCCAGATGACCTTTGAAAGACTTCTTCAGTCCACAGGTAAGACTATCTACAGCATGTTTTCACAGGCTACAGGAGCAATCATCAATATTATATTTGATCCACTACTCATCTTCGGTATTGGACCATTCCCAAGACTTGGAGTCGCTGGAGCTGCCTACGCTACTATTTTAGGCCAGATTATTGGCTCTTGTATAGGTCTTTACTGTAATCTAAAGTTTAATAATGAGATAAAACTATCTTTTAATAAGATGATAAAGCCTGATCGCTCAACGATATCAGAGATATACTATGTTGGCATTCCTTCAATGCTTATGATGTCCATTGGTTCTGCAATGACTTATCTCATGAACCTGATCCTCGGCGCTTTCTCATCTACTGCAACAGCAGTATTCGGTGTTTACTTCAAGCTACAGAGTTTCTTCTTTATGCCAGTATTTGGCTTAAATAACGGTCTTATTCCAGTTCTTGCATATAACTATGGCGCAAAGAGAAAAGACCGAATAAAGGAAGCTCTGCAATTCTCACTGATACTTGCTGTTTCCATTATGGTGATTGGCTGTATAACATTTTTGGCTATACCAGGAACGCTTTTATCCTTCTTCAAAGCTTCTGATGACATGATGGCTATTGGAATTCCTGCTCTTAGGACTATTTGCCTCTCTTTCCCTCTGGCAGGTATATGTATTGCCATGGGCTCCATATTCCAGGCCTTTTCAAAGAGTTTTTATTCACTTGTCGTATCAGTAGGAAGACAGTTAGTTGTACTTATACCTGTCGCCTGGCTCTTTTCAAAAACCGGAGTCATAGATCTTGTTTGGTGGGCATTTCCTATTGCTGAACTCATGTCTCTTGTTCTTTCTTCCTACTTTTTTAGGAAGCTATATAAAGAAAGAGTAGCAACTCTGTGAGTTTGAGAACGATTATTTAAAAAAAGTCAATACTGTAGCGCTTTTTCAGAATTGTGCACTAAAAAACATGTTTATTTTTGGCATTTTTTCGTCTTCAAACTATTGTAATCGTCATTTTTATGTCGTAGAATCTTGTTTAGTAGTTAAATTACTCACATTTGAGGGAGGTATAATCCATGAATAAGACAGAACTTGTTGATGCTATCGCAAAGGAAACTGGTCTTTCAAAGAAAGATTCAGAGAAGGCTGTTAAGGCTTTCACAGATGCTGTTTCAAAAGAGCTCAAGAAAAAGGGCAAAGTTCAGCTTGTAGGCTTCGGTACATTCGAGACTGCTAAGAGAGCAGCTAGAACAGGTAAGAATCCTCAGACTGGCGCAGCTATCAAGATTCCTGCAGCTACAGTTCCTAAGTTCAAGGCTGGTAAGGCACTCAAGGATGCTGTTAACGGCAAGAAGAAATAATTTATGACAAATAAAACCCTTGGGTCCTTTGATCCAAGGGTTTTTTATTGGGTTTTTTCCGGATTTATCTGCGTAACATTAAAAGAACTGGTCTAGTTGCCTGTTCTGCCTCTAAGCTTCTCTTCTAATGCCTTGTGGGCTTCATAGATATCCATATTCTTATCCATATCTAGCTGAATAAGATTTCTAATATACTTTGTTGCAGACATATTAGCCGCCTTGGCCATATGCTCAACATAGTCTCTGTATCCTCTTACATCAAGAAGAAGGAATTTCTCTTTCTCATACCTGCTGTTAGCCTTTTCTTTCTGCATTTTAGGCTCTTCTACAGTTTTATTAATACTTGTATTAATTTCTTCCTCTTCTTCCTTTTTAACCTCTTTTACTACCTTTACAGCTTCTACAGGTGCTTCTTTAGCAGGTTCTACTGCCTTAACTACTTCTGGCTCTTCTACTTCTACAGGCTTAATAATTTCTGGTTCTGGCTCATTGACCTCTTCAGTCACTTTTTCAATATCGCTTGTTACTTCAGCCTCGTTTAAAGGCGCTTCCTCTCTGGCTTCCAGCTTGGTCATTCCTGCAAATAAACCCTTTCCGGTCTTATTTGCCCCCTGCTTTAACATACTTGCTTTGCTTGCCATCACTCATCCTCCTCCAGAAATTCATCAATAAAGTCATCATAATCTCTTGCAGCAGCTGATCCCCCAGCATACTCAAAAATATCCATTTTCATTGTCTGAGCCTCTTCTACTGATACATTAAGTCTAATCTTGGACTTGAATACCTTTGTCCCTAAAAGCTCAGCTTTTTCCTCTATATCGTTGATCCAGATCTTGGAATTTGCAGTATTTCTAACCTTAGTTACGAGGATTCCATCTACTTTAAGCTTGTCATTGGTGAAATCATGGATCTGATCGATGAATTTATACAGTCTTGATAATCCCTGAAGAGAATATGCACCAGGTTCAAGAGGAATGATTACCTCATCAGCAACGGTAAGTATATTCATAAGAACAACGCCAAGTGCTGGGCTGCAGTCAAATATGCAGAAATCGTACTTGTTTTTTAGCTTGCTGAAGGCTTCCTTGATCAGTCTCTCTCTTCCAAGAGCTCCAAAGGTCATATCAGCGGATGCAAGATCAATTCCACCTACAATAAGGTCCAAATTCTCTGCAATAGGAATTATGGCCTTATTTATGTCCTTTTCCCCTTTCATGACCTCAAAAAGCTTAGCTGGTACATTTTTATAGAAATATTCCTGCTGTTCAGCTGTAAGCTTCTCAATATCCTCTGGATCAGGATCTATCTCATTTAAATCGATTCCAGCGGTCATAGAGAGATTTTCCTGTGGATCTGCATCGATCACAAGAACCTTAAAGTCTCTCTTGGCAAGGCCAACAGCCATGGCATAACTTGAAGTAGTTTTAGCTACTCCCCCTTTTTGATTACTAAAAGCAACAATACGCATACTTCTTCCCCTTACTAATTCATTTTCTCCAAAAACAATTATAAGACTCAGGATATTTATTTTCAATATATAATATGAAAAATATAATAAATATACTTTCTATGAATTATACACATCATATATGTTATATATCAATCTTATTCATTTTTTTGATCTTGCTGTTATTATATAGCTTATATTTGTTATATATAATTATGCTATTCAAATTCTATTTATTGTTTTGTATATGTTATATATCTTATATTATATATTTATCTTTTTATTTTCTGTTGATTTTTGTTTTGACATTATCTGAGTTTGATTTGTTATATATCATATATACATTGTGATTTTTTCTTGTTACATTGTTTCGATTTTATAAAGGCGCCAAGATAGTTAAATGATATATATCATATATAATTTTTGTATCTTAATCAGAGAAAGATTTGGATATAATATTTCTATGTTTTAGTCATGCTGATTCAAAATACAACCCCTTCCAGGATCTAATCTTGTATTCAGATCCTTAAAACTGGCTATTCATATCAGCTATCAATACGCAGAAATGCTATATATGTTATATATCATCTCTGTTGTTACTCTCTTTGTAAACCCGCATGTTTACTGTATTTTCTAGATTTTTATTTATCAGCAATATTCCGGACGGATAAATTTACTCGCTTACTTTATTCTTTTTATTAAGGGCAAAATATATATCATCAGTGACTGCAAAATCATTTATATCATTTATACCATATATGTTATATAGCTTATTTATTATACTTCGACTATTATTTATATGTTATATATCATCTATATTCTATATTTATGATATATGTTATAATTCACAAATGATATATATTAAATATATTTCATATAATATTTATAGTTCTTATATTAAATATATTATGTATTTCATATATATTGCATATGTTATATAGGTTTTTATCTATATGTTATATAACCTATATTTGTTATAGTATATATTTATTTTGTATCATGTATTTGTTATATATTAAATATATCTTGTACATAGATGTTATTTATATTTTATAGGTTATATATTGTATATATTTTAATTATTTTTTATATTTTGTATATTTTATATTTGTTCATTATGATATATTTTTTTTATATACTAAATGTATTAAATAATTTATTTATTTCTTATATTTAATATATAATAAATATCTTGTATTTGTTATGTATTTATAGTATCATATATATGTTAGATGTTAGATGTTTGATCTTTGCATATTTTGGGATCAATTAGTTCTGGATTTCTTTTGTTAATGCCTGAGGCCCCAGATTTTGTCAAAAAAGAGCAAAAAACATTAATATTCATCAAGTTTGTAGTGATTTTAATCATTTTGTCTTTTGTTAGGTTTTGAAGAGTTATTAATAAGTATTTCCAGGCATTTATGACTCAAAAAAACGAATTTTATAAAATCTTTATAAACAAAATTACGTGTAACAAATTGATGCAAGAATATAAATCTCCAAGATTATGTTGAAGTCCGCATAAATAGGGCTTGTTCGAGATTCTGCATAGAATATGAATTTTTTAAATTTATCTATTGCAAGTATACATTCATCAAAATATAGACAGATTTTAAACTTAAATATAATAGCGCATGTTACCTATTCTGATTTAATCAAATGTTTTTGATTTGATTAAATTTAATTTTAATTATTTTGGCCTGTTTATAATTAAATTGATTTATATCAATATTTCATTTTCCAAAATAGTCAATTGCAATTTAAGATATTTTCACTGATCAGTATATTTGTTAATTATAATGTATTTGTCTAGAATAATTTTGTTCATAATGATAGCTTGGTAAATTTTTGTATCTTCATTGATTACATACGTTATATAAATGATAATTTCTATTGCAATTCTTATAATTAATATTAGAATTAATTTATTATCTTAAGCCAATTTCATTTGAAATTAAATTCATAATTATTATCATATATTTTAGTTTATATGTTATTTTTTAGAGGCAAAACATGTATATTTTGTCTCTTTTTTGTTGCAAGAAAAAATCTATTTGATTGCAATATATGATTTAAAAGCAGTATTTATGCACCTGAATCAGTTGTTTTTTATTATTATTTTTAAAACTTACAATTGTTTATTAATTACTATGTCCAAGAATGCAGATGAATACTGTTGTTCAGCATTTTAAAGTGTACAAAAAGGGGATGATTCGTGAAGTTAAAGGGAAGATGATGTGACAAGATAGGGATTTTGAGGTGAACAAATAGGGTATGGATGATGTAGTGCACAGGTGATGCTAAATGGGATGATAAGTTACATAAAAAGGACTGAAAGGTGACCAGAAAGGGAATACCTGGATTTTAAAGTTATATGTGTCTAAAAATCGCACAAATACAGGGCTTTTGGGCATAAAACAGATTTAAGGTGACTAGAAAGGGAATGTTAAGGTGACCAAAAAGGGAATGCCATTAATTAAGATATTACGATAAATCAATGGTTTTACCAGTAATGATTCCTGGCTGAATATTTGGATCTATAGCTATAAATTCATCTATAAATGCTTATGCTGCGCTAAGATCACAGACTTTCAGACTATCCTAAAAACCTTCAAAAACGCAATATTTCAAGGGAAGAGAAGATTTGGGTACCTAAAAGGGAATTAAAGGTGACTAAAAAGGGAATGATTAGTATTTCATGTAATGTCTTGTTAAAAAGAGCTATTTTAGAGAAGGATAAGACGGTCTGGATCCCAAATTTAAGCTCTAAAATCAGGTAAATATAAAGATTTAGGTACTAATTATTTATCTTGGGAACCAAAAAGGGCGCAAAGGGTCTAAAAAGGTGACTTAAAAGGGAATAAATTTGACTGATTAGATTAATATAATATGGTCAAAAGTGACGATAAGGGGCGCACATATTATCAAAGGTGCATAAAAAGGGAATAAATCGAATTGACTGAATAGATTAATATAATATTGTGGTTTTAAGCCTATTTGCACACAAAATAATGTAAAAAACAGCTTGAAAGTGACAAAAAAGGGAATATAATAGAATTAAGGTTTATAAAAAGGGAATGTTATTTATTCTTTAGACTTTAAAGGTGAATAAAAAAGGAACACTTTGATTATATCAATAGGTGTACAAAAAAGGAATCCTATCTATGCAAAAAGAAAAGAGAGACCAGCTTATTGTAAGTAAGAAGACTTACAAGAAATCCAATGAGCTTATCAATGCTATGGGAAAGGGTACAGCTCTTAGCCAGAAGCTTTTCGCTATTGGAATGCAGAATATTAAAGTTGATGAGACCAATAACGTAGTTGCTACTATATATGGAACAGAACTTCGTAAGATGTTTAAATCGAGTTCTGGATCTCTTTATGAGCATATCGAGGCGCTATGCGACAGACAGATCAAGGGATCAACAATATTTGACTGGAACCTTCTTATGAAGGACAAGGAAAATGGTAAGATCGAGGCACATCAGGTTGTTACTGATGCTTCGTTTAAAAATGGTACTTTGACTCTTCGTTATAACAACTCTCTTACTGATAAGATAGTCAATCTGCAGAAGGACTACACTGTTTTGAGCCTTGCGGATACTTTAAGCCTTAAGAGTGTATATTCTCTTAGATTATATGAGATGCTCAAGTCTGCTTATGACTACCAGAGAGCTATTAGCAAGATGCAGGGCGAGATGGTGCTTGAATACAAGCTCACAGAGCTTAAACTTGAGCTTGGTATTATCAATTCAGGTGGAAGCAAGGAGATCAAGGCTGAGCTTGAAAAAGAGTATCCTGATTACGACAGGATTGATGAACTTGCTGAGAAGACCGGTCAGACCAAGTACAAAGAATACAAGATCTTCAACAGGAACGTACTTTCCAAGGCAAAAGAGGAGCTGAATCAGAAAACCAGTATCCAGGTTGATTACGAGCCTATCAAAAACGGTCGTAAAACTGAGGGGATCAGATTCTTTGTCACCAAGAAGGATGCAGAGGTAGCAAAAGCAAGTAATGAAGCTCCTATCAACAAGGATGAGATATTAGACGATCTTATCGATCTTATGCATGATGATTTTAAGTTAAGAGAGATCAGGGAGCTGGCAGAGCTTGCAGAATATGATTTTGACAAGATTAAAAAGGCTTATGAATATATGAACAGTTACACCAAGCCTATAGATGTCCCAATTGCATTCATGAAGGATTGTATCAAGAACGAATACTACAACAATAAAACTACCAAGTTTAGGGCTAAAAAGAATACTTTTAACGACTTTGAGCAGCGTGGAGACTATAACTTCGAGGAACTTGAGAAACAACTTCTAGATAACTGATAACACATATATGATATATAACATATATAAAGGAGATGTATGGAGAAAGTCGTTGCAAAACTTCTGATTTTTGGGGATTTACCGGAAGATTCTATACTTATGCAGCTGTCAAAAGTCTATAGTGATTATCACAGCGGCGAGTATTCAAAAGAGGATCTTATCAGCAGATGTTATAAGCAGATAAAGCGTCTGTTAGAGCTTGGGACAGCCTGTGCTTTTGACAAAAATCTATGGCACAATTACCTGACCTATATTCTTATTATGAGCGAGAATCCTTTTACCTTAACCTGCGAAAAAGTGGGTTGGAAGGATGGAAGTGTCAATCACTTTGCTAAAAGCGATTTTAAGGCCTTTAAAGAGCTTTTTGACTATGATTTTACAGAGCTTGAGAAAGACCTTGATATCGATTGCTTCAGCTGCATTACAAACTATAAAGCAATTGAAAAGCCACAGCTTATGTACAACAAGAACGTAAGCGAAAAGGTGAGAGGACTTAGCGAAGAACTCGAAAAGACAGAGACTGTAGAGGATTTCTTCGAGGCAGTGACCTCTTTTTACAGGGATATTGGAGTAGGCGCCTTTGGTCTTAACAAGGCATTCAGATTTAGGGATCTTCCAAGTGGAAATGTAGAGTTTATGCCCATCAACAATATGGATACCGTCGTACTTGACGATCTTATTGGATACGAGCTGCAAAAAGAAAAGCTAATCGCCAACACCAAGGCCTTTGTGAAGGGACAAAGAGCCAACAATGTTCTTTTATTTGGCGATAGCGGAACTGGTAAGTCTACCAGCATTAAGGCTATAGTCAATGAGTTTTACACAGAGGGCCTTAGGATGATCGAAATCTACAAGCATCAGTTCAGGTTCCTTTCCCAGGTAATTGCACAGATCAAGAACAGAAATTACAAGTTTATCATCTATATGGATGATCTTTCTTTTGAAGAGGATGAGTCCGATTATAAGTTCTTAAAAGCCCTTATAGAAGGCGGAGTAGAGACAAGGCCAGATAATATACTTATATATGCCACATCAAACAGAAGGCATCTTATCAAGGAGACCTGGCGTGATAGAACAGATGTGGAGCAGGATGGTGATATACACAGATCCGACACCATGGAGGAGAAGCTTTCACTGGCTAACAGATTTGGTGTGACAATTGGTTATTATAAACCCTCCAGGCAGGAGTTTTATGATATTGTTACTGCTCTTTCCAAGAAAAGTGGCTTGAGCATTGACCCTGATCAGCTAAAAATTGAGGCTGACAGGTGGGAAATGAGCCACGGAGGCATATCTGGCAGGACTGCTCAACAGTTTGTTGATCATCTGTTAGGAAAGAATGTTATATAACAAATATAAGCCATATAATCTATATAGGTTATATGGCTTATTTATAATCAGCAATAAGTATTATTCAAAATATCAAGGATTCCATTTTAGATTAGGACAATTAGCAGCACAACCCTGCAGGGCGTTATTTCTTACTTCACAGGAAGCATTGCGGCATTCCCTACATTTAAAATTATAATGATATGAATATCGGATCTTACATGCCTTACAGCAGAACGGATTAGCGCTGTTTCGGGCTATAAATGTTCGACCACATCCTACACACTGAATAGCAACGTTGTGAGCCATACTCCACCTCCTAATACTATTATTGCAAGAAAAACAGTCACAATCAATTAAATTGTAGTAAAATGAACGTAAAAAATAAGTTTTATTATAGTTAAGGAATAAAATATGCATGAAATGAGCTATATTTCAAGGATGGTAAATCTTGCTATAGATGTGGCCAATGAGAATAAGGCCAAGGTCGTAAAGAGCATTGAAGTCAGCATAGGGAAGAGTAGTGGAGTAATGCCATATTATATGCACAAGTATTACCCTGATGCATCTAAGGGAACAATCTTAGAGGGGGCAGAACTTATCTGCATCGAGATTCCGGTCACAGCACTTTGCGAGGAATGCGGCAGTGAATATGAACCGGTAAAAGAGCATGATTACCTTTGCCCCAGGTGTGGTGGACGAAGGGCCAGGATAATAGCTGGGCGAGATGTGGCTCTATCAAATGTAGTGATTGAAGATTAAAGGAAGATTACAGGTGGCTTTATGAAGATTCTTTATCTGGAATGCAAAATGGGTATTGCAGGAGATATGCTTGCATCAGCGCTCCTTGGTACCTTTGAAGACAAAGAAAAGATAATCAGTGAGCTTAATTCCATGGGAATTCCTAAGGTCACATATAAGAATACAAAAACAGAGAAATGTCATATTGTTGGCGAACATATTTCTGTGCTTATAGACGGAGAGGAAGAAGAGAGTATAGACGTCTCAGACCACCACCATGAACATGATCATGACCACGATCACCACCATGGGGACACGGAACATCATGAGCATAGTCATAACTCTCTTTATGAAATTGAAGAAATTATAGAAGGACTTAATATTTCAAAAGAAATCAGGAGTGACATAAGAGAGATTTACCAGCTTCTTGCTCAAGCAGAGAGCGAAGTTCATGGAACAAGTGTGTCTGAGATACATTTCCATGAAGTTGGGAAGCTTGATGCTATTGCTGATATTGCTGCAGTCTGCTATATGATGCACGAGATTGATCCTGACAAAGTGATCGTTTCACCTATAAACGTGGGAAGTGGTCAAGTAAGAGCAGCACATGGGATTCTTCCTGTACCAGCGCCTGCCACTGCGAATCTTTTGATTGGGATACCTAGTTACTCCTCAGACAGGATAAATGGAGAGCTGTGCACTCCAACAGGAGCGGCTCTTGTTAAGTATTTTGCCTTTGAGTTTGGCGCTCAGCCTATAATGGTTGTAGACAGGATCGGCTATGGAATGGGTAAAAAAGATTTCCCTCAGGCTAACTGCGTCCGCGCAATTATTGGAGAAGCTAACGATGAGGCTGATGTGGTCGTAGAGCTTTCCTGTAACGTTGATGATATGACTCCGGAAGAGGTTGGATTTGCCACAGAAATGCTCTTTGAGGCAGGTGCATTGGAGGTTTATACGATATCAATTGCTATGAAAAAGAATCGTCCTGGATTCCTTTTGACCTGCATGTGCAGAGAGGATAAAAAAGAAGCTATCATAAGGACTATCTTCAAGCACACCACAACCATAGGAATCAGGGAGAATATCAGCAACAGATACGTGCTCACAAGGCAGATAGAAAAGATACAGACTCCTTATGGAGAAGTCAGGATTAAGAATTCTTCAGGATACGATGTAAAACGAAGAAAATTTGAATATGATGACCTTGCAGGTATATCTAGAAGGACAGGAAAGTCTGTTATTGAATTAAAAAAAGAACTGATAGATTTCTTACCTGAGGAATAAAAATAGCTGTGAAGGAATACTTCACAGCTATTTTTTTAGTATGATCACTTATCAAACAGCTCTTCAATTGCCTCCTGAGAGCTTTCTATGGCGTCATTTACGGTTTTTTCTCCGTCAATGCAACTTACTAGCTCCTTGCCAAAAATCTCTTCGATTTGGGCCCATTTTGTTGTTCTGGGACGTACTCTTGAGTTATTGGTTCCGCTGTAGAGTTGTTCAAAGTAAGGATATTTACTTAGGACCTCTGAGTCTCTAAATATACTCTTTCTTGTTGGTACACCGCCATATTCAAGAGCTTTGCGCTGAACTTCCTCACTGGTCAGATATGTGGCCAGCTTAAGAGCAAGTTCAGGGTTGGCAGAATTGCTTGTAACTCCGAGGAGCCAGTTACCAATCTCTCCAGTAGCAAGGACTTGAGAGGAAGCTGTCTTTTTACCGGGAATCTGAGCTATTGAGGCCTTGGATCCCTCTCCAGATACGAACCAGGAAGGCCAGCCAAGCGCAATAGCAGCTTCACCAGTGGTAATGGCATTAACAAGTTCATCTTTACTGTAATTTCCGCCAGTCTGATATAGTTTGCAATAAAATTCAAGAGCTTCTCGGCTCTGAGGTGAGTCAAGGATCAGTTTTCCGTCTTCGTTAAACAGATCTCCACCAAATGCCCACAAAATTGGCAAAAAGTCTGAGACTATCGGGTTTCCGGACTGCCCACGTATGGCATAGCCTTTTTTTCCAGACTGGTTTATTTCCTGACATTTACTATATATGCTTCCCCAGTTCTCAAGTACAGAAGGATCTTCAACTAACTCCTCATTGTAGAAAACAAGCTGTACATTACCTGAAAATGGAAGAGCATAGGTGGCGCCCAGTGGATATGGGTCTTTTCCAAGAAGTTTTGACTTTTCAACGAAATCTTCATCGTCTAAGTAACCACGCTGTGTCAGGTTCTGGATTATCTTTTTTTCTATGTATTCAGGCATTAAGGGGTCATCGATCATGATGACATCATACATCCCTACGGCGTTTGAAGAATCGTCAATTGCAGTCTTATGAATGTCGTCAGCGCTCAGTGGAACTACGTTGACTAAGCAGAAGTTTTCTTTTTCAAAATCACCTTTAACTGCGTTAATGATATCGCTATGAGAGCCGTCTCTTGCTGCGATAGTTATGGTGGTCACGGGGCTGCTTGAGGCGTTTTGTTTGCTAGAACAGCCAAAACAGGTGATCATGAGTGCTGACAATAATATGATCGACAATGCTTTTTTAAACATTTCTCTCATTCAGTTTTCCTCCGAGATGAAATAATTTTATCATATTACGAGTGCAAATATATGAAAAAATAATAAACATTGATGAATTAATGGGGAGTTGTAGTGTATAATTATTTTGGATATATGTAACTATAAACAGACATTCAAGGAGACTGCCATGCCTGCTAAAGAAACAGAAGGGAAGATAGGATATTCTTTTGATACAGAGCTTTCAAACAGTGATATTTTATCAATGCTTGGAGAACTGCCTGACGCATGTTGCATTTTCAAGGTCTTAACCGATCCCTTCGGAACAGTAAAAGACATGCTTTTTTTGTTCGCCAATGAGAAGTATGCACAGTTGACGGGATTTTCTACAGCTGAGCTGATCGGCTCTACTTTTTATACCACAGTAAACAATCAGGATGAGGATTGGATCAAATTCAGCTATCAGGCTGCGATCTTAAGACAGTCTTCTATCAACCGGTCTTATAATACCCAGCACAATCTGTGGCTTGAGTTTTGGGCAGTGCCTGTGTATCAGAAGGGATTTTGTGCCTATATCATCCATGATGTGACAGCAGCCAAGAGGGATGAGGATATCAAGGATCTTCAGTCCAACACCAATAAACTGGTTATAGAGTGCGCCAAGGCTGGTTCCACTTCAGATTTTGCCAAGGGAATCAAAAGAGTTCTAAGGCTCATCGGTCAGACTCTTGAGGCAGACAGGGTCTATGTTGTAAGGAATGATGGTAATAGGGTAGTTGACAGGCATGAGTGGATCAGCAAGAGCAGTTCTGCCGATCTTCCACCCAAAAAGATATTTGAAAAATACGACCTTATAAGCAGCTGGAACAGGCAGCTTAAGGGCAAGAGCTTTTATATAATGCATGATACGTCTCCAATAGCAGAGGTACAGCCTGAAATGTACAATGAGTACCTGGCTGGTAAATGCTCAAGATATGCAATCTCTGTCCTGAAAGACAAGGATGAAAGGATAGGCTTCCTTGTTGCAGATAATTTCTCAAATGAGTTAAGGCTTGATATCGGTGAAGTAATGGAAACTGTAAGTGTCTTTCTTGCAGCTCAGATCAAAAACCATGAGCTCAACCAGGAACTAAGGTTTATAGGAGGACATGATGCCCTTACCGGTCTTGGCAACAGATATGCTCTCAATCAGCAGCTTGCGCTGCTAAAAGAGATGTCGGTACCTGTAGGGGTATGCTACACGGATATAAACAGTCTTAAGTCGATAAATGATGGACAGGGTCATGAAGCAGGGGATAATCTGATAAGGAATACAGCTTATCTGTTTGGCTCCATTTTTAAAAAGAAATTCTGCTACAGGTTTGGGGGAGATGAGTTCATTGCCCTTGTTCCAGAGGTATCAGAGGATAAGTTCGCAGAAATGGTAGAGAAATTCAAGCTTAAGGTAAGAGATGTTGCCATAGCTGTGGGCTGGGAGTGGATTGAAGTATCTGCAGATGTAAACAAGGCTATTAAACTTGCTGATGAGGAGATGTACAAGGATAAAGCAAGGTATTACAAGAGCCATGAAAGACGTCATGTAAACAATACTTAAAGCGTGATAACACATAAAAAGAGCCGCCTTCGTAATGAAGACGGCTCATATTTTATGCAAGATTGTTATATAACATATATGATATGTATATCATCAAGCAAGAGATGCTGTGATGATAGCCATTGAGTAAACCTCGATAGCATTGCAGCCACGTGAAAGGTCATTGATAGGTGCGTTAAGGCCAAGAAGGATAGGACCATATGCTTCGAAGTTACCCATTCTCTGAGCAATCTTGTAACCAAGGTTACCAGCGTTGATGTCAGGGAAGATGAAGGTATTTGCGTGACCTGCTACAGGTGAACCAGGAGCTTTCTGTTTAGCTACACGAGGTGAAACAGCAGCGTCGAACTGAAGCTCTCCATCGATAGGGACCTCAGGATACCTCTCCTGTGCCTTCTTGGTAGCGTTCTGCATCTTGGTTACTGTATCGTCCTTAGCTGATCCCTTTGTTGAGAATGAAAGGAATGCAACCTTAGGCTCTACACCGAATCTCTTAGCGCAGTTTACTGTCTCGCCGCAGATCTCAACAAGCTCATCCTCGTTAGGATTGATGTTGATTCCGCAGTCAGCCATTGCGATAACCTCGTTGTCACCAGTTGCTGAAGGACGAACAAGGATAAAGCATGAAGAAACGATAGTGTTCTCAGGTTTAGTCTTGATGATCTGAAGTGCAGGACGAACTGTGTCTGCTGTTGAGTATGTAGCACCGCCAAGGAGGCAGTCGCCAAGACCCATCTTTACAAGCATTGTTCCGAAGTAGTTAGTCTGCTTGAGCATTGGGATAGCCTTCTCAGGTGTCATTCCCTTGCTCTTTCTAAGTTCGCAGAAAAGGTCAACCATCTCATCAAACCTATCGAAATTCTCAGGATCGATGATCTGTGCTCCGCGGATGTTGTAACCAGCATCCTCTGAAACTTTGATGATCTCTTCCTCGTTACCTAAAAGAATAGGCTTAATGAAGTTTCCTGCAAGAAGACGTGAAGCAGCCTCTAAGATTCTTGGGTCATTTCCCTCTGGGAAAACGATTGTCTTAGGGTCTTTTTTGAGCTTCTGTATCATATCTCCAAATCCGTACATTTACTTATCCTCCTTAAAAAATGCGAATCTAGTTTCAGCTATGTAAGCGCTATCATTTCGAAGCGCAAGCGTATTATAAGACAATGATATCAAAAAAAGTTTGATTTCACTCAACTTTTACATTAAAATTTATTTGTTAATTATTAAACTATATTGTGAGGAAAATATCATGAATATGAACCCTATGATGCTGATGCAAATGCAGCAGAGATTACAGACTTTTCAGCAGGATCATCCAAAGGTAATGCCATTTTTCATGGCGGTAAAAGATACTGCAATGGTAGAAGGAACTGTTCTTGCCATGAAGGTTACAACTCCTGATGGAAAAACACTAGAATCCAACATCAAGCTCACTGCCAATGATATTGAGACAATGAAGATGATGTCGGATCCGAACTTTCAGAAATGATCGTCAGATCATAGAACTTTTACGTACTTGTCGCCCTGCTTGGCGAAGTCGTTCTTGGCCAGGTACTCCTTGTGATAGGTATCAGGGCCATTGAAAGTCACTGATTTTACGCCTACTGTAGCGAGATTTGCAAAAAGGAATTTGCCAATTGAAAAATCTCTGTACTCAGGCAGACAGTAATCGATAAGGATGCTAAGATCGCCCTTTTCGTCCTCATCACCAACAAAGATGCCTACAGGAGCTCCTTTGTAGCATACCATGTAAGCAGAATTGGAGTTCTTGAACCTGTTTGTGGTGCCAGGGAAGAATTTCTCAATATCATCCTTCTGCCTGTCAATTGAATAACCAAGCATAGAGTCGTCAGGGGATACTTTTACAAGGTCGTATTCTCTGGCGCTTTTACTTGTGTTGCTCATCTTGACCAGATAGTAGATATTGATCATCACAAGGCACAGGTTCATGATGGCTGTAGGATAGGAGTGGATTATAAAAGCATAGATCGTAAAGATAATGCTGCCTATGGTGTTTACCACACGGAGTTTAACTACAGATACCATCAAAAAAGACACCAGAACAAGTGCAGATCCTGTATATCCGATTGCTTCAATAAGAACTTTTGTGTTCATAAAAACCTCTTTCCTTTGTGTAATGGTTTTTTGTTATAATAATTTTGCCATTAGCTTTTTTGTTTCGTATAAATAATTATAAAGCGACTGAGCTATTTATCCAAGAGATATTCATATGAGGAGGAACTGACAATGGGAATCAATGAGAAATTAACAGATGAAGAACTTAAGGGCATTTCTGGCGGTGCTGGAAAAGCTATCGATCCCAAGCATGAAAAAGAAAGAAAAGAGTTTGAAAAGGCATGGGAGAGGCAGAAAAAGGATGATCTTGATATTTCTGGAATGCGTCGTGCCGAGCTTTTTGATGAGTGGCAGGCCAGCGGAAAATCTGCAGAGGTATTCCTTTCTAATATCAACTGCTAAAGTTAAAAGAGAGCAAAAGAAAAGGCAAGGAGGCCACATGTCTCCTTGCTTTGCTAATTAATACAAAGAAATCACAGTAATAAAAGTGCGACAAAAGTAGCAAAAGCTGCCAAAAAAGCAGATGATGCTGCTATTGTGACAATTTTTGACTTCAAGGCATTAGAATCTACGTACTTTCCGTTGAAATTAACAGTATCTATTGTTTTGGGTTCTGATACCTTGTTGTATCCGCTGCATGTATTAATATCCATAGGCTCGTCCTCCAATTTGATCAAAAACCAAATATCCAAATTAACCACTTTAGTAAATATTAACCTATAAATGTGTAGATTTGCTTACCATGACCTTAAGATTTTATAAAAAGAGTATTAAGATAAAAAAATGTCGAAAAATTTATGGAATTTTCTTACAATATTTCGAACAATATCCGAAATATGAATTATAATGAGTGTAGGTGAACAAAGGAGGTATGAGCTAATGAAAAGAAATAGTATTGTTGGAATGATCTTAGCGACTACTCTTTTATTGACAACTGGATTTGGAGGATATGCGGCTGACAGATGTATTCAGAGCGAAAATGAAGATCTTAAGCCAGTCATATACCTATACCCACAGGAGGATGGCCAGGAAATCTCGGTCAGCCTTGATTATGATGGCGATATCACGGAGCTGATACCTGAATTTAATGCAGATAACACCTGGAACGTGACAGCAACGAAGGATGGCACTATTACTTTCGAGGGACAGAACTATGACTACCTCTTCTGGGAAGGTGTTCCGCACTTTGAATATGATTTCTTCACCGGCTATTGCGTAAAAGGCTCAGAAACAGAGGCTTTTTTGAGAGATATGCTCCCAAAGCTTGGTCTTAACGACGCTGAAATGGAAGAATTTTTGAAGTTCTGGCTCCCAGACCTTGAAAGAAACCCTTATAACATGATAAGCTTCCAAGATAGAACTTATCGTAATGGGGCGAAACTTTCCGTCACACCAGAGCCTGACACTTTGATCAGAGTGTTCATGGCATGGTATCCTTCAGATGTTTACGTAAAGATTTCTCCTCAGATTATTGAAACCCCGGAAAGAAATGGCTTTACCGTGGTTGAATGGGGCGGAAACAAGGTTAGATGAAGCTTATCAAGAAATTTATACCATACTATAAGCCTTATATAGGCATCTTTTTGCTGGATCTTTTATGTGCTTCTATCATGTCGGCAATCGATCTGGCATTTCCACAATTCATGAGGATCCTCAGGGCAACGCTTTATTTGGAGGCACCAGAGGTGATCTTAAAGAGAATAGGGCTTGTTGCAGCGCTTCTGATCGCAATGTATGCGGTCAGAAGCCTTTGTAAGTATTATGTAACTTACCAGGGGCACATGATGGGAGCCAGGATGGAATCCACCATGAGAAGAGAGCTGTTTGACAGGTTTGAAGCATTCTCTTTTTCCTATTATGACACCCATAACACAGGAGAAATGATGTCCAAGCTGGTTTCAGATCTTTTTGATGTATCTGAGCTGGCTCATCACGGCCCTGAGAATATCTTTATATCAGTGGTCAAGATAATCGGATCTTTCATTCTTCTTATGAGGATCAATGTTCCCATGACTCTGTGTCTGCTGGCAGTAGTGATCTGCATGGCATGTTTTTCTGTGAGTCAGAACAAAAAGATGAGAAGGACGTTTTCTGACAACCGCAGAAAGATCGCGGGAATCAATTCCTCCCTGCAGGATACTCTTGGAGGTATCAGGGTTGTTAAGTCCTTTACCGGTGAAGAAATTGAGCAGGGCAAGTTTGATAAGTCAAACCTGGCATTTCTTGATTCAAAACAGGCAAATTACAGGCAGATGGCTCTTTTCCACTCAGGAAACAACCTCTTTGAGGGGCTGATGTTCGTGGCCGTACTTGTGGCAGGAGGCGTGTTCATTGCAACTGGGCAGCTGACTGGTGAGGATATAGCTATCTATGCTCTGTATATAAACATTTTCATAAACCCTGTAAACGTTCTGGTTGAGTTCACTGAGCAGCTACAGAAGGGCATGGCGGGCTTTGAAAGATTTTCAGATGTCATGGATACAATGCCTGAGATTGTTGATAAGGATGGGGCAAAAGAGCTAAAGGACGTCAAGGGTGTTATCGACTACAAGAACGTGTCCTTTGCCTATGGAGATGAAGAGGCAGTTCTTAAGGATATCAACCTCCATGTAGAGGCTGGCAGGGCTATTGCCATCGTAGGGCCTTCAGGCGGCGGAAAGACCACACTTTGCTCGCTCCTTCCAAGATTTTATGATGTAAGCGACGGAGCGGTCCTCATTGATGGAACAGACATAAGGGATGTGACACAGAAATCCCTTAGATCCTTCATCGGAATTGTACAGCAGGACGTATACCTGTTTAATGGCACGGTAAAAGAGAACATCGCTTACGGAAAACCTGATGCCACAATGGAAGAAATAGTACAAGCAGCAAAAAATGCCGATCTTTTGGGCTTTATTGAGATGTTGCCAAATGGCTTTGATACAGAGGTAGGAGAGAGGGGAGCAAGGCTTTCTGGAGGCCAGAAACAAAGAATTGCCATCGCCAGGGTGTTCCTTAAGAATCCTCCGATCCTGATCCTTGATGAGGCCACAAGTGCTCTTGATAACGAGAGTGAGAGATATATTCAGGAAAGCCTTGATAAGCTTGCAAAAGGAAGAACAACGATCACCATCGCCCACAGGCTTTCAACTATCCTTGGGGCGGATGAGATCATTGTCCTTGATGAAGATGGTATAAAAGAGCGCGGAAAGCACAAAGAACTGATCCAAAAGGGCGGTCTGTACGAGAAGTATTACCGGATGCAGCTTGGAAAAGTATAAGTAAATATATGATCTACAGGTGTTGCTCACCGCAGTATGCGGTGAGCAATATTTCTAAGCAGATGAGTGATTATTCCGTAGTCTCTGTTCAGGGACTGAGGAAGAGTGGGCACTCTGTCAAATAATATCTGCTGATATTCATCGCCAGTTCCTTTTAAATCCAGTATTTCAAGTGAATAGACCGCAGACACACCAGATCTTGAAGGGGTGATCCCCGTAATTACACAGCCAAGATCTGCTGATGCTGTGAGGGCATCTATGTTCACATCTACGTTGTCACCAATGACGATATCGCCGGCTTCATCCAGGAAAACCTTTAGGCTGTGCTCTGTCAGGAAGGTTGTGATGCCATCAAACTTTTGACCGTCAGCTTTTTTGGTCATAAGTATCGGTTCTGCGTCAATTACATGAACTTCATCAGCTTCACTGTCCCTGCCATCCTCAAGGAACATGGACATAGCAAGGTAGTAGGAATTTCTGATAAGCCAGAAGATAAGGATAAGAAGTGAAAGCGACTGAAGCCCCTTTGCAATAACGATGCACCTTATGATTCCGACTATAGAAAGAGCGATAAGCACAAGGTATGGCATCATGGATTTAAGATCGGAGCCTCTTTTTACCTTTCTTGCAGACTTATCGGTAACAGCAAACTTCTTGGTTGTGATGCCAAAGAACTCTTTGATTATAGGCACAAGAAGATGCGGCATTACACTGGTTTCATAAATTCCGCTCCACTTAAGGGATACAGAGTTATCACTGTTGGCTCTAAGGCACAGATCCTGCATGATATACATTGGGACCCAGAATATCAGAAGATCAAGCCAGGAACACTTAAACACAGGGATAGCAAATACTGCGAAGATCAGCGGGGAAATTATGTAAATCAGGTTTTTGATTGGTGAATACCAGTAAACCACGGAACTCCAGTAGCTAAGGCGTTGTGAAAAAGAAAGTCCCTTGCGTCTGAACAGGTGGAGCTGGCGTGCTGTGCTGATAACGCCGCGGCCCCAGCGGATCCTCTGCTTGATATGCTCTTTGAAGGTATCAGGCGTCTTTCCGCTGGCCAGTGGCTCAGGAAGAGCAAGACTCACAAAGCCGTGAGACTCAATAAGAAGACCTGTGGCAAAATCTTCTGTGATGGATTCGGTATAGAATCCGCCCACTGCTTCAAGAGCTTCTCTGGCGATAACAGTGTTAGAACCGCCATAGATCACGCTGTTTGTGGAAGTTTTTGCAACTTCAATGGTCCTGTAAAAGAAATCCTGCTCATTGGGAGCAGTCTTTTCAGAATAAAGAGCATATTGGAAAATATCAGGTTCATAGAAGCACTGGGGAGTCTGCAACAGGCCAAGACGTATTTTCTTTTCCGCAGGAAGGCTCTCGCTCTTCTTTTTTGCGTCTATGAAGTAAGGAATGGTCTTAAGAAGGAAATCGCTCTTTACCAGCATATCAGCGTCCAAGGTTACTACGTAAGGAGCGCTGGTCTTTCCGAGGGCATTGTTTAGGTTACCTGCCTTGGCACCTTTGTTGTCAGGGCGATCGAAATAACCAATTCCCATGGAATCAGCAAGGGAGCGCATTTCACTTCTTCTGTTGTCGTCGCATAGCCATACATGCACCTTGGACTTGTCAGGATATCTAAGGTGGTTGCATGCATTTATTGTCTTCCTTAGGAGATCGGCGGGCTCATTATAGGTGGCTATAAAGATGTCAACCTCAGGAAATTCATCATCTGAAATAGCTGGCAGAGGATGATCCTTTAAGGCCAAAAGGTTCATATAAAGGATTATGGACTCGATAAATCCAAAAACTTCCACAACCAGCAGGATAATATTGGAGGCCACAGCAACAGGTCCCATTTTCACAGGGACTGAGTAGGCTATACGCCAGAACAGATACATAAGCGTAAAGAATATGCTAAGAAGGAGCACGATTCTTTTTAATACAGAGAAGATTTTCTCTTTTATCTTCGGATTGCTTGTAGGATTTGTGGCATCAAGATTGTCGTAAATTAAGTATTTTTTTCTGGAAATAGATCTTACTGTGACTACGAAAATCACAGCTACAGCCTCAAGAATTAGAATATCAAGCGCTATTTTTGGCCATGCGTTGATCATTGCCACATCTCTCTGGGTCAGAGACTGCAAAAGAGCTGATGGAAGGACGACCTTCTTTGCCTCAGCTTCCGGTATAGGGATTAAATCCGGTTCCTGACCACTAATAAGAGCCTTGACCCAGGTTCCGCTTGGAGTAAGATCTGCGTCCGTCATAGGCTTGTGAGGGTCATATTGGGGCTTTAACATGGCGGAGGACTCATCCTTGTTGGACAAACTCCAGATTGCATAGCTGATACCATTCTCGTGGAGGATGTTGAACCATTCTGCGGAAGTTTTATAGTCAACAGCGCCATCACCACTGGCTTCACAGATGCCGCACTCTGAGATAAATACAGGAAGACCCTTATCAAGTGCTTCCAGCAGCTCGCCCTGGAGATCGGTATGGTGGGTAGCAGAGTAGAAGTGAAGAACATACATCACATTGTCGAAATCGAGGGGGTTTCTGGAGGCCATGATAAGATCTCTGTCATAGGAGGACGTTCCAACTAAGATGACAGCATCAGGACTGTTTGCTCTGATAATAGGGATGACCTTGTTTGAATACTCATAAACGTCGCTCCAGGAGCACTCTTTATTGGGCTCATTACATATCTCGTAGATGATATTTGGAACGCCGGCGTACTCGGAAGAAATCTGGCTAAAGAAGTCCATGGCCGCATCGATGTTGATGTTGGGGTCATAGTCGTTAAGGATATGCCAGTCAACCATGACGTACATATCGTTTTTTATGGCATAGTCAACGCCTTGTCTTAGAAGCGCTGCGTTTTCATCTTTTTCTCCATTGCAGTAAAGCTCAGAATACATGGGAAGTCTTACGAGGTTACAATCCCATTCGGTGGAGACCTGCTTAAATATGTCGCTAGATATAAAGTCTGGGAACCAGGTGAGGCCGTGAAGACTTACACCTTTAAGAATGACAGGAGAGCCGTTTTTATCCACGAGCTTAGTGCCCTTTACAGACAGTTGGCCGCTTGTACTTGGCCTTGCGTGGATAAAGGAGCTATCCCCTGCATAAGAAGTAAATCCCGAACATAAAATGCCCAGGATCAGTGAAAATGCTGCGATGATTGAAATTACCCTGATAGTTTTTTTCATTTTTTGCCATCCACTTCGCTAGTTCGTATAAATACATGTAATACCTATTACTACAGAAAAGAGGTACAAAAATATGTCAAAAATAAGAGAATGTATTTCAGATTGCAGAAACAATGTAGTATTTGCAGTAACAATGGCCAGAGATGTGGCTAAGTATCTGAAGGAAGAAAAGAAAAACGAGAAGCTCTGTCTTCAGATCTGATCAAAACGTAATCATATCAATTGATATTTATTCATGGCCTTCCAGATTCCGTCATCTTCAAGATTGGAGGTGACGAAGTCTGCCAGGGCTTTTGTTTCGTCTGAGGATCTTCCCATGGCAACTGCAATGCCAGCGGTCTCAAGCATCTCCTTGTCGTTGATGCTGTCTCCAAAAGCCATAGTATTACGGGGGTCTTCATTCAATAGCTTGCACACTTCCAGTACACCGGTTCCTTTGCTGAAGCCCTTTGGCACCATTTCTACGATGGTGTCGGTGTGAAGGATATAGTTGTACAGATCGCCAATTTCTTTAAAGCACTGGTCCCTTGTGGGGCTTGTGCAGTCGCAGGAGAGCTTGTTCATCTCCCAGTTTCCCCAGTTATCAGTGATCCCAAGGAGATTTTCTCCCATTTCACGCATGACTTTTTCGCCATACATATCCCCTTCAAAATCACTTCTGTCCATATACAGGTACTTAGGACCTTCAAGGATTGCCTTAAATCCGTGTCTTTTTACTGCCTCCAGGGTTCTTATTGCGTCTTCTTTTGGGATAACTCTGTTAAAAAGAGTCTCTCCCTTGTATTCAATCATGCATCCGCAGGATGAGACTATTCCATCAAAACCTATGCTAAGAAGCTCTTTGTTGTGAACAAATGCTCTTGCCCGTCCGGTGTTTATAAAGCAGTGGTGGCCATTTTCCTGGGCTTTTTTGATCGCAAGCTTGGTGCTGTCTGGGATGTAGTTCTTGTAATCCCACAAAGTGCCGTCAATATCGAAAAACAAAATCATAAAAACTATCTCCAGTTAAAACATATGCTATGATTATTATAACTTATTAATTGTCAGATTAGTCGTTAATTTTAATTTGGAGCACAACCACATGAGCAGAAAAGCTATGCTCTTAAACGAATATTTACGGAAAAGATTTGGATGCAAGGTCTATAAAATTGCACTAAATGGTGGCTTTACCTGCCCTAATAGGGATGGAAAAATTGATACAAGAGGCTGCATCTTCTGCTCCGAGGGTGGCAGCGGAGAATTTGCCCAGAGCGCAAGGCTTTCAATTACTGAGCAGATCGAGCTTGGAAAAGAAAAGGTCGCAGGGAAGATAAAGGATGGCAAATATATTGCATATTTCCAGGCCTACACAGGAACCTACGACAAAGTTGAAAGGCTTAGAGCTCTTTTTACAGAGGCACTAGAGCACCCTGACATCGTGGTACTGTCTGTAGCTACAAGGCCTGACTGTCTTCCCGGGGAGGTTCTTGACCTGTTGGAGGAACTTAACCGGAAAAAGCCCGTATGGGTTGAACTGGGGCTTCAGACAATCCATGAAGAGTCCGCAAGGTACATTAGAAGAGGGTATGAGCTGCCTGTTTATGACAAGGCAGTAAAAGAGCTTCGAGAGCGAGGAATAGAAGTCATAACCCACCTGATAATAG
Source organism: Butyrivibrio sp. (assembly GCA_015056565.1). Classification (GTDB taxonomy): domain Bacteria; phylum Bacillota; class Clostridia; order Lachnospirales; family Lachnospiraceae; genus Butyrivibrio. The sequence continues at coordinate 91,225 of SVGB01000006.1, forward strand.
GCCTTCCCGGTGAGACGCGACAGGACATCCTAAAGTCTGTACGCTATGTGTGTGAATCCGGAGCCAGTGGCATAAAGCTTCAGCTACTTCACATACTTAAGGGGACTGACCTTGAAAAAGAGTATCAGGAGGGCCATATAGAGGTTCTTTCCGAGGATGAATACATAGAAATACTGAAGGAATGTGTGGATATCATACCTGAAAATGTGATAATCCACAGACTGACTGGGGATGGAGACAAAAAGATCTTACTTGCCCCAATGTGGAGCGCAAATAAAAAACATGTATGGAATAGAATCCAGAAATACGTGTTATAATGGTTCTAGGAGAGAAACAATATGCTTCTGGCGATGAATGTGCTAAACAATAGCAACTATTCACCAGTTGGGGATATACTTGTTATGGCCATAATAGGTATTTTCCTGATACTGATTCGTGCGGCCTTTATTAAACAGACCAAGGAATTCAGGATCTTCAGGCATGCCCTGATCACGCTGCTTCTTGCTGCCATCATGGATATTCTCTATCATGCCTTTTTGGTAAATATTGAGCATGTTCCTAATATGCCAATATATGTCTTCAGGTTCTTGTATCATTTCCTTTTATTCCAGGAATTTGTTCTTTATGTGAGATATTTTGAGTACACTTTGCAGATGGTGAGAAAGTGGGAAAAATCCTACTGGTACACGGCGCTTTCAGGCTTTATTGTTTTTTCTGTTATAGACATACTGGGAAGTGTATATAAGTTTGGATTTTACATTACAGAGGATAAAAAGGCCCTTTACGGTCTTAACCTCTTTCCGTTCCAGTATCTTTTCTTTGTAGGAATTTTATTTGTTCAGATGCTCATGTACAAGAAAAGAGTTTACAGGCCCATTATTGGGGCATTTCTGGCAGCCCTGACCATGTCGCTTTTAGTCATGTATCTTCAGGGAACTCATCATCAGCAGTCCTTTACTACTGCGACATTTCTTTTCCCGGCCTTTGGCGTTCTATATCTTCTTCATGCAAATCCATATGATCCGGAAATGGGTACCTTAAGGCTTGATTCCTTTGAGTCGTCAATATCCTACGCTGCGCAGCACAAGACCAGGCTCATCATGCTGAGTCTTTTTATGCACGAATTTGACGAGGCGGGACGCAAGTATCCAAAAGAGATGAAGGATACCATAAGGAAATACACAGAGAACTACTACAAGAATGCCACAATTTTCCAGATATCAGGTGGAAGACTTATCCTGACTGCAGAGCTTTCGGCAAATCTGGACTATGAAGCACGGACCCAGGAAGCGCTTAAAGTATTTAAGGAGCAGTACAAGGTATACGGTCAGGACTACAAGATAGTTATATTAAACAGCTTTGAAAGCATCACAGATCCTGATGACTACATAAATCTTATTCAGTACGTAGAAAACAGGATGTTTGAAAATGAGATCCAGTTCGTAGATGAGCAGCTTCTTGAAAAGTACTTAAGTCACAAGTATATCGTGGATGAGCTTCAGGATATCAATGAAAAGAAGGACCTTTATGACGACAGGGTAGTTGTTTATTGTCAGCCTGTTTATAACTTAAGGACCAGGAAATTTGACACTGCAGAAGCTCTTATGAGGATGCGGCTGGATAAGACCGGTATGGTATTTCCTGACAGGTTCATTCCTATTGCTGAAAAGCACGGATACGTCCATCAGCTGAGCTTGATCATTCTGGCAAAGACCTGCAGACAAGTAAAAAAGATGATGGATGAGGGCTATCAGGTCCAGAGAATATCAGTCAACTTCTCCATTTTGGACATCAGGGAGAAAGAGTTTAGCAACAATGTAAAAAAGATTCTGGCAATGAGCGGCATTCCATTTGAGAAGATTGCCATAGAGATAACTGAGAGCCAGAATGAGAAAGACTTCTCCATTGTAAAAGAGAAGATAATAGAGCTAAAGAAAAGCGGAATCACCTTCTACCTTGATGACTTTGGAACGGGCTATTCTAATTTTGAGAGGATTATGGAGCTGCCTTTTGATATCATCAAGTTTGATAAATCCATGGTGGTTGCAGCAAGGAGCGATGCAAAGTCAGAGACAATGGTGTCTTACCTGGCACACATGTTCACCGATATGAACTATGCAGTTTTGTATGAGGGAATTGAGGACGAGGTGGACGAAGACCTTGCAAGCCGCATGTACGCCAGATATCTGCAGGGTTACAAGTACTCTAAGCCCATACCAATTGAAGAACTTACAAACTTTTTCGTAAAAGAAAACGGCAACTGATCTTAAAAGATCAATTGCCGTATTTTTTATAATACTGCACTGTTTATTGCGCTGTGGACCTTGGCGGTCATCTCATCTGAAAGCTGAATGTTCAGCATGTCGATAACTCTGTTATCTATTGAATAACCCAGCCTGTTGGCGTGGAATCTGAAATCGTCTCCGTGAGTCATATCGTAGCTGCTCTTCATGTTGTCAGAAAGCGCTTTGGTGGCAACCATTGAATCGTAGGCCTGCTCAAAGGCTTCGCCAAATTTTCTTTTGGTTTCTTCATCGAGACCGTTTAGCTCTTTTACGGACTTAGAAGCTGCCTCCTGATTGAGATATTTACTTGTTATTCCGTTTGCAGTCGCCAAGAAGTTAAAATCCATATTCTGCCCTCTCCTGAAACATTGTCAGAATATATATCGGACGAATGAGGGAAAAATTAAGAGGGTTTAGTTGTCTTTTTTTACCCTTGTCTTTCTGTTATAATTTCATCTGTATAGGGAGGGCAGGAGTATGCCAAAAGTATCGAGTAAAGAGAACAAAAATCCATATTTTAGGAGGAGGGAGGAGCTTAAGCTCACCAGAGATCAGGCCAGCGAGCTGCTTGAGTCCATTCCCCCTGAGAGAATAGAAAAGATTGAAAACGAGAGAGTATTTCCACATCCTGACGAAATCATGATCATGGCGGACAAGTACAAGTCCCCTGAGCTTTGCAATTATTACTGCGCAAATCAGTGCCCGATTGGGGAGAGGTATGTTCCTGAGATCAAGATGCAGGATCTTTCACAGATCGTCCTTAACACTGTGGATTCGCTTAACACAGTTCAGGACCAGCAGCGCAGATTTATCAATATCGCAGCTGATGGTGTCATTGACGACGCTGAGATCGACGATTTTGTGGACATCCAGGAGGAGCTTGAAAAGATATCCATCGCAGTTGAGACTTTGCAGCTGTGGTCAGAGCAGATGCTGGCCAACGGCTCCATCAACGTTGAAAAATACGAAGCAAGAAAGAAACTGAAAAACAAGCAGGCTAAGGAGTGATGAGGGGATATGGATTTTTTATCCTTAGGCTATATTGCGTTTACGGCAGCCGCTTTAGTTTTATATTACAGGCTTCCAAGGGCCCATCAGTGGAAGGTTCTGCTTGCTGCTAACCTATTATTTTACCTTCTTGTTGGCAGATGGAACATCGCCTTTATCCTTGTTACGGCGTTTTCTGTGTGGTATGCAGCCATCCTCTTAGACAGGCTTTCGGAGCAGTTTAAGGCCGCAAAAAAGACCGCTGAGAGCCGCGAAGAGAAGAAGGTCCTTAAGAGCAGATTTCAGAATAAGAAACGATTTGTGTTGTTCCTGGCACTGGTCCTGAACTTCGGGATACTGGCGTTTATGAAGTACTTCCGGGTAATGGGATCCTGGGGTCAGGGACTTTTGGTGCCCCTTGGTATCTCTTTTTACACCTTCCAGGCAGTAGGATATCTTGTCGATGTTCACGGCGAGAAGTATGAGGCGGAAAAGAGATTTCCAAGGTTCCTTTTATTTGTATCCTTCTTTCCACAGCTGGTGCAGGGCCCTATTAACAGATATGGCAAGATGGGACCACAGTTTGAAAAAGAGCACAGCTGGTCAGCGGAAAGAGCTAAAAGAGCGGTGATATTGATCCTCTTTGGACTTATGAAAAAGTACGCTGTAGCCAACATGCTGACAGACAGCATAGCAAGGATATTTGATTCACCGGCTGACACAATCCCGGGATCACTGGTGGTTTGCGGCATTTTGCTTTATTCAGTTCAGCAGTACGCTGACTTTTCAGGCGGTATCGACATTGTTCTTGGCGTTGCACAGCTTTTTGACCTTGAGATGATGCCAAACTTCAGACAGCCCTATTTTGCGGTTTCTCTTGGAGATTTCTGGAGAAGGTGGCATATTTCACTGGGAGCATGGATGAGGGATTATGTTTTTTACCCCTTTGCGCTTTTAAAGCCCATGCAGAACTTTGGAAAGTGGTGCAGCAAGCATCTTGGCAAGCACTTTGGAAGGGTGCTTCCTGCGGGAATCGCCAATATCCTGGTATTCTTCCTTGTTGGCGTGTGGCATGGAGCCTACATGCACTATGTGTGGTGGGGACTTTATAACGGAATCGTCATAGCCCTTAGTGATATTTTGGAACCAACCTTTGGAAAGGTGTCAGAGCTTCTGCATTTGCCTCTAAAGAGCAGAGGAATGCACATTTTCAGAGTTATAAGAACATTTGTTATTGTAAATATTGGCTGGTACTTTGACAGAATTGAGGACATGGGTCAGTGTTTGGCATGCTTTGGAAGAACTGTTTCTGCTTTTAAACCAGGGGAGTTTTTGTATAGCTTTAGCAATGTCTGCCTTAATCCAGAACTTGTTAAGCCCATGTATGTTCTTGGCGGAATGGTCATTGCACTTGTTGGAACTGTGGTCATATTTGCAGTTAGCCTTTGGAAAGAGCTTCATCCAGAGGAGGATATCCATGAAAGGTATGGAAACAAGGCTCTTACAGGTCTTTCCTGGGTATTCCTATCAATGATGGTCCTTGTTTCCTTTGTATTTACAACAACTACAGGAGGTTTCCTATATGCGAATTTTTAAAAAGTATGGAACCTTCTTGTGTTTCATGTTATTGTTCATAATATTAAATCTTGGTTTATCATTTGCCCTAAGACCATATAGTGGATCCGGATCAGAGATGTGGAAGGGATTTGCTGCTAAGGGGCAGGTAGACATGGTATATACCGGTACTTCTTTTTGCCTGTGCGACATTGATCCTGTGCTGGTGGATGAGGTGACAGGCCTTAAATCCTACAACATGGGCACAAACATGCAGTCTATACAGAGCTCATATATAGCGCTAAAGCAGGCCATTGAAAGGGGCGGCGTGACCAGAGCCATTGTGGGCATAGACCCAGAGATAATGGAGATGGAAAGAAAGGATAACTTCAGGGCTGAGGCATGCTTTGTAAGGAATCTCAGTGATACTCTGCCTGTTTCGAAAAAGATCGCTGCAGATGCAAGTTTTGTGGCATCCAAAGACTTTATTGGAACCCCGTCATCAGTTCTTTACTACTTCCCATGGACCTACGACAGAGTAAGTAACGTTCCTTTGAACATAAGAGAAAAGCTCAAGGATCAGATCCTTGATATGACTGATCACAGGGATGTAAATGGTCATTACGGCTCTGATGAAAAATATGGCGAAGGCAGGCATTTCCTGGACCTTAGTACTCTTGTTAAGTGGAATAACGAGGTTGACGACCTTTATTACATAGATGTTAAGAAGGAGAATCTTGATACCCTTGAGGATATGGCAAGGCTTTGCAAGAAGAAAAATGTGGAGCTTTTCGTCATTGCTTTTCCTACAACCCAGGCGCTGTCTATTTACAGACTGGACAGTTACCAGGAATACACAGATCTTATCAGGAACATGCTCTCTAAGTACGGCATTGAGTACTATGACTACAACCTTGCAAAAGAGGAGTATGTGGACGTATTTAACCTTGAGATCTACAGGGATAACGGACATCTTAACAACAGCGGAACAGAGCAGTTTTCAAAGGCTCTTGGCACCATGGTGACAAAATATGAAAAGGGCGAAGATGTAAAAGAAATGTTCTACGATCTTCCGTCCTATGAAGGGAACTAAGAAATGAGCTATTGCAACAGCGTTCTTGACCTCATAGAAGGTCAGGCCATTATCAACAGGGACAAGATTGCCTTTACAGATCCGGTAAAAGAGATATCTTTCGGACAGTTATATCTCTTTTCCAGGAAAATAGGAACGTTTTTGGCTGGCAAGATTGAAAAGAGAAGCCCGGTTTCTTTTTACATGGAAAAGAGCTGCGATGCGGTGGTTGGAATGTTTGGCGCTGTGTACGCAGGGGGATTTTACTCATTTCTGGACGTAAGGCAGCCAGTTGTAAGGGCTGAGAGCATTCTTAACACCCTAAAGCCACGAGTTATGTTTACGGATGTAAGTATGCTTGATAAGGCAAAAGAGCTGACGCTCCCTGAAGGATGTGAACTTATTGTGCTTGATGAGCTCATTGAGCAAATGGATGAGCTTTCTATAGATGATGAGAAGCTTGGAAGTATAAGGGCTCTTTCCCAGGATATTGACCCATTGTACGTTAATTTCACCAGCGGAAGTACAGGAGTGCCCAAGGGCGTTACTGTCTGCCACCGCTCTGTGCTTGAGTTTATAGGCTATTTTGTTGATATATTCGGGATTGAAGAGGGAGATGTTCTCGGAAATCAGGCGCCTTTTGACTTCGATGTGTCTGTTAAGGACGTGTATTCAGGGCTTATGTCTGGCGCCAGAACAGCACTGATCCCAAGGGACTACTTCAGTAACCCAATGACCCTTATGGACTACCTGGCAGACCAGAAGGTTACCGTGATCGTGTGGGCAGTGAGCGCCATGTGCTTTGTATCCATCATGAATGGCCTTGAGTACAGAAACCCTGACAGTATCAGGATGATCATGTTCTCAGGGGAAGTGATGCCTGTTAAGCACCTGAATCACTTTAAAAAGTTTCTTCCTGAGGCTACCTACATAAACCTCTATGGACCAACAGAGATTACCTGCAACTGCTCATACCACATTCTTGACAGGGATTATGAGGAAAACGAGGTTATCCCGGCTGGAATCCCATTCCCCAATGAGCATGTTTTTTTGCTGGACGAAGAGGACAAGCTGGTTACGGAGCCTGGCATGGAGGGCGAGATCTGCGTAACAGGAACAAGCCTTGCACTTGGCTACTACGGCGACAAGGAAAAGACTGACGCTGCATTTATGCAGAACCCGTTAAATAAGCTTTTCCAGGAGATGATGTACAGGACCGGAGATATCGGAAGATACGATGAAAACGGCATTTTGTACTATGTTTCAAGGAAAGACTTCCAGATCAAGCACATGGGCCACAGAATCGAGCTTGGAGAGATCGAAGTTGCTGCAATGGCCACAGATGGCGTAACAAGGGCCTGCTGTATCTATGAGCCGGATAAAAAGAAGCTTATCCTGTTCTACACAGGAGATAGGGATAAAAAGGAGCTCCAGGCGCATCTTAAAGAGGATCTTCCGCCATATATGATCCCATCAACAGTAAAGCAGCTGGAAGAGATGCCAGTTAATAAAAACGGCAAGATAGACAGGACCTATCTTTTAAAAGAATGGAAAAACTTATGACAACAGAAAAGCTTAAGGAAATAGCAGCTACATATGGCACTCCGTCATTTCTTTTCGACGAAAAAGCCCTTAAAATGCGGCTTAGAGCCATCAAGGAAATAGTGGGAGATAAGGTTAGTTTGTGCTTTAGCATAAAGGCCAATCCATTTTTGATCCCGGCTATGCTTGATGTCACTGAGCGACTTGAGGTGTGCAGTCCGGGAGAGCTGGATATCTGCAAGAATCTAGGGGTGGATCCGGACAGGATCGTGTACTCAGGGGTTAATAAGACTGAGGATAATGTACGGGATGCGGCAGAGTACGGTGCAGGCATCTATACTGCAGAATCTCTAAAGCACGTGCTCCTTCTTAATGACGAGGGAAGGCGCATGGGAAAGGCACTTCCTGTGCTTCTTAGACTAAACGGCGGAAGTCAGTTTGGCATGTCCAGAGAAGATCTTTTTAAGGTCCTTGAAAAGAGAGATGGCCTTGATGGCATTGAGATAAAGGGAATCCATTATTTTGCAGGAACCCAGAGAAAAAAGCTTATGCAGCAGCAAAAAGAGCTGCAGATGCTCAAAGACCTTTATGACGAGATAGAAGATACCTTTGGAGTAAGACTTGAAAAACTTGAGTATGGTCCGGGACTTCCTGTGCCCTACTTTGATACAGAGGATTTTAATGATACATTAGCCCCTGTAAAAGAACTTTCTGATGCACTTAAGGAAACTGCCACATGGTGTGATCTGACCGTTGAAATGGGCAGATTTTTCACTTCTGAGTGTGGATACTATCTTACTAAGGTAATGGATATAAAATCCAATGAAGGTACCAATTATTGCGTTGTAGACGGTGGTATGAACCATTTGACCTACCTTGGACAGATAATGGGCATGAAGATCCCTGTTATTCACAAGCTTGAGGCTGAAAATAGAGAAGATATCGATGTAGAGATCAATAATACCTTCGGAGAAGCAGAGCTTTGCGGCAATTTAGAGGACGGAGCAGCCGACTATGCCCTCTGCGGAAGCCTTTGCACCACTGCGGATGTCATTGTTAGACAAATCAGGTTGCAGGATTTGAAAATAGGGGATATACTTGCATTCTGTAACGTTGGAGCATATTCTGTTACAGAGGGAATATATTTATTCCTTAGCAGGACAATGCCAAGGATTCTCCTTGCCAAGGAAGATGGCAGTATCGTCGTGGCAAGGGACTTTACTGAGAGCAGCGTCTTAAACTACCAGCGTTAATAGTAAAAACACGAAAAACATTGAGATTAAGGAGATTTTTTGATGGAAGAGCTTTTGGATATCCTTTCAGAGATCAAGGATGACGTGGATTTTGAAACAGAGGACAAGCTTATTGATGATGGAATACTGGATTCTTTTGATATCCTTCAGATCATAAGCGCATTAAATGATGAGTACGACATTTCAATCCCTGCATCTGAGATCATCCCGGAGAACTTTAACAGTGCAGAATCACTGTGGGAGATGGTACAGAGACTTCAGGAGGACTGATATTCAGTCCTCTTTTTTTATTTATTTCTGTTGGAAGCAGATTGCTTGCGGTAAGCAGAAGGGGTCATACCGGTATGTTTTTTGAACTGTCTGATGTAGTGTTCTGTAGTATCATATCCAACAGCTTCTGCAATAGTCTGCACTGTCATGGTGGAATTTGCCAGAAGATCCTGGGATCTTTCAATCCTGACGGTTCTTAGAATCTCAGTATAATTCATTCCCGTCAGTTCTTTTATCAGGCGGGAGGTGTATTCGGTGGAGTAATGAAATTTACTGGAAAGATCCGAGAGAGTAACGTCTTTGTAATTCTCCTGAATATACTGGATCAATGCGTAGCGCTGTACATCCACCCGAGAGTCAAAGAGTGGCATCTGGACAGACTCAGAGTATCTTCTAATGATCAGGTAAAAATCTAATAAAAGGGTATTGGTGATAGCCTGATAGTGATACTCTTCCTTGTTGAGGCTCTCTGACAGCATCCATATAAAGGACGTGGCTATGGCTTCATCCTGTCCGGTTCTGAACATGATATAATCATTGGCTTTCTTCGCATAAATATTATTAAGAAAGAATGATGAGAGAATATTCTGTGTATTTAGAAAAGAATAAAACATGGTGTGAAGGGTATCGCGCCGTAACATGATATTGACCGCTATTGTGTCATCAAATACGGCAAAAGAGTGACTAATTCCAGGAGGGATCACACAAAAATCCCCTGTTCGCATTTCGATAGTTTTACCAGATATAGTCTGGGTGCATCTTCCGTCATATATATACGAAATTTCAAAAAAAGTATGACTGTGCTCTATGTCTGGACTGTAGCGCTCATGTTTTTGCACTACTATACTGTCATTATCGGTAAGATCAAAAAAGAAATAATCCTCGTATACTTTGGGGATTGTTTCTTTTTTTTCTTTTATGAGGAGGTGTTTTTTTAGCACCATATCCATGTTCAGGTTTTTTAGAAAAATATTCAGCTTTTCGGGATCTTGCCCGGCTAAATAGTAGTCCCTGTAAAACTGTTCTACTTCGGTAACGTCATATATATGTTGCTTCAAAGCGTTGGCTTCCATCTGTATTCCTCTAATCCGTATCTGGTCCAATTATCAGGAGAATCCTCTAATACAAATATAATATGCATCCAAAAGGAATATGTCAAAAAAGTACAATTAAATACAAAAAAAATTACTTTTAGATCAAAATACATCAACAGAATTGAACAATATTGTGAATTATAATTATTCGCCATGGTACATATAATTACATCATGAAGTGGAGCCTTGATAGAAAGGAATAGGCAGTTATGAATAAACCAATTCTTGAGATGAAAAATATCAGCAAAAGGTTCGGCAGTGTTGTGGCACTTAATAAAGTGGACCTGACGGTTTATCCCGGAGAGATAAGAGGATTGATCGGTGAGAATGGATCCGGTAAGTCCACAATATCCTCAATTGCAGCAGGAATGCAGAAGGCAAATGAGGGACAAATGCTTTTTAAAGGAATTAAATGGGAGCCAGCAAGTATGATAGATGCTCTAAATGGCGGCATAGGAATGGTCGTCCAGGAGAGTGGAACAATTGCAGGTATATCCGTTGCTGAGAATATGTTTCTTGCAGAGCTGGGAAACTTCAAAAACGGTTTTGGCCTGGTGGACAGGAAAAAACTTGAAAGTAAAGCAGACGAAGCTCTTGCAAACATCGGAATTGACAGTATAAGCGGAAAGGACATGATGGGAAGCCTGGACTTTCAGGATAGAAAGCTGGTGGAAATCGCTAAGGTGATCATGAAAAACCCTGAAGTTCTGGTAATTGATGAAACCTCCACAGCTCTTTCTCATGATGGAAGACAGATCATGTACGACCTGATCAAACGAATGAGGGATAATGGGAAATCTGTGCTGTTTATATCCCACGATCTTGATGAGATCATGGAAACCTGTGACTCGCTGACAGTACTTCGAGACGGAAACATAATAAGAACTTTCAATAAGGACGAGTTTGATGCAGACGCTATCAGAAGCAGCATGATCGGAAGAGAGCTTAAGGGCGATTACTACAGAGCAGATGCAGAATGTACCGCACTTCCTGAGGTGGCACTTAGTGCAGAGCACCTTTGGTATAAGGACATGTTAAAAGATATATCTCTTGAACTTCACAGAGGCGAGATAGTTGGAGTAGGAGGCCTTGCCAGCAGCGGGATGCATGCGCTGGGTGAAGCACTATTTGGGGCGATAACCCTTGATTCTGGTCGAGTGGTATGTAGCAGTGGAAAGGTGATTCAGAATCCGCACAACGCCATGGGACAGAAAATTGGATATGTTTCAAAGGACAGAGACCAGAAATCCCTGTGCCTGGACGCCAGCATAAGAGATAACATAGCTATCGCCGGGATGAACATCTTTAAGAATAATTTGAATCTTCTTACTACTTTCAATGAAAAGAAATATGTAAAGAAGCAGGTAGATGACCTGAACATTAAGTGTTCCGACATGGATCAGACAGTAAGTCAGCTGTCAGGTGGAAATAAGCAAAAGGTTGTTTTTGGAAAGTGGATAGGTTGTGGCAGTGAAATCCTTATTCTCGATTGTCCGACGCGAGGCGTGGACATTGGTGTTAAGCAGGCTATGTATCAGCTTATGGTAAAGCTGAAAAATGAGGGAAAAGCCATTCTCATGATAAGCGAGGAGATGCCAGAGCTTATAGGAATGAGCGATAGAGTACTCATTATGAAGGATGGGATCATCACGAAACAATTCAAAAGAAGCGGCTCTCTTAGTGAAGCTGACATCATCAGCTACATGATCTGAGAAAGGTGAAGTGAAATGACAAATAAAAAGAGAATTAATAATAAGCAAAAGTTGATAGCAGCGCTTCCAATAGCAGCTTTATTGATACTATTTGCGGTATTTCTGGCAGTTGTAAACATGAATGACTACAGGCTTGATATGTATCTAAAAATAGTCTTTAACGAAGCACTTGTACTAGCAGTAGTGGCAACCGGAGCAATTTTTATTTACACCCTGGGGACCTTTGACATAAGCCTTGGAGCTTCAACGCTATTTGCAGCCACCATGGGAGTTATGACATATAACTACACTCAGAGCCTTGCTCTTATGATACTTGTGATCTTTGCGGTAGGCATTACAGCGTCGCTTTTAAATTCGGTTCTGGCCTCAGTTTTTCATATCCCTGCCTTTGTCACCACAGTAGCCATGATGTCAGTTCTATCAGCACTTTCAGCTCAGATAATTACTAGCTTTGGTGGGGCACTGGGAGGAATCAGTATTCCTAGTGAAGTGATAAAGCCTTTTGACAATGTCGGGTTTAAGGCAGCACTTCTCATTATATTTTTTGTAGTCTGCTTTTTCGTATTCCAGTTTACAAAGGCTGGAAGGCGAATGAAGTTCGTGGGAGGTAATCCTCTTTGTGCCGAACTTACAGGAATAAAACAGAGTAAGTACACAATAATAGCTTTTGTGATGGCGGGAATTGGGATAGGACTTGGAGCTTTTTTGACTCTTTGTTATACACCTTCAGTTACCACTACAACAGCTTCAAGTATTGGAATGAACATCTTTATCGCCATTGTATTTGGAGGAATGCCTATCTCAGGAGGCGCAAGAAGTAAGATCTACGCTGCGCTGATTGGAGGCTTCTCATATATTCTGCTCAATGACATTCTGGAAATTGTCATAGACAGTAGCGCAGCTTACGGCATTACACAGGTAATAAGTGCAGTATTTTTCCTGGCGGTCGTTTATGTCACCAGCATGAATTATAGAACAGCGCTGTTGCCCAGATAATGTAGCTAAGAGCAAAGAATAAAAACCGTAAACCGAAAGAGGAGGAAAAATCATTATGAACAAAAAACTTACCAGAGCAGTAGGACTTGTTATGGCAGGGGCCATGACACTAATGGCAGGATGTGGAAATGCAGCACCTGCTGCATCGGGAGATGCGCAGACAACAGCCGCCACTGAGGAGACAAAAGAAACTGCTGCACCTTCAGGAGACGCAAAGAAGATCGGTGTACTAGTTGCTGATGTCAGCGGTGAAGAAGCTCTCGGATTTAGGAACTACTATGAGAAATATATTCAGGGAAATTACGATGTGACCTTTGATTATACTGATGCATTGGCAAGTGCAGAGGATGAGAAGGCTGCCATTGAGAAGTTTGCATCTAAGGGTTATGATGCGATCATTTCTTTATCAAGCAGTGACAGAGCACAGCAGATCGAGACCTGCGAGGAATATGGCCTGTACTATGCCATCGCATCAGGCGTTCTTGATGATGAGCAGTATGAGAAATATAAGGGTTATGAGCACTTTGTATGTCAGATCGGACCTTCAAACGCAACAGAGTTTGAGGCTGGAAAAGCAATGGGAGAGTATTTCAAGAATCAGGGAGTAAAGAAGGTGGCTCTTTATGGCGCATTTATTCCTAACCCAATGCATGTATTCAGGGCTGCAGGTGTTCTTGTCGGACTTGGCTGTACATATGGAGACGCAAATGATATGGGAGCCGTAGTTGGTCAGATATTCCAGGATCAGGGTATCGATCCAACCAAGGTATCAGGTGATGTAGAACTTGTGGCATATCTTCAGGGATATGGAGACACAACTACAGATGAGCTCAATGCAGCAATCCAGAAGGCACCTGAGGCGTTCCTCTCAGTTGGAATGGCAACAACATTCTTTGCACAGACACTTTCTCAGGAGAACATACCTTTCGCTGATATTGATTCCTTCACAGCTATGAACAGTCAGTCAATGGAAAGCGGAAGCCTTAAGTATCTTGCTGGCAAGTATTCATCATCAATTGGACCTGTTTTTGCACTGGTTGTAGACGCTGTTGATGGAAATGTGATCAGAGATGATGAAGGAAATGCAGTATCACTTAACCAGGGCTATCTGGTAGCAACAGATAAAGCCAGCTTTGATGAATATTTTGTTAATGACAATGGTGATACACCCATCTACGACAAAGAAACACTTGACGGAATTATAGGAAGTCAGGTTACTTATCAGGATGTTAAGAGCCTTGTAGAGAGTAAGTAATAAGGAGAACAACAATGAGTACCCCAAAGAGAATCTTAAATGCACTGGCAATACCTGTGGCAACGCTGGTAATATTACAGGCTCTTTGCCTTTTTAATGGACAGAGTGTGATATCGAATATGAAGAGCTTTGACAATTTCATAGTTTATACGGCTATTGTGATGATCACAACCATGGCTCTCTCCATCAATCTAAACAGCGGAAGATTTGATTTTTCCCTTGGATCTATGGCTTCGTTGTCAGCTGTCATAGGAGCAAAAGTTACATACATGATTCTCTCTGGGGGTAGCGGCTCAGCGGCGCTTATGTTGATGATCGCGCTGTTGTCAGGAGTGATCCTGGGATTAATCTCAGGGCTTACCTACTGTATTTTGAGGCTCCCTCCAATAATAGTTTCATTGGGAGTGACTCTGGTATATGAAGGGATCATGTACACCATTACAGGCGGTAAGTATGTCATGACCGAAGTACAGAATCAGTCTATGTCAGGCCTTACAGGGACCTGGATCTATGCGGCTTTTATAATACTGGTAGTTCTTGTATTTATGATATTTGTCTTTGACAAATCGGCCTTTGGATATGACTACAATGCCCTTAAATCCGGTCAGAAAGTGGCAGTTGCAACGGGAATCAATGAAGTGAAAAATGCCCTTGTTTGTTACGGGATCTGTGGCGGGCTGATGGGAATTGTCGGAACACTTAATGCGGCGAGGAATACCACTATTAACGGAGGACAGTTGAATTTTGGAAGTATTGCGATCATGTTTACTGCATTCCTTCCCATGTTTATATCTGGCTACATCGGAAGATTTACCAACGAAAAGATAGGATTTCTTCTTGCAGCCATCTGTATGTCGCTTTTAAATTCAACCTTCGCAGTATTCTCCAATACTGTTAATGCAACTATGCAGTCAATTATAAATGCAGTGTTGTTGGTTGTATTCCTGATCTATTTGAACAATAAAGATATGATAAAGAGATTAATTAAAGCATGAGAGACTTAACACTATTAGAAAAGGCGGTAGCTCTTTTCCCAAAGATAAATGAAAAAGAGGTTTCTGTATCAGAAACGGTAAGTATTACAAGAGACGACAGCGGAATAAATAAAGCTGTTCAGCCAGACTTTAGGACCAGGGTCTTAAAGAAGAAGGATGAGGTGATACTGGATTTCGGAGAGCATCTGGTTGGTTATCTGACTCTTGAGTTAAAGAACATAGGTGCCCATGCTGACGCTCCCGTTTTGCTTCAGATACAGTTTGCAGAGCGAGAAATAGAGCTATTCGAGGATGCGTCAACATACAATGGATGGGTCAGTGCTTCATGGATACAGGAAGAACTGGTGAAGGTTGATGTGGTTCCTTCAAAGCTTGATCTAGCGAGAAGGTACGCCTTCAGATACGTCAGGATCAAAGTTTCGGATATCAGTTCAAAGTTTGATCTGCAGATCATAGATGCAAAAGTAAGGGCAGTTACGTCAGCCAGAGACGAAGATCTTCTGTCATGTGAAATAGAAGATTCCCTTGACAATAGGATAGATACGATAGCAGTCAATACCCTGAAAGACTGCATGCAGACTATCTTTGAGGACGGACCTAAGAGAGACAGGAGACTGTGGATTGGAGATCTCAGGATACAGGCTCTTGCTAATTATGTGACTTATAGGATGAATGACATGGTAAAAGCCTGTCTGTACCTGTTTGGTGCACTTACTCAGGAAGATGGAAGGGTTGGAGCCTGCATCTTTTTAGAGCCTGAGCCGGAAGTGGATGACACCT
This sequence comes from Butyrivibrio sp., assembly GCA_015056565.1. Classification (GTDB taxonomy): domain Bacteria; phylum Bacillota; class Clostridia; order Lachnospirales; family Lachnospiraceae; genus Butyrivibrio. The sequence goes on from SVGB01000006.1 coordinate 107,020, forward strand.
TTATGTACGACTACTCTCTGTTTTTTGTGTCAATCCTTCGTGATTATTACAAAGAAACAGGGGACATGGAAGCAGTAAAAGATCTATGGAATGTATGTAAAAGACAGATTGAATTGGCAAAAGAAGGCTTGGATGAGCACTGTGTTGTAAAGGATCTGGATGTTCTTGGATGGTGTTTTGTAGACTGGAATCTTGAACTTAATAAACAGGCCGCAGCTCAGGGAATCCTGCTTTATGCTCTTGAAGCAGCAATAGAACTTGCCGAATGTGCAGGGGATGTTCTTGCTGAAGAAGAGTATGCAGCCCTTTATATCAAGGTCAGAGACGGAGCCAACAGGTTTTTATATGACGATAAGCTTGGATTATATGTCAGCGGCAGTGACAGACAGATATCCTATGCGTCGCAGGTGTGGATGGTACTTGGTGGTGCTGTAGATGGAAAGGCTGCTGAAAGACTGCTTGGAAAGCTTGAGGCCTATGATGCTGCTGTTAAGATGGTTACACCATACATGTATCATAACTATATTGATGCGCTGTTAAAACTTGGAAAAAAGGATGAGGCACATAGTCTTATGAGGCAGTATTGGGGCGGAATGGTAGAAAATGGTGCAGATACCTTCTGGGAACTTTACAACCCGGAAAATACTGATGAATCTCCATATGGTGGAACTATAGTTAACAGTTACTGTCATGCCTGGAGCTGTGGCCCTGCATATTTCCTTAGAAAGTTCTTTAAATGATTTGAGAAGAGAGAGCACTGATGAGATTTGATAGAAAAGAAATTGATTATAAAGGAAATCCTTTTTTCCTTGATGATACAGATATCCAATGGGTAAAAGAAACCTTTGATGGAATGAACCTTGAGGAGAAATGCGGACAGGTCTTTTGTCCCATGGGATTTAGTAGCGATGAAGATGTCCTTAAAGGCATTGTAAGCGGCATTGGTGTTGGAGGTATGATGTACAGGAGTGGCAGCGCAAAAGAGATACAGGAAACCCATAGGAAAATCCAGTCTCTTGCAAAAATTCCTCTTCTTATCGCTGCTAATACCGAGAGCGGTGGTGATGGCCTTGCTATAGAGGGAACTTCTTTTGGAAAACCTATGGCAGTCGCTGCAACAAATGACCCTGAGAATGGATACAGAATGGGGTATGTGGCATGTAAAGAAGGGGCTGCGCTGGGGTTAAACTGGTCTTTTGCGCCAATTGTTGATATTAACAGGGATTTCCATAATCCGATAACAAACGTAAGAACCTTCGGTGATGACCCGGAGAAGATAGTTCAGTTTGCATCCCGTTATATGGATGGTGCCAACGAGAATGATGTGGCAGTTTCCATAAAGCATTTTCCTGGGGACGGGATTGACGAACGAGATCAGCATATTCTTACCAGTGTCAATACATTCTCGGTAAAAGAGTGGGATGACAGCTTTGGATATATCTATAAGAATCTTATAGAAAAAGGTGCCAAAACAGTGATGGTAGGACATATCGCTCAGCCTGCCTACGTAAAAGAAATCAATAAGGAGGCAGACAGAAAGAGCATGCTAATGCCGGCGTCTCTTTCCAAAGAGCTTATAACAGGCCTTTTGCGCGGACGACTTGGATTCAATGGTCTTATTACTACAGATGCCACACCAATGGTAGGATTTACCAGTGCTATGCCTCGGCATTTGGCAATTCCAACTGCCATTGAAAACGGATGTGACATGATACTTTTTAACAAGAGTCTAGATGAAGATTATGAATTCATGTTAAAAGGGCTGGAGAAAGGTCTTTTGTCCAAAGACAGGCTCGATGAAGCGGTTCTGAGAATCCTTGCAACCAAAGCTTCTTTAGGGCTACACAGGAAGCAGAAAGAGGGCAGACTTGTTCCATGTGAAGATGCTCTTTCGGTAGTCGGTTGTACAGAGCACAGGAGCTGGGCTAAAGAGGTTGCGGATAAGTCAGTGACACTTGTACGTGATGAGAAAGCTCTTTTGCCACTAAGCCCTAAGAAGTACAAAAGAATCTACTTAAATGTTATAGATAAAGATAAAAATCCTAATAGTCCATTTGTGCAGATGTGGAGGGATAAGCTAACTGCTGAAGGATTTGAAGTTACTGTAAGAGACAGGAGAGTTGGTATAGTACCTTCTGATTTTATGGATCCTTCGGCTCTTAGCAATGAGAAAAAGGCTCTTTTGCATGAAATGTACAGAAGTATTGCCGAGATGAAAGAGGCCTTTGATCTGTATCTATATGTATGCAATATGGAGAATGCTTCAAATAACACCACGCTGAGGCTGAACTGGAACGTGGTGTTTGGCCTTGGAGATGATGCACCATGGCATGCTGCTGAAATTCCGATGATGATGATTTCCACAGCATATCCCTACCATTTATTTGATGCCCCTATGATAGGTACTTACATCAATGCATACAGTGGAAACGAAGATTTTGTGAATGCGATTTTGGAAAAAATAATGGGAAGATCGGAGTTTTATGGAGTTAGTCCGATCGATCCGTTCTGCGGAAAGGACTATATCTGATATGCAAATTAAAGGAATTATTTTCGACCTTGACGGAGTTATCTGCAGCACAGATGAGTTCCACTACAAGGCATGGAAAAAGATGGCAGATGATGAAGGTATATACTTTGACAAAGAGATTAATGAGAGGCTAAGGGGTGTTTCAAGAGCTGAGAGCCTCGAAATCATTTTAGAAAAGGCTTCAAGGACATATTCTGATGAAGAGAAAACACAGATGATGGAAAAGAAAAATCAGCTGTACAGAGACCTTTTGTCCGAGATGAGTGAAAGAAATGTAACAGACGAAGTCAGAAGTACCCTTGAGGAATTGAGAGCAAAAGGCTTGAAACTTGCAATTGGATCATCTTCAAAAAACACAGCATATATCTTGGAGAGAATAGGACTTTTAAGCTTTTTTGATGACGTTTCTGATGGAACTATCATTTCCAGATCCAAACCGGATCCTGAAGTGTTTATAAAAGCTGCAGGTATGCTCCATTTAAAAAATGATGAGTGTATAGTAGTTGAAGATGCAAAGGCTGGCATAGATGCTGCAGTTTCAGGAGGCTTTGCAAGTGCAGGGATAGGCAGCGCAAAGGACTACTCTAAATGCACTTATCATCTTGATAGTTTCAGTGATGTTCTGGCGGTTGTGTGAATTAAATTGATTTGGGTAGCTCTCTTTTTTCATTCGATAAATTCGCTGTATCTGCCATAGTTCTCCGCATTAAGGTAAGCCTCTACGGTGATCCCGTCCCCTTCGTAGGCAACAGATACAACCTGGGAGCTGTTTCTTATCTGGCTTTCAATGCCGGATTTGTCATATGGGATCTTTAAGGTGCAGAGCCGCAGTGACTCATTCAGTTTCTTTTCTATGAGATTTACAAGTTCCCTTATTCCAATTCCGCTTTTTGCGGAAATATAGATCTTATCGTCTCTAACCAAGGGGATTTCTACGTTTTCCAGCCTTTCAGCCTTGTTCATCACAGTGATCCTGGGGATGTTTCCAGCTCCAAGATCCAGGAGTGTCTTTTGTGTGACTTCGGAATGCATCATGTAATTCTCATCTGACGAGTCTATCACTTCCACGATAAGGTCCGCAAACAGGGCTTCTTCCAAAGTTGAGTGGAAGGCACTCACAAGGTCAGTGGGAAGATCATTGATGAAGCCAACCGTGTCAGATAAAAGAAAGGCTCTGCCACCGGTTGTTTCAAGCTTTCTGACAGTTGTGTCAAGGGTTGCAAAGAGCATGTCTTCAACATAGACCTTCTGACCAAGATCCCCGCCGTATTCATCGATAAGCTTGTTCATAAGGGTGGATTTTCCTGCGTTTGTGTAGCCTACAAGGGCAACAAGAGGAATTCCTGCTGATGAGCGCTTATTTCTTTGAAGCTTTCTTGTCTTTTCAACTTCCTCAAGTTCACGGCGGAGAAGGGCCATCTCTTTTTCAATCTTACGTCTGTCCAGCTCTATCTGTTTTTCGCCTGAACCCTTATTGGACAGAGAACCGCCTGTCCCTCCCTGCCTTGAGAGGTTAGCCCTAAGACCAACAAGCCTTGGGAGCATGTATTTAAGCTGGGCATAGTCCACCTGAAGCCTTGCTTCTCTGGTCCTTGCTCTTTCTGCAAAGATATTGAGAATAAGACCTGTTCGGTCAATTACTTCAACATCAAGGGCCTTGGAGAGGTTTGTAAGCTGTGAGGGAGAAAGAGTGTTGTTAAATATGGCTGTGTCGATGTCGTACATCTCGATGACAGCCTTGATCTCCTCAATTTTTCCTGAGCCTATATATGTAGCGGAGTCCTCTGCTGCAAGACTTTGGGTGGAATTCATCACAGGCTCGATGTCACAGGCCTTGGCAAGTCCCTTAAGTTCATACATTCCAACCTCAAAATCCTCGTCGCTTACGCGTCCAATCTTAGCGCCAACCAGCACAGCACGCCTTTTTTTGTCGTTTCCAGTTTCATAAACCTTAGTATTACTCAATTATTTACTCCTCAAAATATAAATATAGATACATATTACGTTTTTTTGTATAATCTGTATATAAGAATTGTTCTGCCACATTTAAAAGATATTCGTATAAAGAGTCAGAGAGACATATATCAAGGAGGTAAATTGATATGGGCATTGATAAGGATTTAAATGGCGCACTTAATGATGACGCACTTGAAAACGTAGCTGGTGGCATGGGAGACGTACAAAACCTGGTGTACAGCGATAGAACTACAAAGAGAGTAGCGGCCACTGTCCAGAAGGGCAAGGCTCCAAAAGCTGGTAGTCTCGTTTACAAGGAGACTAAGTCTGGCAACAAAGAGGTTGATGGCAAGACTTTTTCCGGTGATGTCATAGGAAAAGGCACAATGTGTTGACAAAAACGTAGTGTTTATCAGCATTAACAGCATCCTAACAGGGCGGGAACCGCATGGTTCCTGCTCTTTTTTTGTTTTTCTTAACCAATTATTACAGTTTTCTTTCCTGTTATTTTATAGGGAGTTTATCCTTTTTATAATTGTGAACCGTATAATTATGTATAAGATAACGAAAACGATTAAGAAAAAATAAGAGGAAAGATCATGCAGGGGAAAATAGTTAGGTTAAGGGAGATTGATGATATTGCACTTGGATTTATCTTTTTGGGGATAACAGCACTGGTACTTGGAATAGCAATGCTTATAGGGAGCGTAAGTGGTCTTGTATATTTTGCAAATCACGGACTCAAGGCTACAACGCTAATGGTGAACACTATGTATAATGGAATTGCTTTTGTAATCTGCTCAGGAATGTCACTTCTAATGACTTCAATGCTTGTATTTACTATCAAAAATGAGATCGTTTTAAAGGGAATTGAGTATATTTCGCTTTTATCAGTTCTTTTCACAGCAGCAAACGTGATCAGAGAGCTTGTGCAGGGAACTAACTTCTTCGAGTTTGGAGTAGCATTTGTGGCGCTTGCCATCTGTGGAGTTCTGTACTACGCGATCTGCAACATCAAAAAGAGGATCGAGTACATGATGGACCTTCAGAAGATCAGAGATACTCTTGACGATTCCTTAAAAGATGTTGGCTGATGATAAACGACAGACACCCCGTTGAACTGGTTTTTCTCTAAAAAGAGAGAGATCAGTTCTTTTTTTTACTGTTTTAGTTATGTAATCATCCACTTAACGTATATATAATGTCTATATAGCAAAGAAAAATCAGTTTTGCTTATGAACAGAGAACTTTGAAAAAGAAAGGGGATAGAAATATGCAGATCACATTAGAAGCAGTAGAAAAAGTTATGGAGCAGACAGGAGTTGACTATAAAACAGCAAAGGAAGCTCTTGTTAAGACAGACGGAGACGTGGATGCAGCAATCAAGCTGATCGCTCCTGACACCAAGGACCTTGGCGATGACATCAAGGAAATGATGGACAAGCTTAAAAAGAAGGTTGAAGAGGGAAATGTGGACAGGATCCAGATCAAGAAGGGAGACGAGGTTGTATTCAGCGTTCCTGTAAATGTTGGTATCGTTGGCGGACTTTTAGGACTTGCAGCAGCTCCATGGGCACTGATCGCCGGATCAGTTGCAGCATTTGGACTTGGATGCAGACTTGAAGTTGTTAAAAAAGACGGAACCACAGACGAAATTAAATAATAAGCGTAAGATAGGGCGGTTTGCTTGAAGCAGGCCGCCTTATTTTTTATAATAAAGCATATCATTTTTGTTACGGAGAAAGCTGTTGAGTTATAGGTTAAACGTCCCTTACAGGGAGAAAGATCAAGCAAAAGCATATGGCGCCAAGTGGAACTGGGAAGGGAAGTACTGGTACTGCACAGCACTTACAGAGGAGCTAAAGCGCTGGTACGACGGCCCTGAAGGCGATGGTAATAGCGACGGTGTGGATGGCGCTTTGGCGGGATCAGTGACTGCGCCTTTGGCGGATTCAGTGCAGGAAGGCTCTCCATCTACAGGCGGATCTTTAGACAAGGCTGATGATCCCTATGCTAAGTATAAGAGCGTGTCTGAGATAAACTACCTGATTACCGACCAGTTTGAGATGAATCCTGCCTTCAGGAACATTCTGGTCAAGGGAGAAGTTACCAACTACAGGGGCCCCAACAGCGGCAATTACTACTTTTACATCAAGGACGAGAAGTCGCTTCTTTCATGTATTTTGTGGAGGAGTACAGCTCAGAGTGCCTTAAAATTCCAGCTTGAGGCAGGAAAACAGGTAGCCATCGTCGGGAGCCTTAACTATTCAGAAAAGAGCGGAAAAACAAACCTCATCGTCAGGCAGATTGCAGACATGGGCGCAGGAGAAGCAAACCTAAAGTATCTTGAGCTGAAAGCCAAGCTTGAGGCAGAAGGTCTTTTCGCCCCTGAACATAAAAAGCCTATTCCCAAATTCCCTGAGAAGGTGGGAATTGTCACTTCCATGAATGGACAGGCAAGGAACGATATCGAGAAGGTTGCAAAAAAGAGAAATCCCTACATCCAGCTGATCCTGTACCACGTAAATGTGCAGGGTGTAAATGCTGTAAGTACTATCCTAAAGGGTATAAAGGCTCTGGATGAAATGGGGCTTGATACCATCATTGTTGGAAGAGGCGGAGGTTCTGACGAAGAGCTTATTGCCTACAACGACGAAGCTGTGGCAAGGGCTGTTTACGAGGCAAAAACGCCCATAATCTCGGCTGTTGGTCATGAGGGAAACTGGTCTCTTATTGATTATGTGTCGGATAAGCGTGCAGCTACTCCTTCAGAGGCCGCAGAAGAGGCTGTTCCGGACATTATGTCAACGATCCATCGCTTAGAGCAGCTAAGGCGCGGAATTAACGACAATATGAGAAGCCGCCTCAATGAGAGAAAGCTTCTTTTACAGACCCAGAAGGCCAAGCTTGAAGGCCACGATCCAGTGCGGATACTAAAAGAGCGAAAAGAAAAACTTGCTGTATTGTCAGATGGGCTAAAACAGAGGATACAGGTGATCCTTGAAGCCAAAAAGAGCAGGTGCAAGGTGCTTATTACCGAGCTTCATGGTCTGTCGCCAACAGCCAAGCTTGTAAGGGGCTTTGGTTATATTACAGCCGATGACAAGCCGGTAGTCAGTGTTGATGATGTTAAAAAGGGCGATAAAGTGACCATACGGATCCATGATGGTCAGATCAATACAACAGTTGATGATACTGTAAAATCAGCAGAATAAAGGAGTTTAAAATGGCAGAAAATCAGGAATTCAATATAGACGAAGCATTAAATCAGCTTGAGGAGATCAATAAAAAGCTCTCAGCAAAGGATATTTCCTTAGACGACTCAATAAAGCTCTACAACGAGGGAACAATTCTTGCCACAAAGTGCCAGGAGCACCTTGTGGGCGTAGAAAAGCAGCTACAGATCGTAAATGGACAGGAATCTTGATAGCTGCTTGTCTTTAATAGAGCCCAGTATGTAATTTTAGTAGTTCTTATAATGCATATGCGATCAGAAGCCGTAAGACGTTCTCAGCGCCGTCCTTATGGCTTCTTTCATATCCGTGGGAAGCGTAGACGCCAGCGCCTATAAGACCGTGTTTAAGGTCGTTTCCGGCGCGAAGAGTGGCTTCAACGTCGCTTCCGTAGTGTGGATAGATGTCTACAGCATAGTCTGCGCCGCTGTCCTTGGCTGCCTTGATAAGACCCTGTACCATAGCATAGCTGTAAGGTCCTCCGCTGTCCTTGGCGCAGATGGATACCTGTTTTTCTGTGCAGGTAAGTCCCTCACCTACGCAGCCCATATCGATGGAAATGGCCTCTGTGCAGTTTTCAGGAACGCTGCCGCATCCGCCGTGACCAACTTCCTCAAAACAGGTGATATGAGCGTAAAGAGCACGCTTTGGAGTTATCTTGTTGTCCTTGATGTACTTGGCAAGACCAAGAAGGATTCCAACGCTAAGCTTGTCGTCAAGGAAGCGGGATTTGATGTATCCGCTCTTTGTAACCCTCGCGTTTGGCTCAAAGCATACGATATCACCCACAGAAATACCAAGTTTTTCTGTATCTTCTTTTGACTTAACGTCTTCATCAAGCACAACCTCGCAGTTTTCCCAGGTGCGCTTGGTATCGTCATATTCGCCGTTTACATGGATAGAAGCGTTGTTTAGCTGGAAAGTTCCCTCGTAGATACCATCAAATTTGGTTACGACGCGGACATTCTCAGTCTCTGCGTTATTGGGGTTCATACCGCCAAGATTGGTGAGCTGGAGCCTTCCGTTTGACTTGATAGTAGCCACCATTCCGCCTAAAGTATCGGCGTGGGCCTCAAGTAAAATGCCGTTCTTTTTGTCTTTTCCCGTAAGATCAACTATAACGCCGCCTTTGTTGGTAATGTGAGCCTTAAATCCCAAGGATTCAAACTCGCCCTTTACCCAGTTGCAGGCCGCTTCTGTGTAGCCTGTAGGAGAGTCAATGTTAAGGAGATCAAGGGTCTCTTTAACAATGAAATCAGTGTATTTCTTAAGATTTATCTTTTTCATGATGTGTAGCTCCTTATATTTGCAATTCTAGTGAAAAGTATAGCACAACATGGCAGAAAATGGGCGCATTCGTGGTACAATTGGGATATGGCATAAGTTAAAAGAAATATCTCGGTTGGAGGGTTAAAAAATGATATACGAGCTCAAAAATTCAGAAATTACTGTAAAGATCTCAGACCACGGCGCAGAGCTTAAGTCCATTGTAAAAAACAGCGATGGCAGAGAGTACCTGTGGCAGGCAGATCCAAAGTTCTGGGGCAGGACATCACCGGTTCTTTTCCCGGTTGTTGGCTGCTACTTTGGAAAAGAGTCAAGATATAAGGGGAAGACCTATAGCATGGGTCAGCACGGCTTTGCCAGAGATATGGATTTTGAACTGGTTTTCCAGGCTGATGATGCTATAGAGTTCAGGCTCAGGGACAACGCAGAAACCCACGAGAAATACCCATTTGCCTTTGAACTTCACTGCGGATACAAGATTTCAGGAAAAGAGATCCAGGTTATCTGGAAGGTTGTAAATACCGATAAAGAGCAGGCTTTCTTCTCAATTGGTGCTCATCCCGCATTTAACTGCGATCTGGACACAGACGTCCTTAAGTTTGAGAGGGCTGGAAAAGAGCTTTCAAGCCTTAATTCAAATGTTGTGGCATGCGACGGTTCAGGATGTCTTTCAGATAAGACCAAACAGTTTGATCTTAATAACGGCATTTTAAAGATGTCAGACGAGCTCTTTGCAGAGGACGCCCTTGTAATAGAGGATAAGCAGACCGATGCCATAAGCATTGTTGGCGCTGATGGCCAGCCTTTCGTCAAGGTCAGCTTTGATACACCACTTGTTGGCGTCTGGTCTCCAGTTGGCAAGCACGCTCCATTTGTTTGCATCGAGCCCTGGTACGGAAGATGCGACAGAGTAGGCTTTGCAGGAGACCTTTCTGAGAGAGAATATGGCAATAAACTGGCGCCTTTAGAAGAGTTCAACGTCAGCTACAGGATCACAATAAAATAACATGCGATTTCACAAAAAACAAGACACGGGGACGGTTCTGCTGACACGGGGACGGTTCTACTGTCAGGTTTTATCAAAATAAAACCTGACAGTAGAACCGTCCCCGTGTCAGCAGAACCGTCCCCGTGTCTTGTTTTTTAAAAAATACTACTTGACACATAATACTATGCGACATATAGTATTGTGTATCAGGAGGTATTGCGATGGAAAATCAAATGAAACGAGGACTTCTTGACGTATGTGTCCTTGCAGCCATCAAAAGTGAAGACTCCTACGGATACCAGATCGTAAAGGATATGAGTCCTTTCGTGGAAATATCCGAGTCAACGCTTTATCCGATACTTCGAAGGCTTGAAAACCAGCAGCTGCTCACTGTCCGGACCGCTGAGCACAATGGCAGGCTAAGGAAGTATTACCACATCACAGCTTCAGGTCTTGAGAGATTAAAAGCGTTTGAAGAGGAATGGAAGGAACTTAAGCAGATTTACGAGTTTGTTACGAGGGAGGATAAACATGAATAAGGCAGAATTTACACAGCAGCTTACAAATAGCCTCGCAGGTCTTTCTCAATATGATATTAGCAGGTCGGTAGACTATTACACAGAGATGATAGATGACCGCGTTGAGGACGGAATGTCTGAGGAGGATGCTGTTGCAGCTCTTGGAAGTATCGACGAGATAAGGTCTAAGATCCTTGAAGAAGTGCCTATCACCAAGATTGTAAAAGAGAAGATGACTCCAAAGAGAAGCTTTGGTGCCGGGGAGATAGTACTTTTGGTTCTTGGATCACCTGTGTGGCTTCCATTATTACTTGCAGGAATAATCGTGACCCTGGCTTTATATATCAGCTTTTGGAGCATTATCTTTTCACTGTATGTCGCAGATTTTTCAGTGTTCATCTCAGGAATAGCTGGACTTATCATTGCTGTAATTAAGCCAGGAGGACCATTTGGAGCACTGTTTTATGCAGGCTGCGGAATCGCACTTATAGGTGTGTCAATACTATTGTTCTTTGGATTTAACCAGGTTACTAAGGGACTTTTATTCATCAGTAAGATGATAATTCTTGGAATTAAGAAGATGTTCGTAGGAGGTGGAAAAAATGAGACTTGAGAAAAAGATCACTATATTTGTAGCAATCGGCCTTGTGATCGTGGGAAGCTTTATGGCGTCTTTTGCAGTTGCAGCTGCAGGCGGAGACTTTTCAAGAATAATGACAACCGAAGAGTATGAAGAAAAAGTATTTGATGTAGCAGAAGACTTTGAAGATATCAAGGTTGAACTGCTTTCTCATGACCTTAAGGTTCTGCCATCAGAGGATGGGGATACACACTTTATCTGCCATGAGTTTAAGAATAACAAATACACAGTTGAGGTTCGCGGAACAGAGCTTGTTATCTCAGAAAAAGAGAGCTTTGACTGGAAAGACCATATCATGGTCAATTACCCACATACCGATGAGATCCTGTATCTTCCCAAGGACTCCTACAGAGACTTTGAGGCAAGCTTTGGAAGCGGAGATATGAGTATTCAGGATAAATTCTCTTTTGCAGAGCTTAAGGTAAATGTCGGAAGCGGAGATGTGGAGCTTAAGAATGTCTTTGCAAAAGAAAAGCTGACTATTAAGACTGGTTCTGGAAGGATAAATCTATCAAGCTGCGACGCAGCATCCATGGACCTTAAATCAGGAAGTGGAGATATTGATTTTATGAGCTGCGAGGGTATGAATATCGTGATATCTACAGGAAGCGGCGATGTTACAGGTTCATTTAGGACTGCCAAGACCTTTGATGCAAATTCCGGATCGGGTGATGTAAGAGTTCCACAGGACGGAAACGGTGGAAACTGCAAGATCAGATGTGGAAGCGGAGATATCAGCATAGACATAGGCTAAAGACCAGATAAACAGAAAATAGACCATAAAAAAAGTACCTCCACCGGGATCCTGCCGCAGTGAAGGTACTTTTATCTTTTTGGAAGAATTTTGATCATCTGTCATCTTCCTCCTTTCTCTTGCTAATACATATATCGTCATATTATACTTGTAGCTTAGGACTCAAATTATTAAATAAGTATAACTAATTTCGCATACAAAGAGGTTTAGGTATGACAACAGTAGTAATCGCAAATATCATCGATTTTCTGGCAGCTGTAGTGCAGGTTGGTTCAGGTGCCATAAAAGAGAAGACCAAGATCCTTATAGTTCAGACTGTACAGCTTCTTATGCAGGCTGTGAGCATGCTGATCCTGGGAGGCGTCACAGGAGCGGTAAGTAACGTTCTTTCATGCTTCAGGAACTACCTTTGCTACAAGGACAAGCTAAATACAGCCTGGAAGGCCATTTTGATCGCTGCATCCATCGGATTTACCATTCTTTTAAACGATCAGGGGCTTCTTGGGATCATCCCAGCTGCAGTTTGCACCATTTATATCATCTTTATGGACATCAAGGATCCTGTTAAGTTCAAGCTTCTTGTGACATTGTCTTTTGTTCCATGGGTAATTTACCACTTTATGATAAAGTCCTACACAGGAGCAATTTTCGATGCAGCAACAGTGGTAACCAGTGCAGTTACACTGTTTAGGATGATAAAAGAAAAGAAGGCCAAGTGACATATAAGTTATATAACATATACATTGGTGATCGAAACAAAAGGCGGCGGTACCAAATGGTACCGTCGCCCTGTTTTGCTTTTTCGGTTCTGATCTAAAGATCAAAGCATCTTCTTAAGCTCGTCGTGTACGAACTGAACCTTAGGTCCAACAATAACCTGAACGTTTGACTTAGAAGGACGAACAACGCCAGCAACACCGGCCTGTTTGATCTTCTTTTCGTCAACCTGAGTATAATCGTTGATCTCAAGGCGAAGTCTTGTAGCGCAGTAGTCGAGTTCCTTGATGTTGTCTTTTCCGCCAAGACCTTCAAGAACAAGCTTAGCCATTCCTGTGAAGTCGTCGTTTGCAAGCTCGATCTTCTCTTCATCTTCCTCGTCGTCTTCACGTCCAGGAGTCTTGAGGTCCCACTTTATGATAACGAATCTGAATACGAAGTAGTAGATAACTGCAAATACAAGGCCAACAGGGATAAGAAGAAGTGGATTAACAGCCATAGGAGCCTTGAAGCTCAGGATGTAATCAACAAAACCTGCTGAGAAGTTAAATCCAAGTCTCAAAGGAAGCAGTGTACAAATAACAGCTGATATTCCTGTAAGAACAGCGTGTACAAGGTAAAGGCCGGGAGCCATGAACATGAATGCGAACTCAAGAGGCTCTGTGATACCTGTGAAGAAAGAAGCAAGAGAGCCAGCAAGAAGGAGAGATGCTGCAGCCTTTTTCTTTGAATCCTTTGCTGTGTGATACATTGCAAGAGCACCTGCAGGAAGACCGAACATCATAACTGGGAAGAATCCTGTCATGTACTGTCCTGTAACACCCTTAACTGCTCCGTCAGCGCCTGACCAGAAGAGGCCGAGGTCGTTGATGTTTGCTGTATCAAACCAGAATACAGCGTTGAGAGCGTGGTGAAGTCCAAGAGGAATAAGTGCTCTGTTGAGCATTGCATAGATACCTGAACCTATAGCACCAAGGCCAAGGATTGCTTTACCAAATGCAACGAGGCCAGCGAAGATAAGAGGCCATACAAAGTACAGAACGATTGATGCAAGAACTGAACAGCAGGCTGTTACGATAGCTACGCATCTCTTTCCACTAAAGAATGCCAGCCAGTCTGGAAGCTTGGTGTCCTTGAACCTGTTGTAGCAGCTTGAACCAATGATACCTGCGAGGATACCAATGAAAGCATTGCTGATCTTGCCAAAAGCGGCAGGAACTTCTGATGTGTCAACGCCTCTGTACATAGCAACAGCGCCTGTGCTAAGAAGAGTGGTGATCATCAGGAAAGAAACGAGACCTGACAGAGCGCTTGTTCCGTCATGATCTTTTGCCATACCAACAGACACACCAATTGCAAAAAGAATAGGGATCTGGTCGATAATAGCAGATGCAGCCTTGATCAGGAATGCTGAAACAACGCTGTTTGCGCCCCAGCCAGTGGGATCAAGCCAGTATCCGATACCATACAGGATACCTGCAGCTGGAAGTACTGCAACGGGGAGCATTAGGGATTTTCCAATTTTCTGTAAATACTTCATCATACGATCATTCCTCCTTTTTAAGGTTGTATTTACTTATATAAAAGGACGACAGCATCCCCTGCTGTTACGTTTCCGTCCTTTTTTTCTACTTTGGAAAACTTGCTTGAATTAGAGATGATGACAGGAGTTACAGTGTCATAGCCAGCAGCCTTGATGCCTTCAAGGTCGACTTTAACTATGAGGTCACCCTTTTTGACGGTGTCACCCTGCTTTGCCTGTACATCATAGAATTGTCCGTTTAATTTGACTGTATCGATTCCGATATGGACGAGAATCTCAGCGCCGTCATCAGTGTTGAGAGCATATGCATGACCAGTTGGGAAAAGAGCTACAAGTGTCCCTGAAGCTGGTGCATAAAAGTTGCCATCCTCCGGGATAATGGCAACGCCTTTACCTATCATTTCCTGAGCGAAGGTTGGGTCGCTTACAGTGTCTATTGGCACGATCTTGCCAGTTACTGGAGAGCCTATCTCAACCTTGTTACCTGAAAAAAGCTTATCGAAAATCCCCATATTTACCCCCAATAAAACGTAATCTTTTACTAATTATAACACAATGCAAATTTTAACACATCATATTGTGGCACAATAACAAAAATTGTCCAAAAAAAGGCAAAATATGGCAATTTATTGCAATTACAGTATCTTTTTCTTTTTAAAGAAGATCAGACTTCCTACAACGATCAGGACACTAAGGACGATAACTATCGGGTATCCCATCTGGGACTCCAGCTCTGGCATATATTTAAAGTTCATGCCATACCATCCAACGATCAAAGTCAGAGGCATGAAGATGGTAGTTACCACCGTAAGGACGGTCATTACGCGGTTCTGGTGAACGTCCAGCTGTGACTGGTAAAGGTCGTTAAGCTGGATGGTGTAGTCCCTAAGGTGGGTAGCGGCGTTGTAGAGCCTCTCTACGCGGCTTGAGAACATGCTGAAGTAGCGAAGATTTTCCTCGTTAAAGAAGCCGTTCTCGTTCTCTTCAAGCTCCTGGCCAAGGTCAAGGAGCTGCTCGTAGTGGATACGCAGATCTCTTATATCGCCGCGGATGTCGTTATTCCTTGACATGTCGGCAGACTCTGCGTCGTCCATGATATCTTTTTCCAGGCGGTCAAGCTCTCGCTCATAGCCTTGCATGGTGAGAAGGTCATTGTGGATTATAAGTTCCAAAAAGTCATAGAAAAAGCGCTCAAGTGAAGGCTTTTTCCACTTCTTAAGGCGCTGGATGCGTTTAACAAGAGAAAGAACAGTGTCGCTGCTGTCTATAAATACAATTCCGGTTTCGTCAAGTGCATAGGAAAACTTCAGTGGAAGTGATGAATGCGAGGACTGTGTGGGAATAAAGAAGGTTCCTGTCAGGGAATCGTAGTTAACTTCAGCCTTTGTGGTGAAGATATCTTCGTTACTGATATCGAAGTCGAGGCCCATATCAAAGTTTTCACTCTGCTCAGCCCACTGGGCGGGAGTAAGGATTGCTACATAGGGAACCGCCGCGTCGTGACACTGCTCAGCGCTGCATTCTTCAAGAACATTATTTATCAGATAGTACATGAGACACCTCCAAAAAGACTTTCATACACATAATAATATAGCACCCAGGCCCAAAATACACCATTACTGTAGCCTTGCAATATTTCATTAATCATTATAAAATGTTTAAAACGATTAACTACGCGAGAATGCTGTGATATTTCTATGATCTTATGGGTGAGGTAAAATGATAACACTAAAAGAGATAGCGAAAGAGTGTGGAGTATCTACTGCCACTGTCTCCAATGTCCTTAATGACAAGAAAAATGTCAGCGATGAGATAAGACAGAAAGTGCTGGATGTGGTAAAAGAGAGAGGCTACAAGCTCAATTATGTTGCCCAGGGACTCCGCAAGCAAAAGACCCAGACCATAGGCGTTATTGCCGAAGATATCGCACAGTTTACAACTCCTGCCATCATCGAGGGCATCATGGAGCTGTGTGAGAAAAATGGCTACAGGACCATTGTTCAGAACCTGCGTCTTTACTCAAGATGGCATGACGAGTGGTTTGACAACGACAAGATGTACTATTCAGTGATGGATCCTGCGGTTCAGGAGATGGCTTCCATCAGGGTTGATGGCATAATCTACGTTGCAGGTCACGCCCGCAACATCCACAGATTCCCCAAGGACTACGATATTCCTGCGGTTCTTGCATACGCTTACTCCCAGGAAGAAGATGTCCCATCAGTAGTTATTGATGATGAAGAGGCAGCCAAGACAGCAGTAGAGTACCTTATCAAAAAAGGCCACAAAAAGATCGGTGTAATGGCCGGAGAAGCAGAGAACATCCACACTAAGCTCCGTATCCTTGGCTATCAGAGAGCTCTTTTTGAAGCAGGGATCCTCTATAATCCGGAGCTTGTGGTATATGCGGGATGGGGGCAGGAACTAAGCTACAACAGCGCAAAAGAGCTTCTGGACAAGGATATAACAGCGGTATTTTGCATGAGTGACAGAAATGCGGGCGGTGTATATCAGTATCTGTTTGAGCATGGCATGCAGGCTGGAAGAGACATATCAGTAATGGGATTTGATAATGAGATGATCTCAGACTATATGACACCAAGGCTCTCCACTATGAAGATCGAGCTTGGTACTATTGGCAAAAAGGCTGTGGAACTTTTATTTGACAAGATGGCGGATAAGCCCGTAGAAAGCCAGATAAAGGTACCTTGTACACTTATTGAGAGAAAATCAGTCATTTCAAACACATTAAACGATTAAGATTTGTGCAAAATATATAGAAACGCCGAGATAATATTATAAATAATTAACAATTTGTATATTTTCAGCCTAAATATTGTTGACAACCCTAGCGGGTTGTCATATATTTTACTCAAACAGTTAATCGATTAACAAAAACGAAACAGAAATATCACAAAACATACTTATGGAAAGACGAGAAAGTTGGAGGATGCTATGAAAAAGAAAATTGCTTCTTTACTACTTAGTATTACAACTGCAGCTATGATCCTTGGTGGTTGTGGTAGCGCAGCAGACGACACAGCTCCTGACACAGGTGCACAGACAAGTGATGTTACAACATCAGATGCAGGATCAGGGGATGCTGCAGGATCAGGAGATGCTACAGATAAGGCTGCACAGGCCATTGCAGATCGTAAGGCAGAGGCTGAAAAGAGCGGAGAATACGAAAAGGTCATCATTTCTTTCTTTGACTGGACTGGAAGACCAGCAGGTCTTGACAGGATCAATGAGGCCCTTTCAGAGCATACAAGAGAGACTCTTGGACTTGATGTAGAACTTCAGATCATTGATTCAGCTGCATACGGCGATGACATGAAGCTGATGCTTTCATCAGGAGAGCAGGTAGATATCTTCTCAACATGTATCCTTGGTTACAACCCATCGATCAACAACGGATATGTACTTGACCTTGAAGAAGATGGCATGTTTGATGATTACTGCAACGGGATCAAGGAAAAGGTAAGAGCTGATTACCTTGATGCCTGCAGAGTTGGCGGAGTATTATACGGAACACCTCCTATCAAGGATTATGCAATTCAGACCTGCGCTGTATGTATCGGTCAGGAATACCTTGATGCTATCGGATATGATGCTTCTAAGCTTACAGTTGGTGAGCTTGGCTATCCTAAGGCTACATGGGATGAGATCAACGATATCTTCGCACAGCTCCACGAGAAGTTCCCTGACAAGTACGTATTTGCCATCCAGGACAACGAGCTTACACAGGGCAGCTCAGTAGATAACATTGCTGGCGACTACTTCGGAACACTTCTTGATCCTCAGAACTCTCTTAAGATCGAGGATGTTTACTCTTCAGATATCTTCAAAGAGTGGGCACAGAGAGCATATGACTGGAATCAGGCTGGATACCTTTCACAGGATGCCCTCACAGATCAGACTGGTGCATCAGCTAAGGTTAAGTCAGGTTCTTACATGGCTATGATGGCTTGCAGTAAGCCTGGTTACAAGACACAGATCTCTGGTGAGTGCGGAAGAGACATGGCAGTATTTGATGTTGGCGAGAGTTTCATGAGCTCATCATCAGTTTCTTCATTCCCATGGTGCGTAAACCAGAACACAGAGGATCCTGTAGCTACAATCCAGGTTCTTGATGCTCTTTACACAGACCCTGTTATTGAGGGACTTATGTGCTGGGGCCAGGAAGGCAAAGAGTACAAGGTTAACGCAGATGGAACTATCACATACGCTGATGGCGTAGATGCTAACAACTCTGAGTACTATCCAAACGTACTCTGGCTTATGCCTAACCCATATGTAACCTATGTATGGGAAGGAGATCCACTTGATCTTGGCGAGCAGATGTCAGCATTCAACGACAACTGCACATGCAAGTCCAAGGCTCTTGGATTCACATGGGACAACACAGACTACGCTTCAGAGTACACAGCTTTAAAGAACGCATATGATGAGTATGGTCCTAAGGTTGTTTACGGCTTTGTTGAGCCTGACAAGGGTATCGCAGAGCTTGAGGAAGCGCTTAAGGCAGCTGGACTTGAGACCTACATGCAGGGCAAGCAGGAAGCACTTGATGCTTGGGCTGCAGAGAACGGAATTCAGTAATTAGATGACAATAGCTCCGGCTATCAATATTTTAATGGATAGCCGGAGTTTTTTTACCTAAAAGAGGCAAACAATGGCAGCAAACAGGACAAAGAGTAAGAAAAAGAGCATAAAGAGATACATTCCGCTTTATCTGATGGCACTTCCCGGGCTTATATATCTTTTCATAAACAACTACTTACCGCTTCCGGGACTGGTGCTGGCGTTTAAGAAATTCAATGCAAAAAAGGGCATCTATGGCTCGCCATTTGTGGGCTTTAAGAATTTCAAATATCTTTTTGCCACAAAAGACGCCTTCATAATAACCAGAAATACGATCCTGTATAATCTGGTGTTCATCATTGTTAATACCATTCTGGCCATTTTCGTAGCGATTCTTCTGGCAGAGATGACATCCAGGGTAAAAAAGGCTTATCAGTCATTCATTCTTTTGCCCTACATGATCTCAATGGTCATTGTCAGCTACCTGGTATTTGGATTTTTGTCCACTGAGAACGGCTTTTTTAACAACACGATCCTTAAAGGCCTTGGCAGGGACCCGATCTCCTGGTACATGGAAAAGAAATACTGGCCATTTATCCTGGTTTTCGTAAGCGCCTGGAAGGGAATTGGCTACAACTGCGTTATTTACCTTGCCAGCATCCTTGGCATAGACAGGAGCATTTACGAGTCAGCCTCCATCGACGGAGCTTCAAAATGGCAACAGATCTTTAAGATCACCATTCCTCTGCTTAAGCCAACTATCATCATGATGACGCTCCTTGCAGTGGGCAGGATCTTTTATTCCGACTTTGGTCTCTTTTACCAGGTTCCGCAGAACCAGGGCGCGCTGTTTAGCGTAACAAACACCATCGACACCTATGTTTACAGAGGACTTCTTGAGCTTGGGGATATGTCCATGTCGTCGGCCGCAGGTCTGTATCAGTCAATCGTAGGATTCATCCTGGTTCTTGGATCTAATCTGATTGTAAAAAAGATCGATCCGGATTATGCGCTGTTTTAAGCAAAGGCTAAGAGGTGATTTTAGATGAGGACTAGAGAAGAGAAAAGATTTCAGATATTTGCTCATGTGGTGATGATCATTTTGTCGCTTACTGCAGTAGTTCCGTTTGTTTTGCTTGTTATTTCGTCGTTTACAGACAACGACGTGCTTATAGCAAACGGATACTCTTTCACACCTGCGAAATGGAGCATTTACGCCTATGAGTATATTTTCAAGACAGGTAATTCAGTGCTGCACGCGTACTGGATCTCTATCTGCCTTACAGTTGTGGGAACGGCGCTAGCTCTTTCCATAACAACGCTCCTTGCATATGCGCTGTCAAAGCCTGATCTGCCGGGCAGAAATGTGTTCATGTTCCTGGTTTTCTTTACACTTCTGTTCAACGGAGGCCTTGTTCCCACCTATATTGTTTACACAAACATGTTGGGCATAAAGAACAGCTTCCTTGCGTTGCTTATTCCAGGGCTTTTGATGAACGGATTCAATGTAATGCTGATGAAATCTTACTTTAGCAGCAGCATACCACTTGAGATCCTTGATGCAGCATACATTGACGGAGCTACAGAATTTAAGACATTTACCAAAGTTGTACTGCCTTTGTCCAAGCCAATAGTGGCTACGATAGGTCTTTTCGCAGGAATCGCGTACTGGAACGACTGGATGAATGGTTACATCTATCTGACCAAGAGAACTGACCTGTATTCCGTCCAGAACCTGCTTAACAGAATGATGCAGAACATCCAGTACCTGTCCCAGAACAGCGCTAGGGTTCAGGACGCTGGCGTTGGACTTGCGTCAATTCCTTCTGCATCTGTAAGAATGGCAATGGCAACTGTGGGTGTACTGCCTATTTTGGTGACATATCCCTTCATTCAGGGCAATTTTGTAAAAGGTATCACGCTTGGCGGCGTAAAAGGCTAAAAAGGGGGATTTATGAAGCTTCACATAAACGAAAATCGAGTATTAAGTCATATTGAGCCTGAGGTTTACGGGCATTTCAGTGAGCACCTTGGAAGGTGCATCTACGGCGGACTCTATGCGGGGGAGAACTCAGAGATCGCCAATGTGAACGGCATGCGAAAGGACGTGGTTGACGCTTTAAAAGAGATAAGGGTGCCTGTACTTCGCTGGCCGGGCGGCAATTTCGCCGATGAATACCACTGGATGGACGGCGTAGGCCCTAAGGATAAGAGAAAGAAAATGATAAATACTCACTGGGGCGGCGTTATCGAGGACAACAGCTTTGGAACCCATGAGTATTTCGAGCTTTGCAGGCAATTGGGCTGCAAGACCTACGTAAATGGCAACGTGGGAAGCGGAAGCGTAAGAGAGATGAGCGAGTGGGTGGAGTACATGACCTTTAATGGCGTATCTCCAATGGCTGAACTTCGTAAGGCAAATGGCCACGAAGAGCCCTGGAAGCTTGACTACTTTGGAATCGGTAACGAGAACTGGGGCTGCGGCGGAAATATGACCGCAGACTATTACGGCAATAAATACAGAGATTTCCAGACCTATGTGCGCATCTATGACAGCGAAAAGCCCATCAAGAAAGTTTGCTGTGGCCCTAATGCGGATGATTACAAGTGGACAAAAGAGGTACTGGAGACCTGCTACAGACACCCTGCACCTCCGCAGACCCACGGCTTTATGGATGGTTTCTCCGTGCACTACTACGTTGTGGTTAACACCTGGGAGCACAAGGGAAGTGCCAAAGAGTTCAGTGAGGAAGAGTACTACAGGGCTGTTCGCAAGGCTTACTATATGGACGATATCATTACTGGCAACGACCACATCCTGTCCCAGTACGATCCGGAAAAGAAGATCGCCATGCTGGTTGATGAGTGGGGCTGCTGGCACGATGTTGAGGAAGGGACAAATCCTGGATTCCTCTATCAGCAGAACTCCATGAGAGATGCCCAGGTTGCAGGCGCTACCCTTAACATCTTCAACAAGCACTCTGACAGGGTCAAGATGGGATGTCTTGCGCAGATCGTAAACGTGCTTCAGTCAGTGATCCTTACTGATGAGGACAAGATGCTCCTTACACCTACTTATCACGTATTCCACATGTACAGGTTCCATCAGGATGCGGATCTTCTTGACAGCTACCTTGAAGGAAGCGCTCGCGTTGGTCAGGGCGAAGATGAGTGCGATGGCATAAATGAGTCTGTTTCCGTTGATAAGGACGGCGTTGTGACCATAACCCTGAACAACGTTGATGCAAAGAACACAGTAGCAGTAGACGTTGATTTCAGGAGAAAAGAGATTGAGAAGGTTGAAGGTTTTGTCCTTACAGGAAACACAACGGACCACAATACTTTTGACAGACCTGACACAGTTTGCGAAAAGAACTTTGAAGATTTTGAGTTTTCCGGAGTTGACCTGAAGGTAAAAATGCCTCCATGCAGCTGCGTAACCCTGAGAGTTTCTCTGAAGAAATAAGATAACGGCTGGTATTTGCTCTTGCATGCAGGAGCAGGTACCAGCCTTTAAGGTTGATAAGCAGAACAACATTGAGGATCACGATCTGAATTGGAAATGATCTTTTAGTTACACTCATGGCTTGATCAAATGAAAGAAGAAAGTCTTTTTGTCTAAAAATGCGGTATTGTAGTAATATAATTATTAATATTAAGTATTAGTTGAGGTCTAGTTTAAGGAGCTAACTTATGATACGAGGTAAGGCTAACAGTCCAGTAGACATCAAGAACAACAAGTATATCTTCTTTCAGATGCTATTCTTTGCCGGATGTATTGCAATTAACTTCATTCTTCCAAGAACTGCGTCGCTATTAAACATCCCTCTGTATCTTGATAACGTGGGAACCCTTTTGGCGGCAGTCCTTGGCGGATATCTTCCCGGTATTTTCGTAGGATATTTGAACAACATCATAAACATGAGAGGAAACCCAGGAAACGCCTACTATGTAGTGCTTTCTACCATGATCGCAGCTTGCGGAACCTGGCTTGGAAGAAGGGGATTTTTTGAGAAAATCCACAAGGCCATCCTCACGATCCCTGTATTTGCCTTTATCGGAGGCGCTCTTGGCTCAATCCTTACTTACCTTCTTTACGGCTATGGCATGGGTGAGGGAATATCTGCCCCTTTTGCGAAAGCTCTTTTAGACAGTGGAAAGTTAAATGTGTTCTGGGCCCAGATGATGTCGGATGTGGCCATTGATCTGGTTGACAAGACTATAACTGTTATCCTTGTGTTTGTCATAATAAGGATGATCCCTGAAGAGAAACAAAACGAGCTTTGGCTTACTGGCTGGAGGCAGACTCCTCTTAGCAGAAAAGCTCTTTTGGATGTTAAGCACAACGTCACCAGATCTTTTTCACTCAGGAGCAAGATCATAGCCATCATCACAGTCATCATGGTGTGTGTTGCAGTAGTTACAACAATTATCAGCTACATTCTGTTTCAGATATTTGCCCTGAATCAGTACACATACAGTTGCACCAGCGCTGCCAGGCTGGCTGCGCAAGTCATTGATGGCGACAGGGTACAGGAGTACCTGGATAGGGGCAGGTCATTGCCGGATTATGCTGAGGTCGAAAGAAAACTTGAGAACATAAGAGCCGGTAATCCCGACATAGAGTTTATCTATGTCTATAGGTTTGAAGAAGATGGTGTGCATGTGCTATTTGACCTTGATACTCAGGAGGTAAAGGGTCAGGAGCCGGGAACAGTGATAGAAATGGAGAAATATCTTCTTCCGTATCGGGATGCGTTCCTGTCAGGGAAAGAGGTTGATCCGTTGCTTGACGATACTATTTACGGAAGACTTCTTACAGTATTTGAACCAGTAATGGACTCAAAAGGGAATTGTACATGCTACGCAGCGGCAGATATAAGGGTTGAATATATTGGTCTTACTACTCTTAACTATATGACCAAGGTATTTTCTCTTTTCATGGGATTTTATATCTTTATTCTTGCTCTGTGCATATGGCTTGTGGATTATCACCTGATATTCCCGATTGCAGCCATGACAAGAACTGCCAGAAAGTTTGCCTATGACACGGAGGAAGGGCGAGATCAGAGCGTGGAGAGACTCCATAACCTCAGTATCGTAACAGGAGACGAGATAGAAAACCTCTACGAATCTCTGTCAAAGACCATTGCTGACACTGTTGGATATCTTGAGGACGTAAAGGCCAAGGGCGAAGAAATAACCCACATGCAGAACGGCCTTATCTACGTTCTTGCGGACCTTGTGGAGAGCAGGGACAAGAACACAGGAGACCATGTTCGTAAGACTGCTGCATATGTGCGCCTTATCATGAGAAAGATGAAGGAAAAGGGCGTCTATGCAGATGTTCTTACAGATCCCTTCATAGAAGATGTGGCAAACTCAGCGCCGCTCCATGATGTAGGCAAGATCCATGTTTCCGATGTTATTTTGAATAAGCCAGGGCGCCTAACAGATGAAGAGTATGAGATCATGAAGACCCATACCACCGCTGGTTCTGGCATTATCCAGAGTGCTATGTCGCTGGTTTCTGACAGCGGATACCTTAAGGAAGCCAAGAACCTTGCCAACTACCACCACGAGAGGTGGGATGGAAAGGGCTATCCAAGCGGACTTGCCGGGGAAGCGATACCTCTTTCCGCCCGTATCATGGCTGTGGCGGACGTATTCGACGCCCTTGTATCCAAGAGAAGCTACAAGGAGCCATTTACAGTTGAACAGGCCATGAAGATAATAGAAGAGGGCGAAGGAACCCAGTTTGACCCTCAGATCGCCAGGGTATTTGTGGAATCAGAGGCAGAAGTTCGGGAGATCCTTGAGACCCACGCAGCCATGTTCGATCCTGGCAACTACAACATCGACGACCTGAAAGGAATAGGAAATAACACTTGAATACCAGAGAATCAGTCAGAGAAAATGAGTGTAAATACAAGCTTGCAGAAGCAGTAAAAAGATGCATGAAAACAGTGGCGGTGGAGAACATCACCGTCAAACAGATAGTAGAAGAGTGCGGCGTTTCAAGGCAGACCTTCTATCGGAACTTTATTGATAAGTACGACCTTATCAACTGGTATTTTGACAGGCTCCTTGAGGAGTCTTTTAACCAGCTGGGAAGCGGAAAAACCTTAAGAGAAGGACTTATCAAGAAGTTTAAGTACATTAACGAGGAGAGAATTTTCTTTTCCGCGGCCTTTAAGGTTGATGAGCAGAATAACCTTAAGGACCACGATTTCTACATGATCTACGAGTTCTATTGCGGGCTCATCAGGGAAAAAACAGGGGAGCTTCCTGACAAAAAGACAAGGAAGCTCCTTGAGATGTACTGCCAGGCCTCTATCTATATGACCGTCCAGTGGGTGTTAAAGGGCATGAAGGAGTCAGAAGAAGAGCTTGCAGACCTTATGATCGATGCCATGCCTCCTCATCTCGAGAAGAAGTTCAAAGAACTTGATATAATTTAGGAAAAGTTACACTTTGGATAAAGTGTAACTTTAATCAAATATGCTAAAATGCTATGCTCTTTATGGATTTTGAAAATCCGTGTAACATTAAAACACTTTTATTGGAGGGAGTAGCATTATGGCAAACAGAATTTCTTTAAACGGAACATCTTACCACGGCGCAGGAGCCATCAAGGAAGTTGTTACAGAGTTTAACAACTACGGATTCAAGAAGGCTTTTGTTGCATCAGATCCAGATCTTATCAAATTTGGCGTAACAGCTAAGGTTACAGACCTTCTCGATGAGGCTAAGATCCCTTACGAGATCTACTCAGATATCAAACCCAATCCTACAATTGAGAACGTTAAGAACGGCGTAGAAGCCTTCAAGAAGTCAGGTGCTGACTGCATCATCGCTATCGGCGGCGGTTCATCAATGGATACTTCAAAGGCTATCGGTATCATCATCACAAACCCTGAGTTTGCTGATGTTCGTTCACTTGAGGGCGTTGCTCCAACCAAGAACCCTTGCGTTCCTATCATCGCTGTTCCTACAACTGCTGGAACTGCAGCTGAGGTTACAATCAACTACGTTATCACAGACGTTGAAAAAGAGAGAAAGTTCGTGTGCGTAGATACTCACGATATGCCAATCGTTGCTGTTGTTGACCCTGAGATGATGTCTTCAATGCCTAAGGGACTTACAGCTGCTACAGGTATGGACGCTCTTACACACGCTATCGAAGGTTACACAACAAGAGCTGCCTGGGAGATGACAGACATGTTCCATCTCGAAGCAATC
The DNA here is from genome assembly GCA_015056565.1 of Butyrivibrio sp. Classification (GTDB taxonomy): domain Bacteria; phylum Bacillota; class Clostridia; order Lachnospirales; family Lachnospiraceae; genus Butyrivibrio. Next base: position 133,012 of record SVGB01000006.1, read on the forward strand.
AGACTTATCTCCAAGAACCTTAGGGGCGCTGTTGAGAACACCAAGGAAGGCCGTGAGGGAATGGCTCTTGGTCAGTACATCGCAGGAATGGGCTTCTCAAACGTTGGTCTTGGAATCGACCACGCTATGGCACACACTCTTTCAGCACACTATGACACACCTCACGGCGTTGCATGCGCTATGTTCCTTCCAATCTCCATGGAGTTCAACCGTGAGTACACAGGCGAGAGACTTCGCGAGGTTGCAAGAGCTATGGGCGTTGAGGGCGTAGACAACATGAGCCAGGAAGAGTACAGAGATGCTGCAATCGCTGCAGTTAAGAAGCTTTCTGAGGACGTTGGTATTCCTAAGACTCTTGATAAGATCAAAGAGGAAGACCTTGATGTTCTTGCTACAGACGCTCTTAACGATGCATGCTATCCTGGAAACCCAAGAGAAGCTACAAAAGAGCAGGTAATTGAAATGTTCAGAATGCTTATGGCATAATAAATATAAGCTACTGGGGCTGGGTGCAATAGCGCTCAGCCCTTTTTTAAACACTAAAGAGGAACGCCTATGATCACCTTATTTCATGCAGGATACGACGTCATAAAGGAACCGGATGTTCACAACGGCAGGAAAAATGCGGACTTTGGACAGGGGTTTTACACCACTGACAACAAGGAATTCGCCATGAGATGGGCCAGGGAGCAGAAGGGAAAAGAGGTGATCGTAAACCACTACGAGCTTGATGAGAGCACTCTTTTAGTAAAAGAGCTAAAGAGGGACAAGGAGTGGTTTGAGTATATCTTTTCCAATAGAAGAGTAAAACCTGACGTGTTTGGAGAGTACGACGTGATTATTGGGCCCATCGCCAATGACACAATATACGATACTTTTGGAATCATAACAAGCGGTTTTTTATCGGACGAAGAAGCCATGAAACTACTGATGGTTGGGCCATGTTCAAGACAGATCGTGCTTAAGACAGTTAAGGCGGCAGAGGCTTTAAAGTTTATTTCGTCGGAGGTGTTGTCGTCGGAGCAGATAAGGGCCGGGGCTTTGGAGCATGAAAAAGAAAATGCGCTTTTCCAGGCTGAATTTGCCAGGGTTATGAAAGAGATGGATGAGGATTCATAATTTGGTAATGAAAATTTTTGCCATTATTTCTTTTCCCTCGTATAAACACATGTGATAAAATAAAAGAAGAATTGAGAGGGAAAAATTATGAAAAATCTATTTAAAACACTTTTTGGAATTGCAATGGCAGTAGTAATGGCACTTACATCATCTGCAGGCTTTACATCGATGGCAGCTGATAAGGGCAAGGTAGATGTCACAAAGGCTGAGTTTGTGGCAGGCGTTGCTGCAGTAGACGCTGCGGACTTCTCCGATATAGTATTCATTATTTTCGAGCAGAATGACCGCTACTACGCATATGTCTGCAAGAACAGCGAGAATCCGATCTACGCACCAGTTAAGATCGAAGAGGCTGAGTTCGACAACCAGGAGAACTGCTCAATGTACACAATTGGTAAGTACGTAGTTGGCTACGGCGAGCTTGAGGATGAGACACCAGTTATCACCGACAGCGAAGGCTTCATCGGAGCCGGAAGAGCGATCACTGAAAAAGAGGCGCTGGCATTTGTAGCTGAATAAATGAGTATAGGGATAGCGGGCTTGATGCCCGCTATTTTTTTGCGCCAAGACACGGGGACGGTTTGCTGACACGGGGACGGTTCTACTGTCAGGTTTTATCAAAATAAAACCTGACAGTAGAACCGTCCCCGTGTCTTGTCATGAAAACTTTAGCTTGATTTTTCGTGAGTAATGGTTATAATAAACATATAGATTGCACACAATCGAATAGCACAACATACAAATTAACACATAGAATCAGGAGGATATCATGAACGTAGCAGTAAGGTATTATTCAAGATCTGGAAACACCGGCAAGGTTGCAGGATATATTGCAGAAGCAGCTGGAGTTGAGGCTGTTTCAGTTGATGCGGCGAATGCAGCACTTAGTGAGAAGGTTGATGTTCTTTTCATAGGCGGAGCACTGTACGCTTATGGTATTGACGATAATCTTAAATCATATCTGCAGACAATACCGGCAGATAAAGTGGGAAAAGCTGTTGTATTTTCAACATCCTGGCTTTCTAAGCATGCACTTGATGTTATCAAAAAGGCCCTGACAGATAAGGGAATTGCTGTTGAGAGCGACACTCTTTATTTCAAGAGCAAGGCTGTTGATGGATGCAGAGATGAGGCAATGAAGTTTGCTAAAAAATATATTTGAATGTAAATAAAAAATGGAGGATATAAAACGATGATCTACGATTACAAGGTAACTACAGGAACTGGAGAAGAGCTTGATCTTGCTACATTTAAGGGCAAGGTTATCCTGGTTGTAAACACAGCTACAGGATGCGGTTTCACACCACAGTACAAGCCAATTGAGGAGCTCTATGAGAACTATCATGAGCAGGGACTTGAGATCCTTGACATTCCTTGCAACCAGTTTGGTGCACAGGCTCCCGGAACAGATGAAGAGATCCATGAGTTCTGCACACTTCATTACAATACTACATTCCCTCAGATGAAGAAGGCTGATGTTAACGGAGAGAACGAGCTTCCTCTATACACATACCTCAAGTCACAGAAGGGCTTTGAAGGCTTCCAGGAGCATGAGTACAAGGAGCTTCTTGAGAGCATGTTCGCAAAGGCAGATCCTGACTGGGCAAGCAAGCCTGATATCAAGTGGAACTTCACAAAATTCGTGATCGACAGAGATGGGAACGTAGTTGCCCGCTTCGAGCCTACAGCTGATGTGGCTGACGTTGAGGCTTGCATCAAGTCTTTACTTTGATATTTTTCCAAAAAAAGAGAATTATAAGCAGATTTTTGCTCAAACAGTTGTTTATTCTGTAGCGAGTCTGGCCTATACTAGAGACATGTAAATGAAACGAAACGTGATTTTTTAGGAGGTTAGCGTTATGGAAAAAAAGTTGTATAGAAGCAATGACAGAAAGATCTTTGGAGTATGCGGCGGCGTTGCTGAGTACTTTGGATTTGATCCAACAATTGTAAGAGTTCTCTGGTTAGTATTTTCGTTATCTGGCGGCATTGGAATTCCAGCATATATCATCCTGACATTCCTGATGCCTAACCGTCCTGATTATATAAGCAGGTACGACAATCAGTGAGACGCCTACATGCTATGTGAGATTTCGAAATGGCTTAAACTTATGAGAGATGACGATGAATCAAGACAATCGTCATCTCTTTTTTGTAATATGAAAAAAGATTAGACAAGGATAGAATTTATGAGCGTGACATTTATAACAGTATTTTTGCAGGGGCTTCTCAGCTTTTTCTCCCCCTGTGTACTGCCACTACTTCCTGTATATATGGGATATTTATCTGGTGGTACGTTAAAAGAGAATGAGGATGGAACAAAGCACTACGACAGGGCCAGGGTTATGGTCAACACCTTGTTCTTTGTTATAGGAATCAGCTTTGCATTCTTTCTTTTGGGAATGGGGCTTAGCGTCATAGGAAGGTTCTTTAGCGGAAACCAGCTATTATTTGTAAGGATTGGCGGAATAATCGTCATCATGTTTGGACTGTATCAGCTAGGTATTTTTGGAAACAGCAGGTTCCTAAGCGCAGAGAGAAGGCTTCCGGTAGACCTTGGCAAGCTATCAATGTCTCCACTTACAGCCCTTATCATGGGATTTGTAATAAGCTTTGCCTGGAGTCCATGTATTGGACCGGTTTTGTCATCAGTCCTTATAATGGCGGCATCAGCAAGCCGCGCATCAACTGGGTTTCTGCTGATCGGAGTTTATACGCTTGGGTATGTCATCCCGTTTCTTCTCGTTGGAGTGTTTACAACATCACTTCTGGAGTTTTTTGGAAAGCACAGGAGTGTTGTTAAGTACTCAGTTAAGATCGGTGCTGTACTCATGATCCTGATGGGCGTTCTGATGTTTACTGGAAGGCTCAACAGCATCTCTAGCTATCTGTCCCAGTTTACAGGAGCGCAGATTACCGCGGAGAGTGAGAAAGAAGAGAGCGTGGAAGTTGAGGAGAGTACGGATGAAATTGCAGATAATGATGAGTCTGAAGAGGCAAAAAGTGCTGCATCCAACGAAAATCAGACCGAATCATCCGCTAACGCGGATGATGTAGAGCAAAATGCTGCAAATGAGGATCAGCAGCCCCTTACCCCTGCACCGGATTTCACCCTGACAGACCAGTACAGCGTAACTCACAGCCTTGCAGACTACAGGGGCAAGATCATATTCCTCAATTTCTGGGCTACCTGGTGTCCACCCTGCAGGGCTGAAATGCCTGATATTCAGGCGCTTTACGAAAAGTACTCTCAGGATGAGAATTCGGACGTTGTAATACTTGGCGTAGCTTTCCCTAATCAGGGTGATGAAAAAGATGCTGAAGGAATCGCCAAATTTCTAGAAGACAACGGCTATACATATCCTGTTCTCATGGACGAAGGAGCGACACTTCAGCTTCCCTACTACATCACGGCATTTCCAACCACTTTTATAATAAACCCTGATGGAAACGTCCTTGGCTATATACCAGGAAGCATGACTCGAGATATAATGGAAAGCGTATTAGATCAGGCAAGGAGCAATTAGCATGGAATATCTCGATATAGTCGATGAAAACGGAAATCCCACAGGTGAAACGGTAGAGAGGTCTTTTGCCCACAAAAACGGTGTTTGGCACAGGACATCCCACGTGTGGATACTTAGAAAGAGAGAAGGGAAGATTGAAGTTCTTTTGCAAAAAAGGGCTGATACCAAATCATTTCCAGGATGCTACGACATTTCAAGCGCCGGGCACATCACAGCAGGCCAGGGATTCCTTGATTCTGCAGTTAGAGAGCTTGGCGAGGAGCTGGGAATCACGGCCACAGAGGATGAGCTTTTATTCTGCGGGGACAGGAAGATCATCTGGGACGACGTGTTCTTTGGCGAGGAGTATCACGACAGGCAGTTTACCAAGGTTTTCCTTTTGTGGGCAGATGTCGATGAAAAGAGCCTCACCCTCCAGGAAGAGGAAGTCAGCGCTGTTAAGTGGATGGATCTTGATAAGTGCATAGAGGGCGTAAAAGCCAATGCATTCAAGCACTGTATCTACCTCGAAGAGCTTCTGATGGTGAAGAAAAGAGCTCTTTCATAAGCAAAAGTTATATCCTCCGATAAGATTAGTGTCTTTTACAATAGTGGATAAATGGCCCTATACTTCAAAAAACGACATACATCGAGAGGAGACTTGTTATGAAAAAGAGATTAGTATCAGTTTTAGCAGTTGCAACACTTCTTGGAACACTTGTAACAGGATGCGGACAGGCAGCATCATCTGAGGCAGCTCCAAAGGAAGAGGCTGTGCAGGAAGCAACAGAGGCAGAGACCACTGAGGCACCTGCAGAGGAAGTAAAGACAGAAGATGGCGACAAGGTCATCAGAGTAGGCGCAACACCAGTTCCACACGCTGAGATCCTTGATAACATCGTAAAGGATGTTCTTGCAGAGGACGGATGGGAGCTTGAGACTGTAGTTTTCCAGGATTACGTTCTTCCTAACACATCACTTGAGGCTGAAGAGCTTGATGCAAACTACTTCCAGACACTTGCTTATATGAACAGCCAGAACGAGGACGGTGGTCTTCACCTTGTAGCTGTAGCAGGCGTTCATATTGAGCCAATGGGAATTTACTCAGATAAGTACAAATCACTTGAGGAGCTTCCTGATGGAGCTTCGATCGGAGTACCAAACGGTCCTGAGAATGAGGACAGAGGAATCGATCTTCTTGTTCAGAAGGGACTTTTAGTATCAAATGGCGGATTTGGCACAGATCCTAACTACACAGAGGATTCTCTTAACAACGATAAAGAGGCTAATCCACACGGCTATGTTATCACACCACTTGATGCTGCACAGCTTGCACTTTCTCTTCCAGATCTTGACGCTGCAGCCATCAACGGCAACTACGCTCTTGAAGCTGGACTTCCTGCAACATACCCAGCACTTGGTATTGAGGAGTTCAACGAGGAGACATCAATTAAGAGAACAAACTTCCTTGTTGTAAAAGAGGGAAATGAGGAGTCAGAGAAGACCAAGGCTCTTATAAAGGCTCTGCAGTCAGACAAGGTTCAGTCCTATATCGAGGATACATATAAGGGTGCTGTTATCACATCTTACATCGATCCTCAGTAATCAGATACCTTTAGAGAACTCCTGGGAAACCGGGAGTTCTTTTTAAATAGAGAAAAAATCTGGTATTAATAAAAATAATGAAATTGGCCATTACATTAATACCAGAACATGAGATATATTCTTTAACATGACAAAGCGTTAAAGGAGTAAACAATAGTGAAAGTAGCAGCAATAAACGACCTTTCCGGGTTTGGAAAGTGTTCTCTTGTGGCAGACATGACTGTGCTTGCAGCAATGGGGATCCAGTGTTGTCCCATACCAACTGCCACACTTAGCGCACAGACCGGGTATCCATCATACTATTTCAAGGATCTGACGGGGATTATTCCGGAGTATCTTAAGGAATGGGAAAAGCAGGGAGAGACCTTTGACGGGATAATAACCGGTTTTATGATGAGTAGTCTCCAGGCAATAAATAGCTTGGAATTCATCCTGAGGATGAGGTCAGAAGGAACGAAAGTCCTTGTTGACCCTGTTATGGGGGGACGATGGCAGAACCTATAGGAATTTTTCAAAAGAACTTTTGGAAACCATTAGGCGCATGGTAAAAGAGGCAGACATTATAACTCCAAATCTGACAGAGCTGATCCTACTTGCTGGGGAAGATATGGACAAGGTAACAAAGCTTCCGGAAAAAGAGCTTACAGAAGAAATTTACAGGCTTTCAATGCTGGTAGGTGGCGACAAGGGAAAGATAGTTGTGGTGACGGGTATACCTCTTTCTGATACTAAGGCAGTAGCAAATTATGTCTTTGATAATGGGGAGGGAACGATCATTACATCGGAGAGTAATGGAATACATTATTCCGGAACAGGAGATCTTTTTGCTGCGGCTTTTCTGGGAGAGTATTTAAGAGGCGGAAGTGCTACAAGCGCTGCAAATCTTGCTAGCCAGTTTATCCTGGCTTCAATCAAGGATACGCCTAAGGATGTATCGCCCAACGCTGGGACAGAATATGAAAAGAACCTCAAAATGCTGATGAGGTAAACAACTTTAACGCAAATAAAAACAAAGTGGGGAAAAGAATATGATCAGAAAAAACAGTAGAATTTACAACATGGCATTTACAGGACTTTTTGCGGCTTTGATAACTATTTTCACCGCTTATATTGGACATGTTCCAGTTGGAGTAAATGGCGGGTATATCCATTTCGGAGATGGCCTTATATATCTTGCAGCAACAATTCTCCCATGGCCATATGCAATGCTGGCAGGAGCAATTGGAGGGGGTATGGCAGATCTTTTGACAGCTCCAGCCTGGACTCTGGCCACTGTTATTATCAAGGCACTTATTGTTATCCCCTTTACAAATAAGGGCAGGAGAATAGTGAACAAAAGAAATCTCGCAGCGCCTGTAATTTCATATTTCATCTCTGCCACAGGCTACTATATTGCTGAAGCGATTCTTTTTGGCACAAAGGCTGCGATTTTTACAAGCTTCACCGGCAGTTTCATACAGTCCTTCGGAAGCATGATCTTTTTCCTGATGCTGGGCATTACCCTGGATAAGGTCGGAATCAAGGCAAGATTGGAGAGATAAGAAATGGCTGACATAATTTATACATACAAAGACAGCGTGTACGCCAATATCACTAATAAATGTAATTGCAGATGCACATTTTGTATACGTTTCATAAAGGATGGCGTTGGAGATGCAGATACTTTATGGCATCAGACCAATCCTTCTTTAAAGGAAGTACTGGAAGCAATCAAAGAATTTGATTTTACAGGGTATAAAGAGCTGGTTTTTTGCGGATACGGAGAGCCAACCTGTCAGTTAGATGTCCTGCTTCAAGCAGCTGAATATGCTAAAAAAGAGAAGGGACTCAAGATCAGGCTCAATACTAATGGACAGGGCTCAGTTGAAAATCGCCGTGATATAGTACCTGAGCTTGCCAAGGTCATTGACAGCGTTTCGGTTAGTCTTAATGCCCCTTCCAAGGCAGAATATGAAGAAGTGACAAGGCCTCTTCACGACAATGGCTTTGAGAGCATGATTGAGTTTACTAAGAGGTGTAGAGAAGAAATTAAAGATGTGAGATGGTCAATTGTGGATGTTCTTCCAGAGGAAGAAATTGAAAGATGCGTGGCTTTATCCAAAGAACACGACATTCCTCTAAGGATCAGAAAGAAAACGTGAATATATTTAACGTATCAGCCCCTGCTGCAGGGGCTTAAGTTTTATCATGAATTCTTTTCCTTTTCTTCTTCCATTTTCTTGATGAGCTTATCTATTTCTTCCTGGGAGAGCATTCCTCCCATATCGTTTGAATATACTAACATTTTTCATCCCTCGCGTTTAAGAATTTTTTCAACGAAGTATTTATACCATATCTGTACTACGGTTGGAAGTATTTGTTGTGCTAAATCTATTTATTCTATGAGAGGCACAAAATATAGATGTGAAAGCTTTTACAAACTGTGAATTTTCACCACTTTTTTTGAAATTCTATTTCGCTAAAAAGGGTGAAAAACTGGAGTTTTTTTGCTCAAGTTGTCATGTATTATTCTCTTCGTAAGACATACAATTTATATATCAAAAGAAAAACAAATTGATTACCTTTTTAGAGAAAGTAGGGTGATGATCATGATGACATTATTGTTTATTATTTTATTTTTCTACATATTTGGAAAGCTGGCAGGCTTCGCTTTTAGAGCCACCTGGAGCATTATGAAAGTGGTATTTTTCTTTATCTTCTTACCATTTGCTTTAGTATCTCTGGTACTTGGCGGACTGCTCTATGTAGCACTTCCAATACTTGTGTTTATTGGAATCATCAGCCTTTTGGCAAATGCCTGATCTAATTACTTTTCTTAGTGGCCTTCGGCGTCTGTTATAGCGCTGGAGGCCTTTTTTGAATATAATAGAGAATAGTTTGACAGGAGAATACAAAAAATGAAAAAACTCAAAATTTCTTTTAACTCCCCAGTGGTACTGGGATTCATATTCTTAAGTCTGGCAGTTCTTTTGCTTGGCTTTGTGACTCTTGGAAAGAGCAATGAGCTATTGTTTATGACATATCACTCATCGCTGGCAAATCCCCTGACCTATGTGCGTTTCTTTACACATGTGCTGGGACATGGCGGCTGGGAGCATTATATCGGAAATGCTACATATATTCTGCTTCTTGGGCCTATGCTTGAGGAGAAGTACGGATCAAAAAAGATCCTGTCAATAATCCTGATAACTGCAGCTGTTACGGGAATATTTAACTACGTGTTCTTCTGGAATGTGGCCCTTTGCGGAGCCAGCGGAGTGGTGTTTGCATTCATTCTTTTAACATCATTCACAAGCTTTAAAAATGGCGAGATTCCTCTGACATTTATTCTTGTGGCTGTTGTGTTCATCGGCCAGCAGATCTATGAGGGAATGATGGTCCAGGACGATATTTCCAATCTGTCACATATCATCGGCGGAATCATCGGAGCTGTTGTGGGATACAGGCTCAATAAGAAGGCGTGAGAGTATGAAGGAAATAATAGTTTGTCTAAAGAATAGAGAAGATGACATGCTTTCAAAGCAGCTGTCCATGCTAAGTGAGAGACATCACGCTGGCGTAAGGAGGATTTCTTTTACCGAAGCGGAAAGCTGCATTGATACCGGGGACGGAGACGCCATGTTTATCAGCGACGACGAGGCGCTGCTTGAAAAGGCCCGCAGTAAGGGAATGGCTGTCAACAGCCCTCAGAAGATGAAAGAATCCTATCAGAAAGCCATGGAGATGCTTGGCGGGATGATAGGCAGGAAGTGAGAGTAGATAAGTTTTCGTTTGCATTAAAAAGGGAAGTCTGAAAGCAGACTTCCTTTTTGGTTTTTGTCATTTAAAAATCGCGCTTTATCAGCTCAATCAGACTGGTCATCGCTTTATTCTGATGCTTGTCTTTATGGATCAGCACCTGGGAATAGATAGGAAAATCAGGCCCTTTCCATGTGAGACGCCTTAGTTTGCTGCTCTTTGTTTCTGCTTCCGCAGTCATATCTGGGATGAATGCTACTCCCAGTCCGTTTATTGCAAATTGTTTCAGAATTTCTTTACTGTCTGTTTCCAAAACAATCTTTGGAGAGATTCCAACCGACTCAAGATGAGAAATCAGCATATGCCTGAAATTGCAGCCATGTCCGGTCAATAAAAGAGGCAACTTTTTCAGATCTTCCGCACAAATGGACTTTTTGGCAACAGGAAGATTGAAAGGGGCATAGAAGCCAAGTTTTTCCCGTTTCTTGTGCAGGATTCTGATCCTCTCATCCTTGAAAAGCGGGTTTAAAGTATAAACAAGGTCGAGTTCTCCCTTCTGCAAAAGATCAGGGATGATCTCATGGGTAACGAACTGTATTCTGATCTCAGTCCTTGGATTATTCCTATTAAATTCCATCAAGATCCGTGGAAGGCGGTTTATGCAAAGAGACTCAGAAACGCCCAAATTCAGTATCCCTGCCGGGTTTTCTCCATCTGTCACATCAAGGCGGATATCTCGCTCAAGCTGAAGCATTTTCTCTGCATAGGGTATGAGCCGCTCTCCCGATGAGGTTAGTGAAATTGTTTTCCCCAGGCGCTCAAACAATACGCATCCAAGCTCATCTTCCAACTGTTTGATCTGAGTTGTTACTGTAGACTGCGCATAGCCAAGGCTATTGGCAGCTGAAGAAAAGCTTCTCATTTCCACGATCTTCAAGAAGGTACTTAATTGTGTGATTGTCATAACCGTTCACCTTTTTTTCAACAATACTGTTTAAACCATGACATATGATCCATATAGTTCAAAATAATTGAATTATATACTCGTATATTTCAATTATACCGATACTATACTTGATGGTATTATACGATTGTATTCAGTTAAAAGCAAGGAGGGAGGGCTTTCCATGAACGAGCTGCAGACCAGAATTGTTGAAATCTTTGAAGACTCGCCGGACATGATTTTTGGATTCACAGATATATCCTATAGTGATTTTGGAAAAGAATTCAAATCCGGCCTTGTGTTTGCAGTTCCATATACACAGCAGTTATCGCTGAATAACTACAATGAGAAGGCCTTTCATGAAGGTATACTCGGCGCAAAAGACAGGCTGGAAGTTAAGGTGGGAGAAATAGAGGATGTCTTGAAAAAAGACGGTATCCATTATTATATTCCAGAAGTTGCCCAGAAAGACGATGGTCGTTTCCGGGCAGAGTTTTCATTTAAGGATGCGGCAGCATCTGCCGGTGTTGGATGGTTTGGGAAAAATGATGTCATAATCACGGAAAAATATGGTCCAAGGGTAAGGTTATCCGCAATTCTTATAGATCATGATTTTGAATATGGAAAGGCATATGAAAAATGCATGTGCCCATCTGACTGTGATAAATGCGTTGAAGTCTGCCCTGCCAATGCGCTACTTAATGTTCGTTGGAAATTGGGAATGGGCAGGGACGATATCATCGACATATCCCGTTGCAATAAGTTAAGGAGTGCCTTTATGGACAAGCTCGGACGATGGGGAGCATGTGCGCTGTGCCTTGCCAGCTGTCCATACGGGAAAGGATAACTATCCTTTTTCCATGATTACTGTTCCAACTCTTACGGCAGTAGAATCAATCTGAACATGGCTTGACAATAGTACCCAAAATGGGTACTATTTTTATATATGTAATCGAAATGATTAGTTCTGTTATTAAACTACTCAATATGGGTACACGAAAGAAGCAGGAAAAATGGCGATAACGATAAAAGAATTAAGAGAAAATACTGGATTAACACAGAAAGCTTTTGCAGCCAGGTATGGCATACCTGTGGGTACACTTAGAAGGTGGGAGCAGGGAGAATCAAGACCCGCACCATATGTTTTAGGCATGCTTTCGAAGCTGATCCCTTCACCTGAAAAATACTCAGAGATAATAAAGGATACAAATGGTGATGAGTATTTCTATGATAAGAATACAGGGAGTATTACAGATATGTGTGGAAACACGATACAGATCGGAACCTCTCTTGAAGGAGTAAAACGGGAAAACCTGCCACTGTACGTCAAGGACATGTTTGATTCATTTTATGAGATACGCGCAAAATTTGAAAAGGACTGCGAGTATGACAAGAATGAAGATATTATATGGAGCTAAAGCATGAAGAAGATTGGCAATGAGTATTATAAATAATGTGCGAGAAAACCCCTTCCGATGAAGACGGTTGCGGGATGAATCGCACTAGAGTTTCTTTTTGTATTTCCCTGTCTTAATATACTTCCGCTTGTGTTCTTCTGTTCGCTGATCTTCAATGTATTTCTTAACAGTTTCAAGAGAAACGCTCCCGCTAGTAGCGCAGAAGTAACTAGCACTCCAAAATGGGGAATCTCCCCATAGGTATTTCTCAACGTGTGTTCTATATGTATTTCTCACTTCTTTGGACAGCTGTGATTTTAACGAGTTGATGAGTTTTACAGGTGCAACATCAGGTGGCATGGAGATCAGCAGATGCATGTGATCGACATCTGTCTCTGCTGAAATGAGTTCGCTGTTCATGCGTCCGCAGAGGTAAGCGGCGTAATTCTTCATGAAATCACCAATCTCATCTGTGATCACTTTCTTCCTATACTTGGTTACAAAGATCACATGGTAAGTAAGTTTGTATACGGAATGTGAGCCTCTTCTGTACTCGTTCAGGATATCTGATTCTGCTATTGATTTTTGCATAAATTTACTCCATATCTAAAAAGAACAAATGTTTGCCTGTTTCTGAAAAGTGTGCTATAATACTAACTATAGAATACTGCTAAGGAATTTACAACCGTGTACAGAACAAGGCAATACAGGATAAGCAAAAACCACATACTCTATGACTATTGCAGGGATATCTGCAGATCATCAGCCGTTCTGTACAACAGGGCAAATTTCATCTTAAGGCAGTATTCGTCATCAGTTGATTCAATGGCTGGATTCAAGCCTCTTTTCTCCAATCAGATGATGATTTACAGGCTCGTAAGGGATAATCTTTCAGGGACTAAATATCTTGGTGACAGCAAATGGCTCTCATATAATGCCCTTGATCATCTGCTAAAGGTTACAAGGGATAAGGCATACTATGCCCTTCCGTCACAGGCTAATCAGCAGATATTAAAGCTCCTTCTTAGGGACTATAAGTCTTTCTTTGAAGCTGTAAAAGCATATGGCAGGAATCCTGGGGCATTTACTGGTCGCCCCAAGATGCCGGGATATATGCCATCTGGTTCACTCAAGACAGCTGTCCTTACTAACCAGATCTGCAGGGTCAAAGATGGTGGTCTTAAGTTTCCTGGTACCAGGGATACTCTGTCTCTTGGTCAGCTCCCAGAAGAAGTAAGTCTTAAGGAAGTCCGTATAAAGCCTAGCGGAAACAGCTTTGTTTTGGATGTAGTCCTTTCAGTGCCTGATAAAGGGATAATCCCCATGGCTGATAAGGATATCCTCTCTGAGCTTTCGGAGGTAGCGGATCTGAAGGACCTGAGGGTGATGGCTATCGATCCCGGAACAGACAATATCGCCGCTGTAGCGAACTC
>SVGB01000033.1 GCA_015056565.1 Butyrivibrio sp.
TTAAGCAGGTCCCTGATACAAAGGGCGGCGTTAAGTTCAAACCCGATGGAACATTGGATAGAGGTGCAATGCTTGCAATCATGAACCCTGACGACAAGGCAGGTCTTGAGGCAGCACTTAGATTAAAAGATAAGTATGGCGCAGAGGTTACAGTTCTTACAATGGGACTTCCTAAGGCTGATGCTGTACTTAGAGAAGCAATTGCTATGGGCGCAGACAGAGCTTATCTTGTAACAGACAGAGTTCTTGGCGGCGCTGATACATGGGCAACATCTTCTACTATTGCAGGAGCACTCAGAAACCTTCAGTATGATCTCATCATCACAGGCCGTCAGGCTATCGATGGAGATACAGCTCAGGTTGGTCCTCAGATCTCTGAGCACCTTGGCATTCCTGTAATCTCTTATGCAGAAGAGATCAATGTAGATGAGAAGGCTGGAACTGTAGAAGTTAAGAGACAGTTCGAAGACAGATATCACATCGTAAGAGCTAAGATGCCTTGCCTTGTTACAGCTCTTTCAGAGCTCAATGAACCCAGATACATGACTCCTGGCGGAATCTTTGATGCTTTCGAGAAGGAAGTTACAGTTTGGGGAAGACAAGATCTTAAAGACGTTGATGATTCTAATCTCGGTCTTAAGGGCTCACCTACACAGATTGCAAAGGCTTCAGATAAGGTTAAGAAGGGTCAGGGCGAGAAGGTTACTCCTGATTCACCTGATGAAGCAGTTGACTACATTGTAGGAAAGCTCAAAGAGAAGCATGTAATCTGAGTGATATAGGGAATGAGTAAACATGATACAGCGCTTGCGCTGTGTAGCATGTTTATGAAATGACCGAACATACATGAGGAAGTAGCGCTATGGCGCGGATTCCGAATGGATGTAGCATGGCGAGAGTGAAGCGGAGCCATGCGTATATCACGTATCAATAATAAACTTTCAGAATAAAGGAGAAGAGTCATGTCTTTAGAAGAATATAAAGGTGTATTTATATTTGCTCAGCAGGTAGATAATGAGCTTTCAAGTATCGCTCTTGAGCTTCTGGGCAAAGCAAAAAATCTTGCAGAAGATCTTGATGAGAAAAAGGTAACTGCAGTACTTCTTGGAAGCAATGTTAAGGGTCTTGTTGACAAGCTTGCTGAGTACGGTGCAGACAGAGTAATCGTAGTTGATGATCCTGAACTTAAGGATTACAGAACAGAGCCTTACACACACGCTCTTGCGTCTGTTATCAAGGAGTTCAAGCCTGAGATCCTTCTTGTTGGTGCAACAGCTATCGGAAGAGACCTTGGCCCCAGGGTTTCATCAAGAGTACACACAGGACTTACAGCTGACTGTACACAGCTTGATATCGGAGACTTCCCTCTTGAGGCTAAGGAAGGCGTAGAGCAGAAGCACAAACAGCTCCTTATGACACGTCCTGCATTTGGTGGTAACACAATTGCTACTATCGCATGCCCAGAGTTCCGTCCTCAGATGGCAACAGTTCGTCCTGGTGTTATGCAGAAGATCGATCCTATCAAGGGCGCTAAGGCAGAGGTTGTTGATTACAATCCTGGATTCGAGAAGAACGATTGCTACACAGAGATCGTTAAGATCGTAAAAGAGACTTCAGCTGTTGCTGATATCCAGGCTGCTAAGATCCTTGTATCCGGCGGACGTGGAGTTGGCTCACCTGAGAACTTCAAGATCCTTGAGGACCTTGCAGAAGTTCTTAACGGAACAGTTTCCTGCTCTCGTGCAGTTGTTGATTCAGGCTGGAAGCCAAAGGACCTTCAGGTTGGACAGACAGGTAAGACAGTTCGTCCTTCACTCTACTTTGCAATCGGTATCTCTGGAGCAATCCAGCACGTTGCAGGTATGGAAGAGTCAGACATCATCATCGCTATCAACAAGGATGAGAACGCTCCTATCTTTGATGTAGCTGATTATGGTATCGTTGGAGACCTTAACAAGGTTGTTCCTGCTCTTACAAAGAGACTTAAGGAAGAGCTTGCTGCTAAGGGCTGAGAGAACTTGACGAAGTCCTTTTGAGTCTGGTTCGAACGTGTCACTCCGAACGCAGTGAGGAGTAACTTCCTTGTATTAATGGAATCATTCAAATAATTCAAAACCGGCATCGGATTATTCTGATGCCGGTTTTTTCATGCTATAATGACTTGAGATATAAAGCAAAAATGAGGGTTTTAAGGTGAAGTGTTCTTATAGATTTTTCGTGATGATTCTGTGTATGTTTCTTTTATCCGGGTGTGGCCAAAATAAACCAGCAGAGCCAGATCCGGAAGTCTTTGATGATGCAATGTCCAAGGCTCATTTTCTCAGTGGGAAAGATATTGAAGTGGACACAGAGGATGGAATAGACAGTTATACTGCCACCTGCAAGATGAGGGCAGAAGGCGACTTTGGCTACCTGGTTCTTGGGGACAGGGAAGGGGAGTATGGAAATATCCTGCTTGTTGGCGCTGCTGACTTTGAAGATATGGACAAGGCGAAGCTCAAGAGTTATTTAAGGGGCAATGTGAACCCTGAAATCTCGGGAGAAGTTGAGCTTGGAGATGTTGCAGATGAAAACGGGATAATTGAAATTGAAATAAAGGTGGAGAATGGAAAGGGCGATATTACAGTAGCTGGACAAACTATCCGCAGCATAGATATGCCTTTTTCAGACCTTGGATGTGTTGGAGTATATAAGAGCCGTGGCACTAATGAGACTTATGTGGATGACATAACAGTCACCTCCAAGGGACGGGTGATCTTTGCGGACGACTTTGATGGGAATTTTGTAAATGAGCTGTTTCCATACGACTATGCAAATTCACATGAAAGCTCTTTTGACCCATATTACTATCGCATAAGGGAGTTCGATGGGAATAATAGTCTGGTGATCACTCCTGGATATCTGCTGTCTGAGACCGTAAAAAACAGCGCTCCGGTTTTTAAGAAGGATTTTACTTTAAAGAAAAGAAATGTAAAGAGCGCGCATCTTTGCATGACAGCGCTGGGAAGCTTTGAAGCAAAGTTAAATGGACAGAGGGTTTCAGAAAACTTTTTTGACCCGGGAAAGATGGTCTTTGATCAGTATCTAAACTATGTAACCTATGATGTTACAGATCTTCTTTCAGATGATAATGAATTAAAGATATATCTGTTCCATGGTTTTTTTAATAAGGGTGCAGGCTATCCGGAAGACATGGCTATATGGGGACGCGATCTTGCAATTAAAGGGGCGCTTGTGATCGAATACAGGAATGGCAAGACAGAGGTGATCCCCACAGATGACAGTTTTCTGCTGGGAGAAAACACCAGGTATATTTACAGTGACATCTATAAGGGCGAGATCATTGATGACAGAGTCAGCGAAGATGACAACTGGGAGGAGCCGGTTGTTGATGGCGTCCATGAGTCTTTTTTTACGCTTCCTCTATTAGCCAAGGAAAATGAGTCTGTGAAAGCATATGAGAAGCTTCGTCCCGTCAGTGTGTCGGAGCCTCTGCCGGGCAGGTTTGTATATGATTTTGGTGAGAATATAGCAGGGACTGTGCGCATTGACCTGGGGCTTTTAGGAGATGCTCGAGGCAGTGAAGGACAGGTACTTACCTTCAGATATGGCGAGCTTTTAAACTCGGATGAACTTTTAAACTCTGATGGGCCTGTTGGAACTGTATGGACCAGAAACCTTCAGACCGCAAGAGCTACTGACTACTATGTGTTTGGAGATGAGAAAGAAGGAGAGGTTATTTTTTCTCACACTTACCACGGCTTTAGATATCTGGAAGTTTCCGGAAGTGATGTGGCAATTCCTGCTGATGCCATCAGCGCAGTGGCGATCAGCTCCGGGGTTGAAGAGACGGGAAGCTTTACCTGCTCCGATGAAACAATAAACAGATTTTATGAAAACTCCGTAAGGAGCATCAGATCTAATATGATAGATTCTCCAACAGACTGCGCCCAGAGGGATGAAAGGCTTGGATGGACTGGAGATGCTCAGGCGGTGTCTGACTTTGTCATGTACCAGTTTGACACCAGGGACTTTTATCGCAAGTATTTAAAAGAGATCCGGGCGATGCAGGATGATAACGGAGCAATCTATGATGTGGCACCAGCGAGCAACAGCTTTGGAGGGCACAGCTGCTGGGGAGATGCAATAATTACCATTCCATGGAATCTATATCTCCAGTATGGTGACAGGGAAGCCCTTGCTGAAAACATAGAAGCAGGCCGTAAGTGGGTGGATTATCTGGTGGACAATTCGAATGACTATATCTTTATTTCAGAGGGCTATGGAGATCATCTCTCGGCTCAGAATACGCCGGATGAACTGACTGATACAGCCTGGTGCGCTCATTCATCCAGACTCCTTTCAAAAATGTACAGGATACTTGGGGATGATGAGCTGTCAAAGAAGTACAGTGAAATATCAGATGCCTACACCTTAAGATGGCAGGAGAGCTTTATAAGAGAGGATCATTCTGTTGAAGCCGGGATACTTTATCCGGAATATGAGTCCGAAACAGCTTACGCTCTTGGACTTGAGTTCGAACTGTTTCCTGAAGATATGAGGCAGGCAGCTGGTGACAGGTTAAGGCTTTTAAGTGAGTTTTGCGGATATCTCTTTTACCCGGGATATTCTGGAATGGAGTTCTATCTGCCAGCTCTTTGTAAAAGCGGGAACGGTGATGTGGCGACACAGGTTATGAGGTGTACAAGTCCCGGTGGACTTGCGCATCAGCTGTCAATGGGGCTTACAACTAATGCAGAATTGATAGATGCATTCAGATATTCGGACTCCGGTGATGGGAAGTACAGTGTCACCTGCTCTCTGAACCATGCTGCATACTCCTCTGTGAGTAAGGCGTGCTATACTTGTATTCTTGGTATTCTTCCGGATGAGGATGCACCGGGATATGAACACTTTTTCATAAAGCCACTTATGACTTCGGATCTTGAGAGTGCAAGTGGCAGCTTTAACAGTGTACGTGGTAAGATAAGTGTATCCTGGGATAGCGTTAAAAGAGAGCTTAAATGTGAGGTTCCCAAGGGATGCAGCGCTACAGTGGTGCTTCCTGATGGAAGTGAGAATGAAATCTCAGAAGGCGAGCACAGCTTTAACTGGTAACGGATTCAGAATAATAATATTAGGAGCGATAAACATGAAGAACATACTAGATTACGAGACAGTGGCCCTTGTGGATGAGGACGACGCCATAGAGATAATTGACCAGACTCTGCTTCCTGGCAGAATTGAGATCATCAGGCTTCATACGGCAAAAGAGATCTGGGATGCGATCTACCTGCTGCAGGTAAGGGGAGCACCAGCAATTGGAGTCACTGCCGGAATGGGGCTGTATCTTTTGATGAAACACTCAGAAGCTGCCAGCTATGAGGAATTTATGAAAGAGCTAGATGAAAAGAGCGACTACCTGAATTCATCCAGACCTACCGCAGTCAATCTTTCATGGGCGTTAAAGCGCATGAAAGTACATGTGGAAAAAGTCTATTCAGAAATGGTCATAAGGGATGTAAACAGCAGTGCAAGTCCTGAAGCGGACTTTGAGACGGTCCGAGCTGAACTGGTAAAAGAGATGCGAGAGGAAGCTGGCCGGATCAAAGCAGAGGATATCGATGTCTGCAGACGGATTGGTGAAAACGGACTTACTCTTATCAAGGACGGAGACGGACTTTTAACCCACTGCAATGCAGGACAGCTTGCTACATGTAAGTACGGAACAGCCACAGCCCCTATGTATCTTGCCCATGAGAAGGGATGGAACATCAAGGTATACTGCGACGAGACAAGACCTCTTCTTCAGGGGGCAAGGCTTACCGCATTTGAGCTTCATTCTGCAGGAATTGATACAACTCTTTTGTGCGACAATATGTCGGCTTCGCTTATGAAGACCGGCGCTATAAACGCCATTTTTGTGGGCTGTGACAGGGTTGCTGCAAACGGTGATGCAGCCAACAAGATCGGAACCAGTATGGTCGCCACGGTGGCAAAGCGCTACAATGTGCCATTTTATGTATGCGCGCCAACCTCCACAATTGATATAAATACTCCGACAGGTGATCAGATCAATATTGAGCAGAGAAAACCCGAGGAAGTAACTGAAATGTGGTACAGCGAGAGAATGGCTCCAGAGGGAGTAAAGGTCTATAACCCTGCATTTGATGTCACAGACAACGAGCTCATAACTGGCATTGTTACGGAGTACGGAGTTCTCAGGGCTCCATACGACAAGGCGATCAAAGAGCTCTTTGAAAAGAAAAACCAAAAATAATAGAATTTACGCATAATAACCCCCTGGGGGGCTTGTGACCTCCTTTCGCTTTATCTATACTCATAGTTGTGAATGATCACAGGCCGCTTTATAAGCGACTTTTATCACATCTATAACAGTATTGGTGGGAGGAACATCTATGCATATGGCAGACGCCCTTGTGGCACCAGCGGTTGCTGGAACAATGTACGTTTTATCTACTGCGGCAGCAGGAGTATCAGTTAACGAAGTAAGGAAGGAATCTAATCCTGAGAAGATCCCTGTAATGGGTGTTATGGGAGCATTTGTTTTTGCTACTCAGATGCTGAACTTCACAATTCCTGGAACAGGTTCTTCAGGACATCTTTGCGGTGGCATGATGCTCTCCGCTCTCCTTGGACCTTACGCAGGCTTTCTTACTATGATAGGAGTGCTGCTGGTTCAGTGTCTGTTGTTTGCAGATGGGGGACTTTTGGCTCTTGGATGTAACGTCTGGAACATGGCGTTTTATGGGTGTTTTATAGGAGCGCTTCTTATCTGGAAGCCTATCATGAAGAAGGGAGCAAGCAGGGTCAAGATTGCGCTGGCATCAATACTTGGATGCGTTCTTACCCTTCAGCTTGGAGCATTTTCAGTTACGCTTGAAACCCTTGCTTCCGGTGTGACAGAACTTCCATTTTCAGTATTCCTTGCAACAATGCAGCCTATACATCTGGCAATTGGTTTTGTAGAAGGCCTTATCACTACAGCAGTACTTATCTTTGTTCATGAGGCAAGACCTGAACTTCTTTGGAGTGTCGGAGAGACATCTGAGAAAAAAGAAGGAAAGCTCAGCTTAAAAAATACTGTCATTGCAGTTGCTGTGGCAGCTGCTATCTGCGGCGGAGTGATATCTCTTTTCGCATCAGCATTTCCTGATGGCCTTGAGTGGTCTATGGAGCAGGTTGCCGGAACTACAGAGCTTGAGGCTCAGGGCGGCGCTTATGACACAGCTGCAGGCATTCAGGAGGCAACATCACTACTTCCCGACTATGCCTTCAAGAACAGCGAGTCAGCTGCAGGAACAAGCTTTTCAGGTATCGTAGGATCACTTGTGGTGGTTGGTGTTACGGTAGGAGCTTGCTACCTGTTTAAGTTCTTTAAGAAAAATGAAGCAGATTGAAGATAATATAAGAGAACTGAATAAACTTCAAAACCTGCAGCAGCGTTCTCATTGGATGAACAGGCTTCATCCAATGGGGAAGCTGCTTGTTTGCGTTATATACATCTTTGTGGTAGCATCCTTTGACAAGTATGCTATAGACAAACTCCTTGTTATGGCCATATTTCCTGCGTTCTGCTTTATAGTAGGAGACCTTTCCTTGAAAGAGGGACTTTACCGCATGAGGCTCATATTGCCGCTGGTGTTGTTTGTGGGACTGTTCAATCCGTTTTTTGACAGGAGAGAGCTCTTTTCTGTTGTGGTAGCAGGAACACAGATGCCGGTAACAGGTGGCGTGATATCGATGCTGACACTGATGCTCAAAGGTCTTTTCTCTGTGCTGTCAGCTTACATTCTGATCGCCACAACCTCCATCGAAGAGATCTGCTATGCGCTTAGGATCATTCACGTTCCAAAGATCATTGTCATAGTGATCATGCTGATCTACAGGTACTTTGGCCTAATGGGAGCTGAGGCTGACAGGATAGCTACTGCCTATATGCTGAGGGCTCCGAAGCAAAAGGGGATTCACTACAGCGCCTGGGGAAGCCTTGTGGGACAGTGGCTCCTTCGAAGTATGGACAGAGCCAGCTCGGTCTACGAGAGCATGACTCTAAGAGGCTTTAACGGGGATTTCAAGGTGAAAAGAAAGAGCCTTAAAGTGGCAGATATTATCTATCCGTTTATCTGGATACTCTTGTTTGTATTTATCAGGCACTTCTATTAAGAAAGGGAAATTTATGCATACTGGAACCACAGGTGAAATTTTAAAAATAGAGGATCTTCACTTTTCTTACGAGAAGGGAGACGAGGTGTTAAGGGGCGTAAACCTCCATGCCCACGATGGTGAGAGCATCGGCATAATTGGAGCAAACGGCATCGGAAAGTCCACTCTTATGAAGCTGCTTGTGGGTCTTAAGCTTGACTATAAGGGCGTCCTTGAAGTGGCAGGACATGAGGTCAACAAAAAGAACTTAAATCACATCAGGGAGCACATCGGATACGTGTTTCAGGACTCAGACAGCCAGCTGTTCTTATCAACAGTTGAAGAGGATGTGGCCTTTGGCCCCCAGAACTACGGCCTTCCTCAGGAGGAAGTGGAGCGACGTGTTGAAGAAGCTCTTTCAAAAGTCCATATTACTGAACTTAGGTCCAGGCACATCTACAACCTGTCAGGCGGCGAGAAAAAGCTTGCGGCTATCGCAACTATTCTTTCCATGGAGCCAGACATTATAATCATGGATGAGCCGTCAATTGCTCTAGATCCCAGAAATCGAAGGAATCTTATAAAGGTCTTAAATGAGATAAAGGCCCTTAAGATAGTAACTTCCCATGACCTTGATTTTATCCTGGACACCTGTGAGAGGGTGGTGCTGCTTGATGATGGCATGATAATAGCTGATGGGAGTTGCGAGGAGATACTTAAGGATAAAGAGCTTTTGGAGAGCCACGGACTGGAGCTTCCACTGTCGCTTTCCAGAAGGTGAAAAAAGAGTATAAAACTGATAATAAATTAACACTACTACGTTGAGTATGATATTTGAAAGTGTTAAAATAAAGAGGTATCGTGAGTATATTTCCATATCACGATATCTCTTTTTACTATTAAAACAATTCATAGAAACTGGAGGGTAAAAATGGCTAGGAAGGTAGTACTTGCAGGTGCCTGCAGAACAGCAATTGGAACCATGGGAGGAGCTCTTTCAACAACTCCTGCTCCCGCTCTTGGTGCAATAGTGATCAAGGAAGCTCTGAAAAGAGCTGGTGTCAAACCCGAACAGGTTGATGAAGTATACATGGGATGCGTTATCCAGGCAGGTCTGGGACAGAATCCGGCAAGGCAGTCGGCAATTAATGCAGGTATCCCTGTTGAGGTTCCTGCTACAACAATAAATGTCCTTTGTGGATCAGGACTTCACTGTGTAAACCTTGCAGCAAAGCTCATTGGAATGGGAGATGCTGATATCATCGTTGCTGGTGGTATGGAGAACATGTCAATGGCTCCTTATCTGATACAGCAGGGACGTTACGGCTACCGCATGGGATCTGGTGAACTTCAGGATGCCATGATAAAGGACGCTCTGACAGACGCTTTTGGCGGATATCACATGGGTATCACAGCTGAGAATATTGCTGAGGAGTGGCACCTTACAAGGCAGCAGCTTGATGAGTTTGCAGCATGGTCCCAGAACAAGGCTGAGAAGGCCATTGCAGAGGGCAAGTTCAAGGACGAGATCGTTCCTGTTGAGATTAAGAAAAAGAAAGAGACTATCATTTTTGATACTGATGAAGGCCCAAGAAAGGGTGTTACAGTAGAGGGAATCTCACATCTTAAGCCTGCATTCAAGAAGGAAGGCGGCGTTGTTACTGCAGCCAATTCTTCAGGTATCAACGACGCAGCTTCTGCCATCATCGTAATGAGCGAGGAGAAGGCAAAAGAGCTCGGCGTTAAGCCTATGGCAACCTGGATCGCAGGAGAACTTGCAGGCGTTGAGCCAAGGATCATGGGAATCGGTCCTGTGGCTGCAACACAGAAGGTCATGAAAAAAGCTGGATACAGCATAGGCGACTTTGACCTCATTGAGGCAAACGAGGCATTTGCAGCTCAGTCTGTAGCTGTACAGCATGATCTTGGATTTAGCAGTGACGTACTTAACGTAAATGGCGGAGCAATTGCCCTTGGTCACCCTGTTGGATGTTCAGGAAACAGGATCCTTGTTACACTTCTTTATGAGATGCAGAGAAGAGATGCGAAGAAGGGTCTTGCGACATTGTGCGTAGGCGGTGGAATGGGCTGCGCTGCTATAGTAGAAAGGTAGGGCCATGTATGGCTGAACGCTCAATACTTATAGTTGATGATAACGAGATCAACAGAGGCATTTTAGCGGAGATCTTTAAAGACAAGTACGATATCCTCGAGGCCGGAAACGGCCTTGAGGCTATTAAGATGATGGAACAGAATGATGGCAGACTTGCTGCTATACTTCTGGACATTGTCATGCCACAGATGGATGGCTATGCTGTGCTGGAGGAGATGGAAAAGAGAGACAACCTCAATGAGAGCATTCCCGTCCTAATGATCACTGCAGATACCTCTACTGAAGCTGAGCGTACAAGCTATCAAAAAGGTGCTGCGGATGTTATCCACAAGCCCTTTGACCCTGTCATTGTAGACAGACGTGTTTCCAGGAATATTGAGCTTTATGACCACAAGAACAACCTGGAGAATACGGTTGAGGATCAGACCAGGGTCCTTAAAAAGCAGTTCATATACCTTAAAAAACAGGAAGAGAAGCTTAAAAACAGCAACGAAAAGGTGATCGATACCATAGCTACTATCGTTGAGTTTAGAAGCATGGAGTCCAGTTATCACATCAAGAGGATCAAGGGCTTCGTAAGGATACTGGCCATTACTGCCATGAACAATTACCCCGAGATGGGGCTCAATCCTCACCTCATTGACGTGATAACCCAGGCTTCAGCCATGCATGATATAGGTAAGATCTCTGTACCGGATTCAATACTTCTTAAGCCCGGAAGGCTGTCCAACGAGGAATTTGAAGTAATGAAATCCCACACTACCCGCGGCAGTGAGATCATTGAGATGCTTAAGGATGTCCAGGACAAGGAGTACTACGAGATGTGTCTTGATATTTGCAGGCATCATCACGAAAGATACGACGGAAGGGGCTATCCTGACGGACTTAAGGGCGATGAGAACTCAATTGGTGCTCAGATCACTGCCCTTGCTGATGTTTATGACGCCCTTGTAAGTGACAGAGTCTACAAGTCCGCATATTCTCTGGACAGAGCCTACGAGATGATAAAAGACGGTGAGTGCGGCGTATTCTCAGAAAAGCTCCTGGCGTGCTTTGAGTTTGCAAGACAGGATATGGAAAAACTGGTTGCACAGACCAAAGCTGCAGAAGAGGCAGAAAAAGAAGCCTAGAATAAAATCCTTGACAAAGATTAAAGGGTTTACTATAATGTTTTTTGTTGCCAATATCGGCACATGTGCGTGTAGCTCAGCTGGATAGAGCGTCTGGCTACGGACCAGAAGGTCGTGGGTTCGAATCCTGTCACGCACAGCTTCTTACAGCAGTGATCACATTTTGTGGTCGCTGCTTTTTTGTTTGGCAGTATTGCCACCACCACATCAACTTTTGTATAATGAGCAATATGATGAGATTTGAACTGATCGCTCCATGCCATTTTGGGCTGGAAGCAGTACTAAAAAAAGAAATAATTGACCTTGGATATGACATTACCGAGGTGGCTGACGGCCGTGTTACCTTTGAGGGAGATCCGGACGCTGTTTGTCGTGCAAATATCTGCCTTAGAAGTGCGGAGAGGGTACTTATCAAGGTGGGCAGTTTTCACGCTGAGAGCTTTGAAGATCTTTTCCAGGGAACCAAGGCTCTTGCCTGGGAGGAGTTTATCCCGGTAAACGGCAGATTCTGGGTCAAGAAGGCAAGTAGTGTAAAGAGCAAGCTCTTTTCCCCATCTGACATCCAGTCCATCATGAAAAAAGCTATGGTGGAGCGGATGAAGCAGTGTTACCACACAGACTGGTTCAAGGAGGATGGTGAGGATTATCCTGTCAGAGTGTTCCTTATGAAGGATGAGGTCACGGTTGCCCTTGATACAACCGGAGATTCCCTGCACAAGAGGGGCTACAGGAAGCTTGAATCCAAGGCGCCCATAGCTGAGAACCTTGCGGCGGCACTTATCACCCTGACTCCATGGCACGCAGACAGGATCCTGGTGGACCCCTTCTGCGGAAGCGGAACTATCCCCATTGAGGCGGCGATGATGGCAGCACACATAGCTCCTGGAATGAACAGGAACTTTACGGCTGAGAGCTGGACTCACCTTATTACAAAAGAGAACTGGGCTGACGTTCGCGATGAAGCAAGGGACGAGATCATAACAGACATAGACGTTGATATTCAGGGCTACGATCTTGACCCTGAGATGATAGAGATTGCCAGGATAAATGCCAAAAAGGCCGGTGTTGAGAATATGATCCATTTCCAGACAAGGGATATTGCGGACCTTTCTCACAGAAAGAAATATGGCTTTATCATAACCAACCCTCCTTATGGAGAGAGGATCGGGGATAAAGATCTTTTGCCAAGCCTCTACAGGACCATTGGCGAGAGGTACAAGGCGCTGGATTCATGGTCCATGTACCTTATAACAGGATATGAAGATGCGGAGAAGTATATCGGCAGGAAGGCAGACAAGAACAGGAAGATATACAACGGAATGCTGAAGACTTACTTTTACCAGTTTATGGGGCCCAAGCCTCCAAGGAGAAAAGAGGCTTAAATGACTGATGCAGAGATGAAAAAAGTCGCCATCAAGGCCTCGGTATTTGCGGCCATATCCATTGCGCTGATGCTGCAAAGGTCTGCTACCAAGCATATCATGATCACAGATGCAGCAGGAGCTCCTGTGGACAGAGGCGAAAGCGACAGTGCATATACTCTTTTGATCGATAATAATGTTCCAAAGGGCAAGGAAGACGCCCTTATCATACCGCTGCCAAAGAGTGTAAGTTCGGATAACATCGTGCTGGAAGACCGGTACATGGATCATGAACTGAGGATATACATTGACAGCAGGGAAGAGGGATTCTATCTGGATAATCCCGTCGTGACAGACCTTCCCCTTCTTGAGAGTGCGGTTTGTGTAAATGAGAATGACACTGGAAGCGTATGCCTTGATTTTAAGCTGGATGATCTGTATGCGAATGAGAGCGCCCTTACAGAAAACAGCACAATAGAGGTAAGATTTTTTGAGCCAAAGGATAAGTACGAACACGTGGTAGTGGTGGACCCCTGCGGAGGAGGCCAGGATACAGGAGATCTGGGTAATGGCTACTCTGAGAAGGATGTGACGCTGGATACAGCTCTTTTGCTCAGGAACATTGCAGACAAGGACACCGAGCACGGGATCAAGCTTTATTTCACAAGGCTTTCAGATAGCGACGTGGGAATGGAAAAGAGAAAGGCTCTTATTGAGGACTCCGGAGCTGATCTTTTTGTGGAGCTTTCCACTGATGGGGTACAGGATCCTGCCTACAACGGGATGGCTTCCTATTACAACGACAAGTTCTTTTTAAGAAGGCTGACCAACGCAGAATTTGCAGATGTGATGCTAAGGAGCTGCGCTACAGGTTCATCTGGAGAGGCGCTTGGAGTTTTTTCTGAAAAGGAAGAGGGAATCCTTGATCTGTGCCCTGTTCCAGCAGCAAGGATAAGCCTTGGCAATGTATATGGACAGAGGGACAAGGACAGACTTTCTGATACGTCATACCTTACTAAGGCTGCAGAGGGCATATATAACGGTATTTTAGAAGCGTTTGAGGTGATGGAATGAGAATAGTATTTGCCACAGGCAACAAGGATAAAATGAAGGAAATTCGCAGGATCTTAGGGGATCTGGATGCAGAGATCCTTTCCATGAAAGAAGCTGGCGTATTTGAGGATGTGGTGGAGGATGGCACAACTTTTTCAGAAAACGCTGCCATCAAGGCTTCCGCTATTTATAAGCTTCTTGAAGAAAAGGACCCAGAGGCTGCAAAAGAGACTGTGGTCCTTGCAGATGATTCAGGACTTGAAGTTGATCATCTTGGCGGAGAGCCTGGAATCTATTCAGCAAGATATCTTGGAAAAGACACTCCCTATACTGAAAAGAACAGGATCATAATTGAAAGGCTTGAAGGTGTCGAGGGGGATGAGAGAAGCGCCAGATTCGTTTGCGCCATAGCTGCTTGTCTTCCTGGCGGGAAAATGCTGGGGACCCTTGGCAAGATGGAAGGCAGGATCGGATATGAAATAGCTGGCGAAAATGGTTTTGGCTACGATCCAATCTTTTTCCTGCCAGAATATTGCAAGACCAGCGCGCAGTTGTCTGCTGATGAAAAGAACGCCATAAGCCACAGGGGCAAAGCGCTTAGAGAGATGGAGAAGCTCCTGAGGGAGGCTTTTGAGGGTGGTAACAAGTAATGCACAAGTACCTGGTGGTAAGTGATACTCACGGACATGACAAAAACTTTTATGATGTTTTGGATATAGAAGAGCCTCTTGACGGGATCATCCACTGCGGCGATTTTGAGGGCTCTGAGGGAAAATTCGCCCTTGCAGCAGATTGCCCTGTATATTTCGTTGCAGGTAACAATGATTTCTTTTCAGACCTAAACAGGGAACTGGAATTTTCCATCAATGGACACAGGGCCTTTTTGACCCATGGACACCACTATCTGGTTTCAATGGACCTGGAGAACATCAGGGCAGAAGGGCTCTCAAGAGGGGCAGAATTTGTGTTTTTTGGCCATACCCACAGACCTGTCGCAAAAGTTTCCGGAGGGGTATATCTTTTCAATCCTGGAAGCCTTTCCTATCCAAGACAGGAAGGCAGAAGGCCAAGCTACATCATACTGACTATAGACGGGGATGATGTTTCCTACGAGATCAAATATTTGTAAGGGATGATCATATTGATGAAAAAGGCGGTTTGTGAAAGCTCACAAATCGCCTTTTAAAGTCTGCGGATAACAGGACTTGAACCTGCTGGAACCAAAATCTAGCGCGTCTGTTTCACGGATAGTAGACTATCAGCGTTTTATAGGGGGAGTATATTTCGAATTTCATTTAAATGGTACAAATTTACAGATGTCTATCTTATCCTCTTTTTCTTTGTGTATATCATGTAATAGATAAGGAACAAAATGCTGGTGGTTATCCAGGTGATGGGATAACTTGCCTCAACCATTTCGATGGTTTGATGGTGTGGAAATGCAAAAAGTATCCAGGTTACCCTGAGGATGCATATTCCGCTGAGGGTTATCAGCATTGGCAAAAGAGCATCTCCCATGCCACGGAGTGTTCCTGAAAAGATCTCAACACCTACATATGTGATGTAGAATGGAGCAAGGAATCTTATCATCTGATCGCCAATAGTAATAACAGTATCATTGGTTACAAATATCTTAAGTAAGATTGTTCCGTTAAAGTACATTATGATACTAAGGGGGATGGTGATCGCTGCTGCAATGATAAAAGCCTGCCTTGCGCTCTTGCGAACGCGGTCATAGCGACCTGCTCCATAGTTCTGACCCGAGAAGGTGGTGACAGAAGTTCCAAGAGAACTTACAGTCATCCAGAAGATTACGTCAATCTTGCCATATGCAGCCCAGGCTGCAGCGGTGTCATTACCAAATCCGTTGATCGCTGCCTGAATCAGGATATTTGAAAGGGTGTACATTGTTGTCTGAAAGCCGGCAGGAAGACCAATCCTGATGATCTTAACAAACATCTGCATATCAAGTTTGATCCTGCGAATATACAGCTTATGCATATCCTGGGATTTTGAAAGCATGACTACTACGATTACTGCGCTCAAAAGCTGACACAGTATCGTTGCGATTGCCACACCCATAACGCCGTAGGAATCGCCTCTTTTGCCCATGCCAAGAACTATTACAAACAGGACATCAAGGAATATATTTACAAAACAGCTAATTACCAGAATGATAAGAGGCCTCTTTGAATCGCCTACAGCTCTTAGTATGCCTGCACCCATGTTGTAAACAAGGTTTGGTATCATTCCAAGAAAATAGATTCTGAGGTAGAGAGTTGATGCTGCTGACTGTTCAAGTGGAGTTTTCATGGCAGATATTATCCATGGAGCTATAGCATATCCAATAACGGTGATTATTGCCCCTCCAAAGAGCGCAATCGCAATTGAGGTATGTACAGACCTCTCAACGTCTTTTTGCCTTCCTGCCCCATAGAATTGGGAAATAACAACAGTGGCACCTGAGGACAGTCCCAGGAAGAAACCAAGGAACAGGCTCACAACCATGGCTGAGGATCCGCCAACTGCTCCTAAGGCATCGCTGCTTACAGTTCTGCCTACAATGACTGCATCTATAGTATTATAAAATTGTTGGAAAAAAGCCCCAAGGAGTAATGCCCAGAAATAGGCAAGCATATTCTTCCAAATAGGACCTTCTGTGATATTTACTTTTTTCATAATGATGATTATACTCCATTTTATGGGCATTTGAAGCACTAATAAAAAACATTAAAAAACGTGTTGACAATACCTCACTGACCATTATATAATATCTCTTGCGTTACGGTTTTAGCCTTTGTAACTAAGACAACGGGGTGTGGCTCAGCTTGGCTAGAGCACCTGCTTTGGGAGCAGGGGGTCGCAGGTTCGAATCCTGTCACCCCGACTTTTAAGGATTAAGATCGTACGCGGGTGTAGTTCAATGGTAGAACACCAGCCTTCCAAGCTGGATACGTGGGTTCGATTCCCATCACCCGCTTAAGCTTGTTTCAAGCTTTTTATTTATGTGTGTCCGTAGCTCAGCTGGATAGAGCAACGGCCTTCTAAGCCGTGGGTCGGGGGTTCGAATCCCTTCGGGCA
>SVGB01000034.1 GCA_015056565.1 Butyrivibrio sp.
GGACCATGGGGACGGGGTTAGTGGATCATTGGGAGTCATCCCAATGATCCACTAACCCCGTCCCCATGGTCCACCCCCGCCAGCAGCAGAACCGTCCCCGTGTCTTGTTTATACCTGTGTAGTTACGAAGATATCGTATATTGCTGCGATTGCCTTTTCAAAATCTCTGGTCTCTACGCCGATGATGATGTTGAGCTCTGAGGAGCCCTGGTCGATCATGCGGACATTGACTGAAGCGTGGGCAAGTGCTGAGAAGATCCTTCCAGCAGTACCTCTTGTGGACTTCATGCCACGTCCCACAACTGCGATGAGTGCAAGGTCTGACTCGATCTCAAGCATATCGGGGTGTGCAAGTCTGTGGATCTCTGAAACAACTGACTGCTCTTTTTCTATGAATTCATCCTGCTGGACAAATACTGTCATTGTATCGATTCCTGATGGAACATGCTCAATGGAGATGTTCTGATCTTCAAAGGCCTGAAGGACCTTTCTTACAAATCCAACCTCTGAGTTCATCTGGTCTTTTAGAACGTTCACACAGCAGAATCCCTTTTTACCGGCAATACCAGTGATCACATACTTGGACTTTTTAGCTGTAGACTCAACGATCCATGTGCCAGGATCTTCAGGTTTGTTGGTGTTCCTGATGTTGATCGGAATACCTTCTTTTCTAACCGGGAAGATAGCGTCCTCATGAAGGACTGAAGCTCCCATGTATGCAAGCTCTCGGAGCTCTGTGTATGTGATAGTCTCAATGTATGGTGGCTTGTCGATTATTCTTGGATCTGCAACAAGGAAGCCTGAAACATCTGTCCAGTTCTCGTATACATCAGCCTTGATGGCTCTTGAAACAATTGAGCCTGTAATATCTGAACCGCCTCTTGAGAAGGTCTTTATTTTTCCGTCTGCATATGCTCCGTAGAAACCAGGGATAACAGCCTTAGGTGTTTTCTCAAGTTTCTTGCCCATAAGCTTGTTGGTCTTTTCGCTGTCAAAGTCGCCGTTCTTATCAAATGCAACTACTGTTGCTGAGTCAATAAACTCATATCCAAGATAGGCTGCCATGATGATTCCGTTAAGATACTCACCTCTACTGGCTGCGTAGTCGCTGCCAGCCTTGTCTTTAAAGTTCTTTTCAATAGTCTTAAACTCGCCTGAAAGATCAAGCTTAAGCTTAAGTCCCTTGATGATCTCATCATATCTTGCCTTGATGGCATCAAGCTCCTTCTTGAAGTCTTTTCCAGCTTCTGCAAGAGCATAGGTCTTGTAGAGCATGTCTGTGACCTTGGTGTCCTTTGAATTTCTTTTTCCAGGAGCAGATGGAACCACGTAAACGCGGTCTGGATCTGACTTGATGATCTCTGCTACCTTCTTGAACTGCTCTGAACTTGCAAGTGAACTTCCACCAAACTTAACTACCTTCTTCATTGTCCTTTAGTCTTCTTTCTTTTTATTAGTAAATTCTGATGTATCCCTTTACGCTGTCAAGTTTCCACAGCTTTTCTTCAAAATCCTTCTCTGAAATATTAGGTGTGACAAATGCGAACTCGCCGTGTACGTTTGTTCCTGTCACTTCTTCTACATTCTCGCCAAAGACGCTCATAGCCTGCTCTTTAAGCTCCGCAGGAACTCTCACAAAGAACATGCGGACTGCGTTGTCCTTTGGAGAAAGAACTGCCTTCTCAGGCTTCATGTTGACTTCTATGTGCTTGCCCTTGTGCTTGACTATGTCGATGACGTCTGCAACTACAGCACTGGCTGTGGCGTTCTTACCTGCACCCTTTCCATAGAACATCACGTCTCCGAGCATATTGCCATGTATGTTGATGGCATTGAACACTCCGTTTACATTGGCAAGAGGGTTCTCATATGGAATAAGGAATGGTGCAACGATAGTAAAGAAGCCATTCTCATTTTTCTTGCACATTCCAAGGAGCTTGATCGCCATTCCAAGATTTCTTGCGTAGTCAAAATCCTCAATGCTGATCTTGCTGATACCCTCGGTGTAGATATCTTCGTAGTTTACATGCTGTCCGCTCATAAGGCTTGAGAGGATTGCAATCTTTCTGCAGGCATCGTAGCCCTCTACATCGGCTTCAGGATTCTTTTCAGCGTAGCCCTTGTCCTGAGCAGCCTTAAGAACTGTGGCAAAACCAATACCTTCCTTGTCCATCTTGGTAAGGATGTAGTTGGTTGTTCCGTTTAAAATTCCTGTGATAGAATCGATCTTTTCATGTTTAAGGGAGTCGTTGATGGTTCTAAGAAGCGGAATTCCGCCGCCAACGCTTGCTTCAAAAAGGTAGCTTGCACCGTTCTTTTTTGCAAGCTCTACAAGCTCTGGCCCATGAGCCGCCACCAGCTCTTTGTTGGAGGTGCATACGCTTTTGCCCTTCTCAAGAGCGCTCTTTTCAAAAGAAAAAGCTGGTTCAATTCCACCCATTGTCTCGCAGATAACTTCTATCTCAGGGTCGTCCAGGATAATGTTGATGTCATGGACAACCTGTGTCTCGTGCTTGTCTCCAGGGAAATCCCTGAGATCCAAAATGTACTTAACTTCAATCTTCTCTCCGGCACTTCCTGCTACTTCTACAGGATTGGTGTCTAAAACCTCAACAACACCACTTCCAACTGTGCCATATCCCAGTACTGCTACTTTTGCCATCTTGCTGCCTCCTTTTATGTCAATGTGGCACTTCGTCCTGTGATGTGGACCTTGTGCACACCTTCTGTCTTTTCCATGATGGATATCATCTCCATGATATCCTTGGTAGTTTCCAAAACCTGGATTGTGATCGAAATAGATGCCACTCCATTAAGAGGAATGGACTGATGTATCGTAAGAATGTTTGCTCCGAAATCTGCTATGAGATTGAGAACGTATGATAAAAGTCCCACTTCATCGTTCATCTGGAAGGTCAACGTAAGCGTCGTACCCTGAAGGCTGTCGTGAAACTCATATATGTCTTCTTTATATTTATAAAAAGAGCTACGGCTGATTCCAAGGCTTGCTGCTGCCTCATTGACAGTTTTTACTTTGCCGGACTCAAGGAGTTTCTTGGCTTCCACCACCTTGAGAAGCACATCTGGAACCGCCTGCTTCCTTATTACGTAGTATCCTGTATCCTGCTGCACCTTAAGAAGCACCTTTCTGTTTTTCTGTGGCATACAATTGTCTGCCTCTGTCAGTATAGTGTTCTTCTCAGGCGGACATTTGTGTGCACTGGAAAGAGTTTATCACAGTGAAGTTATAAAGACAAGCATTAATTTTTATAAATATTCAACTTTTATGCATATTTCTTTGTTAATAATTCCCAAATGCCCTGCAAAAATAACCTGCCAAAGCCACAAAAAGACCTGGCATCTGCGGAAAGATGCCAGGTCCCCAAAAACATATATCATTTATTCTTTATCTGTCTTTTTAGTATCTGAAGCCTCTTTATCAGCTGTATCAGATGATCCCTCATCGGTAGTCACATCTTCACCTTCAGTTACAGCTTCCTCTTCTTCAATCTCATGCTTTTCTTCAAGAGTCATGCCATACTTGTTGCCAAGGTAGATGAAACCTGCGTATCCGTTTGCATCAAGAAGTGACATTGTATCTTCCCCTGCAGGGATCACAAAGCTTAGGCGGTCTCCAATATACTCATTTTTTAAAAAGCTTACATATAATGAAACATCAGGTCTATCTGCAAGGGCTTGCATAACCCGCTTGTCAAAGCTGTAAAAAAGTGATGTCTTAACCTTTACTGTGAAGTTCTCCGGAGCCACTTCGATCTGTCTTGCAATATCACCCTGGAAACAGTGATAAGCGGGATATGGCCTGAAATACCAGACCTTGTCACACTCCTCACACATGTAGTTGATAGTGCCATCAGCGGACTCGCTCTCATTCATCTTGGCAATCCATCTGTAGTGATGAACATGTGTAGGATCATTTTGAAGAGCATGGCGGGCATCTGCTGCCTCTTTTATAGCCTTGTCATATTCAGAGAGGATTTCTTCCTGGGCTTCTTCAGCGCCATTAGGCTCTTCCTCTTTTACTTCCTCTTTTACTTCCTCTTTTGTTTCTTCTTTTACTTCTTCTACAGTCTCTTCTTTATTTACTGTAGTCTTTTCATTATTCTCAGCGTATGCCACCCTGCTAAATGCCGGAGCTGCAAAAAGCATTGCTGCCATTACTGCTGCCATCATTGACTTTGTTATTAAAAGCGCACTCTTTTTCATGGACGGATTTCCCTCCTATGGTTTGTCTACTACAGATTATATTATGATTCAAAATTTTTTTCAAAAAAGTGAAGACTTTTTATTCGATGAATCGTTATATTAAATGAAGGACGAAAAAACCTACCATAACGCGTTGAGGGAAAAAGTGGGGAATACAGTTTCAAATGAAAAGTTAATACAGCTGATGACTTCCTATGAGAATCTGGTATTTTCCATTTGTCTCAAGATGACCGGCGACTACTTCGCAGCACAGGACATCACTCAGGAGACTTTCATCTCGGCCTACAGCCATCTTGATGAACTCTCGCCCAGCTCCGAAAAAGCCTGGGTCTGCAGAATTGCCTCAAACAAATGCATTGACTACCTGAAGTCATCTGCGAGAAAGGCTCATCCAACGCCAGAGGAGGAA
Organism: Butyrivibrio sp.; assembly: GCA_015056565.1. GTDB lineage: Bacteria > Bacillota > Clostridia > Lachnospirales > Lachnospiraceae > Butyrivibrio. The sequence continues at coordinate 4,634 of SVGB01000034.1, forward strand.
ATGCCAGAAAACGTCACTTCAAGAGATGGTCCCCTGGAAACTTTCGTAGCAAAGGATGTAATGCAGCAGTTTACTGACAACTGCAACGCCCTTCCGGATAGCTACAGTGAGGCTGCCAGGATGCATTTTATAGAAGGCCTCACGGCAAAAGAGATCTCGCTGAAAACAGGAGTTCCTCTAAAAAATGTTCAGACCAGGATCTACAGAGCCTGGGAAATGCTAAAAACAAAAATGAGAAAGGAGGATTTTCTATCATGACATTCAATAAAGATTACTTGTCCGACGAAGAGCTAAATGCACTTATCGCTGAAACTGAAAGTGAAGGATTGGTGCAGGCGCCTAATGGACTGCATGCAGAAGTAATGAACAGGATTGATGGAAATCCTGCCAGATCTCAAAAAGAAAGAACAGCAGATTTCTATAAGTTCACCTACAAGGTTGTATTGTCGGTGGCCGCAGCTCTTTTACTAATGACTCTTCTGCCCCGCAGCATTGATGCAAGAAGGCCTGTTCCAACCAGAGAAGAGGTTCTCAAAGAAAGAACAATAACAGACGAGATGCACATACTACCGCAAAAACAAAAACCAACAAAAGAAGAGGTTCAAAAAGATCTGAGCAAAAAGGATCTTATTACAATGCTTGAAGATTACATCACCGAAAAGGGAGGGATTTTAAAATGAAACCTATGAAAAAGAACAGATTCTTTACTTTTATATTTTCACTTCTGCCAGGAGCAGCCGAGATGTACATGGGCTTTATGAAAAACGGGCTGAGCCTTATGTGCCTGTTTTTTACAGCCTGCGGACTTCTTATGTGTGTCCGTTTTGACTTCATGATGGCAGTCATTGCTGTGATCTGGTTCTGGGGATTTTTCCACGCAAGAAACATAGCAAATCTTGATGATGAGCACTTTACAAACTACGAGGACAGATATATCTGGGAAGAATACCTTACCCCTGGCACCTTCAATATCAAGAGTAAGACCCTGCGCACTGTATTTGCAGCATTCATTATCCTTATAGGTCTTAGCATGGCATGGGATTACATCATGGACATCGTAATAGATTTTATCCCCGGAGATTACTGGGACACCATCTATCCTATCTTTGACAATATTCCAAGTCTCGTGATCGGCATAGCACTTATCGTTGCCGGCATTGTCCTTATCAAGGGTAAAAAGAAAGAACTGCTGGCCATTGAACAAAAGGAGGAGGTTGCAGATGGAGAAACAGGTAAGAACGCATAGAGTTGGGTCTATAACAGCCGGGCTTTCCATGATAGTTTTTGGAATACTGTTTATTCTCCGTCTCTTTATCGAAAGTCTTGATTACACACTGATCTTCAGACTCTGGCCCCTTATGATAATAGGTCTCGGCGTAGAGCTTTTAATATCAAACTACAGATCTGACCAGATTATCTACGACAAGCCTGCGGTAACACTTCTTTTCATCACCACCCTGTTTGCCATGTCCATGGCTGGAGCTGACATGCTCATGCAGATGGCAAAAGACGGACTTATCCACTAATACCACTAACTAAAATTGTAAATAATAACCCTTTGCCCAGCTTTTTGCAGCGTATAGTTAATAAATTTGTTAAAATAAGACTATAACGTGTGCATATGATTCAATTATCAGAGGGTAAAAGTTATGAAAAAAATCAGATTTATCATTGGAAATATCTGTGCTGCTGCCATGATTTTTGTTAGCATTACAGGGTGTGGAGCCTGGTCCAGGCAAAGAGAAATAAACAAAGGCCCTGAGGATGAAGGCCAAAGGGATACACTGTTTCAGGTTTCACTCCTGCAGGGCCTTACCTTTGGAGATTACTACGGAAGTGTTCCTGTTTCCGAACTTATGAAAAGAGGCGACATTGGGATCGGGACCTTTGATGGTCTAAACGGCGAGCTCATCGCTTTAGACGGTGTTGTCTACAGGGCCGCTGCCGACGGAAGCATCGAAACAGTAGGAAACGATGAGCTGATCCCATTTTCCAATGTCACATTCTTTGATGAGGACGAAGTCCTTGAGATTGGAGCTGTAGCTGATATCGATGAGCTTAAAGCTCTTCTTGATAACAAGGTAAAAGAGCTTGGTGTAAACAGGTTCTATATGGTCCGCATAGACGGGGATTTTACCACAATGAACGTTCGGAGCGAGCATGCTCAGAAAGAGCCCTACCAGCCCCTTGCCAAGGTCCTTGAAACCGACCAGACCTTCTTTGACTACGAAAACATCGAAGGCACTGTCGTTGCCCTATACTGCCCTCCTTACATGGACAGCCTCAATGCCACAGGCTGGCATCTTCACTTCATTTCCGGCGACAGGCTATATGGCGGTCATGTCCTTGGCCTTTCCTTTGACAATGCTACAGCAAAGCTTGACTATACAGACGGTTTTGAAATGCTCCTTCCTGAAAACGAAATGTTTAACGGCTTTGACCTGACCATCGACCAGTCAGAAGATATAAAAAAGGTTGAGACCGACGCCGGAACTGACTAATCATCTGTATGCCAAGCATCTGTTCCCGCTTTTTTCTGGTTCCGCTTAGCAAATCAGAGATCGCTTGATTAATTACGAAAGGCCATGGCAAACGCCATGGCCTTTCGCAACGCTTATAAAAGGAAAGAGTAAAAAATAGGAGGATTTCATTATGAAATCTTTTAACCTTTTACTGCACCTGCAGATACACCACCAACGATATATCTTGAAAGAAGCAGGTAAATCACGATAACTGGGAAGATTGATGCTGCAATCATGATGTAAATCTGTCCCATATCGAAACGTAACCAGTCAGCACCACGCAGCTGAGCGATCATAACAGGAAGTGTCTTCTTGGTATCTGTATGAAGGATCAGGGCTGGTGTGAAGTAGTTATTCCAGCTGCCTACAAAAGCGAAGATCATCTGTACGCTAATAGCAGGTTTGATAAGTGGAAGTATGATTGTGTTAAATGTACGGAACTCACCAGATCCATCAATTCTTGCTGCTTCTACCAGTGAAAGAGGAAGGTTACTCTCCATGTACTGCTTGATGTAGAAATATGTAACAGGAGAAGCAATTGCAGGAATAATAAGTGGAACAATTGAGTCATCCATACCAAGTCTTACGATCAAACGAAGGAAACCAAGAGCTGTAACCTGTCCAGGGATCATCATGATAGCCAGGATAAAGGTTGCAATTGCTGCTCTTCCCTTGAATCTGTATGTATTGATAGCATAAGCTGTCATAGCAGAGAAGTATGATGTAAGACAAGCTGTGCAAGCTGAAACAATAATACTGTTTACGAATCCCTTTGCGATAGGGATTGTACCATTAACAAGGCTACTCCAGTTGTCCAAAAGGTGAGTACTTGGAAGAACTGTAAATCCAAGTGTCATCTCTGAGTGTGATCTTGTTGAGTTTATAAGCAAAATGTAAAACCAAATAAGGCAAAGGAATGAGAAGAATGCCAGTACAATATATGCGATTGTTCTTCTGACTCCGATTGGAACGCCGTGAGGCTTCATCTGTATATCGTTATTCATCCTTGTATCTCCTCTCTCAATCTTTATCCTTAGTAGTGTTAATTCTAAATACGATCAAACTAAGAATACCTGTTACAATAAACATGAATACTGACAAAGCACCACCACGACCAACGTCTTTACTGGTCAGGTATCTGTTCAGCAACATGATTACTGTGGTCAGGGAATCTGTAGGATTACCACGACCATTGGTCAGGATCTGAGGAACATCGAACATCTGCAAACCACCGATAAGTGAAGTGATAAGCACATATACGAAGATAGGACGAAGAATAGGCATTGTGATCTTAAAGAATACCTGTGAAGCTGTAGCACCGTCCACCTGTGCTGCTTCATAAAGTGATGAGTCAATACCAAGCATACCTGCCATAAGAAGAATGGTGGTATTACCAAACCACATCAGGAAGTTCATGAGCATTACAAGAACTCTGGATGCAATAACAAACTGGAAGAACTTGTATGGCTCTTTAATAACATGAAGACTTAAAAGAATCTGGTTTACTGGGCCGCTATCTGAGAACAATGCAAAAAACAGCATTGAGAAAGCTGACGCCATGATCAGGTTAGGCATATAGATAACAGTTTTAAAGAATCTCTGTCCCTTAAGTCTGAGAGAAGGATCTGAAAACCAATATGCCAGCAAAAGAGCTATAACGATCTGAGGAATAAATCCACCGATCCACATGATAAGTGTATTACCTAAATATTTCCAAATTTCCGGAGTGCCAAGAAGGCCGGCATAGTTGGCAAAACCAACAAAATTGGGGCCTATCTGCTTAAGACCGGAACGATAGTTTTCAAAGAAACTGTTATAGATTGTTGAACAAAGCGGAATAAAACTGAATATTACATAAGTAACAAAGAATGGAATAAGAAAGATGTAACCCCATCTGTTGAACTTTACTACGTTCTTATTGGACTGTTTCTTGTCCATACTCTACCTCCACAAATTACTCTTTTTGGAACTACAAGCGTTTTTTTAAAATTGCCTGCCGGCGCAATGACCGGCAGGCAAATGAATAGTTAAGACATAAACCTATGCAGGATTATTTTGAAAGCTCAGGATATCTCTGAAGTGCAAGTGTGTAGAACTGCTCAAGAGCCTCATCATATGTAGCATAGTTGCCATTGATGTAGTCGCCCATAGCTGTCTGGAAGTCACCAAGAAGACCCTGATCATAAGCTGTAAGGTTAGCCATGTCGATCTTGTCAGCACCAGCGCAGAACATCTTAAGAGGGTTCTGTCCACCAAGAACTGCGTTCTGGTAAGAAGGATCGTTTGCAAGCTCTTCCATAACAGGTCTGTTGTTTACGAAGTCATTGTCCTTAAGAACGATGTCCTTCATAACTTCAGGATCGCATGTCATCTTTCTCATGATATCAGCAACAAGAGAAGCGTTGTCTGTTCCAGCTGCTGCACAGATCCATGTTCCGCCCCAGTAGAAGCCCTGAGGTCCCTCTGTAGCTGCCCAGCCACCATCGTGTGCTACTGAGCCTTCTACATCAGCTGCCATACAGAAGTCGATAAGCCAAGCTGGTCCAAAGTAAGCGAATACCTTTCCTTCTGGATAGAATCCCTTGTTCCAGTCCTCACCCCACTGGCCCCATGTGTTGCAGTAGCCAGCATCTGCAAGCTTCTTAGAGTCCTCAACCCACTTCTTAAGGTTGTCATCTACCTGGATCTTTGTTCCATCAACCCAAGGAAGCTTAGCGTTGTTCTGATATACACGGAATGTATCAGCTGTTGAAGAAATTACATCGTAACCAGCCTTGTCAAGCTCACCAGCTGACTCGAAGAACTTATCCCAATCAGAGAACTTAGCCTGAATCTCTGCAGGCTCGTCTGTTCCGAATACTTCCTTAGCGATCTCTCTATTGTAGATCATAACACCAGGGCAGCCCTGCCAAGATGTTCCCTTGATAACGCCGTTAGAATCTGTAACAACATCCTGTGTGTATGTGTACTGATCCTTAAGGTCCTCATCAGTGATTCCAAGATCCTTAATAGGCATTGTGTAATCAGTATCTGTGTACTTAACTGCGTAGTCAGCCTCTACAAGGAAAAGGTCAACCTTATCATCTGCTGCTGCACTGTCCTGTGCAAGAAGAAGCTCGTCAAGTCTGTTCTGGTATGCATTCTCCTCGTTAGGAGTGATGAGCCAGTTAACTGTAACATCACCGATCTTACCAGTTGTTCCATCAATTACCTCGTATCCAGGATAGTGATCTGTAAGACGTGACTTGAACTCCTCGTTCCATGCTGAAATGTTGAGAACTTTTCCCTCATCAGCTGCAGGTGTCTCTGCTGCTGCGTCAGCTGCAGGTGCCTCTGCTGCTGCATCAGCTGCAGGTGCTTCTGCTGCTGGAGCCTCTGCTGCAGGTGCCTCTGCAGGAGCTTCTGTTGCAGCGCCGCCGCAAGCTGAAAGCATTCCAGCTACCATTGTTGTTGAAAGTAATAAACCAAGTACTTTCTTCTTCATAACTACTTTTACCTCCCTTTTCTTTAAAAGAATTTTGAAGTTTTTTATTTAAAACAGTAAAACTGTCTTAAACCGTATTTATTTGCGCTTGATCTTGCCAACTGACTCGCCCTTTTCAAGGGTTCCAGGTATCACTATCTGTTCGATAAGAGTGGCCTTGGGGTTATTGATAAGGTCTATAAGCTTACTTGCTGCAAGTCTTCCAATCCTGTCTGTGTCCTGAACAATTGTCGTCATAAGTGGACTGATACGTCTTGCTATCTCAATGCCATCGTATCCGGCTATGGAAATATCATTTGGAACTCTAAGCCCTCTCTCCCTGATGGCATTCATACCGCCAAAGGCTGCAAAGTCATCTGAGTAAAGGATGCATGTTGGAGGATTCTTAAGATCAAGGAGCTTGTCTGTTGCCTTTTTAGCCTCTTCTATATTTCTATAAGGAGCTTCCAGTAAATATTCATCCGGAATCGTAACTCCAAGGTCCTGAAGAGTCTTGTGAAAGCTTGCCAGTCTGCTCTGTGTAACTGCTGTATCCTCATGGCCGTGGATGTAAGCTATCTTCCTGTGTCCCTGTTCATATATATATGTAACAAGTTCTCTCATTCCCTTAATGTTGTCTGACACAATTGATATTCTATTAAAGAAGGAATGGTCAATTGTCACAACGGGGATGTTACTCTTAATAAGTTCATCCACCTCAGGATCCGAGAAATCCACACAGGCGATCACCACGCCGTCAAATCCTCTGTAAATTGCATGGGACAGATAACTCATATTGTTGTTTCTTGTTCTGTCTCCATTGATGAAGGTAATATCGAAACCTTCCTGCTCAGCCTTCTTTTTAAAGCTGTCCAAAACGTGTGAGAAGTAATCATGTGTAAGACCGCTATTAGCCTCATCGACAAAAAGGACTCCAATATTGTTGGATCTGTTCGTCTTCAGAGCCTGGGCTGCTGCGTTGGGATGATATCCTAACTGCTCCGCAACTTCTCTGATCTTTTCCTTGGTATCCTTACTTATATCACTGTGATCATTAAGAGCTTTAGAAACAGTAGCGATCGATACTCCGCAGGCTTTCGATATGTCTTTTAAAGATACAATTCGTTTAGCCATCGCTTCATTTCTCACTTAATCGTTTTCGTAGTTTTAATATACATCGAAATTACTCTAAAAGCAAGTTTAGTTTTTAAGTTTTTGTGCAAATTTTATATTTTTGGTAGTCTTTTACAAATCTGCGCACGGTATTTCATACATAATTACGATTTTAGTTACAATCTGTTCACATTTAAGGTAAACGTTTTCGAAAATCTTCAGTATTCATGCGCCTCTTCGGAAACCACCTGTAATAAATAAGTTTTTATCCGCATAATTACTGACTTTTTTCTAAATTAGCAAACAAAAAAATACTGTTGAAATTCTTAATCTTAGCATATATAATATGCCTAGAAATCGTCTTAAACGTTTAAGTACAGAGGGAGGTTACATATGCAATACGGTCATTTCGACGACAACGCACTTGAATACGTCATCACGACGCCAAAGACACCCCTTCCCTGGATCAACTATCTGGGAAACAAGGAGTTCTTTTCACTTATCTCTAATACCTGCGGAGGCTACACATTCTACAAGGATGCCAAGCTCCTTCGTCTGACACGTTATCGTTACAACAACGTTCCTTATGACAACAATGGTAAATACTTCTATATTAAGGACGGCGATACCGTATGGAATCCAGGCTGGCAGCCAGTTAAGACTGAACTTGACAGCTATGAGTGCCGTCACGGCCTTGGATACAGCACATGGAATTCCTCCAAGAACGACGTGCAGGCTCAGGTCCTTACATTTGTTCCTATGGACGACAACTGTGAGATATCAAAAATAACTCTTACCAATAATAAGAAGAGTCAGGCTCAGATCACTCTTTTCTCATATGTAGAGTGGTGTCTGTGGAACGCTGATGATGATATGAAGAACTTCCAGCGTAACCTTTCAACTGGTGAAGTTGAGGTTACTGATGGCGGCAGTGTTATCTACCACAAGACTGAGTACAGAGAGCGTCGTAACCACTACGCAATCTATGGCGTCAACACTAAGGTTGACGGTTTCGATACAAGCCGCGATGCATTCCTTGGCGCATACAACGGTCCTGACAGCCCTGATGTCGTAAAAAACGGCAAGTGCACAGGCGAACTCGCCAGCGGATGGTCACCAATCGCTGCACACCAGATCAATGTAACTCTTGAGCCAGGTGAGTCCAAGACATTCATCTTCACTCTCGGTTATATTGAGAATCCCGAGGACAGCAAGTGGGAAGCTCCTTCTGTTATTAATAAGGAAAGAGCTAAGGCAATGCTTGCCAAGTATAACCGCGTAGAGTCAGTTGATGCAGCCCTTGCTGAGCTTAAAAGCTACTGGAAAGAGCTTCTTTCCAACTACCATGTATCTTCTTCTAATGAGAAAGTTGACCGCATGGTTAATATCTGGAACCAGTATCAGTGCATGGTCACATTCAACATGTCAAGATCTGCTTCCTACTACGAGTCAGGAATTGGCCGTGGAATGGGCTTTAGAGATTCCTGTCAAGATCTTCTTGGATTCGTACACCTTATTCCAGACAGAGCAAGACAGCGTATCATCGATATCGCATCCACACAGTTCCAGGATGGATCAGCTTACCACCAGTACCAGCCACTTACCAAGAAGGGTAACTCAGACATTGGTTCTGGTTTCAACGATGATCCACTTTGGCTCATTGCAGGAACAAGCGCATACATCAGAGAGACAGGAGACCTTTCAATCCTTGACGAAATGGTTCCTTTCGACAACGATATGAGTGTTGCCAAGACACTTATGGGACACCTTAAGTGCTCATTTGATTTCACTGTAACCCACAAGGGACCTCATGGTCTTCCACTTATCGGAAGAGCTGACTGGAATGACTGTCTTAACCTCAACTGCTTCTCAGAGCATCCAGGTGAGTCCTTCCAGACTTTCGGACCTTCAGAGGGACCTGTTGCTGAGTCAGTATTCATCGCAGGTATGTTTGTTAAATACGGTGAAGAGTACGCTCAGCTTGCTGAGCTTCTTGGCGACGACGCTGAGGCTAAGAGAGCAAGGGAAGAAGTTAAAAAAGTTTACGACGCTGCTACAACTGCTGGTTGGGACGGCGAATGGTTTGTCAGAGCTTATGATGCTCACGGCAACAAGGTTGGTTCCAAGGAGTGCGAGGAAGGTCAGATCTACATCGAGCCTCAGGGCTTCTGCGTTCTTGCCGGTATCGGCGTAGAGGAAGGTCTTGCTGAAAAGGCACTTAACAGCGTAAAGGAAAGACTTGATACCAAGTACGGCATAATGATCCTTCAGCCTGCATACACCAAGTACCACTTAGAGCTTGGTGAAGTCAGCTCATATCCACCAGGATACAAGGAGAATGCTGGTATCTTCTGCCACAACAATCCTTGGGTTTCAATCGCTGAGACAGTTCTTGGTCATGGCGACAGAGCCTTTGAGATCTACAAGAAGACCTGCCCAGCTTACATTGAAGAGATCAGTGAGATCCACTGCACGGAGCCTTATGTATATTCACAGATGGTTGCCGGCAAGGATGCTAAGTTCTTTGGCCAGGGCAAGAACAGCTGGCTCACAGGAACTGCTGCATGGACCTTCGTAAACATCTCTCAGTTCATCCTTGGTATTTACCCAACACACAAGGGACTTATGGTTAACCCTTGCGTTCCTAAGGACTTTGGTGATTTCAAGATCACAAGGAAGTACAGAGGCGCAACCTACAACATCTCTGTTAAACAGAATGGCGCAGAGAAGGGCGTAAAGAGCCTTGTTGTAAATGGCAAGACTGTTGAAGGAAACGTAATTCCTTACGAGGATGGTGTAAAAGAGTACACAGTTGAAGCAGTTATCGGCTAATTAATTGCACAACTAATAACGAAATAAACCACCAGGATTTGTATAAATTTGAGTCCTGGTGGTTTTTATGTTAGAATAGTGTGTCAGTCGGAGGTTAATATGAGCACAGAGAAAAAGCCCAGAAAACACAGACACAAAAGACATTATACTTTTATGGTTATATCAGGAGATTCTGATGGCTCCACCAAGCGCCTGCACCTTAACCACTTTAAAACGCAGGTCCTTGCTTACACGGCATTTGCTCTGGCACTAGCTATCATTTGCTACATTATCTATTCAGCCATCACCATTTCCAATCTTCGTTCCATCGAAGATCAGCAAAGAGCTCAGATTGATGAACTCACTGTAGCCAGCAGCACACTGGAAGCTTCCAACGATGAGTTGGAGACCAAGGTACAGCAGCTAAGCGCAGCTCTCAATCAGAGGCTTGAGGACGAACAGATTTCAGCTGAAGAGGCGGAGACTTTGGCAGTACCCACAGGTTTCCCTCTCACAGGAACAGCATCCCTGACCGCAGCAGTTGACGATCCCAATGAGACCAAGGTTACTACTCTGACCGAGGATAACAAGGATACAGCAACTGGCAATCCTATAGTTTTACTAGAATCAGCTTCAGGAAACAGCGTTATCGCTTCCGGTTCAGGTACCGTCCTTACAGTGACTACAGATGCCAAATTTGGCAATATTGTAACCATAGACCATGGCAATGGTTATGTGTCAATTTACAGAAACTCAGGTGACCCTCTTGTTACAGAGGGGTCACAGATAGACAAGGGTGACATCATCTTTGTCATCGCTGATAACAACACAACACTTGGTTATCAGATCCAGCAAGACGAACAATATATCGATCCTGAAGAACTCATAGAAATCAACGGGTAGGAGGACTCATCATGTTTGGAAACAAAAAAGATACTACAGTAGATCCAGCTCTTGAGCAGGTAGGAACCATCATCGGTCCCGGCGCAGTGCTTGACGGCCCGCTTACAACCAAGGATTCCACAAGAATCGATGGCACAGTAAAAGGAAACGTTACTATCAGCGGAGCACTTATTGTTGGACAGGAAGGCAAGATCACAGGTACTGTATCTGCCATGAATGCCTATATTGCCGGCGAAGTAACAGGTAATATCTCAGCTCCTCAGGGTAAGGTCGAGATCAGTGATACCGGTAAGGTCATTGGCGATGTTACCTGCAAGGGCATCATCATTGACGAAAATGCAGTTTTCTCTGGTCAGTGTGATATGACTGGCGTTGAGAGGAACTCAGCTGAGGTTGCAAAAGAGCGTGCAGCTGCCGATAAGGAATCTTCAGAAGATAAGTCTTCAGAAGAAAAGAAAGATGAAGGCGGCGAAGACAAAAAAGAAGAAAATAAAGAGAATAAATAAAAAAAGCTGCTACTGATCAACTCAGTAGCAGTTTTTTACATTTGAAAACCAATCAATCCTGCATTCTTGTAAATACAAGTTCGTAACCATCATCGCCATAATTAAGGGATCTGTTTACCCTACTGATGGTAGCAGTTGATGCGCCTGTCTTTTCTGCAATCTCAAGATATGTCTTTTTATCTCTCAGCATAGAAGCGACTTCAAATCTCTGTGAAAGAGAAAGGAGCTCATTAACAGTGCAAAGATCCTCAAAAAAGCTATAGCACTCCTCCTTGTTCTGAAGGCAGAGTATTGCATCAAAGAGATGATCAACAGCATCTGTTCTGATCTTCTTGTTCATGGAAAAAAAACCTCCGTAAAAAAACTAAATTTAATGTTACAAAATACCGTCAATATTGCTTTGGTACTTAAACATTTTATCACGCTAAATTTTTAAAGTAAAGTGATTAAATACTTTTATTATTTCTTTACTTTTGCGCATTTATGTGATATCGTAAATGTGTTGTCATAGACAACAGAACGATTATTTTTTTATTTTTGTGGAGGTATTACGATGAACAAAGGTACTGTTAAGTGGTTCAACAACCAGAAGGGTTACGGCTTCATCTCTGACGAGGCTGGAAATGATGTATTCGTACATTATTCAGGACTCAACATGGAAGGTTTCAAGTCTCTCGAAGAGGG